>JBLNCT010000075.1:0-39307 GCA_050260915.1 Parcubacteria group bacterium
CCGAAGGCGAGGCTCGTTGGGGGAGCAGCAAAGCAAGAGGGACAACTCCCCCATCGACCCTCCAGCTATCGCTGTCGGGCCACTTCCCCCAGACAAGCTGGGGGAAGGGCTTATGCTACCGCACCTAGCCGCTTACGATTCGAACGATGACCCTCCACACCCCACCGCCATCCGACGGCGAGCACATCCTGGAAGAGCCGCTGAGCGAGGCGCTGTCCAAGCGCTATCTCGCCTACGCCCTGTCGACGATCATGCACCGGGCGCTGCCGGACGTGCGTGATGGGCTGAAGCCCGTGCACCGGCGGCTGCTCTACGCCATGCGCCAGCTGCGGCTCGATCCCGAGACCACCGCCAAGAAGTGCGCCCGCGTCGTGGGCGACGTAATCGGCAAATACCACCCGCACGGCGACACCGCCGTCTACGACGCGCTGGTCCGCCTCGCGCAGGACTTCGCCCAGCGCTATCCGCTGATCGACGGGCAGGGCAACTTCGGCAACATCGACGGCGATAACGCCGCGGCGATGCGCTACACCGAGTGCAAGCTGACCGACGCCGCGGCCCTGCTGCTCGACGGCATCGACGAGGACGCGGTCGACTTTCGCCCGACCTACGACGGTGAGGACGAGGAGCCGGTGGTGCTCCCCGCGGGCTTCCCGAACCTGCTGGCCAACGGCTCGGCCGGGATTGCGGTCGGCATGGCGACCTCCATCCCGCCGCACAACGCCGCCGAGCTGATCGACGCCTGCCTGCTGCTGCTGTCGAACAGGAACGCCACCACGGCGGACCTGATGGACAAGGTGAAGGGGCCGGACTTCCCGACCGGCGGCGTCATCGTCGAGCCGCAGACCTCGCTGCTGGAGACCTACGAGACCGGCCGCGGCGGGGTGCGCGTGCGGGCGCGCTGGACAAAGGAGGACACCGGGCGCGGTACCTACCAGATCGTGGTCACCGAGATCCCGTACCAGGTGAAGAAGGCCGACCTGGTCGAGCAGCTGGCCGACCTCATAGAGGGCAAAAAGGCGCCGCTGCTGGGCGACGTGCGCGACGAGAGCGCGGAGGACGTGCGCCTCGTGCTGGAGCCGAAGAGCCGCAACATCGAGCCCGAGCTCCTGATGGAGAGCCTCTTCAAGCTCTCCGCGCTGGAGAGCCGATTCCCGGTCAACATGAACGTGCTGGACGCGCGGGGCACGCCGGGCGTGATGGGGCTGAAGCCCGCCCTGCTGGCCTTCCTCGATCACCGGCGCGAGGTGCTGGTCCGCCGCGCCCGCTTCCGGCTCGGCAAGATCGAAGCGCGCCTGCACATCCTCGACGGCCTGCTGATCGCCTTCCTGAACCTCGACGAGGTGATCCGCATCGTCCGCTACGAGGACGAGCCCAAGGCGCGGCTGATCGAGGCCTTCGCGCTGACCGACATCCAGGCCGACGCCATCCTCAACACCCGCCTGCGCCAGCTGGCCAAGCTGGAGGAGATGGAGATCCGGCGCGAGCACGCCGAGCTCTCCGAGGAGCGCGACGGCATCAACGCCATGCTCGCCTCCGACAAGATGCAGTGGAAGCTGGTCGGCGAGGGGCTGAAGAGCACGCTGAAGGTGCTCGGGCCCAATACCGCCGTCGGCAAGCGCCGCAGCGACTTCGCCGAGGCCCCGCAGGTGGACCTCGACGCCGCCGTCGAAGTCTTCGTGCCGCGCGAGCCGATCACCGTGATCCTGTCGGAAAAGGGCTGGATCCGCGCCGCCAAGGGCCGCGTCGACGATCCCTCCGAGCTGAAGTTCAAGGAGGGCGACAAGCTGGGCTTCCTCGTGCCGGCGGAGACCACCGACAAGCTGCTGGTCTTTGCCTCCGACGGGCGGTTCTTCACCGTCGACTGCTCGAAACTGCCGAGCGCACGGGGTCACGGCGAGCCGCTGCGGCTGATGATCGACCTCGACGACCGGGTGAAGATCATCGACGTCTTCGTCTACAAGCCGGGTCGCAAGCGCGTGCTGGCGTCCAAGGCGGGCTACGGCTTCATCGCGCCGGAGGACGAGATGATCGCCTTCCGCCGGGCGGGCAAGCAGGTGCTGAACGGGGAGGCGGTCGTCTCCATCGAGGCGGCCGGCGACCACATCGCGACGATCGGCGACAACGGAAAGATTCTCGTCTTTCCCCTTGAAGAACTTCCGGAAATGCCGCGCGGCAAGGGCGTCAAGCTACAGGCCTACCGCGAGGGCGGCCTGCGCGACGCCACGGTGTTCAGCGCCGAGGAGGGCGCGAGCTGGATCGACAAGAGCGGCCGCACCTTCGCCTGGGCGGACTGGCGCGACTGGCTCGGCCGCCGCTCCGCCGCCGGCAAGCTGGCGCCGAAGGGCTTCCCGGCCAGCAAGCGGTTCAGGCCACAGTAAGCGTGACGCTAGCGTTAGACGCGGATCCACCCCACATTGAGGGCCGCTAACGTCGGGAGAAGCCCATGATCGGCCTCGTCGTCATTGTCGTCATCGTCGCTGTCCTGCTGTTCATGACGGTCGGCGTCTACAACCGGCTTGTGGGCCTGCGGCAGCGCGCCAACCAGGCGTTCGCCGACATCGACGTGCAGCTTCGCCAGCGGCACGACCTGATCCCCAACCTCGTCGAGACGGTGAAGGGCTACGCCACCCACGAGCGCGGCACGCTGGAGGCTGTGACCACTGCCCGCAACGCCGCCGTGGCCGCCCAGGGCGTCGAGGGCAAGGTGCAGGCGGAAAACGCCCTGACCGGCGCCCTTCGGCAGCTGTTCGCGGTGGCCGAGGCCTACCCCGACCTGAAGGCCAACCAGAACTTCCTGCAGCTGCAGTCGGAGCTCGCCGACATCGAGAACAAGCTGGCCGCCAGCCGCCGGTTCTTCAACAGCGCGGTCGGCGAATTCAACGCCGCCATCCAGCAGTTCCCCGCCGTGCTGTTCGCGCCAGCGCTGGGCTTTACCCCGCGCGAGTTCTTCGATCTCGGCGAACAGCGCGCCACTGTCGGCGAAGCGCCGCAGGTGAAGTTCTAGGGAGCGTACGATGGAGGCCGTCGGCCTTCAGACCTTCATCTGGAACAACAACCTGCGCTCGGCCTTCCTGCTGGCCGGGTTCCCGGTGCTGCTGGTCGGACTGGTCTACGTCTTCACCTGGGCGATGATCGGGGCGGGCTATCTGCCGTCCACCGGCACGCCCGAGGGCGATGCGGTCTATGCCTTCCATCTGCTAGCCGTTTCCGCGCCGCTGGCCATCGCGGCGGCTGCGGTCTGGTTCGCGATCGCCTACTTCGCCAACCAGGCCATCATCGACATGGCCACCGGGGCGAGGGTGGTCACCCGGCCGGAGGAACCGGAGCTCTACAACCTGCTGGAAAACCTCTGCATTTCACGCGGCATGAAGACGCCGACGCTGCGGATGATCGAGAGCGAGGCGCTGAACGCCTACGCGACCGGCCTCCACGAGGGCCAATACTCCATCACCGTCACGCGCGGCATCGTCCAGGCGCTGAACAAGGACGAGATGGAGGCGGTGCTGGGTCACGAGCTGACCCACGTCATCAACCGCGACGTCCGCACGATGGTCATCGCGGCGGTGTTCGCCGGCATCTTCAGCCTGGTCGCCCAGATCATCTACCGCTCGATCCTGTGGGGCGGCTTTCGCGGCCGTCGCGAGGATCGGCGGGGTGGGGGAGGCGGCGTGTTCATCCTCGTAGCCCTGCTGGCGGCCTTCATCGGCTACCTGCTGGCCATCGTGATCCGCATGGCGCTGTCGCGGCGGCGCGAGTTCGTGGCCGACGCGGGCTCCGTCGAGCTGACCAAGAACCCCGATGCGATGATCTCCGCGCTGATGAAGATATCCGGCGGGACGGAGAAGCTGAACGCACCGGAAAGCGTGCGGGCCATGTTCCTCGACGACCGTGAGACCGGTTTCTACAGCCTCTTCGCCACCCACCCGCCGATCCCCGCGCGGATCGAGGCGCTGGTGCAATATGCGGGCGGAACAGCGCCGCAGCCGCCGAATGAAGGGCCGTGGGGCGGGCGGTCGGCCGCCGGTCCCTGGAGCTAGGAGCCCAGCGGCCCCTTGCCGGGCAGGTAGGCCTCGACCTCGACCGGCTCTGACGGCGTCGGCAGCCGCTCGCCTTCGGGCTGGCGGTCGCGGGCGGACATCAGCTGCCAGCCGCCGGGCTTCAGAATCTCCAGGGGCGAGAAGCGCGCCTTGTAGGCCATCTTCTCCGACCCCGGCACCCAGTAGCCGAGATAGACGTACGGCAGGCCGATCAGCCGCGCCTGAACCACATGGTCCAGGATCATGAACGACCCCAGGCTGCGGCGCGGCAGGTCGGGGTTGTAGAAGCTGTAGACCAGCGACAGCCCATCGCTCATCACGTCCACCAGAACGCACGCGATCAGGTCGCCGGGCCCGCGGTCCTGCGACGGCGCGCGGTACTCGATGATGTGGGTGCGGACGGCCGTGTCCTCGACCATGGCGACGTAGTCCGGCCAGGTCATGTCGGCCATCCCGCCCTCGGCGTGGCGGTTCGTCAGGTAGCGGCGGAGCAGGTCGAACTGCTCCATCGTCGCCTCGGCCTCGACGAGGTGGCGGGCGAGGTCGTCGTTCTTCGCCAGCACCCTGCGCTCCGAGCGGGTGAAGAGGTAGTCGCGCACCGGCAGGCGGGCGGAGACACAGGCCGCGCAGTTCTCACACGCCGGGCGATAGGCGATGTTCTGGGAGCGGCGGAAGCCCACTTGGGTCAGCGAATCGTTCACCGACGCCCCCTCGGACGCCGGCAGATGGGCGAAGACCTTCCGCTCCTCGCGGCCGGGCAGATAGGGACACGGAGACGGCGCCGTCAGGAAGAAGCGAAGCTGGCGCGTCGGGAAATGATGCGTCACGGGCCGCGGCGCCTTTCTAAGCCATAAAGTCCCTCACTCGCGGAAGATTAGGCGCCGGGACTCGTTCCAGCGCAAGGGGAAGCGGCCTTTGGCCTCAGCAGGCGTTCGCGTAAGAAGCGGGCGATGGTTTCGGAGGTAAGCATGAAGGTCGCTTTCGTCGGCTTGGGCGTCATGGGCTATCCGATGGCGGGTCACTTGTCCGCCGCGGGCCACGAGGTCAGCGTCTTCAACCGCTCGCCGGAGAAGGCCAGGCGCTGGGTCGCCGAGCACCGTGGCCGGGCACGCGCGACCGTCGCCGAAGCCGTCGCCGCGTGCGAGTTCGTGATCCTCTGCGTCGGCAACGACGATGACGTCCGCCAGGTCGTGGCCGAGGCGCTGCCCGCGATGGCGGAGGGCGGCGTCGTCGTCGACCACACCACCACCTCCGCCAAGGTCGCCCGCGAGATGGCGCAAGCCGCGAGCGCGGTAGGCCGCGCTTTCGTCGACGCTCCGGTCTCCGGCGGTCAGGCGGGCGCGGAGAAAGGCCAGCTCGCGGTGATGGTCGGCGGCGACGAGGCGGCCTTCGCACGCGCCGAGCCAGTCATGCGCGCCTACTCGAAAGCCATCACCCGCATCGGCGGCCCAGGCAGCGGCCAGCTCGCCAAGATGGTCAACCAGATCTGCATCGCCGGCGTCGTGCAGGGGCTGGCCGAAGCCGTCCACTTCACCAAGCGCTCGGGCCTGGACCCCGCGCTCGTCTACCAGGCGATCAGCGGCGGCGCGGCCCAGTCCTGGCAGATGGACAACCGCTGGGCCACGATGATCGAAGGCAAGTTCGACTTCGGCTTCGCCGTCGACTGGATGCGCAAGGATCTGGGGCTGGTGCTTGAAGAAGCCCGGGCCAACGGCTCGACCCTGGCCCTGACCGCGCTCGTCGACCAGTTCTACGCCGAGGTGCAGGAAATGGGCGGCAATCGCTGGGACACCTCAAGCCTGGCGGCGCGACTGGAAAACACTTCCCCCACGCATGTGGGGGAAGTGGGCTGAGACGCGAAGCGGCGAAGCTCGATGGGGGAGTAAAAAAACAAGAGCGGACAACTCCCCCATCGACCCTCCAGCTATCGCTGTCGGGGATGGTTTCCCCCAGATGAACTGGGGGAAGAGCTAAGCCCCCAACAACCTCGCCGCCCGTGGCGCGAAGTAGGTGATGACCCCCGCGCAGCCGGCGCGTTTGAAGGCGCCGAGGCTTTCGAGGATGGAGCGTTCTTCGTCTAGCCAGCCGTTCTGGGCGGCGGCCATGATCATCGCGTACTCGCCGCTGACCTGGAAGGCGAAGGTGGGCATGGAGAACGCCTCGACGACGCGCTGGACGATGTCGAGGTAGGGCATGCCCGGCTTGACCATGACCATGTCGGCGCCCTCGGCGATGTCGAGCGCGACTTCGCGCAGCGCCTCCTCCGAGTTGGCCGGGTCCATCTGGTAGGTCTTCTTGTCGCCGGGGTTCTCGACCGGGCCGGAGCCCAGCTTTCCGGAGCCGATGGCCTCGCGATAGGGGCCGTAAAACGCCGAGGCGTACTTGGCCGCATAGGACATGATCATCACGTCCTGGAGGCCCTCGGCCTCAAGTGCTGCGCGCAGTACTCCGACGCGGCCATCCATCATGTCCGACGGCGCGAGGATGTCGCAGCCGGCCTTCGCCTGCATCAGCCCCTGTTCGACAAGCCGCTCGATCGTGGCGTCGTTGACGATCCGGCCGCCCTCCAGCACGCCGTCGTGGCCGTGGGTGGTGAAGGGGTCGAGCGCCACGTCGCACATGATCCCAACTTCGGGCGCGGCGTCCTTCATGGCCTTCACGGCGGTGGCGATCAGGCCGTTCTCGTCCGCTGCGGCCGAGCCCGCCTCGTCCTTCCGGGCGCCGTCGATATGCGGGAAGACGGCGATGGCCGGGATGCCGAGCGAGCGGGCCTCGACGGCCGCCTTGGCGGCCTCGGCCACCGACAGACGCTCGACGCCCGGCATGGAGCCGACCGGCACGCGGCCCTCGCCCTCGTGCACCACCATCGACCAGATCAGGTCGGCGGGCGTCAGCACGCTCTCGCGCACCAGCCGGCGGGCCCAGTCGGCCTGGCGCAGGCGGCGAAGACGTAGAGCGGGGTAGGCCGCGAGGGGGGCTTTAGTCATGCCGCCCTGTCACTCATCGAATGCTGCGTGGCAAGCCTGATGAAGCCGACCAGCGGCGCGATCAGCAGCCACAGCACCGTCGCCAGCGCCGCGAACGCCGTGATGCTGAGCAGTGTCACGACCGGCGGATCGACGTGGAATTCCGACGTCGAGAAGCTGATCCCGTCCCAGGCGTCCCAGCCGCCCTGCACGCCGAGCTGGAACAGCTGGCCGACGCTGATCGCCGCCGCCGCTACGCCGGACACGGCCGCGATCATGCTCAGGACAACCCCCACCCAGAAGATGCGGATCTGGAAGTTGTAGTGGCTCTTGATCGCCGGGCTCACCGCCTGGCGCTGGGCATAGGCGATGATCGCCGCCACCAGCCCGGGCATCCCCGCAAAGAAGATCGAGAAGAACAGCAGCGCATAGCCCAGCAGCGCCAGGTTCGAATCCACATCGCCCCGGCCGGGCTCGGTGGTGGTGGGCGTGACGGCCGTTTCACTCATGCGCCTTCCCCTTCCGTTAGCGTTGACAGGGTGCGCCAGCGGCGTCAGGTGATCAACTCCATCGAAGGACCCCCGCCCGCATGGATTTCACCCTTTCCGACGACCAGCGCGCAATCTGGGATGCGGCCCGCGCCTTCGCCGAAGCAGAACTCGCCCCGAATTCCGCCAAGTGGGACGAGGAAAAGCACTTCCCGGTGGACGTGCTGCGCAAGGCCGCCGCGCTGGGATTCGCGGGGATTTACGTCAGCGAGGAGGTCGGCGGCTCGGGGCTGACCCGGCTCGACGCCAGCCTGATCTTCGAGGCGCTGTCCTACGGCGACGTGCCGGTCGCGGCCTTCATCTCGATCCACAACATGTGCTCGTGGATGATCGACCGGTTCGGCTCGGACGATCTGCGCCAGCGCTACCTGCCGCGCCTGACGACCATGGAGCTGATCGCGTCCTATTGCCTGACGGAGCCCGGCGCTGGGTCGGACGCGGCCAGCCTGCGGACGACGGCGAAGCTGGAAGGCGACCACTACGTCCTGAACGGCTCGAAGGCCTTCATCTCCGGCGCCGGCGCCTCTGACATCTACGTCGTCATGGCCCGCACCGGCGCCGACGGTCCGAAGGGCGTCTCGACCTTCGTGGTGGAGAAGGATGCGCCGGGCCTGTCGTTCGGCGCCCAGGAAAAGAAGATGGGCTGGAACGCCCAGCCGACGGCGCAGGTGAACTTCGACAACGTCCGCGTGCCGGTCGAGAGCCGCGTCGGCGCGGAGGGTGACGGCTTCCGGTTCGCGATGATGGGCCTGGACGGCGGACGCCTGAACATCGCCTCTTGCTCGCTGGGCGGGGCGGGTTTCGCGCTCGATACCGCCAAGGCCTACATGGAGACCCGCAACCAGTTCGGCCGGCCGCTGAAGGACTTCCAGGCGCTGCAGTTCAAGATCGCCGACATGGCGACCGAGCTCGACGCCGCCCGCCTGATGGTCCGCCGCGCCGCCGATGCGCTCGACAAGCGCGATCCGGAGGCCACCAAGCAGTGCGCCATGGCCAAGCGCTTCGCCACCGACGCTGGCTTCGCCGTCGCCAACGAGGCGCTGCAGCTGCACGGCGGCTACGGCTACCTGAAGGACTACCCGCTGGAGCGCATCGTCCGCGACCTGCGCGTCCACCAGATCCTCGAAGGCACCAACGAGATCATGCGCGTCATCATCGCCCGGGAGATGTTCCGGCAATGACCGACGAGGTTCTGTGCCGCATCGAAGGCAAGGTCGGGCGGATCACCCTGAACCGGCCGGGCGCGCTGCATGCGCTGACGACGGCCATGTGCCGGGCGATGATCGAGGCGCTGGTCGGCTGGCGGGGCGACGGGGCCGTGCAGGCCGTGCTGATCGACCACTCGGGCGAGCGCGGCTTCTGCGCCGGCGGCGATATCCGGATGCTCGCCGAGAGCGGGGCAGGGGATGGCGCTCAGGCGCGCGAGTTCTTCTTCACCGAGTACCGGCTGAACCACCTGCTGTTCACCTACCCCAAGCCCGTCGTGGCGGTGATGGACGGGGTGACCATGGGCGGCGGGGTCGGCGTCTCCATGCCCGCGCGGTTCCGGATCGCCACCGAGCGGACCACCTTCGCCATGCCGGAGACGGGGATCGGCCTGTTCCCGGACGTCGGCGGCGGCTGGCACCTGCCCAGGCTGCCCGGAAAGACAGGGCTGTGGCTTGCGCTCACCGGCGCGCGGATCAAGGCGGCCGACTGTCTGGCGCTCGGCATCGCCACCGACTTTGAGAAGAGCGACAACCTTGAGGCCGTGAAGGCGGCCATCGTCGCTGATCCCGAAAAGATCGAGACCATCCTCGCCCGCACCGACGCCGATCCCGGCCAGGCGCCGATGGCGGCCCATCGCGACGACATCGATCGTCTGTTCGGCAGTCACAGCGTCGAAGCGATCTTCGAGGCGCTCGAAGGCGACAACGACGACTGGGCGAAGGCCCAGCTTGAGACGCTGAAGACCAAGTCGCCGCAGACCATGAAGGTCGCCTTCCGCCAGCTGCAGCTGGGCGCCCACGCCCGCGACTTCGCCGAGAACATGCAGACCGAGTACCGCATCGGCGCCCGCGTGGTGCAGCGGCACGACTTCCTGGAGGGCGTGCGCGCGGTGATCGTCGACAAGGACAACGCGCCCCGGTGGAACCCCGCGACGCTTGCCGGAGTCACTGAAGCTGTGCTGGACGAGATCTTCGCCCCGTTGCCGGCCGACCAGGAATGGTCGCCGCTGACGTGAGCGTACGAAGAGCGTAAGAATTTACCTCGGGGGCCGAGGAGGAGAGGAAGAGATGCGCGGACGTTCGATAGTTCTGATGCTGGCGGCGATGACCTTGACCGCTTGCGCCTCCATGGTCCCGCCGCCGCCCCGGCCCGCGATCCCGGCATTCCTGGCCGCCGCCGTAGGCGATCCGAACCGCCCGGCCGCCGACCGCGAGCGCGATGCCGAACGCAAGCCAGCCGAGACGCTGGCCTTCGCCGGCGTCACGCCGGGCATGAAGATTGGCGAGCTCGTCCCCGGCGGCGGTTACTTCACCCGCGTGCTGTCGAAGGCGGTCGGGCCCTACGGCCACGTCTACGCCTATGTGCCTGACGAGCTGACCAAGATGGCCAAGCGCGATCCGGCGGTGAAGGCGATTGCGGACGATCCGAACTACAAGAACGTCTCGATGATCGTGCGCCGCCTGCCGGCCTTCTCGACGCCGGAGAAGCTGGACCTGGTCTGGACCAGCCAGAACTACCACGACATGCACGCCAAGTTCATGGGCCCGGTCGACGTGGCCGCGATGAACAAGGCCATCTTCCGCCAGCTGAAGCCGGGCGGCGTCTACCTCGTGCTCGACCACGCCGACGACGTGGGCCGGGGCGTGCAGGACGTCGACAGCCTGCACCGCATCGACCCGACCGTGGTGCGCCAGGAGGTCGAGGCCGCGGGCTTCATCTACGAAGGCGAGGGCACCATCCTGCGCAACCCCGCCGACACCCACAAGCTGCCGATCTTCGACCCGTCCGTGCGGGGCCACACCGACCAGTTCATCTACAAGTTCCGCAAGCCGCGCGGCGCGCGCTGATGGCAAGAGTTGCGTTTATCGGCGTCGGCCACATGGGCGGCGGCATGTCCGCCAACCAGGTGAAAGCCGGGCATGAAGTGATTGCCTTCGACCTGTCGAGGGATGCGCTGGCCAGGGCGGTGGAGCACGGCTGCACGGCGGCCGCTTCTACGGCGGAGGCCGTGCGGGAGGCCGACGTCGTCATCACCATGCTTCCCGCCGGCCAGCACGTGCGGCAGGTCTATGCGCACGACGTCTTCCCGCACGCGCCGAAGTCCGCGCTGCTGATCGACTGCTCGACCATCGACGTCGAAAGCGCGCGGGCGGTGGCGAAACAGGCGGCCGAGCACGGCTTCAAGTTCGCCGACGCCCCGGTCAGCGGCGGCATCATGGCGGCGGACGCGGGCACGCTGGCCTTCATGGTCGGCTGCGACGAGGAAGACTTCCCGGACTTCGACGCGGCGCTTCAGCCGATGGCGCGGGCGGTGATCCACGCGGGATCGGCCGGGGCAGGGCAGGCGGCCAAGATCTGCAACAACATGGTGCTCGGCATCTCCATGCTGGGCGTCTGCGAGGCCTTCGCGCTGGCCGAGAAGCTGGGGCTGGACGCCGACCGGTTCTTCGAGATCGCGTCGAAGTCGTCGGGCCAGTGCTGGTCGCTCACGACCTACTCCCCTTGGCCCGGACAGGTCGAAGCCGCGCCGTCGAATCGCAACTACGAGGGCGGGTTCCTCACGGCGCTCATGCTGAAGGACCTGAAGCTGGCGCAGGAAGCCGCCGCCAAGGCGGGCGCCACGACGCCGATGGGCGCCTCAGCCGAGGCGCTCTACGCGATGTTCGACGGGCTGGGCTACGGCGGGAAGGACTTCTCCGCCGTGCTGCAACTCATGCGGGGAAAGCTCGCCGAGCTCACCTGATCCTTCGACACGCGACCTTCGGTCGCTGCTCAGGATGACGGACTCAGAATTCGTCATCCTGAGCAGCCCGCGCAGCGGGCGTGTTGAAGGACGCAGTGAATTCGTACGGGATTTCCCGTATATGGACAGGAAAGCCTCGCGGTGCGACAAGCCCCGCGAGTTGGGGACGGTCGAGCGCCCCCGCGCCAGACAGACCGGGCATAGTCGTCATGGATTACAACGCCGCTTTCACCGACGCCGTTCAGAAGGTCCGCTCCGAAGGCCGCTACCGCGTCTTCGCCGACCTCAAGCGTCACCGCGGCGACTTCCCCCGCGCCACCTGGACCAAGCCGGACGGCTCGACCAGCGACGTGATCGTCTGGTGCTCGAACGACTACCTCGGCCAGGGCCAGAATCCCGTCGTCATCGAAGCCATGAAGGCCGCCATCGACGCCAACGGCTCGGGCTCCGGCGGCACCCGCAACATCTCCGGCACCACCCACCATCACGTGACGTTGGAAGCCGAGCTTGCCGACCTGCACGGCAAGGAAGCCGCGCTGCTGTTCACCTCCGGCTATGTGGCCAACGAGGCGGCGCTTTCGACCCTCTACAAGATCCTGCCGGGGCTGATCGTCTTCTCCGACGCGCTGAACCACGCCTCCATGATCGAGGGCATCCGCCACGGCGGCGGTCCGCGCCACATCTTCCGGCACAACGATCTCGAGCACCTCGAAGAGCTGCTGGCCGCCGCGCCGGCCGATGCGCCGAAGCTGGTCGCGTTCGAGAGCGTCTATTCGATGGACGGCGACATCGCCGACATCGCCGCCACCATCGCGCTGGCGAAGAAGTACGGCGCGCTGACCTACCTTGATGAAGTCCACGCCGTCGGCCTCTACGGCCAGCGCGGCGGCGGGGTGGCCGAGCGCGACGGCGTCATGGACGGCATCGACATCGTCGAAGGCACCCTCGGCAAGGCCTTCGGCGTCATGGGCGGCTACATCGCCGCCGACGCGGTGATCGTGGACGCGATCCGCTCCTACGCGTCCGGCTTCATCTTCACCACGTCGCTTCCGCCGGCCCTGACGGCCGGAGCCGCCGCGTCAGTGCGCTGGCTGAAGGAGCACAACGAGGTCCGCGAGGCTCACCAGGAGCGCGCCGCGACGCTGAAGGCGATGATGCGCGACGCCGGCCTGCCGGTGATGCCGTCGGTCAGCCACATCGTGCCGGTGCTGGTCGGCGATCCGGTCCACTGCAAGATGGTCTCGGACATGCTGCTGTCCGACCACGGCATCTACGTCCAGCCGATCAACTACCCCACCGTCCCCCGCGGCACCGAGCGCCTGCGGTTTACGCCCACGCCGTTCCACACGGACGCGATGATGCGGGACCTGGTCGGTGCGATGGAAGGCCTCTGGGCCAAGTGCAATATCGCGCGGCTTGGCGGGGTAGCCGCGTAATCCCTTCTCCCCTTGCGGGAGAAGGTGGCAGCCGGAGGCTGACGGATGAGGGGTTGAAAGCCCTACCCGCTGCGACTCAGCACAACCGCTTCATCGACTTCTGAGAGACCCCTCATCCGACCCGCTTCGCGGGCCACCTTCTCCCGCAAGGGGAGAAGGATCACTTGCGCCGCACGCCTCGTCCCAACCCGATCTGCTTGGCGAACTCCGACCGCCGCGCGGCATAGGCCGGGGCGACCATCGGGTAGTCGGCGGGGAGGCCCCACTTACGGCGGTACTCCTCGGGGCTCATGTTGTAGCGCGAGCGCAGGTAGCGCTTGAGCATCTTCAGCTTCGCGCCGTCTTCCAGGCAGACGATGTAGTCGTTCTGGACCGAGCGCCCGATCGGCACGGCGGGCTTCTGCTTCTCCGCGGGTTGGGCAGCCTGCGCGCCGCCTCCCTGCAGGCCGCTGAGCGCCTGGTAGACGGACTGCACCACCTCCGGGATCTGCTCCGCCGGCACCTTGTTCTGGCTGACAAAGGCCGCGACGATGTCGGCTACATAGACGAGCACGTCGGTTTGCGAGCCGCTTTCGCCCGTTTGGCCGCCGCTCTGGATTTCGCCTTCGTCGCTGGTCGTATCGGTCACCCCGGATCCCCATTTCCTGCCAGTGTCCCTCACGCCGGGCCGAGCAGGTTGCGGCCCAGGCGAAGGCGTCAATGCTCGGGCGCGCAGGAAGGTTGCAGCGGGCGGTTTGATCCGCGCGCGGGTGGCGTTAAACAGGCGCCACGCCCGCCAGAGGATTCCCTATGAACGCTCCCAGCTCGACGCCCGTCCCCGCCCGTTTCTTCGGCGCCGACCTCGCCGCCGCCGACCGGGAGATCTTCGACGCCATCGAGCATGAGCTGAGAAGGCAGCGCGACCAGATCGAGCTGATCGCGTCTGAGAACATCGTCAGCCGCGCGGTGCTGGAGGCTCAAGGGTCGATCCTCACCAACAAGTACGCCGAGGGCTATCCGGGCCGGCGCTACTACGGTGGGTGCGAGTACGTCGACGTCATCGAGACGCTGGCGATCGAGCGCGCCAAGAAGCTGTTCAATTGTGAGTTCGCCAACGTCCAGCCGCACTCCGGCGCGCAGGCGAACCAGGCCGTCTTCATGGCGCTGCTCAAGCCCGGTGACACCTTCATGGGCATGGACCTCGCCGCCGGCGGCCACCTGACCCACGGCTCCCCCGCCAACCAATCCGGCAAGTGGTTCCGGCCCGTCGCCTACACGGTGCGCAAGCAGGACCAGCTGATCGACTACGACATGGTCGCCGAGGTCGCGGCCGCCGAGAAGCCGAAGCTGATCATCGCCGGCGGCTCGGCCTACGGACGGGTGATCGACTTCAAGCGCTTCCGCGAGATCGCCGATTCCATCGGCGCCTACCTGATGGTCGACATGGCCCACTTCGCGGGGCTGGTCGCGGCCGGTGAGTACTCGAGCCCGCTGCCGCACGCGCATGTGGTGACGACGACCACCCACAAGACCCTGCGCGGCCCGCGGGGCGGCCTGATCCTCTCCAACGACGCCGACCTCGGAAAGAAGATCAACTCGGCCGTCTTCCCCGGCCTGCAAGGCGGCCCGCTGGAACATGTCATCGCCGCGAAGGCTGTCGCTTTTGGCGAGGCGCTGCAGCCCGAGTTCAAGGAATACGCCAAACGCATCATCGCCAACGCCCAGGCGCTGGCCGCGGCGCTGTCGAAGGCGGGGCTGAACATCGTCTCCGGCGGCACCGACAGCCACGTGATGCTGGTCGACCTGCAGCCGAAGGGCGTCACCGGCAAGGCGGCTGAAGCCTCGCTGGAGCGGGCCCACATCACCTGCAACAAGAACGGCATCCCCTTCGACCCGCTGCCGCCGGCCACCACCTCCGGCGTCCGCGTCGGCACGCCCGCGGGCACCACGCGCGGCTTTGGGACCGCCGAGTTCACCCAGATCGGCGAGTGGATCGGCCAGGTCGTGGACGGCCTTGCGAAGAACGCCGCGGACAACAGCGCCGTCGAAGCGGAAGTTCGCGAGCAGGTGGTGGCGTTGACGCAACGCTTCCCCATCTACAATTAGTAGGTGAGGCTCGCGGGAGGGGCCACATCATGCGCTGCCCGTTCTGCGGTAACGAAGAAAGCCAGGTGAAGGACAGCCGACCGTCGGAAGACGGGGCGGCGATCCGGCGTCGCCGGCTGTGCCCCAAGTGCGGCGGCCGCTTCACCACCTTCGAACGCGTGCAGCTGCGCGAACTGATCATCGTCAAGCGCTCGGGCCGCCGCTCGCCCTTCGACCGCGACAAGCTGATGCGCTCGGTCATGGTGGCGCTGCGCAAGCGCCCGGTCGATCAGGACCGCATCGAGCAGATGGTCAGCCGCATTGTCCGCCAACTCGAAAGCATGGGCGAGACGGAACTGCCGTCTTCCACCGTCGGCGGGCTCGTCATGCAGGGGCTCAAGGAGCTCGATGACGTGGCCTATGTCCGCTACGCCTCGGTCTACAAGGACTTCCGCGAGACGGGCGACTTCGCGAACTTCCTGGCCAAAGAGGGCCTGCACGACGACGACAAGGGCTGAGCCGTGCGCGTCACCCTGAAGCTCGCCACGTCCCTCGACGGACGCATCGCTACCGCTTCAGGCGAAAGCCGCTGGATCACGGGCGAGGAGGCGAGGCGGGCGGTGCACGCGCTCAGGGCCGACCATGACGCCGTGCTGATCGGGGTGGAGACCGCCATCGCCGACGACCCGGAACTGACCGTGCGCAGCGCCAACTACACCGGCCGCCAGCCGGCGCGCGTAGTGCTGGACAGCCGCCAGCGGCTCTCGCCCGGCTGCAAGCTGGTCCGGACGGCGCGGGAGACGCCGACCTACGTCGTCAGCATCGAGAATTCAAACAACCGTTTGACTGACGCTGGGGTAAAGGTGCTTACAGTGAAGGCTGTGGGGGAGCGGCCGGATCTGAAGTCGGCGCTCACGGTGCTGGAAGCGGAAGGGATCACGTCAGTGCTGGTCGAAGGCGGGGGACAGGTGGCGGCAAGCTTCATCCGCTGCGAGCTGGTCGACGCGGTCGAGTGGTTCCGCGCGCCGGTGCTGCTGGGAGGCGAGGGCCGGCCGGCGGTTGGATCGCTGGCGCTGACGGAACTCGCCAAGGCGCCCCGGTTCAAGCGCGTGGCGCTGGAAGCCGTCGGCGACGACCTCTGGGAGCGGTACGAGAGGATCTGATGTTCACCGGGATCGTCACCGACGTGGGGCGCGTCCGGTCTGTCCGTCAGACCAACCGCGACCGCCGCTATGAAATCGAGACCGCCTACGACCTCGCGGGCGTCGACCTCGGCGCCTCGATCAGTCACTCGGGCTGTTGCCTGACCGTGGTGGAGAAGGGTGACGGCTGGTTCGCCGTGGAAGTCTCCGGCGAGACCCTGTCGAAGACGACACTCGGCGAGCTGAAGGAAGGCGACCGGGTGAACCTGGAACGCGCCGCGAAGCTCGGCGACGAGATGGGCGGCCACATCGTCTCCGGCCACGTTGACGGGCTGGGCGAGGTGATCTCTGTCGAGCCCGAAGGCGGCTCGCACCGCGTCCGCATCCGCGCGCCGAAGCCTCTGCACCGCCTGATCGCGCCCAAGGGCTCCATTACCGTCGAGGGCGTCTCGCTGACGGTCAACGAGGTCGAGGACGACACCTTCGGCGTCAACATCATCCCCCACACCTGGGACGTCACCACGCTCGGCCAACTCACGCCGGGCGCGAAGGTGAACCTGGAGATCGATATGCTGGCGCGCTACTTGGCGCGGTGGATCGAGACGGAGGCGCCGTCATGAGCCCTTCCCCCTGGATGGGGGAAGGGTTGGGATGGGGGTGGCGCCCTGTCCGCAACGCTCCCTCCCGCAATTCTTCCACCGTCATCCTGGGCCTTGTGCCCAGGAACCAGACACGCAGGCGCGGCAGGGTTCGCATTGCGTCGGCATCCTCGCGAGCCACTTTCATACGGCGGCGCTTCTGGGTCCTCGGGACAAGCCCGAGGATGACGGGTAGGGAAGTTGGGATGCAGCGCTCTATCCTGAACTTCTTCCACCCCCATCCCCGACCCTTCCCCCATCCAGGGGGAAGGGAGGAAAACTGAGCATGCACGACACACCCATCTCCCCCATCGAGGACATCATCGAGGACGCCCGCAACGGGCGGCCCTACATCCTCGTGGACGCAGAGGACCGGGAGAACGAGGGCGATGTCATCATCCCCGCCCAGTTCGCGACGCCCGACCAGATCAACTTCATGGCCAAGCACGCGCGCGGCCTGATCTGCCTGTCCATCGGCCAGGACCGCGCCCGACAGCTGCGCCTGCCGCCGATGACCAGCGACAACCAGGCCGGCCACGGCACCGCCTTCACCATCTCGATCGAGGCGAGGGAAGGGGTGACGACCGGCATCTCCGCCCACGACCGCGCCCACACCGTCGCCGTCGCCATCGATCCGACCAAGGGGCCCGACGACATCGTCTCCCCCGGCCACGTCTTCCCGCTGGTCGCCAAGGACGGCGGCGTGCTGGTCCGCGCGGGCCATACCGAAGCGGCCGTCGATATCTCGCGGCTGGCAGGCCTGAACCCGGCCGGCGTGATCTGCGAGATCATGAACGACGACGGCACCATGGCCCGCCTGCCGGAGCTGGTCGCCTTCGCCCAGCTGCACGGGCTGAAGATCGGCACCATCGCCGACCTGATCGCCTACCGCCGCCGCACAGAGCGGCAGGTGGAGCGGGTGCTGGAGATCCCCTTCCACAGCGTCCACGGCGAGTTCCGGATGATCATCTTCCGCAACGCCATCGACCAGGCCGAGCACGTGGCGCTGGTGAAGGGGAAGGTCGACCCGGACATCCCGACGCTGGTCCGCATGCACCAGGTCGACTTCGCCGCCGACATGCTGGGCTACGTCGGCGCTCGTCGCGACTATGTGCCCGCGGCTCTGAAGGCGATCCAGGCGCACGACGGCGCGGGCGTGGTGGTCTTCATCCGCGACCCGAACCCGCACTGGCTCTCGGAACGCTACGGCTCGGGCAGCGAGGGGTCGCAGTACCGCAACAACGCGCTGCGCGATTACGGCGTCGGCGCGCAAATCCTGCTGGACCTGGGCGTACGCGAGATGGTTCTCCTCACCTCCAGCCAGTTCAAGCCGGCGGCGCTGGAAGGCTACGGCCTGAAGATCGTCGGCCGCGCGCCGATTCCTGCGGGGGATGAGTAACGAGATGGCCGAAAAGCCGGTCCGGGTCCTGATCGTCGAGGGCCGCTTCTATTCCGACCTGTCGGACGCGCTGCTGGAAGGCGCGACGAGCGTGCTCGACGCCTATGGCGCCAAGTACGAGGTGGTCTCCGTACCCGGCGCGCTGGAGATCCCGGCGGTGATCGCGCTGGCCGACAAGCATGCCCACTACGACGGCTACGTAGCGCTCGGCGTCGTGATTCGGGGCGAGACCTACCACTTCGAGATCGTCTCCAACGAGAGCGCGCGGGGGCTGATGGACCTCGCCACGACCCGCAATCTCGCCATCGGCAACGGCATCCTGACCGTCGAGACCGAGGAGCAGGCCTGGGCCCGCGCGCGCAGCTCCGAGGGCGACAAGGGCGGCGGCGCGGCGCGGGCATGCCTCGACGTGATCGCGCTTCGCCGGCAGTTCGGCGGATGAGCAGGAAGGCTCGTTCCGTCGCGCGGCTGGCCGCCGTGCAGGCGCTCTACCAGATGGAGGTGTCCGGCGCCGGCGCCGAGGCTGTCATCCGCGAATTCTGCGACCACCGCTTCGACCGCGACATCGAAGGCGAGACGCTGGCCCAGGCCGACGAGGACTTCTTCGCCGAGGCGGTGCGCGGGGTCGTCGCCGACCAGGCCGCCATCGACCGCGCCATCGCCAAGCGGCTGGCGGAAGGCTGGCGGCTGGAGCGGATCGACGCGACGCTCCGTGCTATCCTGCGCGCGGGCGCCTGGGAGCTGACCAGGCGCCCCGATGTGCCGCACGAGGTCGCTATCGACGAGTATGTCGAGATCGCCAAGTCCTTCTTCGAGGGGCCGGAGCCGGGCTTCGTCAACGGGGCGCTCGACGGGATCGCGCGGGATGCCGGCCGATGAATTCGAGACTATCGCGAAGCTCCTCCGCCCGCTGACCCGCGGCGCGCCGGAGGCTCTGGAGCTGCTGGACGACGCGGCGGTGCTGAAGGGCCGTCCGGGCTTCGACCTCGTCATCACCAAGGACGCCATCGTCGAAGGTGTCCATTTCCTGCCCGACGACCCGCTCGACCTCGTCGCCCGCAAACTCCTGCGCGTGAACCTCTCGGACCTGGCGGCGAAGGCGGCCGAGCCGTTCGGCTACTTCCTCGCGATCGGCTGGACCGAACGCTGCGACTGGCCGGCGCGCGAGCTGTTCGCCCGCGGCCTCGCCGAAGACGGCCAGGCCTTCAACCTCTCGCTCCTGGGCGGCGACACCACGAGCACGCCCGGCCCGCTGACCGCCAGCGTCACCATGCTGGGCTGGGTTCCGGAAGGGGGGATGGTGAAGCGCTCCGGCGCGCGGTCCGGCGACCTGCTGGTCGTCAGCGGGACCATCGGTGACGGCTACCTCGGCCTGAAGGGTGTGCCCGAGCTTGTCGACCGCTACCGCCTGCCCCAGCCGAGACTGGAGCTGCGCCCGGCGCTTCAGGCCCATGCCCGCGCGGCCGCCGACGTCTCCGACGGCCTGCTCGCCGACGCCGGCCACATCGCTGAGGCCAGCGGTTGCGCCGTGCGAATCGAACTGGAGAAGACGCCGCTTTCCGAGCCCGCGCGCCGCTGGATCGCGTCCCAGCCCGACCCCGAAGCGGCGCTGCTCGCGCTCGCGACCGGCGGCGACGACTACGAGATCGTCTGCGCCATCGCGCCCGAAGACCTCGACGACTTCCGCGCCGCCGCAGGCCTGCCCGTGACGGTGGTGGGCGCCTTCGAGGAAGGGCAGGGGGTCATCGTCACCCACGAGGGCGCGACCCTGACGCCGGGTCAGCTCGGCTACCGTCACTGCTGACGAATTTTTCCAGTTTTCACGGGCAGTTGCGCCCATCCGGCAACTTTGGCAAAGACGGGCGTCTTGCTTCGAGGGACGGGCCGTTCGCGCGCGTCTTTCACGGGAAACGAACAGGGGCTGCAGCGGGCAGGAACGCCGCGTTGGCGGTCTGTCGCGCTAGGAACAAAGGGGCGCTTTGAACATGAGTCTCACCCTCACGCTGGTGATAGCGGCCGGGCTGCTCGCGGTGCTGTACGGCGCCGTCCAGTCGGCTTCGCTGATGCGGGCTTCGCCCGGCAACGCGCGCATGCAGGAGATCGCGGCCGCCATCCAGGAAGGCGCGCAGGCCTATCTGCGTCGCCAATACACCGCCATCGCCATCGTCGGCGTGGTCGTCCTGATCGCGCTCGGCTTCTTCCTGGGCGTCTATCCGGCCGTCGGCTTCCTGATCGGCGCGGTGCTCTCGGGCGCCGCCGGTTTTGCCGGCATGCTGATCTCGGTCCGCGCCAACGTCCGCACGGCCCAAGGCGCTTCCGAGAGCCTGGCGCGCGGCCTCTCGCTCGCCTTCCGCTCCGGCGCGGTGACCGGCATGCTGGTGGCGGGCTTCGCCCTGCTCGGCGTCTCCGGCTACTACGCCTACCTGACGCACGGCGCGGGCTTTGCGAACACCGACCGTGAGGTGGTGGACTCGCTGGTGGCGCTGGGCTTCGGCGCGTCGCTGATCTCCATCTTCGCCCGTCTCGGCGGCGGTATCTTCACCAAGGGCGCCGACGTGGGCGGCGACATGGTGGGCAAGGTCGAAGCCGGCATCCCCGAGGACGACCCCCGCAACGCCGCCACCATCGCCGACAACGTGGGCGACAACGTCGGCGACTGCGCCGGCATGGCCGCCGACCTGTTCGAGACCTATGCGGTGACGACCGTCGCCACCATGGTGCTGGCGGCGATCTTCTTCGCCGGCGCGGGCCCCGCGGCGGTGTCGACCATGATGCTGCTGCCGCTGGCCATCTGCGGCGTCTGCATCGTCACCTCGATCATCGGCACCTTCTTCGTCCGCCTGAACAAGAGCCAGAACATCATGGGCGCCCTCTACCAGGGCCTCGTGGTGACCGGCGTTCTGTCCATCGGCGCGATCTGGTGGGTGACGAAGCAGCTGGTGACGGCTCCGATCTCGGTCACCGGTCCGAATGGCGGAACGCTCACCTACGACAGCACGAACCTCTTCTGGTGCGGCGTCGTCGGCCTCGTGGTCACCGCCGCCATCGTGGTCATCACCGAGTACTACACGGGCACGGGCTTCCGTCCGGTGAAGTCGGTGGCCAAGGCCTCCGTCTCCGGCCACGGCACCAACGTGATCCAGGGCCTGGCCATGTCGCTGGAGTCCACCGCGGCTCCGGCGCTGGTGATCATCGCCGGCATCATCGTGACCTATAACCTCGGCGGCCTGTTCGGCATCGCCATCGCCACGACGGCCATGCTGTCGCTGGCGGGCGTGATCGTCGCGCTCGACGCCTTCGGGCCTGTCACCGACAACGCTGGCGGTATCGCCGAAATGGCGGGCCTGCCGCCGGAAGTGCGCGTCTCCACCGACGCTCTGGACGCGGTCGGCAACACCACCAAGGCGGTGACCAAGGGCTACGCCATCGGCTCGGCCGGCCTCGGCGCGCTGGTGCTGTTCGCCGCCTACACCCAGGACCTGAAGTTCTTCTCCGCCAACACCACCGGCTTCTTCGCCGGCCTTGGCGAGGTGCGCTTCGACCTGGCGAACCCCTACGTGGTCGTGGGCCTGCTGTTCGGCGGCCTGCTGCCCTTCCTGTTCGGCGGGCTGTCCATGACGGCCGTGGGCCGCGCGGCCGAGTCGGTCGTGGCGGAGGTCCGTCGTCAGTTCAAGGAGAACCCCGGCATCATGACCGGCGAGGTTCGCCCTGAGTACGGCCGCGCCGTCGACATCCTGACGAAGGCCGCGATCAAGGAGATGATCGTGCCGAGCCTGCTGCCGGTCGCTTCGCCGATCGTGCTGTTCTTCGTGATCAAGGCCATCGCCGGCAAGGTCGACGCGTTCGCCTCGCTCGGCGCCATGCTGATGGGCGTGATCGTCACGGGCCTCTTCGTCGCAATCTCGATGACGAGCGGTGGCGGCGCCTGGGACAACGCCAAGAAGCTGATCGAGGAGGGCCACTACGGCGGCAAGGGCTCCGACGCCCACAAGGCCGCCGTCACGGGCGACACCGTCGGCGACCCCTACAAGGACACCGCCGGCCCGGCCGTGAACCCGATGATCAAGATCACGAACATCGTGGCCCTGCTGCTGCTGGCGGCCCTGGCGCATATGGGGTGACACTTGTCCCTCCCTTCCCCCTCGAGGGGGGAAGGGCCGGGGATGGGGGTGAGTGCAGTGCGATGACACGTGAACGCGAGAGGCTCTGAGCCCACTCGCACTCTTCGCCCAGCTCAGCGGCCACACCCTCCACCCCAACCCTCCTCCCCTCGAGGGAGGAGGGGGAAATAAGAAAAAGGCCCCGGAGAGCGATCTCCGGGGCCTTCTCATTTCAACCGCCGTAAGCGCCGGATCAGTCCCCCGGCCGGCTGCCCGGGACGCCTTCGTCGCTGTTGGGCAGCATCGCGCCCGAGCCGACGTTGCCGAGCAGCTGCTCGAGGATCGACATCTCACGCCCGCGGGTCGGGGTCTCACGGCCGTTGTAGGCGATGATCTTGCCGTCCTTCAGGGTGTACTTGTCGACCGAGGCCACCTGCTCGGTGTCCTTGTTGAACTTGATGGCGACCACGTCGCGCATCGCCACGCGCGGCTTGTAGAAGGCCACCTTGTCGGTCAGCTGCGAGATGTAGAACCACTCGTTCTGGTCGAAGGTGGAGGTCGCCGACGGCGTGCCGAGCTTCGCCATCACCGTCGACTTGGTGTCCTCGCCAACCTTCACGTCGGCCGGGCGGGCGTCGATGGCCTGGAAGCCCGAATAGTTGCTGATCGGCGTGCAGGCCCCAAGCCCTACCGATCCAGTCGCCAGCAGGCCGGTCGCGGCGGCGGCGAGCAGAAAACGTTTCACGATCGAGGCTCCGAAGAATGGGTTGCAGGCTTTGACCTATCGCCCGGCGAGGCTTAGTTCAATGCCCTGCGTTTAGCCGCTGGGGGCGGCGAAATCGAGGCAAGCATGTTTCTGGACCGGCTGTTCAGGCCCCGACCCGCCAAGGCGGCGGGCGGCGAGCTCTACCTGCAAGCCGCCGCCCAGGCCCGCCGGTCGGCCCTGTACCTCGCCATGCACGTGCCCGACACGCGCGAGGGCCGCTTCGAACTCTACACCCTGCACGTCATCCTGCTGGTCGAGCGGCTGAAGGGGCAGGGGGAACAGGCGGCCGAGACTTCGCAGGCAGTGTTCGACGCCTATGTGCGCGGCCTCGACGACGCCTTCCGCGAACTGGGCGTCGGCGACATGTCGGTCGGAAAGAAGGTCAAGAAGCTCGGCCAGGCCTTCTACGGCCGCCTGCGCGCCTACGACGCCGCCTTCGCCACGCTACCCTGCCGCAAGGAACTGGAAGCGGTGATTGGCCGCACCATCGGAGACGGAGCCGACGCGGTGGCGCTGGCCGATTACGTGCTCGGCGCGCGAGACCATCTGGCCGCCCAGCCGTTGGACCAGCTTCTGTCCGGGAGCGTCACATGGCCCGCCCTCAGCTGAACCCCTGGCGCGAAACGGTCCGCTTCTCCGAGCTGGCGAGGGGACCGGTCGAGCGGCGAATCGCCCCCGACGGCCCGCAGCTTGCGGCGCTGGCGAAGCAGCTGGGCGTCGATGCGCTGGAGAGCCTCTCCGCGACCGTGAAGGTGTCGCCCTGGCTGGACGGGGCGGAGGTGCGCGGCGGGTTCACGGCCCGGGTCGTCCAGACCTGCGGGGTCACGCTGGAGCCGCTGGAGAACATCGTCTCCGGCGACTTCCACGTCCGCCTGCTGCCCGCCGGCAGCCCCAACCTGCCCAGCGAAGATGGCGAGATCGACCTGGAGGCCGAAGATCCGCCTGACGCCGTCGAGGGCGACGAGATCGACATCTCCGGCTACGTCGTCGAGCACCTGGCGCTCGACATCGACCCGTTCCCGCGCAAGCCCGACGCCGTGTTCGAGCCGCCCCCGGCGGAGGAGGAAGCCTCGCCCTTCGCGGTGCTCAAGCGGTTGAAGGAGCAGGAGTAGCGCCGATTTGCATCGCAGCCTCGCCCATGTACTGTCCGCGCCGCCTGCCTCCGGCCGGCATCCGGGGAGCTGAGTCGCCGACTTGCCTGATCGCCTGACCATTTCCGTCGACGCCATGGGCGGAGACCACGGGCCGTCCGTCACCATCCCGGCCGTGGCGGCCGCCGCGAAGGCCTATCCGGACATCCGCTTCCTGCTGCATGGCGACCAAACCGCCATCGAAGCCGAACTCGCGAAATGCCCCGCCGCGCGGGCCGCCAGCGAGGTCCGCCACACCGACAAGTCCATCGCCATGGAGGAAAAGCCCGCCGTCGCCATGCGCCGCGGCAAGGGCACGAGCATGTGGAACGCCATCGAGGCGATCCGCGACGGCGAGGCCGACGCAACCGTCTCCGCCGGCAACACCGGCGCGCTCATGGCCATCTCGAAGCTCATCCTGCGCATGGCCGCCGACCTGGAGCGGCCTGCCATCGTGGCGAGCTGGCCGACCACGCGCGGCGTCACCGCCGTGCTGGACGTCGGCGCCAACGTCGAGAGCGACGCCGAGCAGCTGGTCGAGTTCGCTGTGATGGGCGCGGCCTTCCACCACGCCGTGCTCGGCTCGAAGCGCCCGACTGTCGGCCTGCTCAACGTCGGCTCCGAGGAGCAGAAGGGCCACGAGGATGTCCGTGAGGCCCACGCGCTGCTGAAGGCCACGACGCTCGACCTCGACTACTACGGCTTCGTCGAGGGCAACGACATCGCCAAGGGCACGGTCGATGTCATCGTCACCGACGGCTTCACCGGCAACATCACCCTGAAGGCCGCCGAGGGGCTGGCGCGGTTCTTCTCCAACGAGCTGAAGACCACCTTCAAATCCAATCCGCTGGCCATGATCGGCGCGGTGATCGCGTCCGGCGCGCTGAAGAAGATGCGCGACCGGCTGGATCCGGGCGCGGTGAACGGGGCGCCGCTGCTGGGGCTCAATGGCATTGTGGTGAAGAGTCACGGGGGAGCGGACTCGAAAGGCTTCGCCAGCGCCATCCGTGTCGCGATAGAGCTTGCGCGCAGCGACTTCGCCGCCGAAATCGACCGCAATCTGAAACGTGTGACGGCCGCCAAGGGGGAGACGGCTTCTGATGGAGCCGTGAGTGAGCAATCCCCTGCGTAGCTGTGTGACCGGCGTCGGCGCTTACCTGCCGGACGCCATCGTAACCAACGACGACATCTCGAAGATCGTCGACACTACCGACGAATGGATCATCGAGCGCACCGGCATCCGCCAGCGCCACCGGGCTCACGACGACCAGAACACCTCGGACCTCGCGTGCCATGCGGCGAAGCAGGCGCTGGAGCGGGCAGGGCGCACGGCCGCCGACGTCGACCTGATCGTCGTAGCCACCACCACGCCCGACCTGACCTTCCCCGCCACCGCCGCCATCGTGCAGCGCAAGCTCGGCTGCCCCGTCGGCATCGCCTTCGACGTGCAGGCCGTCTGCTCGGGCTTCGTCTACGCCCTGAGCGTCGCCGACGGCTTCGTGGCGCGCGGGCAGTCGAAGTGCGCCCTGGTGATCGGGGCGGAGGTGATGACGCGGCTGATGGACTGGACCGACCGGGGCACCTGCGTGCTGTTCGGCGACGGCGCCGGCGCGGTCGTCGTGGAGCCGCGCGAAGGGCAGGGGACAACGGCCGACCGGGGCCTGCTCGGCTATGCGCTGCGCTGCGACGGGACCAAGCAGGACCTGCTCTATGTCGACGGCGGCCCGTCCTCCACCGGCACGGTCGGCAAGCTGCGCATGCAGGGCAACCAGGTCTTCCGCCACGCCGTCGTCAACATCTCCGAGGCGATCACCGCCGCCGCGAAGGTCGCCGGCATCGAAGTGCCGGAGGTCGACTGGTTCGTGCCTCACCAGGCCAACCAGCGCATCCTGCAGGGCGTCGCCCAGCGACTGGGGCTGGACGAGGCGAAGATCATCCAGACGGTGGACCACCACGCCAACACCTCCGCCGCCTCCATTCCCCTGGCCCTGGCCGAGGGCGTCGGCGACGGCCGGATCAAGGAAGGCGACCTGCTGCTTCTGGAGGCCATGGGCGGCGGCCTGACCTGGGGCGCCTGCGTGCTTCGGCTTTAGGTGCGTGGTTCGACACGCACCTTCGGTGCTGCTCACCATGACTAACTCGGAGTTCGTCATCCTGAGCAGCCCTCCAGAGCCTTGGCGGCGGAGGGCGTGTCGAAGGACGCACTGTTAACGGCCCTTCATCACTTCCGCCGAAGCCTTTGACTTGACGCGACAAAGGCGTCATGCACCCTTAACACCCATCCAGGGCGGGGGCTTTGGCATGAAGAACGAGACAGTGACCCGGGCCGATCTGTGCGAGGCCGTCCATGAGGAGGTCGGACTGACCCGTCAGGATTGCTCCGAACTCGTGGAGCGCACCCTGGACCTCGTGGCCGAAGCGCTCGAGGAGGGGCAGACCGTCAAGCTCTCCGGCTTCGGCGTCTTCCAGGTCCGTTCCAAGCGCGCCCGCATGGGCCGCAACCCCAAGACCGGCGAACCCGCCGAGATCGAACCGCGCCGAGTGATCGGCTTCCGCGCCTCGCAAGTGATGAAGGCCCGGGTCGATCGCGCGTTGGCGAAGTAGGGGCGGCGCCGGTGGCGAAGGGCCCCCACGCCTTCCGCACCATTTCCGAGGCCGCCGAAGAGCTGGGCGTGCCCCAGCACGTCCTCCGTTTCTGGGAGACCAAGTTTTCCTTCATCCGCCCGATGAAACGGGCCGGCGGGCGGCGCTTCTACCGGCCCCAGGACATCGCCATCCTGCGCGGCGTGCACGTGCTGCTGCACCAGGAAGGCTACACTATCAAGGGCGTCCAGAAGCTCCACAAGGAGCAGGGCGTCAAACGCCTGGCCGCCGCCGGCCTGCCCAGCGACGAGCCCATCCCGATCATGCCCGGCGACGTGTCCGAGACGCCCGAACTCGCCCCCGAAAGCCGCGAGCGGCTGGAGCACGCCCTGTCGGACCTGGAGGCCGTAAAGGCCCGCCTCGACAGTCTCCTGAAGGGCGCCTGAGCTTTCCGATTGCCGGTCCGAAAGGCGGCGCCTATAAGGGCCGCTCCTTGCGTCGGAGCGTAGCGCAGCCTGGTAGCGCACTTGACTGGGGGTCAAGGGGTCGTGGGTTCGAATCCCGCCGCTCCGACCAGGGATTTCAGACTCCCCAAGGGCCTTCGTCACGGGACCCGAAAACCGGCTCGAGGCTACATCCCAGGTAACAGGTTGTGATCTGTCGCCTCCCGCGCTTTCCTGCTTGACGAGACTCGACAGGGTCATCCTACCGGAAGTAGCGTTTAGGCGGATGGGGGGAGCGGCCATGAAGATTCTTTGTGCAGTGATCGCGGGCGCTTCACTTCTCGCGCCTGCCGCGGGGGTTGCCCAGACGCTGAGCGCGGCGGACCTCACCGCCGAGGTCGCCAGCTATCGGGCCTACAAGCCGGCCGACGCGTTCTCGCCGCCGTTCGATGAGTCAAGCTTCATCGGAAAGGCCTTCCGCATCGAGCGGCCAATACGTTCGGGCGACTCCACTGGCCCGGCCGGCGAAGCGATGGGCTTTTGGACCTACAATCCTAGAACCCAGGAACTCAGGCTGGTCGCGGACACGAGCCGCCCGTGGCGAACTAGCGGGCTGCCAGGCGCGGGGAATGGGGTGGAGAGCATCGAGGGCTTCCCGTTCCTCGATAAGGAAACCGCTCGCCGATCATTCGTGGGTAAAAACGGTTATGGGGCGACCTTCGATGTGAGTGAGGTTCACTTCTACAGCGAGGCCGTCGCTGAGTTCTCGTCCACCTACGAAAGCTCTCTGCCGAAGCCAGCGAACTTTTCGTACGAGGTCACCCTGACGCGGGCGCCAGACGAAGCGCGCCGCCTCTCACAGTCGGCGCGCGTAGTCATAGAGGGGCGGGTCGTGCCTTATCTCCCGTCAGAAGCGATTGTATGCATCGCCGACTTCGACGCCGCGACGATGGACGAACCCATCGAGGCCCATACGCAAACCTGCCTGATCTCTGCCGAAATATCGCGGGTGGCGATTGAGGACAGTGCTACGGGTCAGGTACTTGCGGAGTGGCGATAATCGCCGTGACTGACACCCGCGACGACCGCGTAGTTATCGATGGCCGCTTCATGAAGGCGAACGCGGTCGAGGCGTTGCAGACCTTCATCGCTCCGGTTCGAGCCGTCCTGAGCGCCGTCGACGTGTGGTCCTCACCTGCACCGCGGGGTCGTTCGGGGGTGATAACAAGCCGCGCAAGCGGGCCGCGCAGCGGTAGTCGCCCTTCCGCTACCGCCCCTTCGCCATCCACGAGAGTAGTGGGATGAGCGGGACGCCCCAGGCGGTTCCTACGATGGCGTAGAAGACGAGCCGGGCCATCTGGCTGTCGGGCAGGTGGTCGGCGGCGACCAGCGCCAGGCTGATGTAGGCCGCCAGGAAGACGACGATGGCGATCCCGCCCAGGAGGTTCTTCAGCCGGCCGTTCATGGCGGCTGACTAGCCCCTCCCGGCGGAATGCGCCAGCGGTGTCAGACCGCGCGGCGGCGGGTGAACAGGCCCACGATGAACAGCAGGATGCAGGCGCCGATGGTGGCGAAGATCAGCGAGCCCAGCCAGCCGTTGATGCCGATGTTCAGCATGGTGGCGATCCAGTTGCCGATCAGGCCGCCGATGAGGCCGACGATGAGGTTCGTTAGCAGCCCCTGATTGCGGTGCATGATCTTCTCGGCCAGCCAGCCGGCGAGAATCCCGATGATGATGGCGACGATCCAGCCCATTACAATTCCTCCTGAGTTTCCCCGTCGCTCAATCCGTCGACGCCTGTACGGTTCCGCTCAAGCCGGTGAGACACCACGCGACACGCCGCCAACACAGCCAGCCCGCCGGTGATGGCGGCGACGAGCAGGCCCACCGCGTTGAGCTCCAGGCGGAGCGCTCCGCCGAGCACCATCCCAAGCACCGCCCCGCCGACGCCCAGGCCCAGCGCCTGGAAGGGCTCGACGCGCGAATGGAGGATGCGGCTCGCGGCCCAACCGCCGGCCAGTGCGATCAGGAACGCGCCGAACAGGCCTGGTTGATCACTCGCCAAGACGCCTCCCTCCCGCAGCATCCTTTCCTAAAGCGCGAGCGACCTTGAGGTTTCGCGCTATGGACCCAGCGGAAGCCGCGCCCTAGAAGGCGGCCATGACCTCTTTCCTGCGCTCCGACCGTTCAACCGCGGTGGCGATCTGGCTGTTCATCACGGCGGCGCTCGTGGTGGCGATGGTGGTGGTGGGCGGGGCGACCCGGCTGACCGGCTCGGGCCTGTCGATCACCGAGTGGCGGCCGGTCACCGGTGTCATCCCGCCGCTGTCCGACGCCGGCTGGCAGGCCGAGTTCGCGAAGTACCGACAGATCCCGCAGTACCGCCTGCTGAACGAAGGCATGGGGCTGGCGGGCTTTCAGCAGATCTATTGGTGGGAGTGGACGCACCGGCTTCTGGGGCGGCTGGTCGGCGCCGTCTTCGCCATTCCCTTCGTGGTCTTCCTGATCCGGGGCCAGATCCCCAAGCGCCTCGTCTGGCGCTGCTGGGCCATGCTGGGGCTGGGCGCGCTGCAAGGGGCGGTGGGCTGGTGGATGGTTTCCAGCGGCCTTGCGGACCGGGTCTATGTCGCGCCCGAGCGGCTGGCGATCCACCTCTGGATGGCGCTGATCCTGTTCGTGCTGCTGTTCTGGACGGCGATGGACGCGCTCGCCGGTCAGCCGCGGCAGGAGAGCGTGAGCCCCTGGCGGACATGGTCGTGGCTGTTCCTGGCCGGCGTCTTCCTCCAGAGCCTGCTCGGCGCGCTGGTCGCCGGCAACCAGGCGGGGCTTGTCTATGAGGACTGGCCCTGGATGGGCGGCCGCTTCATCCCGCACGATTACCTGGCGAAGAGCTTCTGGGCGACGGTCGCGCACAACCAGGCCTCGGTGCAGCTGCACCACAGGCTGGGGGCCTATGTGATCTTCGGGCTCGGCATCCTGATCGCGGTGGCGGCGGCCCGCTCGGCGCACCTGCCCGCGATGGCGAAGCGGCTGGGGCTGCTGATCGGCCTGACGGTCGTGATCCAGCTGATCCTCGGGATCGCGACCCTGATGAGCGGCGTCCCGGTGCTGCTGGGTGTCTTCCACCAGATCGGCGCGGTCATGCTGTTGACCGCCGCCACGGCCTTCGCGTGGCGGGTGCGGCGGGTATAGCGGTATTATATTACCGCAACAAAGTTTCCCTTGTTTTTCAGCGGCTTGCGCATTGCCGCACGCCATGATGTTGACAGCTCGCGTTACGCCCTGTAACGCCGCCGCCTCACGCCGGAGCCTCTCCGGCAGCTATCTGAACGAGATCAGTCCCATGATGAAGACCACGGCTTCGCTGAAGCCCGCCGAGGTCGAGAAGAAGTGGATCGTGATCGACGCCGAGAACGCGGTCGTGGGCCGCCTCGCGTCGTTCATCGCCATGCGTCTTCGCGGCAAGCACCGTCCCGACTACACCCCGCACGTCGACTGCGGCGACTATGTCGTGGTGGTCAACGCCGACAAGGTGAAGTTCACCGGCCGCAAGCTGGACCAGAAGGTCTACTACCGCCACACCGGCCACCCGGGCGGCATCAAGGAACGGACCGCCGGCCAGGTGCTGAACGGCAAGTTCCCCGAGCGCGTGCTGGAAAAGGCCGTCGAGCGCATGCTGCCGAAGGAAAGCCCGCTGGCGCGCGCGCAGATGACGCACCTGCGCATCTACAACGGCCCCGACCACAAGCACGAGGCCCAGAACCCCGAAGTCATCGCGTTCGCCGACATGAACGCCAAGAACGTCCGGAGCCAGTAAGCCATGACCGATACGCAAGGCTTCGAGGCTCTGCAGAGCCTCTCGTCCAACCCGGCTGAGGAAGCCGCCGTCCGCGAGCCGAAGATCGACGCGCAGGGCCGCTCCTACGCCACCGGCAAGCGCAAGAACGCCGTCGCCCGCGTCTGGATCAAGCCGGGCAAGGGCGCGATCACCATCAACGGCCGGGATCAGGAGATCTACTTCGCCCGCCCGGTGCTGCGCATGATGATTGCCCAGCCGCTGCAGGTCGCCGACCGTCTCGGCCAGTTCGACGTCGTCGTCACGGTCGAAGGCTCGGGCCTCTCGGGCCAGGCGGGCGCCGTTCGTCACGGCATCGCGAAGGCCCTGACCTACTACGAACCGGCGCTGCGGGGCGTGCTGAAGCCGCACGGCTTCCTGACCCGCGACCCGCGCGTCGTCGAGCGCAAGAAGTACGGCCGCGCCAAGGCCCGCCGCAGCTTCCAGTTCTCGAAGCGCTAGTCGCGTTCAGTTCGCGATTGGAAAGGGCGCTTCGGGAAACCGGAGCGCCTTTTTCTTATGTGCGTCCTTCGAGACGCGGCTTCGCCGCTCCTCAGGATGACGCAAGTTGTTGGACTGCAACAAAGTTCGTCATGGTGAGGAGCGCGTAGCGCGTCTCGAACCACGCAGGGCAGGAAAGCGGAGATGGCTCCCAAGGTTTTCATCGATGGCGAGGCAGGCACCACGGGCCTGCAAATCCGCGAGCGGCTGGTCGGCCGTCGCGACCTTGAGCTCGTCTCCATCGACCCCGCGCGCCGCAAGGATGCCGACGCCCGGGCCGAGCTGCTGAACGGCTCGGACGCCGTGATCCTGTGCCTGCCTGACGACGCGGCGCGGGAAGCCGTTAGCCTGATCGAGAACCCGGATGTGCGCGTGGTCGACGCCTCGACCGCGCATCGGACCGCCGATGGCTGGACCTACGGTTTCGCCGAGATGGCCCCCGGCCAGCGGGACGCCATCGCGGGCTCGAAGCGTGTCTCCAACCCTGGCTGCTATCCGACGGGCTTTATCGCACTGGTGAGGCCGCTGGTCGCCGCCGGCGTGCTGCCCGCCGACTGGCCGGTCACGGTGAACGCCGTCTCCGGCTACAGCGGAGGCGGGAAGGGGATGATCGCCGAGTTCGAGGACGCCTCCGCGCCCGGCTACACGACCGCGCCCTATCGCATCTACGCCATGGGCATGGCGCACAAGCACGTGCCGGAGATGCAGAAGCACGGCGGCCTCTCGCACGGGCCGCTGTTCGCCCCCGCGGTCGGCCGCTACACGCAGGGCATGATCGTCGAGGTCCCGCTTCAGCTGTGGGCGCTCCCTGGTAGGCCGAAGCTCCTCGACCTGCACGGCGCGCTCTCGGGGGCCTACGCGGGCGAACGGTTCGTCGAGGTCGCCTCGCCGGATGAAGCCTCAGCGCTGAAGACGCTCGACCCTGAAGGCCTGAACAACACCAACCGCATGCGCCTCTTCGTCTTCGGCAACGACGAGCAGGCGAGGCTGGTGGCCCTCCTCGATAACCTCGGCAAGGGCGCGTCCGGCGCGGCGGTGCAGAACCTCAATCTGATGCTGGGGTTGGACGAGGCCGCGGGGCTCTAGTTCCCCGACCGTGTTTATTTGGGGAGAGGGAAGGCGGATACTGTCCGCATGGACCGCCGCCTCTTCCTCCTCACCGGCGTCGCGCTCGCCGCTTGCGGGCCGAAAACCGCCTCCGCCTCCGAAGCCCAGTTCGCCAACTCTCCGTGGCGCAAGCTGACCGACGCCCAGTGGAAGCAGCGCCTGTCGCCGCTTGCCTATGACGTCCTGCGCCGCGGCGGCACGGAGCGCCCCGGCTCCAGTCCGCTGAATAACGAGCACCGTCGCGGGACCTTCGTCTGCGCCGGCTGCGAGCTGCCCTTGTTCAAGTCCGAGTGGAAGTACAACGCCGACACCGGCTGGCCGAGCTTCTGGACCGCCATCAAGGGCGCCGTCTCGCTTAAGGGCGGGCTAGCCGACCCCCTGTTCGGCTCCGAATACCACTGCGCCCGCTGCCTCGGCCACCAGGGCCACCGCTTCCACGACGGCCCGCCGCCGACGGGGTTGAGGTACTGCAATGACGGGGTGGCGCTGAAGTTTGTGCCTGCGTGAGGCGCTTGGCTCTTCCCCCAGCTTGTCTGGGGGAAGTGGGCCGACGGCGAAGCCGAGGCTCGTTGGGGGAGTAAAAAAACAAGAGGGACAACTCCCCCATCGACCTTCGCCGCGTCGCGTCTCAGGCCACTTCCCCCAGATGAACTGGGGGAAGAGCTACGACCTGACCTGCACGTAGCTCCCCGGCGCATCCTCGATCGGGTTCAGCGGACCCTTCGCCGGGTCGCGGGCGGGGACCATCTCGCCCGACTTCCCCTTCAGCCACGCCCCCCAGTGGGGCCACCACGATCCCGGGTGTTCTTCGGCGGCCTCCAGCCACTCGTTGACCGTGGCGGGGAGCTCGTCGTTGGTCCAGTGCTGGTACTTGTTGGCGGCGGGGTGATTGATGACGCCGGCGATGTGGCCGGAGCCCGCCATCATGAAGGTGACCGGCCCGCCGAACAGTTTCGCGCCGCGATAGACGCTGCGGAACGGCGAGATGTGATCGTCCCGCGATGACTGGACGTAGATCGGCGCGGTGACCTTCTTCAGGTCGAGCTTCACGCCGCCCAGCTCCAGGTCGCCCTTGGCCAGCGCGTTCTCCTTGTAGAAGCGCCGCAGGTAGAAGAGGTGGAGCGCCTTCGGCATCCGCGTCTGGTCGGCGTTCCAGAACAGCAGGTCGAACGGCTTCGGCTCGCGGCCGAGCAGGTAGTTGTTCACGAAGAACGACCAGATCAGGTCGTTGGCGCGCAGGCTGTTGAAGGTGTCGGCCATCGACTTCGACGGCAGGAACCCGCCGGCCGCATCGATCTTCGCCTCCAGGTCCTTCAGCCACTCGTCGCTGACGAAGAGGCGCAGGTCGCCGGCTTCCTCGAAATCCTGCTGGGCGGCGAAGAAGGTCGCCGAGTTGATCCGCTTCTCGCCCTTGGCCGCCATGTAGGCCAGCGTGCAGGACAACAGCGTGCCGCCGATGCAGTAGCCGACCGCGTTGATCCGATCGACGCCGCACTGCTTCATCACCTGGGCCGAGGCGTCATAGACGCCCTCGATCATGTAGTCCTCGAAGGTCTTGGCGGCGAGGTGTTCGTCGGGGTTCACCCAGCTCGTCACGAAGACGGTGAAGCCTTGACCGGTCAGCCACTTCACCAGCGAGTTATCGGGCCGCAGGTCGACGATGTAGAACTTGTTGATCCAGGGCGTGAAGATCAGCAGCGGAATCTCGTGCACCTGCTCGGTCGCGGGCGCGTACTGGATCAGCTGCAGGATGTCGTTCTGATAGACGACCTTGCCGGGCGTGGTGGCGACGTTTCGGCCGACCTGGAACAGCTCCATGTCGGTCTGGCTGATCTGCAGCTCGCCATGCCCGCGCTCGAGGTCCTCTGCGAAGTTCTCCATCCCCTTGACGAGGCTCTCGCCGTTCGTCTCGATGAATTCGCGCAAAGCCACCGGGTTGGAGATCAGGAAGTTCGACGGCGAAAACGCGTCGGTCAGCATCTTCATGAAGAACTCGGCCCGTCGCTTGGTCAGCGGATCGACGCCTTGCTCGGCCGCGGCCTGCGAGATCACGGAGTTCAGCCAGTTGGACGTGAGCAGGTAGGACTGCTTCATCACGTCGAACAGCGGGTGTTCCGACCACGCCGGATCGTTGAAGCGCTTGTCGCCTTTAGCCGGGGTCACGACCGGCTCCGGCGTCTGTCCGGCCATGCGGCCCGCCACGTTCTGCCAGAGATCCATGTAGCGCGACAGCAGGTCGGCCTGCGCCCGCAGCACCAGGTCCGGCTTGGCGGCCATCCGGCCTAGCACTTCGGTCAGCGCCGGGGCGACGTGGAAGGGGTCGGCCGACAGCGCCGTCTGGCCGTCCGCCTGGCGCAGAGCGGCTTCGGCCATCGCGCCCTGGGCGGTCATGGCCGCGCGGGCGAGGTTGGCCGACAGCTTCTCCAGCACCTCGCGCTGTTCGCCGGGGACCAGCGAGAAGGCCTCCAGCACGGCGGACGCGGGCGCGGGCTTGTCGCTCATGAACTCCTCCGGAGACGGGCCCCTCACGTAAGGCGGCCTTCCTCCAAAGCCAAGGATCGCATAAGACCGGTGACGAAATGAACCGCGCGACGCACCAATTCTGGCGGACTTCCGGCCGGCTGCTGTTTTCGGCGGCGGGGCTGATGGCGCTCGCCGCCTGCGTCAGCGTGCCGAACGAGCCTTACGCGAACGCGGCGGTGGACCAGAATTCGTCGGCGGCCGCGCAGGTCGCGGCGCAGGCTTCGCAGAACGCGCCGTTCCCCACCTTCGCCTCTATTCCGCAGGCGCCCGGCGACGTGCGCTCGGTCGAGGGCTGGAATATCGCGGTCACCGCGTCCGAGGCGGAGCGCCAGCAGCTCCTGGCCGAGGTCGCGCCCTCGACCTTCAGCCTCGCCAACACCGAAGGCTTCATCGCCGCCCAGCGCGCGGCCATCGACTACAACCCCGCCGATGTGCCCCCCGCCGACCAGGCAGCAAGGAGCGCGGCCTGGGCCAAGGCGATGCGGGCCCGAGCTACCCCGCCTCCGCGGCCCAGGTAAGCACCCGCCGCGGGGGCATGATCTTCTCCGAACCTGCTTGGCTGGACCCCGCGCGGGGTCTATCCATGCGCGACTTTAGCTCCTGCCGCGCCGATCATGGCGCAACGAGCCAATCATGCAGTCCGAATTTCACCGCATCCGACGCCTGCCGCCCTACGTCTTCGAGGAAGTGAACCGCATCAAGGCGCGGCTCAGGGCCCAGGGCGAAGACATCATCGACTTCGGCATGGGCAATCCAGATATGCCCACGCCCAAACACATCGTCGACAAGCTGGTCGAGACGGTCCGCGACCCCAAGGCCGGTCGCTACTCCGTCTCCAAGGGCATCATCGGCCTTCGCCGCGCCATGGCCGGCTACTACGACCGCCGCTTTGGCGTGAAGCTGGACCCCGACACCGAGGTCATCGCGACGCTGGGCTCCAAGGAAGGCTTCGCCAACCTCGCCCAGGCCCTGACGGCGCCCGGCGACGTCATCATCTGCCCGAACCCGGCCTACCCGATCCACGCCTACGGCTTCATCATGGCCGGCGGCGTCATCCGCCACGTGAAGGCCCGCTCGCCGGAGGAGTACCTGGACGGCGTCAGCCGCGCGGTCCGCCACTCGGTCCCGCCGGCCTCGATCCTGATCCTGTCCTATCCGTCCAACCCCACCGCCCAGTGGGTCGATCTCGACTTCTACAAGGACGCCATTGCGCTCGCGAAAAAGCACGACCTGATCGTGCTGTCCGACATCGCCTATTCGGAGATCTACTTCGACGACAACCCGCCGCCGTCGGTGCTGCAGGTCGAAGGCGCCAAGGACATCGCCGTCGAGATCAACTCGCTGTCGAAGACCTACGCCATGGCCGGCTGGCGCGTCGGTATGGTGGTAGGCAATCCTCGCATCTGCGCGGCGCTGGCCCGGGTGAAGTCCTACCTCGACTACGGCGCCTTCACGCCGGTGCAGGTGGCCGCCGCCGCGGCGCTGAACGGCCCGCAGGACTGCGTCGAGGAAATCCGCGGAATCTACAAGCATCGCCGCGACGTGCTGATCGACTCCATGAAGCGGGCAGGGTGGGATATCCCGTCGCCCCCCGCCTCTATGTTCGCCTGGGCGCAAATCCCGGAACAGTACAAGGAGGCGGGCTCGATGCTGTTCTCGCGGCTGCTGGTGGAAGAAGCGGGCGTGGCCGTGGCGCCGGGCGTCGGGTTCGGCGAATACGGCGAGGGCTATGTGCGCATCGGCCTCGTCGAGAACGAGCACCGCATCCGCCAGGCCGCCCGCAACGTGAAGAAGTTCCTGGCCAACTCGAGCGAAATCCTCGGACGGGCCCACAACACCATGGCGGCGCAATGAGCAAAAAGGTTTGGCGGATAGGCGTTGCCGGTCTCGGCACCGTCGGCGGCGGCTTGCTGCAGTTCCTGGCCGAGCGTCCCGACTTTGCGCCCGCAGGAGCAAAGGCGGTCGTAGCCGGGGTCTCGGCCCGCTCGCGCTCGCGGCCGCGCTCGATCGACATCGCCCACATCCCCTGGTTCGACGATCCCGTCGCGCTGGCCACGGACGACAGTATCGACCTCTTCGTCGAGCTGGTCGGCGGCTCCGACGGCCCGGCCAAGGCCGCGGTCGAGGCGGCTCTCCGCGCGAAGAAGCCGGTCGTCACCGCCAACAAGGCCCTGATCGCCGAGCACGGCACGGAACTCGCCGCGCTGGCCGAGGAAAACGGCGTCCCGCTGCTGTTCGAAGCCGCCGTCATGGGCGGCACACCGGCGGTGAAGATGCTGCGCGAAGCCATGGTCGGCGATGACGTCGACGGGGTCGCCGGCATCCTCAACGGCACCTGCAACTACATCCTCTCCGAGATGGAGGCGACGGGCCGCTCCTTCGCCGACGTGCTGGCCGAGGCCCAGCGGCTGGGCTACGCCGAGGCCGACCCGACCATGGACGTCGGCGGCTTCGACGCCGCGCACAAGATCTCGATCCTCGCCGCTTTGGCCTTCCGTTGCGCGCCCACGTTCGCCGCCGCCGAGATCGAGGGCATCGACCAGGTCGAGCTCCTCGACATCAAGCTCGCCAAGGACCTCGGCTACCGGATCAAGCTGATCGCCTCCGCCGACCGGACGGAGGAGGGGGTCGCCGTGCGCGTCCACCCCTCGCTGGTGCCGCTCGGTCATCCGCTCGCAGAGACGCGCGGCGCGCTGAACGCCCTCTTCATCGAAGGCCGCCGTATCGGCCGCATCTTCATCCAGGGTCCCGGCGCGGGCGCGGGCCCGACCGCCGCCGCCGCCGCTGCCGACATCGCCGACGTGATGACGGGCGCGACGCGGCCGGTCTTCCAGGGCGCCGCCGAGACGCTGCGGCCGTTCGTGGCGCTGGCGCCGACGCGGCGCGTGGGCAAGGCCTATCTGCGCCTGCTCGTGCGCGACCAGCCGGGCGTCATCGCGGCCGTTTCCGAGACGCTGGCCGAGTGCGGCGTCTCCATCGACAGCTTCCTCCAGAAGCCGGTGGAGGACGCGGGCGGCGTGCCGATCGTGCTGACCACCCACGCAACGGCCGAGTCCGTGCTGATGGACGCGATAAATCGCATTGAACGGCTCGAAGCCGTGATAGAGCGTCCCCGGCTATTGCGCCTGGCGCGCATCTGACGATTCGTCCCGAAAGCGGGTTTGGGAGACGCTTGATGAGTTCTGAGACGCTGGATCGCGGGTTGGTCCTGGACGCCGTGCGGGTGACGGAGGCGGCGGCGATCGCGGCCTGGCACCTGGCCGGGCGCGGCGATGAGAAGGCCGCCGACCAGGCCGCCGTGGACGCCATGCGGACCGCGCTGAACGAACAGGACCTCGACGGTCTGATCGTGATCGGCGAGGGCGAGCGCGACGAAGCGCCCATGCTCTACATCGGTGAGAAGGTCGGCACGGGCAAAGGCCCCCGCATCGACATCGCGCTCGACCCGCTGGAAGGCACGACGCTGACCGCCAAAGCGATGGCCAACGCGCTGGCCGTCATGGCCTGGGCGCCGGCCGGCACGCTGCTGAACGCGCCCGACACCTACATGGACAAGATCGCCTGCGGGCCGGGCTACCCCGAAGGCATCATCGACCTCGACAAATCCGCCGCGGAGAACGTGCAGGCGCTGGCCAAGGCCAAGGGCGTCGACGCCGCCCACATCACCGCCTGCGTGCTCGACCGCCCGCGCCACGCCGAGATCATCCAGAGCCTCCGCTCCATCGGCGCCCGCGTGCACCTGATCACCGACGGCGACGTGGCGGGCGTTATCAACACCGCCGACCCCTCCACCGGCATCGACATCTACATCGGCCAGGGCGGCGCGCCGGAGGGCGTGCTGGCCTGCGCGGCGCTCAAGTGCGTCGGCGGCCAGTTCCAGGGGCGCCTCGTCTTCCGCAATTCTGACGAACGCGCCCGCGCCGAACGCTGGGGCATCACCCAGCTCGACAAGAAGTACGACCTCCACGAGATGGTCCGCGCCGACGCCATCTTCTGCGCCACCGGCGTCACCAACGGCGCGCTGCTCGACGGCGTCCGCATGGAAGGCGGCCAGGTCCACACGCATACCCTGGTCATGAACTCCAGCACCCGGACAGTGCGCCAGGTCCGGATGGCGAGGCCGGTCTGACTTC
>JBLNCT010000076.1:0-31934 GCA_050260915.1 Parcubacteria group bacterium
CGACGCGTTCGACGTCGAAGTATTCCTGCTCGAACAGGCGGTTCTGGATCAGGCTGACGTTGTTGAACGACACCGCAACGCCGGGGTCGGTGGTCGCCGAAATCGCCTTGGTGCCGACGCCGCGGATGCTGAAGTTGTAGCTGGTGAAGTTGTTCTTCGAGAAGGTGACGTTCGGGATGGCCTTCAGGAGGTCGAAGCCGCCTTCGATCTTCTGTTCCTGCAGCGACTTCTCCGTAAACGCGCTGATCGCGATCGGCACGTCCTGGATGTTCTCTTCCCGCTTCTGCGCCGTCACCACCAAGGCCGCAACCGTACCCTCAGCGTCGTCCCCCGCGGCGCTTCCGGACTGGGGGTCGGAGGCGCTCACGATCAGGAAGGTGTCGCCGTTCCTGCGGTAGCTGAGGCCCGAGCCGTCGAGGAGTTCGGCGAGCGCCAGTTCGGCCGTCGCCGCGCTGGTTACGCCGGGCGAGGTCTTCTGCGCCACCAGGCCCGGCGCGAAGACCACGCTGTGCTTGGACTGCACGGCAAATTCGTTGAGCGCATCGCCCAGCGGCTGCGGCGCGATGTTCAGCGCGATGTCTTCCGCTCGCGCCGCGCCCGCCAGTAAAGCCGCCGCGGCCACGCCGCCCAGCAGCGCCGAATAGATCTTCCCCCGAGCACTCATGTCTCGCTCCCCCTGATTGCCTAGGAGCGTCCAGAGCGCTCCCCTGGCAATCCAATGAGGCCACTAATCGGCGGCGCCCTACCCCGCGCCTGACAATAATGTTTACGGCGGCCCGAAAGCAGACAGCCGCACTTCGTCTTGCGTGGTCGCCTCGACGCGGGCCACGCGATAGTCCTCGTAGGCCTTGACGAAGCCGTCCACGTCGCCCGCCCGGAAGGCGCCGGAAATCGGCACGCCGGCCAGCGCCGGGTCGTCCACCACCAACTTGCGGTCCGAGTAGCGGTTCATCTCCGCCACCACATCGGCGAAACGCGCCTTCTGGAAGACGACATAGCCACGCAGCCAACTGACCTCGCGCGCGGTGTCGGTCTTCTCGACGGTCCAAGACGGCCGGTCGAGCGTGGCGACGAGCTGGGCGCCGGCGGTCAGGTCGGCCTTTTTCGGCGGTTCCGGCGTTTCAGGCTCGGGTTTGAGCGGCGGCAAATGCAGCGGCGACGGCGGCGCGCGCTCCACCCGCACGTGACCCTCGACCACCGTCACCTCCATCCGGTGATCGTCGACCCGAACGTCGAAGGCGGTGCCGACGGCCGTGACCGTCTGCCCGGCCGCGGTGACGATGAAGGGGTGCAGCGGGTCCTTCGCCACCCGGAAGTAGGCCTGCCCGCGATCCAGATAGACCAGCCGCTTACCCTTGGCCGGGCGGGTGCGCAGGCGGGTGTCGGTGTTCAGCGTCACCACCGAGCCGTCGGACAGGGTGACCGTCGCCTGCTGGCCGACGCCCGTGCGCAGCGTCTGGGCCGCCAGCGAGCCGTAGCCCTCCAGCCCGAGGTAGGGCGAGAACACCAGCACCGCCGCCACGACCGCCGCAGCCGCCGCGGAGAAACCGGCCGCGCGCATCGCCAGCACGCTGGGCCGCCGCCTGCCCCGCTTCAGCGCCTGCTCGCGCATCATCATGATGCGGGGATCGCCGCGCGCGGACTCCACGCCGGTCCAGGTCCGGTCCAGCCGCTCGAAGGCGGCGAGGTTCGCCGGGTCCGCATCCAGCCAGGCGTTCAGCGCCGCGATCTCCTGGGCGCTCATGTCGCCGGCGCGTTTCCTGGCGTACCAGCCGGCGGCTTGCAGGTGCAGCGGCTCCTCCTCGCGCATGTCGTCCGGCCGGGTCATGACAGCGGCTCCACGGCGTCGGCGATGCGGGCGAGCGCGCGCTTGATGTGCTTCTCCACCGCCTTGACCGAGATGCCCATGTGGGCGGCCACGGCGGAATAGGTCATCTCCTCGAAGCGGTTGAGCAGGAAGGCCTCGCTGGCGCGGGGCGGCAGGTCGCGGAGCACGACCACCAGCTGCTCGATGGCCTCCTTGCCGATCAGGGCGCGCTCGGGCGAGACCTCCTCGACCAGGTCGGGCATGTCGTCGAGCGAACGGCGTCCGTCGCGCCAGTCCCACGTCGGCCGCATCCGCCGCCGGGCCATCACGTTGGCGGCGATCCGGAAGAGGTAGCGGTTGACGTGCTCCACGTCATCGACGCCGCCCCGCACCTGCATGGCGACGAAGACGTCCTGCACCAGGTCCTCGGCCTCCAGCGGGCTGACGCGCTTGAGGAAATAGCGCCGTAGCGCCGGGCCATAGCGCGCCATCAGCTCGGCCAGCGCAGCCTCGCTGAGACCTTGCGGCCCCGCCTCGCCCCGGGTGGACGACTGATGCTGCATCCGGCGAACGCTCCCCGGCGCACACAATGGCGCCTGGAGGCCAGTGAGGCCACTTTCGGCCGCTACCCTACCCTGCCGGTTGGAAATTTTGAGGGGGATGGCCCTGCTACGCCAAGGCTTCGCAGGGCATTCTGCTTCGCCCCCCGAAGCAGGGCCTGTTCTGCGAAGCCCGTGAGGGCGAAGCAGAATGGTGGACGCGGCAAGGATTGAACTTGCGACCCCCTCGATGTCAACGAGGTGCTCTCCCACTGAGCTACGCGTCCGGGCCGTGGAAGGGCGGGGATATACGGGAGGCCGCGCCGCCGTTCAAGCCGCCGCGGCGCCGACGACCTTCTCGATCTCGGCGACGATCTCGCGCAGGTGCACGGGCTTGGAGAGGACCTTGGCGCCCGGCGCGGCGGCCTCGGCGGCGGCGAGGCTGACGGCCGCGAAGCCGGTGATGAACATGATGGGCTTGCCCGGCCGCTTCTCGCCGGCCAGGCGGGCGAGCTCGATGCCGTCCATGCCCGGCATGACGATGTCGGTCAGCAGCAGGTCCCAGGCCGTGTCGAGGGCTTCGGCGGCCTCTTCACCGTCGGCGCAGGCGGTGACCTCGTAGCCGGCGCGCTCCAGCGCCCGGGCGAGGAACCCGCGCATGGACTCGTCGTCTTCGGCCAGGAGGATCGTCGGCATCGGAGCCTCTTTACCGCGTCATGCGTAAAGCGGCCATGAAACCTTTTGACCGCGCGGCGGGGCGCCGCTTAGTGGCGCCATGAGCGCGATACCGCCCTACCAGATCGTCGAGCCCGGAGCAGATGCGCCGGCCACGCCTCTGGTGTTCGCCTCGCCCCACTCCGGCCGCGTCTATCCGGCGGAGATGCTGCAGGCCTCGGCGCTGGACGAGCAGGCGATCCGCCGCTCGGAGGACGCCTTCGTCGACCAGTTGATCGAGGCGGCGGCGCTGCATGGCGCGACCCTCATCACCGCCCAGTACGCGCGCGCCTACGTCGATGTGAACCGCGAGCCCTACGAGCTCGACCCGGCGATGTTCGCCGACGAGCTGCCGGACTACGCCCGGGGCCGCACGGCGCGGGTGGCGGCGGGGCTCGGGTCCATCGCGAAGATCGTCTCCGAGGGCCAGGAGATTTACGCCCGCAAGCTGACGTTCGAGGAGGCGAGCGCCCGGATCGAGGCGGCGCACAAGCCCTATCATGCGGCGCTTTCGGCGCTGCTGGACAAGACCAAGGATGCCCACGGGATCGCGGTGCTGATCGACTGGCACTCGATGCCTTCCGCCGCGGCGGCGCAGGGGCGGTCCGGCAAGGGCTGCGACATGGTGCTGGGGGATCGCTTCGGGGCGTCCTGCTCGGCGGCGCTGACCCGGCTGGTCGAGCAGCAGTTCGAGGCGATGGGCTACCGAACCGTCCGCAACGCGCCCTACGCCGGCGGCTACACGACCGAGCACTACGGCAAGCCGCAGAAGCGGGTGCACGCGCTGCAGGTCGAGATCAACCGGGCGCTCTATCTCGATGAGAAGACCATGCGGCCGACGGAGGGCTTGAAGCGGCTCTCGCGGGATATCGAGCGGCTGACGGAGGCGCTGGCGGCGGCGGATTGGGGGCGCCTGCGCTAGCGCACATAAAAAAAGCGGCGCCACGCGGGCGCCGCAGTTCAATAGGGAGGAAACGCCCAGGAAGGGCAGAAGCGTCAGCGACGCCTCACATCCTCTTTCTAGTGTGCAGCGCACAAAGGCGCAAGAAAAATTTTGCGGCGGAGCAGCATTTTTCGTCCAGCCTTCCCCTAACGTGAGCCCTTTACGAGACAAACTGTCCATCTTTGGGATTGCTGCATCGCACAACGCCACCGCTATTTCATCAATCGTTGAATAAATTCAAGCTGTTCGCGCTGCGGCGCCGCAGAGGGTGGCGCAAACGTCCCCTCTCGCGTAAAAGCCCCCGCTTCCAAGCCCTCCCCGAAAGCCGCGCACTTCATGTCCCTGCGAAACATCGCAATCATCGCCCACGTCGACCACGGCAAGACCACGCTGGTGGACCAGCTGCTGGCGCAGTCCGGCGTCTTCCGCGCCAACGAGGCGACGACCGAGCGCGCCATGGACTCCAACGACCAGGAGCGTGAGCGCGGCATCACCATCCTGGCCAAGTGCACGTCCGTGCTGTGGCACGGGGCGGCGGGCGACACGCGGATCAACATCATCGACACGCCTGGCCACGCCGACTTCGGCGGCGAGGTGGAGCGGATCCTGGGCATGGTCGACGGCTGTCTGCTGCTGGTCGACGCCGAGGAAGGGGTGATGCCCCAGACCAAGTTCGTGCTGGGCAAGGCGCTGAAGCTCGGCCTTCGCCCCATCGTGGTCCTGAACAAGGTCGACCGCCCGCACGCCGATCCGGACCGGGTGCTGAACGACGCCTTCGACCTCTTCGCCAATATGGGCGCCACGGACGAGCAGCTCGACTTCCCGCACCTCTATGCGTCCGGCAAGCAGGGTTGGGCCACGCTGGACATGAACCAGCCGTCGGAGACGCTGGCCCCCCTGTTCGACAAGATCGTCGAGCATGTGCCCGAACCGGCCGCGGCCAAGCGCGGCGACGGCCCCTTCCAGATGCTGTCGGTGCTGATCGAGAGCGACCCGTTCCTGGGCCGCCTGCTGACCGGCCGCATCGAGTCCGGCAAGGCCACCCCCGGCATGGCCATCCACGCGCTGGACCGCAACGGCAAGGAGATCGAGCGCGGCCGCATCACCAAGGTGCTCGCCTTCCGGGGCCTGAAGCGCCAGCCCATCGACGACTCCGAGGCCGGCGACATCGTCGCCATCGCGGGCCTGTCCAAGGCCACCGTCGCCGACACCCTGTGCGCGATGGAGGTCACCGACGCGCTCCCCGCCCAGCCCATCGACCCGCCGACCATCTCCATGACCGTCTCGGTCAACGACAGTCCGCTGGCCGGCCGCGAGGGCGACAAGGTGCAAAGCCGCGTCATCCGCGACCGCCTGCTGAAGGAGGCCGAGGCCAACGTCGCCATCCGCGTCACCGAGACCGCCGAAAAGGACGCCTATGAGGTCGCCGGCCGGGGCGAACTGCAGCTCGGCGTGCTGATCGAGAGCATGCGCCGGGAGGGCTTCGAACTCTCCATCAGCCGTCCCCGCGTGGTCTTCCAGAAGGACGAGGCGACCGGCGAGCGGCTGGAGCCCGTCGAAGAGGTGATGATCGACGTGGACGACGAGTTCACCGGCGTCGTCATCGAGAAGCTCTCGCAGCGCAAGGCCGAGCTGAAGGACATGGGCCCGTCGGGCGCCGGCAAGACCCGCATCAGCCTGATGGCGCCCTCGCGCTCGCTGATCGGCTACCAGGGCGAGTTCCTGACCGACACCCGGGGCTCCGGCGTGCTGAACCGCGTGTTCAGCCACTACGAACCCTACAAGGGCCCCATCGAGGCCGGCCGCAAGGGCGTGCTGGTCTCCAACTCCGACGGCGAGACGGCGGCCTACGCGCTGTGGAACCTGGAGGAGCGCGGCGTGATGTTCGTCGGCGCCGGCGAGAAGACCTACCAGGGCATGATCATCGGCGAGAACAGTCGCGCCGACGACCTCGACGTCAACCCGATGAAGGCCAAGCAGCTGACCAACGTCCGCGCCTCGGGCAAGGACGAAGCCATCCGCCTGACCCCGCCCCGCCGCCCGACGCTGGAGCAGGCGATTGCGTACATCGAGGAAGACGAGCTGGTCGAAGTGACGCCGAAGTCGATCCGGTTGAGGAAGCAGGTCCTCAACCCCTCCTTCCGCAAGCGCCGCGTCAAGGAAGAGTAGCGGGCGCCCAGCGCCGCGATTGTCTCCACAGTCTCCAGTGCCCGCCCGAAATCCGTAGGGCGCGGATAAACGCGCGCGCGGCCGGACGCACGGACGGAGGCGCATGCGCATATGCGCGCGCGTGTGTGGGGGCGTTGCGAGGGGCGGCGGCGGTTTGGGCGGTGGTCATCCACCGAGTCTAGGGCCGGCCAGACCGGCGGGGATAAGGCTGCGGCGGGAGGGGTCGAGAGGGGTCGGATGTCTCGGGTTGGTTTGTCTCGCTTTGAGGCCGTTGCCACGCTCCGCACGCGTCGCGTAAATCGTCCAGAACGTGTGCTGAGGGGGGATGCGCTTGCTTAAGACCATTATTGCAGCCGCGGTCGCAGCGGCGGTGCTAAACCCAGCCTTTGCGCCAATACGCTTACACGCCGGCGAGAATCCGGTCCCCAACATTGCAGGCGACGGCAGAAGCGGCAGCATCTCCCTTGACTGGAGGGAGAACGGCAACGCGTGGGGCTACGACATCTATACGGTGAAAGTAGGCAGCTCGGTTGCCAGCGTTGAAGGTGAGGACAGGTTCACGGACAGCCCTCATACGGGCGACGACATGATTAAGTCGGTTCGCTTCGCTCGCGGCGGCTACGGCGGTCGGAGCACGACCTTCGCACTAGTCGCCAACAGGGAAATTGTTGACGGCGTTACTTCACCTGCACGAACGACAATTAAAATCTACGCCTTGCGCAAAAATCCGGATGCGTTGGGAACGCCGTACGAATTTGTAAAAGTACAAGAGCTTACCGCGAGACATTACTACTGTAACGCGGACATGGCGCTTAGAGCGGAACTCGGTTTCCCCCTCGCCAGAACATACAGTGGACCGCTTTCCTTCGACGGATGCTAGCAGCGCCGCCGCCCTTCTCCCCTTGCGGGAGAAGAGCCTGCCCCGGACTTGTTCCGGGGTGGCCTGCGGAGCAGGTCGGATGAGGGGTCGCACCGCCCTGTCCCCAAATAATCGTCATCCCAGGCCTTGTGCCTGGGACCCCTCTCGCCGCTGCACCGCCCCCGATGTTCCTGCACGGATCGTGCGGCCGATGGAGGGGTCCTCGGGACGAGCCCGAGGATGACGGGTTTGGAGCGGAGGGCTTCTGGGAAGCCACAACCTACTTCAGCTCCAGCACCACCGAACCCGCCACAGGGTCGGTGACGCCCAGGCCGCCGCCCAGGTCCTCCAGCGTGTCGCGGAAGGTGTCCAGCGTGGCGATCATGCTGGGCCTCGCGGCGACGAGCGCGTCCATGCTGTCCCACGCGCCGATGATGCAGTAGGTCCGCTCGCCGGTCTGGATGATGTTGGCGTGGCGCATGCCGGGCCAGTTGGCCTCGGCGCGCTTGTGGGCGTCGAGGAAGTCCTGCTCGCGGCCCGGCTTTACCTTGAAGCGCACTGCATTGAACGCGGTCATGACGCATCTCCTGCTAATGGCGCGGCGACGATGCGCCTTGTTGCAGAAGCGGGCAACCGGCCGGCTTGCATGTTGGCGGCGCGCGGAACAGTGTTCGGCAACGCGCCGGGAGGGGGGGGAACTCGGCCATCCGGAGGAACGCCATGCCCGCCCTGCAAAGACCCGCCACGCTCAACTACCGCACCGCCACGGCCGACAGCGCTCGCTGGGACGCGTTCGAGCCGCGCGAGGGTGACATCGTCATCGCCACCTTCGCCAAGTGCGGGACCACCTGGACACAGCGGATCGTGGACCTGCTGGTGCATCAGGACGCCGAGCCCAGGCCGGTGGGGGACATGTCGCCGTGGCTGGACGCGCGCTTCTTCGCACCGCTGGAGGACGACCTGGCGACGCTGGCGGCGCAGAAGCACCGGCGCTTCATCAAGAGCCACCTGCCGTTCAACGCCCTGCCGGTCTACGACGGCGTGAAGTACATCCACGTGGCGCGCGACGGTCGCGACGCCTTCATGTCGTGGCACAACCACGTGATGGGCTTTCGGCCGGAGTGGATCGAGCGGCTGATCGCCATTTCCGAGCAGGATCCCGCGCTGACGCCCATGCCGCGGATGCGCCCCCCGGAGGACCCGCACCTCTTCTTCCAGGGCTGGATCGCGACCGCCGAGGCCGAGCCGCCGGAGGGGCCGGGCCGGGACATGGGGTTCTTCGACTTCGAGGCTACCTACTGGCGCGAGCGGCATCGCGAGAACCTGCTGTTCGTCCACTACAACGACCTGAAGGCCGACCTGAAGGGCGAGATGCGGCGGATTTCCGAGTTCCTGGAGATCGACACGCCCGACGACGTGCTGGATGAGTTGGTCGCCGCCGCCGGGTTCGACGCCATGAAGAAGCATGGCGCGGCGCTGGTCCCGGTGCTGGCGTCGGCCTTCGACAAGGGCGCCGAGCGGTTCCTGAACAAGGGCTCCAACGGCCGCTGGCGCGATGCGCTCACGGCCGACGACGTGGCCCGCTACCAGGCGGCGGCGGACCGGAAGCTGTCGTCCTCGCACCTGGCGTGGATCGAGCGCGGGCGGCTGCTGGCGGGCGATCCCCGCGCGATGGCCGATTAGGGCGCGCTTGATCCGCCGCCCAAAGCGGCGCTCACTGGGCGCATGAGTTCCGCCGAGCGAAGCGGCCCCGCCGCCAGACACGTGGCCGCCGTCGCCGTCGGCAACGCGCTCGAGTTTTACGACTTCCTGACCTACGCCTTCTTCGCCGCGCAGATCGGGCGCGCCTTCTTTCCGTCGAGCGACCCGACCACCAGCCTGCTGGCCTCGCTGGCCACCTTCGGGGCCGGGTTCCTGATGCGGCCGGTAGGCGGGATCGTCATCGGGCGGATCGGCGACCGCGTGGGTCGCAGGCCGGCCATGGTGCTGTCGTTCACGCTGATGGGCCTGGCCATGCTGGTCCTGGCGTTGACGCCGTCCTATGCGGCGATAGGCGTGGCCGCACCCGTGGTCGTCATCCTGGCGCGGCTGGTGCAGGGCTTTGCGCTGGGCGGAGAGGTCGGGCCCTCGACCGCCTTCATGGTCGAGGCCGCGCCGCCGGAGAAGCGGGGGCTGTACGTCTCGCTGCAGTTCGTCACCCAGCATGCGGCAGTGCTGGCGTCCGGGCTGGTCGGCATGGCGCTGACGGCGGCGCTGTCCGAGGGCGCGGTGGACGCCTGGGGCTGGCGGGCGGCCTTCCTGCTGGGCGCGCTGATCGTACCGTTCGGCTTCGTGCTGCGCCGCTCGCTGCCGGAGACGCTGCATGAAACGCCGGAGTTGGCGCAGGAGCCGAAGACGGACGCGCGGGTCTGGCCCATCGTGGTGCTGGGCCTCCTGATGCTGACCGGCGGGACGATCGTGACCTACGTCCTCAACTACCTGAAGACCTATGCGTCGGAGACGCTGCACCTGTCGGGCATGCTGGGGTTCGGAGCCATCGTGGCGACGGGGCTGACGGGGGTGCTGATCTCGCCGCTGGGTGGAGCGCTGTCCGACAAGTACGGCCGCAAGCCGGTCATGGTGATCCCCTGGAGCTTCCTGCTGATCATCGCCATTCCGGCCTTCAGCCTGGTGGTGCGCGAGCGCAACGGTCCCGCCCTGATCGGGGTCGCCATCGTGCTGCAGTTCCTGGCCGCGCTGATCACCCCGCCGGTGCTGACCGCCATCGGCGAGGGCCTGCCGCGCCGCATCCGCGCTGGTTCGCTAGGCCTGACCTACGCGGTGGCGATCTCCGTCTTCGGCGGCACGACCCAGTTCAACGTCGCCTGGCTGACGAAGGTGACCGGCAGCCCGCTCTCGCCCGCCTGGTACATGACGGGCGGCGTAGCGGTCGGACTGATCGCCATGCTGTTGATGCCCGAGACCGCGCCCGCGCGCAGGACCCGCTAGCCAAGCTTCGCCTTGGACAGGCCACACTTTCGACGCGCATTCATATCAACATCGCCGTCGATTTGCGGAGGCTGAAGGGGATAGTCGATGCGTAAACTTGCTATGGTTTCGTTTGCGGCGCTGATGATGGCGCCGGTCGTTGCGGCCGCGCAGCAGTCGGGTTCGCCGATGGGCGACATCCAGGATCTCAACCGGCTCGCCACGCGCGGGACGATGACGCAGTGGGCGGCCACGCGCCCGGCCCAGACCGGCGGCCTCGCCCCTGAGACGCAGACCTGGCTCGCCGACGCCACCCAGCGCCAGCTCACCAATCCGGTGGACGCCAAGACGCTGGCCGAGCAGATCGATTCAACGGTGGGCGAGGACCTCAAGCGGGTCGCCCGCGACAAGGACGTGAAGGCCCGCGACCTCTCCCGCGCCCTGCTGCTGAAGGTGATGATGGACGCCAAGTGGTCCATCGAGCGGGAGTACAAGGCGGCCAAGGCCTCGAACGACCCGGACCTCGACAAGATCAAGGCCCGCCTCGACCAGGCCGAGGAAAACCGCAAGGCCGCCGTTGGCATGCAGACCCAGAAGAGCCAGCAGATCGCGCTGGATTGAGGCTCTTCCCCCACGCATGTGGGGGAAGGGCTAGGCGTGCGGCTTGATCTTCGCCATCACTTCGGCCCCACCAGCGCGAACATGACGCCCTGAGGGTCCTGCGCCTGGACGATCCAGCCGCCGCCGGGCACCTCGTGCGGGCCGTTCATGACCTTGCCGCCGGCGGCTTCGAGCCGTCCCTGCGCGGCCGTAATGCTGTCGACGTTGAAGTAGAACAGCCAGACGGGGTGCGGCACGTTGGGGCTGTTGAACATGGCCCCGCGCTGCTCGCCGTTCTCGGCGAAGATCTGGTAGGTCCCCATCGGGCCCATATCCATCGCCTGGTCCTTCTGCCAACCGTAGAGGCCGGAGTAGAAGTCCCACGCCTTCTGCCAGTCGCTGGTGTGCAGCTCGTGCCAGCCGATCTGGCCGGGTGTGTTGGGCGCGACTGCGGGGCGCTGCCCGGTGCTGGAGGGCGTCATCAGCATGAAGCCCGCGCCCTGCGGGTCGGAGATGGCGGCCATGCGGCCGACGCCGGGGACGTCCCAGGCCGGCTTCTGCACCTGGCCGCCCGCCTGCTCTGCGGAGGCCGCGGCCGCATCGACGTCGTCGACGTGGATGTAGCCGATCCAGTGCGGCGGCACGCCCTGCGGCGCCGCCATGATGCCGCCGACGCCGGCGCCGCTCGCCGAGAGGACCGTGTAGTCGCCGCCCTCGTAGGGCGCGCCGGTCCAGCCGACCACCGCTGTGTAGAAGGCTTCGGCCGCCTTCGTGTCCGAGGTCATCAGCTCGTACCAGAAGAAGCTGCCCTTGCCTGCCATGGCCGTCCTCCCTTGGCTGTCGTTGAACTCAATACGCTTCTGGGTTATCTTTTGCAACGATGTCGTTAGCAAAGATAACTCTGCAGGCCGACAAAGGACGCAGGCGCTACGAAGACGCCTGTGCGGCGGCCCATGCGCTGGACCTTGTCGGCGAGCGTTGGGCCCTGCTGGTGATGCGCGAGCTGATGCTGGGGCCCAAGCGCTTCAGCGACCTGCGGACCAGCCTGCCGGGGATCAGCGCCAACGTCCTCACACAAAGGCTTGAGGGACTGGAGGCGGCGGGCGTGCTGACCCGCCGCAAGCTGCCGCCGCCCGCGAACGCGCAGGTCTATGAGCTGACGGCGTGGGGCTATGAGGCCGAGCCGATCTTCCAGGCGCTGGGCCGCTGGGCCGCGCGCTCGCCCTTCCACGACCCGACGCTGCCGTTCAGCGCGACCTCGCTGTTCCTGTCGTTCCGGACGATGTTCGACCCAGCGCGGGCGGGGGATCTGGACGCGCGGGTTGGCTTCCGGACGCCTCACGACAGCTTCGTCGTGCGCATCAGCGGCGGGAAGCTGAAGGGCTCGCGGAGCCTGGACAAGGCGGACGTGACCTTCACCGGCGACGCCAGCGCGGTGGCCGCCGTGGTGTATGGCGGCGCGCCGCTCGAGACGATGACGGGCTCCGGCGCGCTGACCATCGAGGGTGACCGCGCGCTGGCGGAGCGCTTCATCACGCTGTTTCCGATGCCCGAGAAGGCAAGCTCTTCCCACACGCATGTGGGGGAAGTGGCCTGAGACGCGAAGCGGCGAAGGTCGATGGGGGAGTTTTCGAAGGGGTACTCCCCCATCGAGCCTCCAGCTGGCGCTGTCGGCCCACTTCCCCCAGACGAGCTGGGGGAAGGGCTTGGCCCGCACCTTGATCCAGATCAGCGCCTCGAACTCTGAATGGGCGCAGCCTCCCGCCGCAAAGGAGGTCTCCCATGGAAGATTACAAGGCAAGGCTGATCGCCGAACTCGACAAGCGCCGCGTCGTCAGCGTCGCGACCGTCCGCCCCGACGGCTGGCCGCAGGCGACCATCGTCGGCTACTGCAACGACGGGCCGCTGATCTACTTCATGGTCGCGCGCGAGGGGCAGAAGTTCAAAAACCTGGCGGAGAACCCGCGCTGTTCGCTGTGCGTCGGCGAGGACGTGACCGACCCGATGCAGATCGGGGGCGCCTCGCTGGGCGCCGTGGCCGAGGAGGTCACCGACCCGGCTGAGTTGGCCAAGGTCACCAGGCTGATGTTCGGCCGCTATCCCGAGTACGAGTCCATGATGAAGGACGCGGACATGTCCGGCATGGCCGTCCTGCGCGCGACGCCGTTCGTCGCCTCGGTGCTCGACTACGAGAAGGGCTTTGGCCACATGACCGCTGTCGAGCTGGCGCCCCGGCCGGTGATCGCCGCGAACGCGGCTTAAGCTCTTCCCCCAGCTTGTCTGGGGGAAACCATCCCCGATGCCGAAGGCGAGGGTCGATGGGGGAGTACAAAAAGGACAACTCCCCCATCGAGCTTCGCCGCCTCCGGCGTCTCAGCCCACTTCCCCACATGCGTGGGGGAAGAGCGAAGAACCTCGGGTTAAGCCGGCTGTAGCGCGTCCGCGAACATCGGGGTGGAGCGGAAGATCTCGAGCTCCTCCTCCGTCATGTCGGTCGGCACGTCGGCGAAGAGCGGCGTCGACAGGTACCGCTCGCCGGTGTCGGGCAGCATGGCGAGGATGGTCGAACCCTTCGGCGCCTTCTGCGCGATCTGCAGCGCGCCTGCGAAGGTCGCGCCGGCGGTGATGCCCACGAAGATGCCTTCCTTCTGGGCGAGCTCTTTCGAAAGGCGCAGAGCGTCGGGCCCGGGGATGGCCAGCAGCTCGTCGTAGAGATGCTCATCCACCGCCGCCCCGGTGATCTGGGGGATGAAGTCCGGCGTCCAGCCCTGCATCGGGTGCGGCTTCCACGCCGGGTGGCCGGCGGACGGGGTGCCGTCGGGGTTGCGCGCCTGCTCCTGGCCGCTGGCGAGCAGGGCGGCGTCGGCGGGCTCGGCGACGATGATCTTGGTGTCCGGCCGCTCCTTGCGCAGCACCCGCGCCACGCCCGTCAGCGTGCCGCCGGTGCCGTAGCCGGTCACCCAGTAGTCCAGCTTCTCCCCGGCGAAGTCGTTGATGATCTCGCGGGCCGTGGTGCGCGAGTGCATCTCCGGGTTGGCCTCGTTCTCGAACTGGCGGGTCATGAACCAGCCGTGGGCGGCGGCGAGCTCCTTGGTCTTCTCGACCATGCCGGTGGCGCGCAGAGCCGCGGGCGTGACGACCACCTTGGCGCCGAGGAACCGCATCAGGCGCCGCCGCTCGATGGAGAAGCTCTCGGCCATGGTGACGACCAGCGGGTAGCCCTTGGCCGCGCAGACCATGGCGAGACCGATGCCGGTGTTGCCGCTGGTCGCCTCAATCACCGTCTGGCCCGGCTTCAGCTCGCCTGATTTTTCGGCCGCCTCGATGACGCCCAGCGCCAGGCGGTCCTTCACCGAGCCCAGCGGGTTGAAGGCCTCGACCTTGACGTAGAGGTTCACGCCGTCGGGCGCGAGGCGGTTGATCCGCACGACCGGCGTGTTGCCGATCGTCTCCAGAATGCTCTCGAACTTCGCCATGGCGCGTCTCCCTCTCTCGCCGGGCATAGCGCCGTTCTGTGGCCGGTCCTGTCAATCGTCCGGGTTGGGAGCTATGGAGGCGGAATGGTCCATCCCGTCTTCGCCGATCTGCCGACCACCATCTTCGAGGTGATGAGCGGGCTTTGCCGCGAGACCGGCGCGGTGAACCTGGGGCAGGGATTCCCCGACGAGCCGGGGCCCGAGGCGATCCGGCAGAAGGCCGCCGAGGCGGTGGTGCACGGGTCGAACCAGTATCCGCCGATGCGCGGCCTGCCCGAGCTACGCGAGGCGGTGGCCGGGTACTATCGGCGGCAGGGGCTGGAGTTGGATTGGCCAACGGAAGTGACGGTGACCTCCGGCGCGACGGAGGCGCTGGCGGCGGCCTTCTTTTCGCTGATCTCGCCGGGCGACGAGGTCGTGCTGTTCCAGCCGCTCTACGACGCCTACCTGCCCCTGGTCCGCCGCGCGGGCGGGATTCCGAAGCTGGTTAGCCTGAGACCGCCGGAGTGGCGGATCGAGCGGGCGATGCTGGAGGCGGCGTTCAGCGACCGCACGCGGATGGTGGTGATCAACAACCCGCACAATCCGGCCGCCGTGATCTTCTCCGACGAGGAGCTGGCGCTGGTCGCCGAGTTCTGCGTGCGCCACGACGCCATCGCCGTCTGCGACGAGGTCTGGGAGCAGGTGACGCTGGACGGGCGCACGTTCCGGCCGCTGATGGGCTTTGACGGCATGCGCGAGCGGACGGTGAAGATCGGCTCGGCCGGCAAGCTCTTCGCCATGACCGGCTGGAAGGTCGGCTGGCTGGCCGCCGCGCCCGAGCTGACGAAGGCCCTGGCCGGCGCGCACCAGTTCCTCACCTTCACGACCCCACCCAACCTGCAGACCGCGGTCGCCTGGGGGCTGGCCAACAGTGAGGACTGGTTCGCCAGTATGCCGGTGGAGATGACCCGAGCCCGCGACCGCCTGACCGACGGCCTGCGCGCCGAGGGCTTCGCCGTGATCCCGGCGCAGGGCACCTACTTCGTGAACCTCGATCTCGCCGGGTCCGGCATCGACGTGGACGACCGCACCTTCTGCATGCGCGCGGTAAAGGAGGCGGGCGTCGGGACCATCCCCGTCTCCGCCTTCTACGACCAGGACGCCGTCACCAGCGTCGTCCGCCTCTGCTTCGCCAAGAAGGACGAGACGCTCGACCGCGGCATCGAAGCGCTGGCGCGGGCGCGCAAGCTTTTCGCTGAAAGTCTTCCCCCTCTGGGGGAAGTACCGGCGAAGCCGGGGATGGGGGCTCCCACCCGCTGAGTCAGCGGGCTTGAGCCCCCTCAGTCCGCTTCGCGGACAGCTCCCCCACAGGGGGAGCACCTTGCGCTCCTGCACTAAGCCGTAGCCCCCCCGTCGACGACGATCGCCTGGCCGGTCATGAAGTTGCCCGCGGGCGACGCCAGGAACACCGCCGCGCCGGCGATCTCGTCCGGGTCGCCGACGCGGCGCATGGGGACGTTCTCCGTCGAGCGCTTGAGGATCTCCGGGTTTTCCCACAGCGCCCGGGCGAAGTCGGTCTTGATCAGGCCGGGCGCGATGCAGTTGACCCGGATGTTGTGCGGCCCAAGCTCGTGCGCCAGGTTGCGCGCCAGCTGGAAGTCGGCGGCTTTTGAGATGTTGTAGGCGCCGATCACCACGTTGCCGCGCAGGCCGCCGATGGACGAGACGATGATGATGGCGCCGTCCTTGCGCTCCTCCATCTCCGGCGTGACCATCGAGATCAGCCAGTTGTTGGCGATGACGTTGTTCTCGAGGATCTTGCGGAACTGGTCGTCGGAGATGCCCGCCATCGGCCCGAAATACGGGTTCGACGCGGCGTTGCAGACGACGATGTCGATCTTGCCGAACGCCTTGCGGGTCTCGTCGACCAGCCGCTGAAGGTCTTCCTTCGAGGAGATGTTGGCCGGGACCGCGATGGCCGTCCCCTCCCCGTTCGCGGCGTTGATCGCGGCGGCGACTTCTTCGCACGGGCCCGCCTTGCGCGATGAGATCGCGACCTTTGCGCCGTGCTGGGCCATGCGCTCGGCGATGGCCTTGCCGATCCCGCGCGAGGAGCCGGTGATGACGGCGACTTTGCCCGTAAGGTCGAACAGGGTTCCCGCGGCGGCGCTCATGATGTCTCCCGTGAAACGTTTGTTTGAAGCGGGCGCAAACTGCGGCGCGGGCTCCCTTGCGTCAAGCCGCGAAAACCGGCGGGCGGCGGTGGGCCCAGGGCCTGGCCTGCTCCAGCTGGGCGGCGAGGCGGATCAGGAGGCCTTCGCCGCCGATGGGGGCGTTGAAGTGCGAGCCGACGGGGAGGCCGTCGGGGGTCCAGTGCAGGGGGACGCTCATGGCCGGCGTCCCGGTGACGTTGGCGAGCTGGGTAAAGGGCGTGTGCCGCAGGTGCTCGCGCGCCATGCGGTGGACGTAGCCGGTGCGAAGGACCAGCCCGCCGAGGTTCAAGCGCAGCATCGCCTGGGTCGCGAGCCGGTTCAGCGGCGTGGTGTCGAGCTGCCCTACCCTGAGCGGCGGCGAAGCGACGGTCGGCGTCAGATAGAGGTCGTAGCGGGTGAAGAAGTCGCCGAGCGCGCGGGCGTAGGTGTTCCAGCGGCCGTGGATCTCGATGAACTCGGGCGCGGAGATGGCCCGGCCGATGGCGGCGGCGGCCAGGGTGTCGGCCTCGAAGCCCCGGTCGCCGGCGCCGGTCTGGGCCTTCACCGCCGCCACGGCCGAGGCCGCCATTGCGAAATAGACGGAGAGGAAATCGTCGGCGAGCGCGTCGCCGGCGATGGCGGGCGTGGCCTCCTCGACGTGGTGGCCGAGGTCTTCCAGCAGCTTGGCCGTCTCGGTCGCGGCCTTCACGCACTCGGGATGCACGGGGGCGCCGATGGGCGATGCGGTGCTAAGCGCGATCTTCAGCTTGCCGGGGTCGCGGGTGAGCTCGTCGGCGAAGGGGCGCTGCGGCATCGGCCAGGGATAGGGGCCGCCGACCTCGTCGCCCTGGATGGCGTCGAGCATGATCGCCGCGTCGCGGACCGAGCGGCTGACGACGTTGGCGGTCGCGCCGCCGTCCATCCACTCGGCGTAGTCGGGGCCCGCCGGGCTGCGGCCGCGCCCGGGCTTCAGGCCAAACAGCCCGCAGGCGGAGGCCGGGATGCGGATCGAGCCGCCGCCATCGCTGGCCGCGGCCATCGGCACGATCCCGGCCGCGACCGCCGAGGCCGAGCCGCCGCTGGAGCCGTGCGGCGTGTGGTCCAGGTTCCACGGGTTGCGGCAGGGACCGAGCGCATCGGGCTCGGTGATGCCCTTGAAGCCGAACTCGGAGGTGTTGGTCGAGCCGAAGATCACGACCCCGGCGGCCAGGAAGCGGTTCACCAGCTCGAAATTCCGCTCGGGCCGGAAGCCGGCCTCCTTCAGCGCGCGGCAGCCGTAGGTCGACCGCTCGCCCGCGTAGTCCATCAAGAGGTCCTTCAGCAGAAACGGCACGCCCGCGAACGGGCCGGCGAGCGGCTCCCGCGCGATCCGGCGCCGGGCGCGGTCGTCGTAGAGGTCGACGATGGCGTTCAGCCGCGGGTTCACCGCCTGCGCCCGCGCGACGGCGACGCCCAGCAGCTCCCCGGCCGTGACCTGGCGGCGGCGCACGAGCTCGGCGAGCCCCGTGGCGTCGTGGGCGGCGTAGTCGAAGGCGGTCGTTTCAAGCGCGCTCAAGGGCAGGCTCCGCACACTCACAGGCTGTAAGCCACCCCATGTCGCCCGCCGCGGGGAGCCCCGTCAACAAAAGCGGCGGCGAGCGCAGGGCCCGCCGCCGTAAGTTGATCCGGTTCGAAGGGGACCGAAGCCGGAGTTAGAACTCCTTACGGATGGAAAGCCCGATCAGCCGCGGGTCGAGTGTGAAGACGTTCGTCGTCAGCGCCGTGTCGTCGGAGTTGATGAACGCGTCGGTGATCGGCGTCTCGTCGAGCAGGTTCTTGACGTAGAACTCGATCTTCAAGCCATCGTCCGGCCGCTCCACCCACACCGACAGGTTGGCGTTGTACCACCCGTGCAGCTTGTCGATCGGCAACTCATAAACCCGAGCCCACGAATGCGACTGCCAGTAGCCGTCGGCGCGGATCGTCCCTCGCCAGTTCTCGAGGAAATCGAAGCTGTACTGAGCGCCCAGCGTCACCGTGAAGTGCGGGCTGTTCGGCAGTTCGTGGCCGGAAACGTCGGTGTCGAAGCCAGCTCCGTAGTGGGCTTCCGGGTGGTCAGCGGGGTCATACGTGCTGCCATCAGGAAGGGTCATGCCGAACGGCGGTTTTCCAGTATAGTTTCCGCCAAGGACATGGCCGCCCGGACAAGCCCTACTTGACGCTTCCTCAAGGATAGTGCCGACCATCTCCGCGACATGGACCGGAATAATGCAATTCGAGGGGAGTGTGGGCGCGGGCTTGACGAGAAGCCAGTCTGTGTGCCCGCCCGTCCGGTTCATTACGTCGATCGACTTGGAGCCATTGCCAAGGGCGGTGTCGAGATAACCCAAGCTGGCGTTGAGGCGCAGGTTCCGCGTCGGCGCGAACATCCCCTCGAATTCCAAGCCCCAGACCCGTGCGTCAAAATTCTCGTTGTATGCGGACCGGTCGACAATCTTCGATATCTGATAGCCTGTGTAATCATAGAAGAAGGCCGTCGCATTGACGGTTGCGGCTCCGCCAAGCAAGGTGTTCTTCGACCCCATTTCGAAGGAGTTGACAAACTCAGGAGCGAACTCCGGGGGAGCCGCAAACGCATATACGTTTCCGAGCATGGCCGCCTCTTTGTAATTGAACCCCGGACGGGGCGGGTTGAACCCGCCTCCTTTATAGCCCCTGGCATAGAAGGCGTAGATCAGCGTCTGATCGGCAAATCGCAACTCGGGCCGCCACTCGACTCCCAGACGTCCGGTCAATTCTTTCCATTCCCTGGATTCCACGCCCTGCACTGGGTATCCAAATCCAGATCCCGTAAATGGCAGTGCAATAAAGTAATTCTTGAAGAATTCATCTGGAAATTGATCCAGCCCCACGAAGTCGCGCGGCGTTAACAACGTCTGACTTGGTATTAGCGTAAAGCGTTTTTCATCGTCCGTGTAACGCATGCCGGCGGTCAGCGTCATATTATCGCGAATGGCCCAATACAACTCCCCGAAGGCGGACCTGGAAGTCAACACATATGGATTTCTGCTGAGGAAGTAATTATGGCCAGTGTCCTGGATATTTGAAATCGGATTTTGCTCGATTGGAACGCAGAGAATGGCCCCTCCCAACGATGGAACTGTCGTGCAATCGGGATTCGTGGTGAACCGATCATGCCAAAGAGGGTCGTACCACGACCCGCCAAAGTGTCCGTTTAGCGCCACCACACCCGCAAGTGTGATTCCGTTATTGAAGACGTAGTAATCTTCAACCGTTCTGTACCTGAGGAAATTTCCGCCCAGAACAAAATTCAAAGGGCTGTCAAAGCTCGACGCAATCCTGATCTCCTGGGTAAACTGCTCGCTCCGCGCCCTCGAAAGATCCTCGCCCACAATTGTATCAGAACAGCCCAACTGTGGATCGCAGAACACACCGCCAGGCATGAGGTCGTGAAAAGGCGCGAAACCAAATAATGAAGCGAAGGTCGAATCACTGAACGAGGGAACGGTCGTATAACGGTTATAATCTTGGGTGGAGTAAATCTGATCCTTCGTGTATCCGGTTTGCGCCGTCAAACTCAGCCCGTCGCCAACGTTGAATTCCACAGTCCATTCGAGGACATCGGTGTTCGCCCGGTACGTCGGATGTATTCTGGAATATATCGCCCTGAGGTCATGGGATTGCGCCACGTCACCATAGGGATTCACGCCGTACTTCAATGCCGACATGGGCACGCCATCCGGGTACCTGGAGTCGAAGCCAATAAAGCCCGCACCCTGTTGGGCCAAGACGGCAATGAAGGGGATGGCCCACCCATTCGGCGCCCCATAAGCAGCAGCATCGTACAACGAGCCCGGAAGGCAGCCTTGGCTGTAGATTCCGCGCTGGAGCTCGACCGGATAATAGTCCACGCCAGCAAAGCTACCGCCGCTGGCAATCACCCGGTCCCCCACCTTCGTCGGTCCCGGATCGGGCGTACAGAGTTGCTTGCTCGTACGGGAGCGGTCGTCGTCTTCCTCGAAGCGTTCCCAGATGAGGTTGGTGTGGATGTTTTCGGTCGGGTTGAAGCCGAGGGTCATCCGGGCCGACCACAGGTTGCGCCCATCGTCTCGGGTGTTGTCGAACAGGTTCTTGGTGAAGCCATCGCGCATGGTGGCGGCGCCGGCGAAGCGGATGGCGAGTTTGTCCTCGACGAGAGGGACGTTGACCATGGCCGAGAGGCGTTTGGTGTTGTAGTTGCCGACTTCGCCTTTGATCCAGCCGTTGAACTCGTTCATCACCGGCTTGGCGCTGATGACGTTGATGACGCCCGCCGTCGCATTGCGGCCGTGCAGGGTGCCTTGGGGGCCGCGGAGGACCTCGACGCGTTCGACGTCGAAGTATTCCTGTTCGAACAGACGGTTACGGATCAGCGGGGTGGAGTTGAACTCCACGGCCACGCCGGGGTCGGTGGTGACGGAAATGGCCTTGGTGCCGATCCCCCGAATGCTGAAGTTGTAGCCGCTGAAGTTGTTCTTCGAGAAGGTGACGTTCGGGATCGCCTTCAGCAGGTCGAAGCCGCCCTCGATCTTCTGTTCCTGGAGCGACTTCTCCGTGAACGCGCTGATCGCAATCGGCACGTCCTGGATGTTCTCTTCCTTCTTCTGCGCGGTGACGATCAACGCCGCAACCGTCCCCGCGTCAGCGCCGCCCCCCGCGGCGCTTCCTGACTGGGGGTCGGCTATGCTCGCGACCGCGATGAGGCCCGAGGGATCGCGCTGCATCTTCAGCTGCGTGCCCGCGAGGAGCTGCTGAAGCGCTACGTCGGACGACAAGGCCCCGTGGACACCCGCCGTCCGCATGCCGCGCACGTCGGCGACGCGGTAGATCAGCTGCTCTCCCGACTGCTTGATGTAGGCGTCCAGCGCGGGCGCGAGGTCGCCGGCGGGGACGTCGAAGGTCCGCGCTTGTTGCGCCATGGCGGCCGTCCCCAGCGCGAATGCGCAGACGCTGCCGGCCAATACGGATTTGAAGGTCCTGGACCCCATCTTCTCCCCCCTGATCTTGCGGCTCTCAGAAATGGGCCGCACTGACCAGGACAAGCGGCTCCGGAATTTCCGGAACAGGTCAGCTCGAAATTCGGATTTCGTCCCCTTCTTCCCGCACGTTCAACCCGAACGCCTGGCGCAGCAGCCGCGCGAAGGCGTCGACGTTTTCGGCCTCGAAGCTGCCGGTGATGCGGATGGCGGCGGCCTGTGGGTCCTCCACGACCAGCTTCTTGCGGTTGTAGCGGTTGATCTCGACGGCCGCGTCGCCGAGCGTCGACTTGTCGAATTCCAGCAGGCCCCGGCGCCAGGCGAGCTCGGCGTCGACCCGCTCGACCGATTTCGGCGTCACCAGCGTGGCGGCCGGTTCGGCGATCACCGTGTCGCCGCGCGTGACGACGGTGGGCGGTTTCTTCGCCTTCACCTCCTCCACCCGCACGCGGCCCTCGGCGACGGCGACGATCACCCGGTCGTGGTCGCGGCGGACGGAGAACTTGGTGCCGAGCACGGTCACCTTGCGCTCGCCCGCATAGACGACGAAGGGGTGCGAGGCGTCGTGGGCGACCTCGAAATAGGCCTCGCCGCGGTCCAGCCAGACGGTGCGCTGCGTCTTCTCCAGGTCGGCGCGGACCTTGGTGTCGGTGTTGAGTTCGATCTTCGTGCCGTCGGCCAGCGGGACGGTGGCGTGGCCGCCGACCTCGGTGACGTAGGCCTTGTGCATGAAGCCGCCGGTCAGGGCGAGCCAGCCCATGGCGACGGCCAGCGCCAGACCGGCGGCGATGGCGGCGGGGCGCCAGACGCGGGCGAGCGGGCGGCGCCGGGGCTCGGCGAGGGCGGACGGGGAGCGCAGGGAGGCCAGGCGCCCGACCTTGCGCCACCCGTACTCGACCCGCAGCCAGGCCACGCGGTGGGCGGTGGATTCCTCCAGCCAGGCGTCGAGGGCGGCCTGGTCGTCGGGCGTCCAGCCCGGCTCCTCCTGCCGGGCGCGCCAGAGGACGGCGCGCTCTTCGATGGCGGCGTGGTCGCTCACAGCTCACCTGCCTTGGCGGGACGCGCCGCGGGGCCGCGCCGGATCTTGCCCGAGCCGCCCAGCATGAAGTCGATCAGGGCGCGCATGCCATAGACCATCTGCTTTTCGACCGTGTCCTCGCCCACGCCCAGGCGGCCGGCGACCTCGCGCTGGGACAGGCCCTCGATGCGGCGCAGGACCACCACCTCGCGGCAGCGCGGCGGCAGGCGGTCGAGGCCGACCTGCAGGCGGCGCAGCTCCTCGCGCGCGGCGGTCTGGCGCTCGGGGCCTGCGGAGGCGTCGGCGACATCCAGCGCCTCCAGGTCGGCGACCAGCTCTATGGAGACCACCTGCTCGCGCAGAGCCCGGTTGATCAGCAGGTTGCGCGCGGCGCGGAAGACGAAGGCGCGCGTCTGGGTCGGCAGGCCGGCGCGGCCGGCGTCATAGAGCTTCATGTAGAGCTCCTGGCGCAGGTCGGCGATCTCGGAGGTGTCGCGCCAGTTGCGGCGCAGGAAGCGCATGAGGGCCGGCTCGAGAGGCATGACCTCCGAGAGGAACCAGTCGTCCAGCCGCTGCGCGTCCACCATGACCGCCTCACGCGCGGCCGCCCGCCCCCGCGAGCCAGGCCGCCCCGATCTTATGAGGACAGGCGGGCGGGGGAAATCCGGAACAGTGGGGGTGAAAAAAAATTGAGGCGGCGGGCGTGGGCCCAGCCGCCTCTTGAGTGAATCCGGTTCGAAGGGGACCGAAGCCGGAGGTTGGTGCCCTTCCCCCTGGAGGGGGGAAGGGCTGGGATGGGGGTGGGATGCTCTCCGCAAACACTCCCTTAAGCGGCAGGGGCTGAGAGGGCGCCACCCCCATCCCCGGCCCTTCCCCCCTCCAGGGTGAAGGGAGAAGAGCTAGAACTCCTTCCTGATGCTCAGCCCAATCAGCCGCGGGTCGAGCGTGAAGACATTGGTGGTCAGCGCCGTGTCGTCGGAGTTTATGAAGGCGTCGGTGATCGGCGTCTCGTCGAGCAGGTTCTTGACGTAGAACTCGATCTTCAAGCCGTCATCCGGACGCTCGACCCACACCGACAGGTTGGCGTTATACCACCCGTGCAGCTTGTCGATCGGCAGCTCATAAACCCGAGCCCACGACTGCGACTGCCAGTACCCGTCCGCCCGGATGGTCCCCCGCCAGTTCTCCAGGAAGTCGAAGCTGTACTGAGCGCCCAGCGTCACCGTGAAGTGCGGGCTGTTGGGCAGCTCGTGGCCGGAGACGTCAGTGTCGAATCCCGCACCGTAGTTGGCTTCGGGGTGTTCGGCAGGGTCGTAGGTGGTCCCATCGGGAAGCGTCAGGTAGAAGGGCGGCTTCCCCGTCAGATTTCCTCCCAAGATTCCCCCGCCAGGGCACCCGTAGGTGCTCGTTATCTCATAGCCGGACGTGCCAGCAACCTCCGCCACATGGACGGGTATGATGCAATTTGATGGAATCGTGACCGCAGGCTTCACGATCATCCAGTCCGTGTGCCCCGCTGTCCGGTTCATCACGTCGATCGATTTTGAGCCATCGCCCAGCGCCGTATCGAGGTAACCCAGACTGCCGTTAAGGCGCAGGTTCCGGGTTGGCGCAAACATTGCCTCGAATTCCAAACCCCAAACGCGCGCATCGAAGTTCTCGTTATACGCGGATCTGTCGACGATCTTTGAAATCTGATAGCCGGCGTAGTCATAGAAGAACGCCGTTGCATTGAGTGTGGCGGCTCCCCCCAAAAACGTGTTCTTCGCCCCCACCTCGAATGAGTTGACGAATTCCGGGTCGAACTCGGCTGGCGCAGCAAACGCGTATACGTTTCCCGTCGCTGCCGCCGCCTCGTAGTTAAAGCCCGGGCGTGGCGGGTTGAACCCGCCCCCTTTGTATCCCCTGGCATAGAAGGCATAGATGAGCGTTTGGTCCGTATATCCGAAAGTGGGCCGCCACTCAGCGCCAAGGCGCCCGGTAACTTCCCTCCACATCCTGCTATCAATCGCATCAATGGGATAGCCAAACCCCGATCCGGTGAATGGAAGACTGAGGATGTAGTCTCGAAAGAATCCATTGGGAAGCTGCGTAATCCCAAGATAATCCCGTGGCGTAAGCAACGTTTGACTAGGAATACGCGTAAATCGCTTCTTGTCATCGGTATATCGCAGACCGGCCGTGATCTTCACCGACTCGCTAGCGTTCCAGTACAGCTCTCCAAACGCCGACTTGGACGTAAGGACGTACGGGTTCCTACTCAGGAAATAATTATGCCCGACGTTCTGAATATCAGAAATGGGATTTTGCTCGATTGGAACGCACAGAAGGCCCGAAAGGGGCGTGACGGTGGTGCAATCCGGGTTGGTCGTGTACCGATCCGGCACCGGGCGCAATCCCGCCCCAAAGGGCCCGCCGGTCAACCCTACGATGCCGGCCAGCGTGATCCCGTTGTTGAAGACGTAGTAGTCTTCCACCGTTCTATAGCGGAGGAAATTCGCGCCGAGGACAAAATTCACCGGCCCTTCGAAACTCGATGAAATCCTTACCTCTTGGCTGAACTGCTCACTTCGAGCCCGGGAAAGGTCTTCGCCGACGATTGTGTCAGAACAGCCGACCTGCGGATCGCAGAACACTCCGCCTCGAAGTAATTCACGGAAGGGAGATGGGTCATACGTCTGCCCGTCAGGACCCGGTTGGCCCCACACGACCGCGTACGTCGAATCGTTAAATGCAGGAACAGTTGTGTATCTGTTGTAGTCCTGCGTAGAGCCGATTTGGTCTTTGGCGTAACCGGTTTGCAGGGCGAGATCCAAGTTACGCGCGATGTTAAAGTTTACGTTCCATTCCACTACATCGGTCTTTGCGTGATACGTCGGGTGGATCCGGGAGTATATAGCCCTAAGGTCGTGGGATTGCTCCACGCCGCCATACGGGTCTACGCCGTACTTCAGGGCTGACATCAGCGCGCCGTAAGTACCAGTTGAATATCTTGAATCGAACCCAATTATACCTGTGAATTGCTGTGCCAACGCAGCGATAAAAGGTATCGACCATCCATTCGGCGCGCCGTAAGCAGCGTCGTCGTACAACGAGCCGGGAAGGCAGCCTTGGCTATAGATGCCACGTTGAAGTTCGACAGGGTATATCTGCTCCAAGCCTGGGACCGCCGTAATCACCCGATCTCCCACCTTCGTCGGTCCGGAATCACGCGTACAGAGCTGTTTGCTGGTGCGCGAACGGTCGTCGTCTTCCTCGAAGCGCTCCCAGATGAAGTTGCTGCGGATGTTTTCGGTAGGGTTGAAGCCGATGGTCATCCGCGCCGACCAGAGGTTCCGGCCGTCGTCGCGGGTGTTGTCGAAAAGGTTCTTCGTGAAGCCGTCGCGCATGGTAGCGGCGCCGGCGAAACGCACCGCCAGCTTGTCGTTGACGAGGGGGACGTTGACCATCGCGCTAAGGCGTTTGGTGTTGTAGTTGCCGACTTCGTCTTTGAGCCAGCCGTTGAATTCGTTCATCACCGGCTTGGCGGAGATGACGTTGATCACGCCCGCCGTGGCGTTGCGGCCGTGCAGGGTGCCTTGAGGCCCGCGCAGGACTTCCACGCGTTCGACGTCGAAATACTCCTGTTCGAACAAACGGTTGCGGATCAATGGCGTGGAGTTGAACTCCACGGCGACACCGGGGTCGGTGGTGACCGAGATGGCCTTCGTGCCGATGCCCCGAATGCTGAAGTTATAGCCGCTAAAGTTGTTCTTCGAGAATGAGACGTTCGGAATGGCCTTGAGAAGGTCGAAGCCGCCTTCGATCTTCTGCTCCTGAAGCGACTTTTCCGTGAACGCCGAAATAGCAATCGGCACGTCCTGGATATTCTCCTCGCGCTTCTGCGCGGTCACCACGAGCGCAGCCACAGTCCCCGCGTCAGCGCCGTCCCCTGCGGCGCTTCCGGACTGGGGGTCTGAGGCGCTCACGATCAGGAAGGTGTCGCCGTTGCGGCGGTAGGTGAGGCCTGTGCCGTCTAGCATGGCGACCAAAGCGCTTTCCGCGTCGGGCGCGTGGACCACGGGCGCGGACATCTTTGCGTCGGCGAGCGAGGGGCCGTAGAGGACCGGCTGGCCGGTCTTCATGCCGAATTCCTTCAGCGCCATGGCAAGCGGCTGCGGCGCGATGTCGTATTCGGCCGCGTTCGCCGCGCCCGCGATGCTCGTCAGAGCAAGTACAGCCGCGCCGCACATCAGGCGCGCGAAGGTATTCCGTGAACGGCTCATCTTAATTCCCCCCATTGTCGTTCGGGCTCGTGGGCCCGTCTGACGTCAAAGAGGTAAACCGCGAAAAACACCCCACACTGGGGGGAAATTTTTTACTTCGCCTCCATCTGCGACAGCTCGATGCCGTCGGGGGTGTCGGCGGAAATCCGTGCGTAGCGATAGGCTTCCAGCGCGCGGGCGAAGCTCTCCACGTCGCCGGGCCGGAAGTTGCCGCTGACCAGCGTGCGCCCGACCCGCGCGTCGGCGATGACGATCTTGCGCACCGAATAGCGGTTCATCTCGTCCACCACCTGGCTCAGCGGTTCGCGCTCGAAGATCAGCTGGTCGTGAACCCAGCTGGTGGCCTTGACGATGTCGGTCGGCGCGATGGTCCACTGCTGGTCTGCGGCGGCGACCAGCTCGGAGCCGGCCACCATGTCGGTCGACTGGACCGAGCGTACGGGCGCCGCGGCCTGCGGAGCCTTCGCGGGCGCCACGGGCTGTTCGACGCGGACCTTCCCCTCCACCAGCGTCACGGAGAAGCGGCCATGGTCCACGCGCACGTCGAACGCGGTGCCGATGGCGGTAACCGTCCGCCCCGCCGCGTGTACGATGAAGGGGTGCGACTTGTCGTGGGCCACCCGGAAGAACGCCTGCCCCTGGTCGAGGTAGACCAGCCGCCGGTCGTGGTCGGCGCGGGTGCGGAGGACGGTGCCGGTGTTCAGCGTCACCTCGGTGCCGTCGGGCAGGTTGATGGTCGCCTTCTGCCCCACGCCGGTGCGGAAGGCCTGGTTGGCGAGCTCGTCGCTAGGGCGCCACACGAGCCACGCCGCCGACAACCCCGCGCCCGCGATCACCGCCGCGGCGCAGGCGGCGACGGCTCGCCTCACCCAAGGGCGCGCGAGGAAGCGGTTCGGCTCCGGCGGCAGGGTCTCGCGCATGGCCATGACGCGCGGGTGGTCGCGCACCAGCCCAAGCGCGCCCCAGGCGAGGTCGATGGCGTCGTACGCCGCGCGGTGCTGCGGGTCGGCATCCAGCCAGGCCTCGAACGCCGCCTCTTCCTGCGCGGACATGGCGCCGGAGCGGACGCGCGAGTACCAGCGCGCGGCGGTGTGATCGAGGTCTTCGGTTGCGAGGTCGGCCGGCCCGGTCATGCCCGCCCCTCCAGCTGGGCCGCGACCTGGCGAAGCGCCCGGGTGATCAGCCGCTCGACGGCGTTCACCGTGATGCCCATGCGCCGCGCCACCGACGCATAGGTCGCCTCCTCGAACCGGTGCAGCAACAGCGCCTCACGCGCCCGGGGCGGCAAGCCTTCCAGCGCGCCCAGCAGCCGGTCCAGCGCCTCCTTGCCCAGCAGCACGCGCTCGGGCGACAGCTCCTCGATCCGCTCGTCGGTGGGCGCGAGCGGGCGGCCAAGGCTCGGGTAGGAATAGCGCCGCCTCGCCAGCACGTTGGCCGCCACGCGGAAGAGGTAGCCCCGCACATTGCCGATCCCCTCGGCGCTGCCGCGGATCTGCATGGAGAGGAAAACGTCCTGCACCAGGTCCTCGGCCTCGGCCGGGGTGACGCGCTTTTCGAAGTAGCGGCGAAGTGCGGGGCCATAGTCCTCCACCCACGCGCGCAGGCCTTCCGGCGGCTCTTCGCCGGCCCCGTCCTGCAGCCTTCCCGGCGGCGCGGCCATGGGTTTACGCCCTTCGCGAGTGACGCCCGGCCCTGGGCTCTTCAAGCCCAAAGAGGCAAACGGGCGAAAACACCCCACACGCAGCATAGCTTTTTCTCGCGGCCGCGCGAACCGCACAGAAAAAGGACGGCGGATTCAGGGAACCCGCCGCCTCAGTTGCATCCGGTTCAGAGGGGACCGAACGCGGAAGCTGCGTCAGCCGCCAAACCCGACGGCGATCTTGAAGTAGGGACCGTCGAGGGTGCGGTCGTAGGACTTGTGCTCCTGGTAGCCGCCGTCGATCGCGTTGAAGTACCGCTCCCAGCGATAGCCGGTGGAGAGCTTGATGCGCTGGATTTCGTAGGAGAAGCCGAGGGAGAGGTCGAGGACTGGGACGGTGACAGATCTGGACCGCGGCGGCGCGCTGAGACTCGAAACTACGGGAGCGCCCACGGGCGGCGGACCGGGAAGCCAGTTGAAAGGACTGAAGGTCCCTTGATAGCTAGTCAGCGTCTCCTGGCCTTCAGCGGAAGCCTTTTGCTCTCCAAACAACGCTCCGCCTTTTGCCGTCCAGTCCAAGGCGATTTGGCCTGTGTCCGCTCCTCCCAGAATGGGCAGCGCGCCGTCCAACGCGATCAGCGGACCAGCGCCCTTGAATTTGCGCTCGGCGGAAATGAATCCCGAATACCTATCGACGCTGGAAGGATACAGCCAAAAGCCGTCGGGGACGTTCCAGTTGGGCGCCCCGCTTATGCTGGAACGGCTTGCGGACTTGAACTCCGCATAGCGGATGCCAGCAGACACAGACAAAGTTCCGGGCATCACGGATCGCCGAGCCGAGAGGTCTGCGATCGTGTGCTCATCCTTTGCCGCAGATGAGACATCGCTAAAGTTAGCGGGATTTTGGAGAACTACCGGCGTAAAGAGCGGGCTGGCGGGATCGCAATAGAGCTGCGCCAGCCAGGCCAGCGGACCCGTTGTTGGGACCGCACATCGAAGGGGCCCGTTGGATTCCTCTGTGTGCAGCCGTGTCGTTCCGCCGTTCGCACGTCCCCGGCGAAGGTCAGCCAGAACCTGCCAGCTCGATCCCTCTGGCTGGTAGGCGAGCTTGAACTCGCCACCGTCGCCCCGATCCAGCGGACGTTGCTGAACGTGGGCGATCGTGTTCAGCCGCGACGAAAATTGCGAGGCGAAGGCAGGCACGACGGCTTGCGGTCGAGAATTCCGCTCGATGCTTCCTGACACTTCCACCGTCAGCGGATAGGGGCCGGTGTGATCGGGATTGGCGCCGGTCCACCATGGACCGCCGCTGAACTCCTTGGTGACCCTCAGCCCGTACAGACGCGGCTCGTTGAGGAACACGTTCGTGGTCAGGCCCGTGTCATCTGAGTTCAGGAAGGCTCCCGTGATACTGTCATGGTTTAAGACGTTCTTGACATAAGCCATCACCTTCCAGCCTGCCGCGTCATTGCTGAAGATCGCCGCCAGGTTCACGTTGGTGTAGGCCTTCAGCTTGTCGTAGCCCGGCGTATTGAACACGCGCGTCCACGCTTCCGACTGGTAGTAGAGATCGCTATGCAGCGTCATCAGCCAGTCGTTCGGCAGCAGCAGCGTGTAATCGGCGGTCACCGTCGCCGTGAAGTGAGGCGCATTTGGCAGTTCGTTACCAGAGAGATCCTTGTAAAAGCCCGCGCCGCCGTTGATCTCCGGATGATCCTGGGCGCTGAACCCTGGGTAGCCCGGATAGGTGAAGTCCTGCGCCGGATCCAGTCCAACCACATAAGCGTTCTCACACGGGCCAAGAAGCCCACCACTGGCGCCGCCTTGCACGCCAATCACGCCATCAGGTGAGACGACCGTGTAGGTCGGCAGGACGCAGTTCGCGGCGAACGTAGGGAATGGTCCGGTAACGTACCAGTTCGGGTTACCGGCGGTGCGATCGATCATGTCGATCGCGCGGGATCCGTCCGCCATGCGGGTATTTTCGTACCCGCCCTTGAAGCCAAGAGTGAGGTTCTCCACAGGATGCCAGTTGGCTTCCATCTCCAGTCCCCAAACCTTCGCGTCGAAATTCAGGTTGATTGCGGCCCGGTTGACGATCTGGGAAATCTGGTAGCCTTGATAGTCGTAATAGAAGCCCGCAAAATTGAGGGTCATCGCCCCATCGAGAAGGGTGTTCTTCGCCCCGACCTCGTACGCATTGACGAACTCCGGCTCGAATGTCCGAGGCATGGTCGCCGCCTGTTGTTGAACGAGCGGTCCGAAAACCTTCTCCGCCTGCGGCAAGCTCTCCAAAGCGCGCATTATCAGGCCAGTTGGCGGGGGGTTGGTTCCTCCCGCCTTATACCCGCGGGCATAGGAAGCATAGACGAGGGTCTTATCCGTGAAGCCAAGGTTCGGCTTCCAGTCCAACGCCAGACGGCCGGTGGGTTCGCGCCACTCCTGGCGGACGACGGCAGCCACTGGATAACCCACCGAGTTCGCCGCGAACACCCAGCTCGGAACCCTGGGCGCTTCCTTTTTGTCGACTGTCCAACGCAAGCCCGCTGTCAGTTTCAGGTTGTCCGCCAACTGATAGTACGCCTCACCAAACGCAGCGTATGAGATCAGCTTGTAGGGGTTCTTGCTCAGAAAGTAGTTGTGGCCGAGGTCGTTCAAGCTTCCGATCGGGTTGGGATCTATGTACACGCACCACGTAATTTCCTCGATGGAGTTGGGGTCAGGAGCCCTGAAGCCTCGTGGCTGACAATCACTATTGTCGCTAACGCCGGGAACGTAAGTGTATGATTGCGGATTCGGGAAATAATTCTGAATCACCGCGGTTAGCGTCAATGAGTTCGCAAATACGTAGTACTTCTCTTCGGTGTCGTAGCGGAGAAAATTTGCGCCAAGGCTAAAGTTTAACGGCCCATCGAAGTTTGATGACAGACGAAATTCCTGGCTGAAGTGTCGCGACTTCGCCGCGGATTCGTCAACTACCAGCAGACGATTTGAACATCCCAGCTGCGGGTCACAGAACACGCCATTATCATCCAGCACGCCATCTGCGACAAACCGGGCGTGAGTTCCATAAACGAGCCCGTCGCCAAGGAAGACCCCGTGGCGAGTGCTGAACCGATTGTAATCCTCGGTCGAGAACACATCATCGCTGAGATAGCCCGTCTCGGAGGTCAGGGTGAGGTGATCTGTGACATCGATACTGGCCTGCAGCTCGATGGTGTCGGTTTCTGCCCGGTATTTCGGATCGACTGTGGACTCGATCACGCGGAGATCACGGGACTGGGTCGCGCTTTCGTACGGATCCACATACCTGAAGCCGGGTCCGTTCGGCACAGTGGTGATCGGAAGGCCCAATGCCCACAGCGGGCCGTAGTATGGTAGCCGCATCCCAACTGGAGTCTGGAAAGAATCTGGCGAGTAAAGCGAGGCGGCCTCGCAACCCTGGCTGAAGTACTGCTCGTACAGCATCCCGTTGCCGGCGCCCGGCGCAGGGCTTCCATAAGGCACCGTCACCCCACCGATCGTCGCCGGGAGGTGGCGCTTGCAGAGCTGCTTTCCTGACCGCAGGCGGTCGTCGTCTTCCTGGAAGTGTTCCCAGATCAGGTTGACGTCGAGCCGGTCCGTGGGTCGGACCCGCAGCGACAGGCGTGTTGACCAAAGGTCGCGGCCGTCGATGCGGTTGCCGGTGATCTGGTTGGTGTCGTAGCCGTCGCGCTTGGTCCAGGCGCCGGCCAGCCTCACGGCGACCT
>JBLNCT010000077.1:0-20283 GCA_050260915.1 Parcubacteria group bacterium
CTCCCCGCATTCACAAAGCCGCCCAGGTCCACCTGCCGGAATGAAATCAGGAAACGGGTATTCGCCGGAAGCAGCAGCATGAAATCCAATTTGCCCGTCCGACAAGCTCAGCTGGCCCCCATCCCCGGCTTCGCCGGTACTTCCCCCAGAGGGGGAAGACCACAGTCATGAAACCCGTCGACCAACTGACCGAATCCGAAGCCGACGAGGAGCTGAAGCGTCTCGCCGATGAGCTGACGCGGCACGACATCGCCTACTACCGGGAAGAGTCGCCGAGTATCTCGGATGCCGAGTACGACCAACTCCGCCTGCGCAACGCCGCCATCGAGGCGCGCTTCCCGCACCTGGTCCGCGACAACTCCCCATCGACGCGGGTAGGGGCGGCGGCGGCATCCTCGTTCGCGCCGGTCGAGCACGGCGTGCCGATGCTCAGCCTCGACAATGCCTTCTCCGACGAGGAGGCGGTCGAGTTCGACGCCCGCATCCGCCGCTTCCTGAAGCTCTCGGGCGAAGTCGCCTACACCGCCGAACCGAAGATCGACGGCCTGTCCGCCAGCCTGCTCTACGAGAACGGCCGGCTGGTGCGCGGCGCCACGCGCGGCGACGGGCGGGTCGGCGAGGACGTCACCGCCAATCTCCGCACCATCAAGGACATCCCCCACCAGCTCAAAGGCCACGGCTGGCCGCAGCGCATCGAGATCCGCGGCGAGGTCTACATGCCGCTGGAGGCATTCGCCGCCATGAACGCCGCGGCGGCGGAGAAGGGCGAGCGGGTCTACGCCAACCCGCGCAATTTCGCCTCGGGGTCGCTGCGCCAGATCGACCCGAGCATCACGGCGTCGCGGCCGCTGCGCTTCTTCGCCTACGCTTGGGGCCTGACCAGCGGCGAGTTCGCCAAGACCCAGCACGAGGCGGTGCGGAAGTTCGAGTCCTGGGGCTTCATCACCACGCCGCACGCCCGCCGCGTCGAAAACGCCGAGGGTCTGCTCGCCGCCTATCGCGACTTCGAGCAACTGCGCCCGACGCTCGACTTCGACATCGACGGCGTCGTCTACAAGGTCGACCGGCTGGACTGGCAGGCGAGGCTAGGCTTCGTCTCCCGCTCGCCGCGCTGGGCCATCGCGCGCAAGTTCCCGGCCCAGCGGGCGCTGACCGTCCTCGAAGCCATCGACCTGCAGGTAGGCCGCACCGGCGCCGTCACGCCCGTCGCGCGGCTGAAGCCCGTTACCGTCGGTGGCGTCGTAGTGACCAACGCCACCCTCCACAACGCCGACGAGATCGCGCGCAAGGACATCCGCGTCGGCGACACGGTCGTCCTGCAACGGGCCGGCGATGTGATCCCGCAGATCGTCGAGGTGGTGCTCGACAAGCGCCCCGCCGGCGCCGAGCCCTACGAGTTCCCGACCCACTGCCCCTGCCACCTGCACACGCCGCTCGCCCGCGAGACGACGGCCAGCGGGGCGGAGACCGTGGTGCGCCGCTGCACCGGTGAGTTCGCCTGTCCCTACCAGCGCGTCGCCCACCTGATCCACTTCGTCTCCCGCCGCGCCTTCGACATCGAGGGATTGGGCTGGAAGCAGTTGGAGGCCTTCTACGAGGAAGGCCTGATCCGCGAACCGGCCGACATCTTCCGCCTGGCCCGCGACGAAGCGAAGCTGGCCGACCTGCGCACCCGCGAAGGCTACGGCGAAACCTCCGTCGGCAATCTCGTGCGCAATATCGAAGCTCGCCGAACCGTGGCGCTGGACCGCTTCATCAACGCGCTCGGCATCCGCCACGTGGGCGAGACGACGGCGCTGACCATGGCCCGCTGCTACGGCTCGCTCGACGCCTTCCTGACGGCCATGGACAAGGTCGCCGCGCGCGACCCCGAAGCCGTCGCCGAACTCGACGCCATGGACCAGATCGGTGAGGCGGTGATCGAAGCTGCAGCCTCCTACTTCGGCGAGGAGCACAACCGGCGCATCGTCTCCGAGTTGGTCGGCGAGCTCACTGTCCTCGATGCCGAACGGCCGAAGACGGACACGGCGGTGGCGGGCAAGACCGTCGTCTTCACCGGCTCGCTGGAGCGGATGACCCGCGACGAGGCCAAGGCCCAGGCCGAGGCGCTGGGGGCGAAGGTGGCGTCCTCCGTCTCGAAGAAGACCGACCTCGTCGTGGCGGGGCCCGGCGCGGGGTCGAAGCTCAAGGCCGCTACCGAGCTCGGGATCAAGGTTCTCACCGAGGACGAGTGGCTCGCGTTAGCGGCGCCGTAAGAGAGCTTTACAGTCACAGGTTGTGTGTTAAAGTTATCCACAGCCTGAGGGGGTTCTCATGCGCGAACACGAATGGCTGATGGGTGAGCCTACGGCCGAGGAATGGGAAGAGCTGCTGCGTCCCGAGCCCGCCGCCGAGCGGCAAAAGGCGCAGCCGCGCAACCAGTCGACGGCGGCGACACCGCTGGTCCGGGCCGCTAACGACGACGGCTCCCCTTCTTCACGGGTTGCCGGTCGATAAGCCAGGCCACGGCCGTCACGACCAGGTAGACGACCAGCGCGTTCAGCCCGAACTGGAACGTCCCGCCCTGGGTGGCCGCCGGCATGAACATCACGGCGACCTGCAGGCCGACCAGCGCGGCCGTGAACAGCGCCGCCAGGAACAGGCCCCGGTTCTCGCGACCCCGCGTCCACGCCCACCACATGGCGCCAAGCCCCAGCAGCCCGATCTCCAGCGCCTGTTCGGGGACGGGATAATTCCACCACCCCAGCCCAACCTTGCCGTCGCCCGGCCACAGCAGCAGGTCCGGCCGGTGGACCAGATAGTCCAGCACCCAGTGGGAGAAGACGGTCAGCCCGATGAGGAAAGCCACCCTGAACGGCAGCTTCAGCAGCCACCGCGCCAGCACCAGCCCCAGCACCGACCAGGCGATTGCGCCCGGCAGGCTGTGGGTGAAGGGCATGTAGTAGAGGTCCAGGCTCGACCCCGGCAGCGATGGGTCGATCCGCAGCTTCTCGACGCCGGCCATCACCAGCGCGCTCCAGGCGATGTCCATCAGCTGGCAAGCGCCCACCAGCGTCCACAGCGGCGCCCGCGGCTCAGCCGCCTTGGCCGCCAGCGCGGCGGAGTAATGCCCCACAAACATGACGCGCCTCCCCGGAAGCTTCGCAGGGGAGCGTAACCCTTCTCAAGGTGGCCGAGAAGGCAGTGTCCCACACCGTCATCCTGGGGCCTTGTGCCCAGGACCCAGGAACGCCGGCGCGGCAAGGTTTCAGGAGCGGTTGAACCATCCGATTCCAATTCACCGACCGTCGGCGTTTCTGGGTCCTCGGGACAAGCCCGAGGATGACGGTTTAGGAGATCGGCGCGCAGGCCTCTTCCAGCCAGCTGCGCTCGGCGCCCTCCAGCTGCGGCCCGATCACCGCCAGCACCCGCGCGTGGTAGGCGTTCAGCTGCCCGCGCTCCTGCGCCGTCAGCAGCGCCACATCCACACACCGCCGGTCGATAGGCGCGAGCGTCAGGGTCTCGAAGCCGTGCATCGGCCGCTCGCCGCCTTCGATGGGGAGCGCCTCGGTGACGACCTGCAGGTTCTCGATGCGGATGCCAAAGGAGCCTTCCTTGTAGTAGCCGGGCTCGTTGGAGACGATCATGCCGGGCTTCAGGGCGACCGTGCTCGGCGCCTTGGAGATCCGCTGCGGGCCCTCGTGGACGCCAAGATAGCTGCCGACCCCGTGGCCGGTGCCGTGGTCGTAATCAAGGCCGCGCTCCCACAGCGCCATCCGCGCCAGGGCATCCAGCGCCGAGCCCGTGGCGCCCGCCGGAAACCGCACCCGCGCCAGCGCCAGGTTACCCTTGAGCACCAGGGTGAAGCGCTGCTTCATCTCCGCGGTCGGCTCGCCGATCGCGACCGTGCGGGTCACATCCGTGGTCCCATCGAGATACTGGGCGCCGCTGTCGACCAGCAGCAGCGAGTTCTTCTCCACCCGCTTCTTCAGGCGATCCGTCGGGCGGTAGTGGACGATGGCGCCGTTCGACGCGGCGCCCGCGATGGTGTCGAAGGAGAGGTCCTTCAGCGCGCCGGTCGCCTCGCGGAAGCCCTCCAACTTGCGCACGACCTCCGTCTCGTCGGGGAGCGTCTCCTGCGCCTCAGTCGCCACCCAGTGCAGGAACCGCGACAGCGCCGCGCCGTCGCGGGCGTGGGCCCGGCGCGCGCCCTCGACCTCGACGGGGTTCTTGCAGGCGCGGGGCAGGGCGCAGGGGTCGGCGGCGCGGACCACCTCGGCGCCCGCGCGCGACAGCTCGTCGAAGTACCAGGCCGACGACTGCGCCGGGTCGATGACGACCTTCTTGCCCTTCAGCTCGGAGATGGCGTCGGCCAGCGCCTCGGGCGGCTCCAGCGTGACCTCGTTGCCGAGCCACGCCAGCAGCTCGCGCGTCACCTTCTTCGGGTCGAGGAACAGCCGCGCCGAGCCGTCCTTGTTCAGGATCGCCTGCCCGAGCGGCAGCGGGGAGCGGATCACGTCGCCGCCCCGGATGTTGAACAGCCACGCGATGGACGCCGGCGCCGTGATCACCGCCGCGTCGCCCTCCAGCGCCTGGCCGATGCGCTCGCGCTTCGAGCTCGACTCCTCGCCGGAATACTCGAGCGGATGGGGCACAACTGGCGCCGCGGGCTGGGCGGGCCGCGCCTCTCCCCAGGCCAGGTCGACGGGGTTGGGCTCGACGGGCTTCAGCTGAGCGCCAGCCTTCTCGGCAGCGCTCTTAAGCCAATGCAGCGCATCGGGGCTGTGCAGGCGCGGGTCGTAGCCGACCGTCGCCCCCTTCGGCAGCGCGCGCTCCAGGAAGGCCGGCACGCCGCCGTCCACCAGGTCGTGGATCTCGAATAGCTCCTGATCCACCTGGTCGCGGACCTGCAGGGTATAGCGGCCGTCCACGAAGACGGCGGCCTTGTCCTTCAGGATCACCGCCGCGCCGGCAGAGCCGGTGAAACCGGTGGCCCAGGCCAGGCGGTCGTTGGCGGCGGGGAGGTATTCGTTCTGGTGCTCGTCCTCATGGGGGATGAGGACGCCATCGAGCCCCTGCCGCTCCATTGCCTGACGGATCAGGGGAACGTGCCGGGGCCCGAACGAGGGGTCGGTGGTTTCATCGAAGGTCTGACGCATGGGGCGAGACATTAGGCGCTCGCCCCGAGTGCGCAAAGCTTACTCCTTACCCCGATTGCCCCGGCGAAGGCCGGGGCCCAGATCCCACGCAGATGTCGATGGGAACCGCTCCGAGCTCTTGGAACCCACTCCAGCGGTGTTCCATCTGGTCCCCGGCCTTCGCCGGGAGGACGGAACTATAGTCCTACGGCGTCGTGTTCGTGTCCGTCGTCGCATTGGCCGAGACGTTGGCCGCCGCGTTCTGGGCGCTCTCGGCCGCGCGTTCGGCCGCCGCGCGGGCTTCGGAAGCGGCGCGGGCGGCGTCGGCGGCGGTCTGGCCGGCGATCACGGAGCCGGTGTCCACCGCCGGCGGAGCGGGCAGGGTGGTCTGCGGCAGGTTGCTCATCGCCGTCTGCGCGCCCTCGACGTAGCCGGCGGCGCGGCTCTGATCCATGGCCGCGGCGATCTCGTCGTTGGTCGGCGCGGTGCGGCTGGTCATCATCCAGACGACGGCGATGATGGCGACGATCGCCACCAGCGCCGCCAGCAGCCAGGCGCCGGCGTTGCTTCCGCGGCGCACCACGACCGTGCGCTCGCGCGTGTCGTCGACGGTCGTGCGCTCGCGCTGATAAGCGTCGCCGGACGGGGTAGAGGTTCGGGTCTCGCGCTCATAGTCGGACACAGGCGTAACTCCTCACGCAGTCCCCGACCCTTTCTGCGGAACGCGTCCCTTACCGGCACGGTTCCGCTTCGATTATGGGCGTTCCAGAACCAGCGTCGCCCAGGCGTCGCGGTGGATGCGGCGCTTTACCCGGAAGCCGCGCGAGAGGTAGGCCGCCTTCACCCGCCGCTACTGCGTGCGCAGCAGGCCGGAAAGGATGGCGATGCCGCCGGGCCTCAGCGCGCCCCGGATGTCCTGCGCCAGGAAAACGAGCGGCCCCGCCAGGATGTTGGCGAAGACGAGGTCGTAAGGCCCGTGCTCGGCCACCAGCCGGTGGCCAAGCCCCGACGCATGGACGAACCGCGCGTCCACCTTGTTGATCCGGGCGTTGTCGCGGGCGATGCGGACGCTTACCCGGTCGATGTCGGTGCCGACCGCCACTTGCGACCCCGTCCGGGCCGCCGCGATGGCCAGCACCCCCGTGCCCGCTCCGACGTCGAGCACCTTGGGGAAACGCTGCGCCTTCAAGAGGTCGTCGTACGCCAGCAGACAGCCCACCGTCGTGCCGTGGTGGCCCGTCCCGAACGCCGCGCCCGCCTCGATCCGCAGGGCGACCGCGCTCGGCGGGACGGCGCCTCGGTCATGCACGCCGTAGATGAAGAACCGGCCCGCCCGCACCGGCGGCAGGCCCGACAGCGCCATCGCCAGCCAATCGGCATCGGCCAGCGGCTCGACCGTGACCTTCAGCGGAAACCGCCGCAGCGCCGCCTCGATCCCGGCGGCTTCGTCGTCCGAGGTGGGGAAGGCGTCGATGCGCCACACACCCTTATCCTCGTCCTCCTCCAGGATGGAGTAGGTCGCGCCCTCCAGCGCTGGGTCGGCGTCGAGCGCGGCGGCGGCGGCTTCGGCGTCGGCGCGAGGGCCGTGGGCGATGATCTGGACAGCCTTGTTCATGGCCGCCCGTCTAGCCGCTGTGGCCGCGATCAGGAAGCCTGGGCGTCGTCGTCGGTGGCGGAGATGTGGATCACCTGCGGGCCGTCGTCGTGCACGCCGGCCAGGATGTCGCCATCCTCGCTCGGCAGGTGGGCCCTGGTGACCCTGGGCTGTTCGGGCGTGTCCAGAGGCGCCGCGAAGTCGTCCGGGTCGGCCGCCGCCGTTTCGACGGTGATGGGCGCCGGCGTCGTCTCGCTGTAGGCCGTTTCGTAGGTCCGCGGCTGCGTCCAGTCGGTCCCCAGAACGTATTCGGGGACCTGGCCGTTGTAGTTGGCGAGCTGCGTGTCAGCGTACCAACCGTCGTTGTCGATAACGCGGTTGTTCGCACCCGAAATGAGTATTTGTGGGCCAATTGGACGGTCGGCCAACGCATCGCCCGGCTTCATGGCGAAGCCTGTGAGCAAACCGGCGACGCTGGCCGTCACTATACTGTAGGCCAGTGCGTTCATGGCGGCCGTGCTCCATTCGATTACTGGAGCAGACAGCGCGCAGGCTCAAAGAAAGTTCACGGTGACGCTTGACAAACCGGAATAGAAAAAGGCGGGAACGGCCGCGCCGCCCCCGCCTCCAGAAATCCGCGAGCGGACTTCCGCCTTAGAAGAACTTCCGCACGTAGGCGATCGTATAGGCGTCGCCGTTCACGTCGCTGTTGTCGAGGCGCGTGTAGTCGATCCGCACGCCGTTCGCGTCGTTGAACATGGCCTCGATACCCGCGCCGTAGCGGGCGCCCGACAGGCTTTCCTTCTCACCTTCGGACTTCACGTCGGCCGAGCCGTAGCCGACCTTGGCGAAGACGCTGACGTTGTCGGTGATCGGGATGAGGCCCAGCGCATAGGCCGCCCAGTCGTTACGCAGGCTGACCTTCACGCCGTCCATCTTGCCTTGTTCCCAGGCCATGGAGTCTTCGAACTCGACGCCGACGTACTTCACGAACTTCGTGCCGATGCGAGCCGTCACCAGCTCGAAGCTGGGTCCGTCTTGCGTGTCGAGGTGGCTGAGGCCGATGTTGCCATAGACCTCCGCCGGCCCCTGCGCGAAAGCAGGCGTCGCCAACAGGCACGCAGCGGCGGCCGCCGCTGAGAGCAGTTTCTTCATGGTAGTTTTCCCCTTCGATCTCGTGATTTTTACACGAGTGTCAGTGAGAAAAGCGTGGTTTGGCCCTCCGCGCAACAGGAAGATGACCCTGCGTCAGTCGACGCCGGCGAGGTGTAACCGCGGAGACTCACCTCGGGGCGTCAGGCCCGCTCGACGAAGCTGTCGATGACCTTCTTTTCGCCGGCCTTGTCGAAGGCGACGGTGAGTTTGTTGCCTTCGATGGCCCTGACCGAGCCGTAGCCGAACTTGATGTGGAAAACGCGGTCGCCGCGCGTGTAGGCGCCGGCGGCCGAGGGTTCGGATACCGCCACGAGGCGGCCCTCGCCTTCGATCACCTGCGAGCGGCCGGGGTGCGTGCCGTGGTAGCCGCGCTCCTGCGCCCGCTTCCAGCCCGGCGACGAGTAGCCGCTGCCGAAGTCGGCGGGCTCGTCCCAGCGGCTGCCCTGCTGCTGCATGCCCGGACCGCCGCCGTAGTAGCCGGTCTCCGACGAGGCCTCGACGTTGGCCAGCGGGAGTTCGTCGACGAACCGAGACGGCAGCTGGCTCGTCCAGCGGCCATAGACCTGGCGGTTGGCGGCGAAGGAAATGCGCGCCTCCTCCCGCGCCCGGGTGATGCCGACGTACGCGAGGCGGCGCTCTTCCTCGAGGCCCTTCTCGCCCTTCTCGTCGATGCTGCGCTGGCTGGGGAAGACGCCTTCCTCCCAGCCCGGCAGGAAGACCAGCGGGAACTCCAGCCCCTTGGCGGCGTGCAGGGTCATCACCTGCACGGCGTCGCCCGCCGGCCCCTGGTCGATTTCCATGACCAGCGAGACGTGCTCCAGGAAGTCGGTCAGCGTCTCGTAGGAGCCCATGGTCTGGACCAGCTCCTTCAGGTCGTCGAGCCGGCCGGGGTTCTTCGGGTCCTTGTCGAGTTTCAGGGCGTCGGTGTAGCCGCTCTCCTCCAGGATGGTCTCCAGCAGCCTGGGAGGCTCGTGCTGCCCGGCCATGCTGCGCCAGCGGTCGGTGTCGCGCAGGAACTGGGCCAGCAGGCTGCGGGTGCGCGCGCTCAGCTCGTCGGTGTTGACCAGCCCCCGCGCCGCGAGGCTCGCCGAGACGCCGTTGTTGCGGGCGACGGTCAGGATCTTCTGCACCGTGGTGTCGCCGATGCCGCGCTTGGGCGTATTGACGATCCGTTCGAAGGCGAGGTCGTCGTCCTCCGATTGGATAAGCCGCAGGTAAGCCACCGCGTCGCGGATGTGGGCGCGCTCGAAGAAGCGCAGGCCCCCGATCATCACATAGGGGATCTGCAGCATGATGAAGCGGTCTTCGAAGGCGCGGGTCTGGAAGGAGGCCCGCACCAGGATCGCCACGTCGCGGTAGTTGCGGCCCGAGCGCTTCCACTGCTCGATCTCGTCGGCCACGAGGCGGCTCTCGGCCTCGCCGTCCCAGACCCCCCGCACGCGGACCTTCTCGCCGCCCTCGGCCTCGGTCCACAGCGTCTTGCCGAGGCGGTCCTTGTTGGCCGCGATCAGGCCGGACGCCGCCGCCAAAATGTGCGCCGTCGAGCGGTAGTTTCGCTCCAGCCGGACCACCTTCGCGCCCGGGAAGTCGCGTTCGAAGCGCAGGATGTTGTCCACCTCCGCGCCCCGCCAGCCATAGATCGACTGGTCGTCGTCGCCGACGCAGCACAGGTTCTGGCTCTTCTGCGCGAGCAGCCGCAGCCACAGGTACTGGGCGACGTTGGTGTCCTGGTACTCGTCGACCAGCAGGTAGCGGAAGCGGTTGTGGTACTCCGCCAGCACGTCCGGATGCTGCGTGAAGATTGTGATGTTGTGCAGCAGGAGGTCGCCGAAGTCGCAGGCGTTCAGGATGCGCAGGCGCTCCTGGTAGAGGCGATAGACGTCCTGCCCGCGCTTCTTCTCCAGCAGCGAGCTCTCCAGCGGCGGCAACTGGTCGGGCCGCCAGCCGCGGTTCTTCCAGTGGTCGATCAGGCCGGCCACATAGCGCGGCGTCCAGCGCTTGGGGTCGATGTTGGCGGCCTCCAGCACCTGCTTGATCAGCCGCTCCTGATCGTCGGTGTCGAGGATGGTGTAGCTGGACTTCAGCCCCACCAGCTCCGCATGCCGGCGCAGGATCTGGGCCGCGATCGCGTGGAAGGTGCCGAGCCACCGCAGGCCCTCCGCCTCCGGCCCGATCATGGCCGTGATCCGCTCGCGCATCTCGCGCGCGGCCTTGTTGGTGAAGGTGACGGCCAGCAGCTCCCACGGCCGCGCCCGTCCACTGGCCAGGATGTGCGCCAGCCGTGTGGTCAGCACCCGCGTCTTACCCGTGCCCGCGCCCGCCAGCACCAGCACCGGCCCGTCCAGCGCCTCCACGGCCTCCCGCTGCTCGGGGTTCAGGCCGGACAGGTAGTCACGCTCCGGGCCCCTCGGCCGGGCGAGGTCGGAGATGCGCGGGGCGGGGAGGGAGGACTCGTCCATTGCGGAACATATGTAGCACGGGCCTACCCCTCACAACCGTCATCCCCGGCCTTGTGCCGAGGACCCAGAAGCACAGGCGGCGCCGAACGGGTTAGTGCGGTGATGACGCCGGTGCGACGCCCGCCAATCAGCCTAGCTTGCCAGGCCTGCCCACAGACAAGGATGACGGGGAGGGCGGATCGCAACGGTGGCGGCTTACGAACGTTGTTAGCCCGATGACCGATGCAGACCGCGACCGCTCCGTCCCGCCCCGTGACGCCCCGCCCAGAGGCGGAACGGCGAAGAAGATTCCGCCCCTCGTCTGGATCGTGCTGGCGCTGCTGGTCGGGATGGCGATCTGGGGCGCGGTGCAGTACGGCGGCTCTCATCGGACGCCGAGCGGAGGTTCAACGCCTCAGGCTATCCAGGCCCCGACCGTGATGCCCGCCACCAACGAGCCGGCCACCAACGAGCCGCAGAACACCATGCCCCCGGTCAACAGCGCGGGCTAACGCTCCGGGATTGAAGGGCGAACACCCTGCAAGCCGAGGCCAAGGGTCTGCCGGCCCTTTGATCATCGATCCGCCCGATCAGCGCCGCCAGGCTCACGCCCTCCCGCGCGGCCGCCGCCTCCAGCGCCGCCCAGAACTCCGGCTCGAGCGCCAGCGAAGTCGCGTGCCCCGACAGGGCAATGGAGCGTTTACGCAGACCCGCCATACCAGCCGCCAGTTTGTCCTTGAAACTAGATGACGCCGCCGTCATTTTTGCACCGACGAACACGGATATCTCTATGACCGCCGCCGCCCACGCCGTCGATACCCCCCAGCGCCGAGCGCCCGCCCGGCAGGAGCTGACGCCCCGCCGCGCCTTCCGTCGCCAGCCGCTGCGCGCGTGGAAGGCGCTGCAACGCCTGCTGGCCGACAAGGAAGACACCGCCGCGGTGTTCGAGCTGATGCGCGCCCTGGCCGGCGGCGCGGTGCCGCGCGGCTACGCCCGGCTGCTGCAAAGCGTCGAGGGCGGCCGCATCGCCTATGAGCGGATCGAACTCGCCGACCTCTTCTCCGACCCGCAGTGGCTGGCCGGCTTCGGCCCCGGCACGGTGGGCGAGGCCTATCGCAACTTCATCGCCGAGCGGAACATCTCCGCCGAGGGCCTGGCCGAGGAAAGCCGCAAGGTCCGCGACAGCGAGATCGACGCCGCCCACCCCTTCGCCTGGTACGGCCGCCGCGTCCGCGACATCCACGACGTCTGGCACGTCCTGACCGGCTACGGCACCGACGCGCTGGGCGAGGCTTGCGTCGTCGCCTTCTCCTACCCCCAGACCAAGTCGCTAGGCTTCCGCGTCATCGCCGCCGCGGCCGCCAACCGCGCCCGCCAGACGAAGCTGCCGCACCCCTACGCGGCCGCCGTCCGTGAAGGCGCCAGAAACGGCAAGAAAGCCGCCTGGCTCCCCGCCGTCGACTACATCGCCCTGTTCAGCGAGGATCTGGAGAGCGCGAGGGCGAGGCTAGGGATCGCGAGGCCGGTGATCTACGAGAGCATCCCGGTAGACGCGCGGAATCCGGTGGGCGCGAGCTAACCCCAAAGGCCAACGTTACGGGACTGCGGATGGATACAACAGACGGCGCCAAGTGCAGCGGATTTTTTAAAATCGACGGGCGAGCGCTGCTTGGCGAGATCACAACTGACCGAAACAAGACAAATTTATATGTTCATGATCGCGAGTTTTTTCGTCCGGATAATTTAGAAGGTGGCTGTATACACGGAATTTTGCACAATAGAGAGAGGGTGACGCTTCTCCATTGCGTCGCTTCACCGATTTCCGGGCGGGCTTATGTCGGCGGGGAGCAGTACGAGTACGCAGACATATTTCCGCACTATTTGGTGTATGGCCGTCGCCACATCCACCCCGACGGGAAAATTATAAAAAAGGTACGTCTGCTTACTGACGACTTGCCAGCTATATTCTATGATTTCGACGCATTCGGGAACGCGCTTGAGCCGGAAGCTGATATCCACAAGATATTAGAGAGGCAATCTGAAAAAGTTAAGCGGGTTATTGCCGCGGGCGAGAACCCCCAGATTACATATTTCACTGGACGCATAGAGATTTTCTCGTGTGACACCAGGTTTGGGCGCATTTCCGCCCGCCACAATCCTATTTCGAATTGGGGCGGCCCCCGTGGCGTCTATATAAAAAATCGAATAAGCCTCGATCTCGAATATGCGGAATCAGTAAAATTTGATGACGTACTCCGCGATGTGGATCGCCTATCACGATTCCTTGAACTAGTTGCGGGGCGACGGCAAAATCTAGAGAGCCTCTTGCTTCAAACCCAGGATGGCGAAGCCGACTGGCTGGAAGTCTATCAGAGCAATAAAGTTGAAAGGCGAACCATTCCCGATGAAATCTCGCCTCAGCCGAGCGATTTGCCAATTTTTGGGGCTCGGCAGCCTCATGTGTTTGGCGACGTCTTGCGGAATTGGTTGGACTCGCGACGAGTCGTGGTTAGATGCGAGAAGTAGATTTTCGAGCAGCTTCTCTAAGCGCAACTATTATGATCTGGATAGGATCATAGCGTCTGCGAATATGTTCGATATTCTGCCATCTTCAGCGCTGCCGTCTGAGGTCGAGCTCTCGTTGGAGATGGCGACACTGCGGGATAGAACCCGGAAGTTGTTTAAGGAGCTGCCAGCTGGCGCGGAAAGAGATAGCGTTCTCCACGCCTTAGGGCGAGTCGGGCGGCCTTCGCTGCGCCACAAAATACTTCACCGAGCGAAGTTTCTGCTCGAAAAAATTCCGACCCAATTGCCAGAGCTGTCACTTGTCGTTGACTTGGCGGTTGATTGTCGAAATCATTATGTCCACGGAAGCGAGCCAAAAATAGAATATTCGAAGAACTTTTTTGAATGTGTTCCGTTTTTAACGAACGCCCTCGAATTTATTTTTGCCGCCTCTGACCTCGTTCAAGCGGGGTGGGAGATCGACGCTTGGAGTCGGCAGGGGACCACGATGTCACACCCTTTCGCTAGATTCGTCCTGAATTACGATCACGGGCGAGAGGGGCTCAAACAGTTGTTGGCGGAATCAGTCTAGGCTGTCCTCCTCCTCACTTTCGCTTCTACCCTCCAGCTCCCGGCGTCTCCTCGGCTCCAGAGTGCCGCGCAAGCGCTCCCCTACTGCCGCGTCATCCGCATCAGCACCCACTCATAACCCAGCTCTCGCACCCGGTGCTCCAGCATCGCCGCTTTCGCTGCGTCCGGCTTCGCCTCGCGGGTGAGCACCCACAGGTACCTTCCCGACGGCTCCCCAACAATCGACCAGCTGTAGTCGTCGGCGTGGTCGAGGACCCAGTAGTCTCCGTAGAAGGGCCCGAAGAAGCTGACTTTCAGCTTGGCGCCGCGTGAGCCTTCCACGACCTTGGCCTTGCCGCGCGCGACCTTCACGGGCCCGTCCGGCGCGCCCTTGCGGCAGGTGTTGATGACCGTGACGCCGCCGCCCTCGCGCAGGCCGTATTCGGCGGTGACGCCCTCGCAGCCGCGTTCGAAGCGGTTTTCGTAGCGGGCGTACTCGTACCAGCGGCCGAGGTATCGCTTCAGCTCTACGGCCTTGGCAGGCTGCGGCACGGCGCGGTTGCCCACGGGCCCGGCGGACGAGCAGGCGGCAAGCAGGCCGGCCGCCACGGCAGTCAGGATCGCCACGCGCATCTCAATCCTCCCGCTTCTTTCCCTCCAACTCCCGCGCGGCCTTCTCCGTTCGCGCCTTCTCCAGCTCGCGCTCGGCCCTGGTCCGCCCGAACGCGGCGCGGTTCTCCGCGGCCTTGGCCTTGCCGGCGTCCCTGGCCCGCTGCTTGCGAGCCCGGTTCAGGTTGATGAGATCGGCCATTGAATTTGCTCCTGAAACTCTACCGGGCCCCTGCTGGTTAGAACACCGAGCCCAGCGTAGCGGGCGGGTAGACCGGGAGTGAAGGGGGAATGGTTGGGGTTTCGGATATCCTTTGTCACATGGAAATCGTGGACGCCGACGGCGAGTTCGTCGGGCTGGTCGTCGGCGTCACCGGCGCGGAGATCGACCTCGCCGACGGCCATGCGGTCGGCGATGAATTCGGCCGCATCCCGCTGGCCTGGATCGACTACACCTGGGACCACAAGGCCAGGCTCAAACTCACCCGCGACGAGGCCCAGAACCGCTGGCGCGAGCTGGCGCGGCAGGGGGAGACGGATTAGCTCGAACACCCCCACGCCCGTCATCCTCGGGCTTGTCCCGAGGACCCATAAACGCAGGCGTCAGCAAGCACGTCATCGACCGCCCAGCTTCGTTCTGAAGCCCAGGCGCGTCTGGGTCCTCGGGACAAGCCCGAGGAAGACGGGGAGGGGCGGGTTGAGGGACGGTTGATTCCCTCCGCCGCGAGGCGGATATTTTCAGCTCCGAAAAAGAACAGAGGAGCCTCCCCATGACCCTCAGCATCGGCGCGACCGCCCCCGACTTCGAGGCCGACACCACCAAGGGACGTATCCGCTTCCACGACTGGCTCGGCGACAGCTGGGGCGTGCTGTTCTCGCACCCGAAGGACTTCACCCCGGTCTGCACGACCGAGCTCGGCTACCTCGCCAAGATCGAGCCGGAGTTCACCAAGCGCAACGCGAAGATCATCGGGCTCAGCATCGACAGCGTGGAGGACCACAATCGCTGGATGGGCGACATCGGCAAGGCGACCGGCTCCACGCCCAGTTATCCGATGATCGGCGACCACGACCTGAAGGTGGCCAAGCTCTACGAGATGCTGCCCGCCGACGCCGGCGAGACCGCCTCGGGCCGCACCGCCGCCAACAACGCCACCGTGCGCACCGTCTACATCATCGGCCCTGACAAGCAGATCAAGGCGACCATCGCCTATCCGATGAGTTCGGGCCGCAACTTCGACGAAATCCTGCGCCTGCTGGATAGCTGCCAGCTGACCTCGCAGCACAAGATCGCGACCCCGGTGAACTGGAAGGTGGGCGAGGACTGCATCATCTCGCCCTCCGTTTCGGACGAGGACGCCAAGGGCATGTTCCCCGGCGGCTGGGAGACGAAGCTGCCCTACCTGCGCACGGTCAAGCAGCCAGCCTCGCAGCGCTGAGGCTTTGAGCGCAATCAAGGCGCGCCGCCGCGCCGTGGCCTAGCCTTTCGCCGACAGCTGCGAAAGGAGCCGCGCGATGATGTGGTCATGTCCTGGAGTGGGGTACGGCGGCGGTTTTGCGGGTGCGGCCTGGATGATGGCCATCAACGGCCTCTTCTGGGCCGTACTGCTGGTCGTCCTGGTGGCCGTGGCCACGCGCGCGACGAGGTACAGGCACTGGCGCGCCGCCTCGCCCGGGCTGGCCGTGCTGGAAGAGCGCTACGCCCGCGGCGAAATCGGCCGGGACGAATATCTCGAAAAGCGCGGCGACCTGGCCAAACGCCGCTAGCGCACCTCGGCGCAGAAGCGCTGGATGCGGCCGCAGGCGTCCTCCAGCACCTCGTTCGAGGTGGCGTAGGAGATGCGGAAGAAGGGCGACAGGCCGAACGCCGCGCCGTGCACCACCGCCACGCCCTCGGCCTCCAGCAGCTCGCAGGCGAAGTCCTCGTCGGAGTTGATCGGCTTGCCCGTCGGCGCGGTCTTGCCGATCAGCCCTTCGACCGACGGATAGACGTAGAAGGCGCCCTCCGGCGTCGGGCACTGGATGCCGTTCGCCTGGTTCAGCATCGAGACGACCAGGTCGCGCCGTTCCTGGAACAGCTTCTGGTGCGGCTTGATGAACGCCTGCGTGCCGGACAAAGCCTCGACCGCCGCCCACTGGCTGATGGACGAGGGGTTGGAGGTCGTCTGGCTGATCATCTTGGCCATGGCCTTGATCAGCGGCTCGGGCCCGCCCGCATAGCCGATCCGCCAGCCGGTCATGGCGTAGGCCTTCGACACGCCGTTCATGGTCAGCGTGCGGTCGTACAGGCGCGGCTCCACCTGGGCGATGGTGGTGAACTCGAAGTCGTCGAACACCAGGTGCTCGTACATGTCGTCCGTCAGCACCCAGACATGCGGATGGCGCATCAGCACCTCCGCGAGCGCCGCCAGCTCGGCGCGCGTGTAGGCCCCGCCCGAAGGGTTCGACGGCGAGTTGATGATCAGCCACTTGGTCTTCGGCGTGATCGCCGCTTCCAGCGCGGCCGGCTGCAGCTTGAAGCCGGTTTCGGCGGTGGTCTCCACCGGCACAGGCGTGCCGCCCGCCAGCAGCACCATATCCGGGTAGCTGACCCAGTAGGGCGCAGGGATCACGACCTCGTCGCCCGGGTTCAGGGTGGCGACCAGCGCGTTGTAGATCACCGGCTTCCCACCCGGCGCCACGTGGATCTGGCTGACCTGGTAGTCGAGGCCGTTCTCGCGCTTGAACTTGCCGACGATGGCCTGCTTCAGCTCCGGCATGCCGTCGGGGTCGGTGTACTTGGTCTTGCCCTCGCGGATGGCGCGGATCGCGGCTTCCTTGATGTTGTCGGGCGTGTCGAAGTCCGGCTCCCCGGCCGACAGCGCGATCACGTCGCGGCCCGCCGCCTTCAGGGCGCGGGCTTTGGCGCTCACCCCGATGGTGGGGGAGGGCTTGATGCGGCGAAGCGCTTCGGATTCGAGCATGGCGGACTCGCTGGTTTGGCGTGAGGGCGCCTGTTTACGCGCGGCGATGCTGCAGCGCAACGCGGCCTCCGGGTTGACCGGGCGGGTGTGATCGGCGAGGCACAGCCCCATGCGGCGGCTGATCGCTTTCATGACGAACCTCGACGCCAAGGCCTGGCGGACGATCGCCGTGTCGTTCGTCCTGTTCGGCGGCGTCGGCATCGTCTTCCTGTTCGGCGCATCCCTCCTCGGCGTCTCGGGCGAGGGGACGGTCGAGAGCTGGATGAGCGCCGCGCACGGCGTCTGGGCGCTCCCTGTCGCCGTCGCCGCCTTCGCTCTGCTGGCCTTCGTCGGCGTGCCGCAGTTCATGCTGATCGCGGGCGCGGTGGTCGCGTTCGGGCCGTGGACGGGGCTGGCCTACAGCTGGATCGGCACGCTGGTCTCATCGGTGACCGGCTTCTGGTGCGGCCGCGCGTTCGGCGCGAAGCTGCTGCGCGACTATGCGGGCGAGGGCATCCGCAAGTTCATGACGCTCATCGGCCGCAACGGCCTGATGGCCAGCCTCATCGTCCGCCTCGTGCCGTCGGCGCCGTTCGTGGTCGTCAACATGGCCGCGGGCGTGACCCCGATGCGCTTCCGCCACTTCCTGCTCGGCACCGCCATCGGCATCGTCCCCAAGATCGCGCTGACCGCCTTCGCCGGAAACTCCGCCATCCAGGCCATCAAGGGCGGCGGCGCCCAGCACATCGTCCTCCTCGTCCTCGCCGCCGCTATCTGGCTAGCCGCCGGCTGGTTCGCCCGCATCTGGCTCAAGCGGCGGGAAGCCGCGGCGGAGGCGGCTGACAGCCAGGGCGAAGCAGGTTAGATTTCCCGCCATGACCGTGAACTTCACCATCGAACTCAGTGAATCCCAAAAGATCCGCCTGGAAGAACTGGCGGAATACCATGGGGTTAGTGTCACCAAGTTGGTCATCGAGTCTGCGGAGCGAATTCTCGAGGAGGACGCCGCGTTCGTCGCGGCTGTGCAAGAGGGGATTGCCGCGGCAGATCGAGGTGACTTGATCGATCATGAAGATGTCGTGCGTGAAGCCGCCGAACGTCGCGAACGCTTGCTTGCCCAACCTCGCTCGTGAAGGTTCGCTGGACCGGGCCGGCGACGCCGACCTCGACAGGATTGTTGTCCATGTGGCGCAGGACAGCGTGGTGGCGGCTCTTCGGCTTCAGGACCGCATTATCGAGTCGGTGCAACGTCTCGCGCAGCATCCTCGGCGCGGCAGGCGGGGCTCGGTTGCGGGAACGCATGAACTCGTAGTTGTCGGGACGCCGTACGTCGCCGTCTACCGGGTCACTGAGATCGTCGAGGTGCTACGAGTCCGGCACGGCCGCCTCCACGGCCTCGTCCGGTTCGTCATTAGCGCAATAATGTTGCGCCAAAGCACCGTCCACGCCTTTTGCGCGCACGGCTGTTGCGCGCGTAACCGGCTTTCGGTAGAGAACCTGGCATGCGCAGCACGCTGAACAGCCTGCTTCTTTCCTCGCTGGGGCTTAGCGGCCCCTGGGCGACCGCCTCGTCGCGCGCATAAGTTCGCGGCCGGCGCCCAGGGGCTCAACTGAAGCAACCCCGACCCAGCCAGCGAACAAACAAGAGTTCCCCCGATGACCAGCCCCGTATCCGCCGTCGCCAAACGCGACCACGTCGTCATTTTCGACACCACCATGCGCGACGGCGAGCAGTCGCCCGGCGCCTCCATGTCGCTGGACGAGAAGCTGGAGCTCGCCAAGATCCTGGAGGAGATGGGCGTCGATGTGATCGAGGCCGGCTTCCCCATCGCCTCCAACGGCGACTTCGAGGCCGTCCGCCAGATCGCCCAGATCGTCACCGAGAGCACCGTCTGCGGTCTGGCCCGCGCCGCCGCCGCCGACATCGACCGCTGCGGCGAGGCGGTGCGTCCCGCCAAGCGCGGCCGCATCCACACCTTCCTGAGCACCAGCCCGGTGCACATGAAGTACAAGCTCCAGATGGAGCCGTATCAGGTGCTGGAGGCTGTCACGGCGTCGGTCACCCGCGCCCGCAACCTGATCGACGACGTCGAGTGGTCGGCCGAGGACGCCACCCGCACCGACCGCGAGTTCCTCTACCGCTGCATAGAGGCGGCCATCAAAGCCGGCGCGTCCACCATCAACCTGCCCGACACGGTCGGCTATTCGTACCCTGACGAGTATGCCGAGATGTTCCGCGACGTGATCGCGAAGGTGCCGGGCGCCGACACGGTGATCTTCTCCACCCACTGCCATAACGACCTGGGCCTCGCCGTCGCCAACTCCATCGCGGGCGTGACCGGCGGGGCGCGGCAGATCGAGTGCGCCATCAACGGCATCGGCGAGCGGGCCGGCAACGCCGCGCTCGAAGAGATCGTCATGGCCCTGAAGGTCCGCGGCGACCGGCTGCCCTACGAGACGAAGATCGATTCCAGCCACATCACCCGCGCCAGCCGCTACGTCTCGGCGATCACCGGCTTCCCGGTGCAGTTCAACAAGGCCATCGTCGGCAAGAACGCCTTCGCCCACGAGAGCGGCATCCACCAGGACGGGATGCTGAAGAACGCCGAGACCTACGAGATCATGCGTCCCGAGGACGTGGGGCAGGGCGCCACCAACCTCGTCATGGGCAAGCACTCCGGCCGCCACGCCTTCCGCGAGAAGCTGAAGGCGCTGGGCTACGACCTGGGCCAGAACGCGCTGAACGAAGCCTTCGTCCGCTTCAAGGAACTGGCCGACAAGAAGAAGCACGTCTTCGATGACGATATCATCGCCCTGGTCGACGACGCCCTGGCGCGCGGCTCGGAGCGCATCCGCGTCACCCACCTGCGCGTGATCGCGGGTACGGAAGGCCAGTCGGCCGAGCTGACGCTGAACGTCGACGGAGAAGACAAGACGGCTGAAGCCACCGGCGACGGCCCGGTCGATGCCGTCTTCAACGCCATCCACGAGATCGTCCCGCACTCGGCGGCGTTGCGGCTCTTCCAGGTGCATGCGGTCACCGAAGGCACCGACGCGCAGGCGCAGGTCTCCGTGCGGCTTGAGGAGGACGGCCGGATTTCCACGGGTCAGGCCGCGGACACCGACACCCTTACCGCGTCGGCCAAGGCGTATGTGAACGCGCTCAACAACCTCTTCTCCCGCAAGGAAAAGAGCCGGCCGGATACGGCCATCGCGAGCGGGTTTTAAAGGCCCCTTCTCCCCTTGCGGGAGAAGGTGGCAGCCGAAGGCTGACGGATGAGCAACCATGTTCAGGTTGCGGGTTGTCTTAGCCATGGCTGGCCGCGGCTGAGGACGAGGTTAGCGGCTTCGAT
>JBLNCT010000078.1:0-15212 GCA_050260915.1 Parcubacteria group bacterium
CGCCGCCGAACTGCTGGCGCAGCCGCTCCTGCTGCTTGGCGAAGCTTTCCAGCGACAGCTCCAGGTAGCTCGGCAGGAAGGCCTGCATGTTGTCGCCGTAGAAGCGGATCAGCTGGCGCAGGAACTGGATCGGCAGCAGGTTGGTGCCCGCGCCCCGGTTTTCTTCCTCGAAGATGATCTGGGTCAGGACCGAGCGGGTGATGTCCTCGCCGGTCTTGGCGTCATAGACGACGAAGTCCACGCCCTCCTTCACCATGTCCGCCAGGTGCTCCAGCGTGACGTACGACGAGGAGGCCGTGTTGTAGAGGCGCCGGTTGGCGTATTTTTTTATGACGACGCGTCCGTCGCCCGCCGTTTCGCCGGTTTCGGGTTTTTCGGACATTTCATCCCCTGAAGTGCGGGCTGGCCCGGTTTTCCGCACCGCACTATCGCGGATGCAAAGGCATGACGCTAGTGCCTAGCTGCAATGCGGCAAAGCCCATCCTGTAAAGAGACGGATGACGAGGGGGGTCGGTTTGTGCAAGTTGCGCGCCGCAGCAACACCTCCGGGGGCGCCGCAACCGCGAAAGCGGCGGCTCCGCGCAATAAAATGGCCGGGAGAGTCCGTCTTATGAGCGACATCGTCATCGTTTCCGCCGCCCGCACGCCCGTGGGCACCTTCAACGGCGCGCTGTCCAGCCTGCCCGCGCACGAGCTGGGCGCCATCGCGATCAAGGCGGCGGTCGACCGGGCCGGGATCAGCACGGCGGACGTGGAAGAAGTCATCATGGGCCAGGTGCTGCAGGCGGGCGCGGGCCAGGGCCCGGCGCGTCAGGCCTCGGTGAAGGCGGGCGTTCCGGTCGAAGCTCCGGCGTGGTCGCTGAACCAGCTCTGCGGCTCGGGCCTGCGCGCGGTGGCGCTGGCGGCCCAGCAGATCGCCCAGGGCGATGCGAAGGTCGTCGTCGCCGGCGGTCAGGAGTCGATGAGCCAGTCGCCGCACGCGGCCCAGCTGCGCAACGGCCAGAAGATGGGCGACCTCTCCTTCGTCGACACCATGATCAAGGACGGCCTGTGGGACGCCTTCCACGGCTACCACATGGGCCAGACGGCCGAGAACATCGCCTCTCGCTGGCAGATCACGCGCGAAGACCAGGACAAGTTCGCCGTCGCCTCTCAGAACCGCGCCGAAGCCGCCCAGAAGGCCGGCAAGTTCAAGGACGAGATCGTCCCGGTCACCATCAAGGGCCGCAAGGGCGACACCGTCGTCGAGAACGACGAATACATCCGCCACGGCGCCACACTCGAAGCCATGGCCGGCCTTCGCCCCGCCTTCAACAAGGAAGGCTCGGTGACCGCCGGCAACGCGTCGGGCCTGAACGACGGCGCCGCCGCGCTCGTCCTGATGAGCGCCGATGAGGCCGCCAAGCGCGGGCTGAAGCCGCTCGCCCGCATCGCGTCGTGGGCCCATGCGGGCGTTGAGCCGGAGATCATGGGCACGGGCCCGATCCCGGCCTCGCGCAAGGCGCTGGACAAGGCCGGCTGGTCGGTTTCCGACCTCGACCTCGTCGAGTCCAACGAAGCCTTCGCCGCCCAGTCGATCAGCGTGCTGCGCGAGCTCGGCCTCAATCCGGAAAAGGTCAACGTCAACGGCGGCGCCATCGCCATCGGCCACCCGATCGGCGCATCCGGCGCGCGTATCCTGACCACCCTGCTGCACGAGATGAAGCGCTCGGGCGCGAGGAAGGGTCTCGCGACCCTGTGCGTCGGCGGCGGCATGGGTGTCGCGATGTGCGTGGAAGCGATGAACTGACCGCTCTGCGTGGTTCGAGACGCGGACCTGAGGGTCCGCTCCTCACCATGACGAGCTTTGTTGCGATCAAACCACCTGCGTCATCCTGAGGAGCGGCGAAGCCGCGTCTCGAAGGACGCAACGAGACAAATGGGGATAATCAAATGAGCAGAGTTGCATTCGTCACTGGCGGCACCCGGGGGATCGGCCGCGCGATTTCGGAGCGGCTGAAGGCCGACGGTTACAAGGTCGCCGCCGCCTACGCCGGCAACGATGAGGCCGCCAACAAGACCGCCCAGGAGCTGGGCATCATGGTCGTCAAGTGCGACGTCGGTTCCTTCGAGGACTGCAAGGCCGCCATCGCCAAGGTGGAAGCCGAGCTCGGCCCGGTCGACATCGTCGTGAACAACGCCGGCATCACCAAGGACGGCCTGTTCCACAAGATGAGCGCCGAGCAGTGGAACGACGTCATCAACGTCGACCTCAACAGCTGCTTCAACGTCACCAAGCAGGTGATCGACGGCATGCGCGAGCGCAACTACGGCCGGATCATCAACATCTCCTCGATCAACGGCCAGAAGGGCCAGCTCGGCCAGACCAACTACTCGGCGGCCAAGGCGGGCATGATCGGCTTCACCAAGGCTCTGGCGCAGGAAAGCGCGCGCAAAGGCATCACCGTGAACTGCATCTGCCCGGGGTATATCGACACCGATATGGTGGCGGCGGTGCCGGAGAACGTGCTGCAGGGCATCATCGCGGGCATCCCGGTCGGCCGTCTCGGCAAGGCCGAGGAGATCGCCGACGCGGTGTCCTTCCTGGCCAGCGAGCGTGCGGGCTTCATCACCGGCTCGACCCTGACGGCCAACGGCGGTCAGTACCTCGCGGCCTGAGGCCTCCGAAAGCTTGAGCGCAGGCCTTGTTCCTGCCCCCGCCCACGTCCAAGATTCGCCCTCATCGGGGTTCAAGGCGTGGGGGATGGTGGCAAGGCCTGCGATCGTAGCGGCTCTCGTCCTGGGCTCCGCCGCCCTGGGCGTGGGCGCGCCCGCCCATGCGGACGATCTGGGGCGCGTGCTGCGCGACGGCCTGTTCGGCTCGTCCCCTAACGCCAGCCGCAAGGCGCCCACCCCGATGGTCGCCCATTACGTCGCCGATACGGGTGACGAGTTCGTTCTCGACCGCTCCGCCAACCAGCCGCTGCTGCGCTTCGACGACGATTTCGAGGTCTGGGCGCTGCAGCCGCAGGCCGGCCCTCGCGGCGACACCATCTACAAGAACGACCTCGGCGAGACGGTCCTGCGGGCCACCAAGCTCGGCGGCCTGACGTTGTTCACCCACGAACGCCCCGAGGGCGCGGCGGTGGCCGTGCAGGGGGAATCCGCGCCGATCCGCCTGTCGCCCATGGGCCCGAGCGCGCTGCTGCAACGCCTGGCCCAGGCCAGCGCCCGCGCCAGCCGCGCCGCCCAGCGGCTGGTCTCCGTGGGCGCCGACGCAACGCCCCAGTCTGCCAGCCTGATCGCCGACGCCGCCATGGTCGCGGCCGAGGCCATGACCCACATGTCCCGGACGGCCAACGGGCGTAACGCGCTAAGCAAGATCGAGAAGATCTTCGTCGCCCAGGGCAAGAAGCCCGCCGCCTCCGTCCAGAACGGCGTCCTCGTCGTCACCGTCCGCCCCGACATGGGCGTCGCCGGCCGGCCGTCGTCGGAACGCATCGCCATGGCGATGGGGGTGCGGTAGCCCTTCCCCCAGTTCATCTGGGGGAAACCATCCCCGACAGCGATAGCTGGAGGGTCGATGGGGAGTTGTCCCTCTTGCTTTCTACTCCCCCATCGAGCTTCGCCGCTTCGCGTCTCAGCCCCCTTCCCCCACGTGCGTGGGGGAAGGGCTAGAGCGAGACATACACTCCCGATACATCCGACCCCTCTCGCCCCTTCGCTGAACCCGCTTATCCCCGCCGCCTCGAACGGGCGGACAATGAGGCATGGACCTCGCCTTCGCCTCCTTCGCCGCCGGCCAAACGCACGCGCACGTCCCTGCATACGCAGCCGCGCGTGCGTCCCTCCGCGCCTCGGCGCCCGTGCCTGCGCGAGTCCGGCGCTCCAGTGGAGACTCTCGCCCCTCAGCCCCTGAAGGCGTCCTTGGCCGCGCGGACCTTGCCGAACGCCTCGTGGGCGGGAAGTCCCGGCTCGAGCAGCGGCGCGCGGAGGAAGGGGTTGGTGGCCTTTTCCAGGCCGATGGTCGTGGGCACGGTGGGCTCGCCGCGTTCGCGGGCCGCGAAGACCTCTTCGGCGCGACGCTTCAGGGCGGGGTCGCCGTCCACCGACAGTGCGAAGCGGGCGTTCGAGGCGGTGTATTCGTGGGCGCAGTAGACGGTGGTGTCGTCCGGCAGGGCGGCGAGCTTTTGCAGGCTGCCCCACATCTGCGCAGGCGTGCCCTCGAACAGCCGCCCGCAGCCCAGCGCAAACAGGGTGTCGCCGACGAAGGCGATGTGGTCGGCGGCGTCGTGGTAGGTGATGTGGCCGAGCGTATGGCCCCCCGTGTCGATCACGTTGAAGCGGGTCTCGCCCAGCATCACCACGTCGCCGTCCGCGACGACCCGGTCGGGCGCGGCGATCTTCTCCACCTCGGCCGGACCCACGACAGTCGCGCCGGTCGCCGCCTTCACCTCGGCGTTGCCGCCGGCGTGGTCGGGGTGCCAGTGGGTGTTGAGGATCAAGGCGAGTTCCCAGCCCAGCCCCTTCAACTCCCGCAGGATCGCAGCGGCGTCCGGCGTGTCGATGCAGGCCGCGAGCCCCGTCGCCTCGTCACGGATCAGGAAGCCGTAGTTGTCGGAAAGGCAGGGGAACTGGTGGACTGTGAGGGGCATGGCGAAGCTCGGGGTGACGGAGCGGGGGCGTCCATCTTACATTCACCCGGCCTGTGAACGGGAGCCTCATGCGCCGCGACATCCTCGAACTGCGCGCCTTCTACGCCTCGCCCCTCGGGACGGCGGCCCGGGAGATGGTCCGCCGCAAGGTCGAGGAGGCCTGGGGCGACAACCATGGGCTCGATACGCTGGGCCTCGGCTACGCCACGCCGTTCCTGGACGGCTTCCGCCCCAAGGCCCGCCGGGTGGTCGCCGCCATGCCCGCCGCGCAGGGGGTGGAGGTCTGGCCGGGCGGGGAGGGCAACCTCGCCTGCCTCTCCGACGAGTTCTCGCTCCCCCTGCCGAACGCGCTCTTCGACCGCATCCTCTGCGTCCATGCGCTCGAGGAGACGGAGGCGCCGGTCGAGCTGCTGCGGGAGGTGTCGCGGGTGCTGGCGCCCTCCGGTCGCGCCATCCTGGTGGTCGCCGCGCGCAACGGCCTGTGGTCGAACGCCGAGAGCACGCCGTTCGGCTATGGCCGCCCGTACACGCGCCGCCAGCTGGAGTCGCTGCTGCGCGAGGCCGACCTGGAGCCGTCGGGGTGGACCCGGGCCCTCTATGTGCCCCCCTTCAACTGGGCGGCGCGCTGGGCCGAGGGGTTCGAGCAGGTCGGCGCCTGGGTCTGGCCGCCGTTCGCGGGCCTCATCCTGATGGAGGCGGTCAAGCAGACCTTCGCGGTCAAGCCGAAGGGGGTGAAGGCGCGGGCCCGCGTCTTCGTCCCCTCGGGCGTCGGCGCGCCCGCCGGCCCGGCCCCTGCGCGGGTCTTGGAGAGCGGCGCGGTTCTGCCTAGGTTGCACTTGGGGGAAGAGGAGCTGTTCGCATGAAAATGATCGTCGCCGTGATCAAGCCGAGCCGACTGGACGCCGTGCTCGAGGCGGTGACGGAGGCCGGGGCCTCTGGCCTGACGGTCACCGAGGTGCGCGGCTACGGCCGTCAGAAGGGCAAGACCGAAGTCTATCGCGGCGCCGAGTACGAGGTGAAGCTGCTGCCCAAGGTGAAGCTGGAGATCGCCGTGCCGACCGACATCGCCGACCGGGTGGTGGAGGCGGTCACCCGCACCGCCAACACCGGCAAGATTGGCGACGGCAAGATCTTCGTCCTCGACCTGGAAGCGGCCATCCGCATCCGCACCGGCGAGCAGGGCGCGGCGGCCATCGCGGGGTAAGCGGAGCCACGGGCAGGTCCACGCGTTGCGTCATCAGGTATTTGCCGGATTTCGCATGACGCTTGACCTCCCTACATCGGACTCCATGGAGAGCCCCCGCCGCGAGCGCACCCGGGCCGAAGGCAGAGCCGACCTCGCGCGCCCTGTCCCCACGCCCGCGCCAGACCTTAAACTGCTGAAGCCGGGCGAGACCTGCTGGCGGGTCGAGCAGGCCGACCGGCTGGCGCTGCTGGTGGACGGGGCGGCCTATTTCGCGGCGGCGAAGGCGGCGATCCTGAACGCCAAGCACTCGATCTGGCTGCTGGCCTGGGTGTTCGATCCGCTCACGCGGCTCACCCCGGACCGCAACAAGAAGAGCGGCGACCCGGAGAACCCCGACCGGCTGGGGCTTCTGCTGCGGCGGCTGTCCTCGCTGAACCCGGGGCTGGATGTGCGCATCCTGGCCTGGGACATGCCCTGGCTGATCGGCGCGCCGCAGGGCCTGCCCTGCCAGCGCGGAGCGGCCTACTTCGTGGGGTCGCGGGTGAAATACCGGCTGGACCACACGCTGCCCCGCAGCGCCTGCCACCACCAGAAGGCGCTGATCATCGACGGCCGCGTCGCCTTCGTCAGCGGCGGCGATCTTGGCGCCGACCGATGGGACACCGGCGAGCACGCCGACCATGCGCCCGAGCGGCGCCTGCCGTCGGGCAAGCGCTATCCGGCCCGGCACGAGGTGTCGCTGATGGTCGATGGACCGGCGGCGCAGGCGCTGGGCGATCTCTTCGCCGAGCGCTGGCAGCGGGTCACCGGTGAGCTCCCGCCGCCGCCGCCCGCGCCGACGAAGGAAGACGCCTCGCCATGGCCGGAGGTGATCGCCCCCGATATCCGCCGCCAGCCCTTCGGCATCGCCCGGACCACGCCGACCTACAAGCAGCAGGAAGGGGCCGAGGAGAGCCTGGCCCTCCATCTGGCCGCGATCGCCGCGGCGAAGACGACGATCTACATCGAGAACCAGTACCTCACCTCCCGCCTGATCACCGAGGCGCTGGCGCTGCGGCTGGAAGAGGAGGATGGTCCCGAGATCGTCGTGATCGGGCCGGCCAACAGCCCGAGCTACTTCGACCAGATGACGATGGACTCGGCGCGCAGTCTCGCGGTGAACAGGCTGATCGACGCCGACCGGTACGGCCGCTTCCACGCCTACTGTGCGCGCACTCCGCACGATCAGCCGATCATCGTCCACGCCAAGGTGCTGATCGTCGACGACTGGCTGCTGAAGGTTGGCTCGACCAACCTCAACAACCGCTCCACCGGCCTCGACAGCGAGGCCGACGTGGCGGTGGAGGCGCAGGACGAGGAGACGCGCATCGCCATCCGCGCCTTCCGCAACCGCGAGATCGCCCACTTCATCGGCCGCGAGCCGGAGGAGGTGGTCGCCGCCATCGCCGAGCGCGGCTCCATCGGCGCGGCCATCGACGCGCTCGACACAACCGGCCCCACGCGGCGGCTCAAGCCCATGGGCAAGGAGGAGGTGAGGGGGCTCGCCCGCTTCATCGCGACCCGCGCCATCGGCGATCCGCTGCGCACCGACGACGCCTGGCGGCCGTGGGTGCGCCGCCGTCACATCAGGCGGGATATCCAGCGTCTGCTGCCGCAGGCTCGGCTTTCGCAGGAACCCTGACCTCGAGGTCGACGACCAGCGGCAGGTGGTCCGAGGCCACCCGCGCCCGCGCGTCGTAGGGCGAGGTCACGTCCACCACCTCGATCTCTCCGGCCAGGAAGACGTGGTCGATGCGCATGAAGGGAAAGCGCGACGGGAAGGTCGACGTCGGCGAGACCCGCCGCCCCGCCTGCGCATCCCGCATGACGGTGTGCAGCATCCGGTAGGTCTGCGAGAAGGGCGTGGCGTTGAAGTCGCCCAGCAGCACCGCGGGCGCGGTGAAGGCCTCCGACATCATCCACTGCTCGCCCAGCAGGGCGGCCGCCTGCCGCTGCTGTTCGCGGGGCACGAGGCCGAGGTGGGTGTTGATCACCTGCAGCTCGACGCCGTTCCCAAGGTCGATGGCGACCCAGAGCGCGCCGCGCGGCTCCAGCCCCCGGATGCGCGGGTAGCCCGGCAGCGCGGCGGCGCGGACGAGGCGCTCGGGCAGGCGGGTCAGGATGGCGTCGCCGTACTGCTCCTCCTCGACGTGCATGGCCGCGTGGAAGTGCGACTTCATCCCGAGCAGATCGGCCAGCGCATGGGCCTGGTCGACGTGGCGGGTCCGCGCGCGGCCGACGTCCAGTTCCTGCAGCGCCACGATATCCGGCCGGCTGGCGGCGATCACCGCGGCCACCCGCTCGACATCGAGCTGCCGGTCGACGCCCACACACCGGTGGACGTTGTAGGTCATCAGACGGAGCCTCATCCGCCGAATAGATCGCCTCGCGGCGGCGGTGGTTCCGAGGTTTCTTCGGCCCGGCGGCTCAGGAAGAAGAGGACGGTTTCTGCGCGGAGGTTCTCCAGCGGCCGAGCCGGGTCGATGGGGCGGGCGGGGCGGGCGCCGGCGAGGGCGGAGCAGGCTTCGACGCGTAAGGACAGGTCTTCGCAAAGGGCGTTGAAGTCGGCGAGCGTGCAGAGGTGGATGTTGGGCGTCGACCACCAGGGCTCCGGCAGGGCCTTCGTCTCCGGCATGCGGCCGTCGATCAGCAGCGACAGGCGCACGCGCCAGTGGCCGAAGTTCGGGAAGCTCACCACCGCCTTGTCGGCGATCCGCAGCAACTCCGAGAGCACATGGCGCGGATTGCGGGTGGCCTGCAGCGTCTGGGAGAGGATCGCGTAGTCGAAGGCGCGGCTCGGGAAATGGTCGAGGTCGCGGTCGGCGTCGCCCTGCACGACGGTCAGGCCCTTGGCGAGGCAGGTCGAGACATTCGCCGCCTCCAGCTCCAGCCCGCGTCCGTCGACCTGCTTTTCGCGCGTCAGCAGCTCCAGCAGGTCGCCCTCGCCGCAGCCGACGTCGAGCACGCGGGAGCCGGGGCGCACGAGGCGCAGGATTTCCTTGAAGTCCTCTCGCACCGTCACACCAGTCCTCGCGCCTGGCCGGCGGCGCTCAGGAAACCGCGCAGGGTGGACGCCATCTCCGGCTCGTCGAGTAGGAAGGCGTCGTGGCCCTTGTCGCTTTCGATCTCGACGAAGCTGGCCCGGGCGCCGGCGGCCAGCAGGGCGCGCACGATGTGGCGGTTCTCCGCCGTCGGATAGAGCCAGTCGGAGGTGAAGGAGAGCACGCAGAACCGCACGTCCCGCGCCTTCGTAAAGGCGTTGGCCAGCACCCCGCCGTGCGCCGCGGCGAGGTCGAAGTAGTCCATGGCGCGGGTGATGTAGAGGTAGGAGTTGGCGTCGAAGCGGTCGACGAAGCTCGTCCCCTGGTGGCGCAGGTAGCTCTCCACCTGGAAGTCGGCGTCGAAGCCCCACGACAGCCCGTCGCGCTGCAGCTCGCGGCCGAACTTGCGCTGCAGGGCAGCCTCCGAGAGGTAGGTGATGTGCGCGGCCATCCGCGCCACCGCCAGCCCCTTCTCGGGCCGCTTCTTGCCGCTGGCGTAGTCGCCGCCCTTCCAGTCGGGGTCGGCCATGATCGCCTGGCGGCCGACCTCATGGAAGGCGATGTTCTGGGCCGAGTGGCGCGCGGCCGAGGCGATCACGATGGCGCTGAAGATCCGCTCCGGATAGTCGGCCGCCCACTGCAGCACCTGCATGCCGCCCATCGAGCCGCCCACCACGCAGAAGAGCTGCTCGATGCCGAGCGCCTCCATCAGCATGGCCTGGGCGCGGACCATGTCGGCGATGGTGATGACCGGGAAGGAAAGGCCGTAGGGCTTGCCGGTTGCGGGGTTCACCGACGAAGGCCCAGTCGTCCCCATGCATCCGCCGACGACGTTGGCGCAGATGATGAAGTAGCGCTGCGGATCGAGCGGGAGGCCAGGTCCGACCACGCGGTCCCACCAGCCGGGCTTGCCCGTCACCGGATGACGCGAGGCCACGTACTGGTCGCCGGTCAGCGCGTGGGTCACCAGCACCGCGTTCGAGCGGTCGGCGTTCAGCGCCCCGTAGGTCTTGTAGGCGATCTCCAGCCCTTCGATCTTCAGGCCGGAATCGAGCACGAGCGGGCGCTCGGGGCCGAACTTCAGCGTCCCCCCGTCTTCATGCACCGCGATGGCTGCGCCGTCGTCGCTCATGGCCGCGTTGGACCGCCAGCGGCGCCGCGTGTCAACCATCCCTTCCGGAGGCCCGCGGCTACCGCTAAGAGCGGAGCCATGGATCGCCTCATCCTCATGCGCCACGCCAAGGCCGAGCGCCGCAGCGCCAGCGGCGACGATTTCGCGCGTCCGCTGACGGAGGAGGGCAAGGCCGACGCCGCGCTGGTCGCGAAGGCCCTGGCGAAGGACGGCCTCGTTCCCGGCGTCGTCCTGGTCTCCGCGGCCGAGCGGACGGTGGAGACCTGGGACGCCATGCAGGAGACCTTTCCGAAAGCGCGGGTCCAGCGGTTGCGGTCGCTCTACAATGCGCCCCCGATGGCGATCCTCGATGCGCTGGAGGGCGTGACGGCGGGCACGGTCATGGTCATCGGCCACAATCCCGGAATCCACGAACTCGCCGTCGGCCTGCTGCAAGAGAACGGCGCGGGGTCGGCGGTGCTGGGCAAGATCGCCTCGCGGTTTCCAACCGCGACGGCGGTGGCCTATGTGATCGATCCGAATGGCCGGGCCCACTACGACGGGGTGTTCTATGCCGCCGATCTCGGCGGAGGCGGCGCGGAGTGAGCCTGGTCCACACCTTCGCCACCGGCTTCCTGCGCGGGCTCGACCCCGAGGACGCGCACGGCCTGACCATCAAGGCGCTGAAGGCTGGATTGGGCCCGCTTGGCCAGCGGCCCGACGACCCCGCGTTGCAGGTGGAGCTCGCGGGCCTGCGGCTGCCCAACTGCATCGGGCTGGCCGCCGGGTTCGACAAGAACGCCGAGGTCTCCAACGCCATGCTGGCGGCGGGGTTTGGGTTCGTGGAGTGCGGCACGGTCACCCCGCTGCCCCAGGCCGGCAACCCGCGCCCGCGCCTGTTCCGGCTGACCGAGGATCGGGCGGTGATCAACCGCATGGGCTTCAACAACGAGGGGCTGGAGGCCTTTGCGGGCCGGCTTTCGTCCCGCAGGCGGCGCGGCGTCGTGGGCGCGAACATCGGGGCCAACAAGGACGCCACCGACCGCATCGGCGACTATGTGACCGGGCTGACGCGGCTGTGGGGGCTCGCCGACTACTTCACCGTCAACGTATCCTCGCCTAACACGCCGGGCCTGCGCGCGCTGCAGACCAAGGCGGCGCTCGAGGAGCTCCTCGGACGGCTCTCGGAGACCCGGCGGACGCTGCCCGGCGATCATCCGATCTTCCTGAAGGTCGCCCCGGACCTGGAGGAGGGCGAGGTCGGGACCATCATGGCGGCCGTCGCGGGCTTTGGCCTGCAGGGCGTCATTGTCTCCAACACCACGGTCAGCCGGCCGGAGACGCTGCGGTCCCGCTACAAGGCGGAGACCGGCGGCCTGTCGGGCGCGCCGCTGATGGACCTGTCGACGCGGGTGCTGCGGCAATTCTCCGCAATGAACGAGCACGACCTGATCCTGATCGGGGTGGGCGGTGTCAGTTCGGGCGCGGATGCCTATGTTAAGATCAGGGCCGGGGCCCACGCGGTGCAGCTTTATTCGGCGATGGTTTACGAAGGACCGGGTCTGATCGGGCGCATCAAGCGCGATCTCGCCGCGCGCCTGCGCGCCGACGGGTTCGCGTCCGTTTCGGAGGCTAGGAACACCGCATGACGCGAGGTCAGAAGGCGACGGCTTTCGTACGGCGCTACGGCCTGCTGATCGTGCTGGTCCTGCTGGTGATCGCCGCGGTGGCGAGCGGGGCGACGAAGCATATCTCGCTCACCGAGCTGAAGGCCCGCCGCGAAGAGCTGACCGCCTTCGTCCAGCTCCACTGGATCGCGAGCCTGGCGGCGTACGGCGTGCTCTACACGATAGTTGTCGCGCTCTCCCTGCCGCTGGCGTTGGTGATGACGCTGGCGGGAGGCTTCCTGTTCGGGCCGGTGCCGGGGGGGCTCACGGCCTTGTCGGCCGCGACCCTCGGTTCGACGGTTTCATTCCTGGCCTGCCGCACGGCCTTCGGGGACCTGGTGACCCGCAAGGCCGGGCCTACCATCACGAAGCTGGCCGAAGGCTTCCGGAAGGACGCCTTCTCCTACCTCTTCACGCTGCGCATCATCCCCGTGGCCCCGCTGCTCTTGATCAACGTGGCGGCGGGACTGGCGGAGGTCTCGACGCGGACGTTCGTGACGGCGTCCTTCGTCGGCATGGCGCCGGGGTCGTTCGTCTACGCCTTCCTGGGCTCCGGCCTTGGGACGGTGTTCGAGCGGGGCGGGGAGCCTGACCTGCACATCATCGCCGAACCGCGCATCCTGCTGCCGCTGATTGGTCTGGCGTGCCTGGCCATGGCGCCGGCCGTGATGCGCAGGCTGCGCCGAAACCCGACCGTATGAAGCGCGAGCTCCGCGCCGACCTCGCCGTCATCGGGGCAGGCTCCGGCGGCCTGTCGGTGGCCGCGGGAGCCGCGCAGCTGGGCCTGTCAGTCGTCCTGTTCGAACAAGGCGAGATGGGCGGCGACTGCCTGAACTTCGGCTGCGTGCCGTCGAAGGCGCTGATCGCGGCGGTGGCCAAGGGCTGGGACTTTGCGCGAGCCATGGCCCACGTCCGCTCGACCATCGAGACCATCGCCCCGGTCGATAGCCAGGAGCGGTTCGAGGGCCTCGGCGTCACCGTCGTCCGCGAAGCCGCCCACTTTACGAACCGCCGCACGGTCGAGAGCGACAGCGTCCGCGTCACGGCCCGCAAGTTCGTCATCGCCACAGGCAGCCGCCCGAAGGTCCCGCCGATCCCGGGGCTCGAGGAGGCTGGCTATCTAACCAACGAGACGATCTTCGACCTGAAGGAACTGCCGGCACAGCTGACTGTCATCGGCGGCGGTCCCATCGGGCTGGAACTCGGGCAGGCCTTCGCCCGGCTGGGCTCGAAGGTGACCATCCTCGAAGCCGACCGGGCGCTGCCCCGCGAAGACCCGGACCTTGCAGCGGTGGTCCTCCAGCAGCTGAAGGCGGACGGCGTCGAGCTCCGCGAAGGCGCGCCTGTCGAGCGCATTGACGCCGGACCCGTTCTCGTCGCGACCGGCCGCGCGCCGAACGTGGAGGGCCTGAACCTCGAAGCGGCCGGCGTCGCTTACGACAAGACCGGCATCCGCACCGACCGCTCGCTGCGCACCACCAACCGCCGGGTCTTCGCCATCGGCGACGTGACCGGTCGCCCCGCCTTCACCCACGCCGCCGGAGCCCACGCCGCCCTGTTCGTCCGCCGCGCGCTGTTCGCCTCGCCGGTGAACGTGGAGCGGCTGGTGGTCCCGCGCGTCACCTACACCGACCCGGAGCTGGCGGTGGTCGGCCTGACCGAAACCGAGGCCCGCGCCCGCCACGGCGACACCATCCGCGTCGTCACCCAGTCCTTCGAGCACAACGACCGCGCCCAGACGGAGGCCGACACGCGGGGCTTCGGCAAGCTGGTCACGGACCGCAAGGGCCGCCTCCTCGGCGCCGCGATCGTGGGCAAGGATGCGGGCGACCTGATCCAGCCGTGCGTGCTCGCCATGTCCGCCGGCGTGAAGCTTTCGACGCTTGCCGGCTACGTCGCGCCCTATCCGACGCGCGGCGAGATCGTCAAACGCTTGGCTGGACAGTGGTATTCGCCCATCTTGTTCTCGTCACGCACGCGCAGGGTCGTTTCGTTGCTGAAGCGTCTGGCGTGAAGTACGGATCGCCCATGGCCGACCCCCAGGCTCCAGAGCCGAACCGGAGGGGCGACCGCCGCCTCTTCTGGCCCGGCGGCCTGTCGGCGCGTCTGCTGGTGCTGACCGCCCTGTTCGTCACCCTGGCCGGGGCGCTCATCCTGCCGCCGGCGCTGGCGGCGTTCGAAGAGCAGTGGCTGCTGGATCGCGTGCGGGCCGCCGAGCTGGCCTCGCTGGCGACCGAGTCCTCACCGAACGGCAAGGTCACCCGTCGGCTGTCCTCGCAGCTGCTGAACGGCGCGGGCGTCGTCTCCGTGGCCATCCAGCAGGACGGCATGCGCCGCCTCGTGCTCGCCGCGCCGCGCACCATGCGCACGCCATACCTCGTCGACCTGCGCGAGCAGAATCCGCTGTCGTGGATTTCCTCGCCCTTCCGCACGCTGTCCGGCAGACCCGGCCAGATGGTGCGGGTCATCTCCGAGCCCCGCTTCCGCTCCGGCGAGTTCATCGAGATCGTCACCCCCGACGAACCGCTGCGCCGCGAGCTGTGGACCTATCTGTTCCGGCTGCTGGGCGTCATGGCGTTCGTGGCCGTGCTGGCAGGGACGCTTGTGTACCTATCGCTGAACGCCTTCCTCGTTCGCCCGATGCAGCGGATCACGCTCGCCATGGAGCGTTTCCGCGCCGACCCCGAGGATCCGAAGTCCCGCATCGAACCCTCAGGCCGCGCCGACGAGATCGGCCGGGCGGAGGCCGAACTCGACCGCATGCAGGCTGACCTCGTGGCCGCGCTCAGCTCCCGGGCGCGACTGGCGCAGCTCGGCGAGGCCGTGGCCAAGATCAACCACGACCTCCGCAACATGCTGACCAGCGCCCAGATAGCCTCCGAGCGGCTGGCCATGTCCGGCGATCCCAACGTGGCGTCGGCCTTGCCGAGGCTGGAGCGCGCGCTCGATCGCGCCGTGAACCTTGCCTCGGACGTGCTGGCATACGGTCGGACCACCGAGCCGGAGCCGCAGCTGGAGCTCGTCGCGCTTCTGCCTGCGCTGGAAACCGCCGCCGAGGACGCGGGGCTCTCGGCGCAAGGCGTTCGCCTCCAGCCTGAGGTCCCGGCGACCGAGCGCGTGAAGGCCGATCCCGACCAACTCCACCGCATCCTGACCAACCTCCTGCGCAACGCCCGCGAAGCCATCGAGGCCGCGCCGCGCGCGCAGGAGCAGGGCCGCGTGCTGGTCACCGTGCAGACGCCGGACGGCTTCGCCACGATCCGCTTCGCCGACAATGGGCCGGGCGTGCCTGAAAAGGCGCTCGCCAACCTGTTCCAGCCGTTCGTGGGGTCGGGCCGGCGCGGCGGCACGGGTCTCGGCCTCGCCATCGCGCGCGAGCTGGCGCAAGGCCACGGCGGCGACCTGACGCTCGCCTCCACGGGGCCGGAGGGCTCCGTCTTCGAACTGCGCCTGCCTCGCGCCCCCGAGCCCCAGCCCGCCAGACGCGGCCGCAGGACCAAAGCGCAGGCCTAAAGGTGCTCCCCCTCTGGGGGA
>JBLNCT010000079.1:0-12460 GCA_050260915.1 Parcubacteria group bacterium
AGCCGCCGAGATCGCTGAACAGAAGACGCCGGAGCTGGCGTCGGCGGTAGCCGCCTCCGACCTCGTCCTGCCGAAGGGTCTGGATTTCGGCCGCTACGACTGGACGCTGGCCGGCGCGCCGCACGCCTTCGAGGACTATGCGGTCGGCGAGAAGGTCGACCACGTCGACGGTATGGCCATCGAGGAAGCCGAGCACCAGATGGCGACGCGCCTCTATCAGAACACCGCCAAGGTCCACTTCAACCAGTTCGAGCGGGCGAAGGACCCGTCGGGACGGCGCCTGGTCTACGGCGGCGTGGTGATCTCGACGGCCAAGGCGCTGTCGTTCAACGGCTTGCAGAACGCGGGCCTGATCCTCGCCATCAACGGCGGTCGCCACGTGAATCCCTATTTCGCGGGCGGCACGGTGTTCGCCTGGTCGGAGGTGCTGGACAAGGCCGACCTTGGCGCGGCCGGGGCGCTGCGGCTGCGGCTGGTGGCGACGAAGGACCGGCCGTGCGCCGACTTCCCGGACAAGGATTCCGCCGGCGCCTATCCGGGCGAAGTCATCCTCGACTTCGACTATTGGGCGGCGGTTCCCAAACGTGGCTGAGACCTTCCAGCTCGATCCGGCCTTCGGGGCGACCTCGGTCGCCCTGGGCGGGCTCGCGCTCTGTGAAGCCCGGCTTCAGAACGACGCGCGATGGCCGTGGATCGTGCTGATCCCCCGCTCGCCGAACGCCCGCGAGATCGAGGACCTGCACCCCTTCAACCGTCCGCGCCTCATGGACGAGATCGTCCACGCCGGCCGCGCGGTGCGGGCTGTGGGTGAGGCGCTCGGGCTCCCGGTGGAGAAGCTGAACATCGGCGCGCTCGGGAATGTGACGCCGCAGCTGCATGTGCATGTCGTGGGGCGGCGTGTGGGCGATCCGGCCTGGCCGGGACCGGTGTGGGGTGTTGGCGAGGCGGTTCCGTTGTCCCCTGAACAAACGAGTGCCGCTGTCGCTGCGGCGAAGAAAGCCTTGGGCTTCTGAACATTCACGTCATCCCAGGCCTTGGGCCTGGGACCCAGAAACGCTGACGTTGGAACCGTTTACGCGGACTCCCAGCCGCTTGCGTCTCTGGGTCCTCGGGACAAGCCCGAGGATGACGGGGATAGATTAAGCGGCCTCAGCTTCCTTGATCGCTTCCGCCACCGCGACCAGCCGCTCCGCCTGCGCGAGGTGCAGCAGTTCGGCCATGCGGCCTTCGACGCGGATGGCGCCCTTGCCCTGGTTCTCCGGAAGCTTGAACGCCTCGATCACCGCGCGCGACCAAGCGACCTCGGCTTCCGACGGCGAGAACACCCGGTTGCAGATCTCGATCTGCTTGGGGTGGATCAGAGTCTTGCCGTCGAAGCCGAAGTCGACGCCCTGTTCGCAGACCGCCTCCAGCCCCGCGTCATCGTCGATGCTGTTGTAGACGCCGTCGATGATGGTCAGCCCGTAGAGCCGGGCGGCGGCGACGGCCAGCGACAGCGGCCCGTGGAAGGGCTCGCGGCCCGGCGTCTGGCGGCAGCGCATCTCCTTGGCGAGGTCGTTGGTGCCCATGACCCAGGTGGTCATCCGCGAGGTCTTGGACGCCTGCGCGATCGACTCCAGCGCGAAGATCGAGCGGCAGGTCTCGATCATGGCCCACAGCCGCGTGTGATCCGGCGCCGATGAGATGGCGCTGTCGTAGGCGGCGACGTCCACCGCCCCGCCGACCTTCGGCACGAGAATGGCGTCGGGACCGGCGGCCGCGGCGGCGATCAGGTCCTCCGCGCCCCAGGGGGTGTCGAGGCCGTTGACCCGCAGCACGACCGTGCGGCGACCGAACCCGCCCTGCATGATCGCGCCCACCGCTTGCGAGCGGGCCACCTCCTTGGCCTCGGGCGCGACGGCGTCTTCCAGGTCGAGGATCACGGCGTCGCAGGGGAGCGTGCGCGCCTTCTCCAGCGCCTTCGCGTTCGAGGCGGGCATGTAGAGGACGCTGCGCAGCGGACGGACGGTGGCGGTCATGATCGTCTCCCCATGGATCAGGCGCGGCTTCTTTAAGGGCGAGCGCGGCTGGGCGCTAGAGCGTGAGCGCGCGGGCTGCTATCAGGCGCGCGAAGTATGGAGATGAGCCCATGAACGCGCCCGTCCGCATCGCCGATCCCGCCGAGCCGCGCCACGACTGGACGCTGGAAGAGGTCGAGGCCCTGTTCGAGCTGCCGTTCACCGAGCTCGTCTTCCGCGCCGCCGAAATCCACCGCCGCTGGTTCGATCCGGCCGAGGTGCAGTTGTCGCAACTGCTGTCGGTGAAGACGGGCGGCTGCGCGGAAAACTGCGGCTACTGCAGCCAGTCCTCGCACTTCGACACCGGCCTGAAGGCCTCGAAGCTGATGGACCCGGACGCGGTGGTCCAGGCGGCCGCTGAGGCAAAGGCAGGCGGCGCGCAGCGGTTCTGCATGGGCGCGGCCTGGCGCGACCTGAAGGACCGGGACCTGCCGAAGGTCGCCGAGATGATCTCGGGCGTGAAAGCGCTCGGGATGGAGACCTGCGCGACGCTTGGCATGCTGACGGCGGATCAGGCCAAGGCGCTGCGGGAAGCCGGGCTCGACTACTACAACCACAACCTCGACACCTCGCCGGAGTACTACGGTCAGGTCGTCACTACCCGCACCTATCAGGACCGGCTCGATACGCTGGAGCACGTGCGCGCGGCGGGGATGAGCACCTGCTGCGGCGGTATCGTCGGCATGGGCGAGACGCGCCGCGACCGCGCGGGCCTGCTCCATGCGCTGGCGACGCTGCCGGCCCACCCCGACAGCCTGCCGGTCAACGACCTGATGCCGGTGAAGGGCACGCCTTTGGGCGATTCCGATCCCGTGGACGGCCTGGAGTTCGTCCGCACCATCGCGGTCGCCCGCATCGTCTGCCCGAAGTCGATGGTCCGCCTGTCGGCCGGCCGCGAGCACATGAGCCGCGAACAGCAGGCGCTCTGCTTCCTCGCCGGGGCGAACTCGATCTTCATCGGGGGGAAGCTGCTGACGACGGCCAACCCGGAGCAGAGCGAGGATGAGAAGCTGCTGGCGGATTTGGGGATGCGGGCCATGGGCTCTTCCCCCACGCATGTGGGGGAAGTGGCCTGAGACGCTGAAAGCGGCGAAGGTCGATGGGGGAGTTGTCCCCCTTGTTTTAAACCTCCCCCAACGAGCCTCGCCTACGGCTTCGGCCCACTTCCCCCAGATGAACTGGGGGAAGAGCTAGCGCTCTTCGTCGAAGCGGCAGGTGACGAGGTCGCTGAGCGCCGAGGCCGCCTCTTCCGCCTGAGGCCCTTCCGCCGCGATCTCGATCTGGCAGCCCGGCCCGGCGGCCAGCATCATCAGGCCCATGATGGAGCGGGCGTCGACGGTGTGGCCGTCCTTGCTGACCTTCACTTCGGCGTCGAAGCCGGAAGCCATCTTGACGAACTTGGCCGAGGCGCGGGCGTGGAGTCCGCGCTCGTTGCAGATCTCGACCGTCCGAATCGCTTTCGTCACTTCTCTCCCGCCAGGACGTAGCTGGCCACGGAGATGTACTTACGTCCAGCCTCCTGGGCGTGGTGGACGCAAGCGTCCAGCGGCTCGCGGGTGCGCAACGAGGCCAGCTTGATCAGCATCGGCAGGTTCAGGCCGGCGATCACCTCGGCGCGGGTCTGCTCCATCACCGAGATCGCGAGATTGGAGGGCGTGCCGCCGAACATGTCGGTGAGCAGGATAACGCCGGCGCCGGAATCGACCTCCGCGCAGGCCTTCAGGATGTCCTTCCTGCGCTGCTCCATATCGTCTTCCGGCCCGATGCAGATCGCCTTCACCGCCTTCTGCGGTCCGACGACGTGCTCCATGGCCAGGACGAATTCATCTGCGAGCCGACCGTGCGTGACGATCACGAGCCCGATCATGCGTGATGCCTCAAAATGGCGCCCCTCTACACGGCCGGTGAGCGCCGTGAGGGGCGCTAGATACGCTCGTTATGCGCCGCCTCCAAGATGCTCCAGCGCGCGACGCAGTTTCGCAGGCCCGGCCGCCTCGAAGGGCCAGAGCTCGATGCGGGGCAAGGGAACGCCCATGACGTCGGTCGGGGTGGAGTCCGGCATCCGCTCGACCGCGCCCGGCTCGCGGCGGCATTCGACCAGCAGCACGATCTCGCAGAACTCCAGCGGCGGCTGCGGGATGATGCCGACGCCGCGCGCTTCGAGCAGGCCGGAAAGAGCCTCGGGCGCCTTGCCGTAGAGCCGCCGGCCGGAGGTCCAGACCACCGTCCGATCGTCGGCGACCAGCCGAAAGCCGTTGACCATCATCCGGATGGCCAGGTCGCTCTTGCCCGTGCCGGACGGGCCTTCGATCAGCGCCCCGCGCCAGCGGCCGCCGAGGCGGGTGGCGACAAGGCCCGCGTGGCGGATCATGTCTTCTTCTCCGGCAGCCTGACGACGAACCGCGCGCCCCCTTCGGGCCGGTTCTCGGCGTGGATTTCGCCTCCATGCGCCTGGACGATCTGGCGCGCAATGGAAAGGCCAAGGCCGGAGTTGCCGCCGAACGCCGCGCCCTTGGGCCGGGAGGTGTAGAAGCGCTCGAAGATGGTCTCGAGGTTCTCGGGCGGGATGCCCGGCCCGTCGTCGTCGACGAAGACCAGCGCCTCGCCGCGCGAGTGGGTGACGGAGACACGCACCTCGCCGCCTTCCGGGCTGAAGGAGCGGGCGTTGTCGATCAGGTTGCGGAACACCTGGCCCAGCGGCCCTTCGCGGCCGGAGACCATCACCGGTTCGATCTGCTGCGGGTCGAGGTAGCGCACATGCGACTCGCCCCGCTTGGCCGAGGCTTCGTAGAGGGCGCAGATCTCGAACAGCAGGTGGCCGAGGTCGACGATCCGCGGCGACTCCCGCGACAGTTCGGCGTCGAGGCGCGAGGCGTTGGAGATGTCGGTGACGAGGCGGTCCAGCCGCTGCACGTCCTGCTTCAGGATGCCCATCAGCCGGGCGCGCGCCTTGGCGTCCTTCACCAGGTCCAGCGTCTCGATGGCCGAGCGGATGGAGGTCAGCGGGTTCCTGATCTCGTGCGCCACGTCGGCGGCGAAGGACTCGATGGCGTCCATGCGCTCGGACAGGGTGTCGGTCATGGTCTCCAGCGAGCGCGTCAGGTCGCCGATCTCGTCCTTGCGGCCGGCCAGGTCCGGCAGGGAGATCGCCCGCGCGCTCGACAGCGTCACCCGGTCGGCGGCGTAGGCCAACCTTCGCACCGGCCGCGCGATCAGCCGGTTCAGCAGGATCGACGAGAACAGCATGACCAGCACGGCGATCAGGATGAAGGGCGCCAGCGCCAGCCGCTCCTTGGCGATGATCTCGTCGACGTCGCTGGCCTCGAGCACCAGCACGCCCAGCACCGCCTTGACGTGCTGGATCGGCACGGTGACGGAGACCACCCGCTCGCCGTTGGCCGCGCGGCGCATGCCGGAGACCATCCGGCCGTGCATGGCCTTGGCGACCTCGGCGTTCAGCTCAGCCTTGGCCTGGGCGACGACCTTGGGGCTGACGCCCTCCTCGTCGGTCTGGAGGTTGAAGGCCGGTTCGCCGCGCTTGCGCGCGGGGGGAAGCGGCTTTGATTCCACCCGGTCGGAGATGACGTAGCTGTCGGCGATCAGCCGTCCGTGCGCATCGAACAGCCGGGCCCGCTGGGACCTCGGAATGAAGAGCAGCTGGAGGATGTCGCTGGCGCGCTCCGGCTCCAGCGCGGGCTCAGGCTCGCCGACCGTGGCGGCGCGGTCGATGACGTTGGCGATCAGCTCGCCCTGGGTGGTCAGGCTGTCGATGCGGGCGTTGACGAGGCCGCGGCGCAGCTCATTGAGCACCAGCGCCCCGCTGATCAGGATCGCCAGGCCCAGCAGGTTCAGCGCAATGATCAGCCGCCCGAGGCGCGAGCCGAACAGGCTTCCTCCCCCCGGCAGCCGCTCGGGCCGTTCAGGTTTCGCGGTAGCGATAGCCGACGCCATACAGGGTTTCGATCGCGTCGAAGGTCGGGTCCACCTGCCGGAACTTCTTGCGCATGCGCTTGATGTGGCTGTCGATGGTGCGGTCGTCCACGTACACCTGGTCGTCGTAGGCCGCGTCCATCAGATTGTCGCGGCTCTTCACGAAGCCGGGCCGCTGGGCGAGCGCCTGCAAGAGCAGGAACTCGGTGACGGTCAGTCGTACGGGCCTTCCGTCCCACAGGCAGTCGTGACGCGCGGGGTCGAGGGTCAGCTTGCCGCGCTTGATGGCCTTGGAGCCCGCGCCCTCCGCGCCGGCGGCCGGCATTTCCTCGCCGTCCACGCCCGCGCGGCGCAGCACCGCCTTCACCCGCTCCAGCAGCAGGCGCTGGCTGAACGGCTTGTGGATGTAGTCGTCGGCGCCGAGGTTGAAGCCCAGAATCTCGTCGATCTCCTCGTCCTTGGAGGTGAGGATGATCACCGGCAGCTCGGAGGTCTGGCGAAGGCGCCGCAGCACCTCCATCCCGTCCATGCGGGGCATCTTCACGTCGAGGATGGCGAGGTCCGGCGGGTCAGCCTCCAGCGCCGCCAGCCCCGAGGAGCCGTCGAAATAGGCCTTCACGTTATGGCCGAGGCTCTCGAGAGCCAAAGAAACCGAAGCGACGATGTTCTCGTCGTCGTCGACCAGGGTGATGTTCGCCATCGTCTTCCTTCGCGTTCCTCACGCGTTGGCCCAATACCTAGCGCTCCGCCCGCGCGGAACAAGCTAAAGCATCGAGCGCGGCCCAATTGCGGCGCCGCGCGCTAAAAACGCTGCTGTAGGGCGGAAAGCTCCGCCCGGCCTCACATGGCCGAGATGCCGCCGTCCAGTTTCAGCTCCGCGCCAGTCATGAAGCGGCTCTCGTCCGAGGCGAGGTAGAGGGCCGCGTTGGCGATGTCGGTGGGCTCGCCGATGCGGCCGAGCGGGATCTGGCGGCCGAGCTTGGCCTCGCCTTCCTCCTTGCCGAACATCTGCCGGATCGGGTCGAGGATCGGCGTGTCGATGAAGGTCGGGTGGATGGAGTTCGACCGGATGTCGAGCTTCTGCTTGGCGCAGTAGAGGGCGATGTTCTTCGACAGCAGCCAGACCGCGGCCTTTGACGCGTTGTAGGCCGGGCCGTTGTGATTGGCGATCAGGCCGGCGATCGAGCTGATGTTGATGATCGAGCCGGGCTGGTTCTCGCGCATGTACTTCAGCGCGTGCTTGGCCCCCAGGAACACGGAATCGACGTTCACCGACATGCAGAGCCGGAAGTCCTCGAGCGAGCACTGTTCGATGGGCCCGCCCCGGCTGATGCCCGCGTTGTTGACCAGCACCGAGATGCCGCCCATGGCCGCGTCGGCCTCCTCGAGGGCGAAGATCCACTGATCCTCTTTCGTGACGTCGAGCGGGAAGGCGAACGCCGTGCCCTCGCCGTGGGCGGCGTTGATCTCGGCCGCCACCGCCTTGGCGCCGTCGAGGTTGATGTCGGCGAGGCTGACCTTGGCGCCTTCTTCCGCGAGCCTGCGCGCCATGGCTGCGCCCAGCCCCTGCGCCGCGCCGGTGATGAAAGCCTTCTTGCCCGCGACGCGTGTTCCGGTGGCCATGTCGTCTTCTCCCGTCTGTTCGTTCAAACGGATGTTTAAGGCTGAGCGGCGGCCTCGTCCATGATCCGCGCGAGCTTCACGTCCAGCTCGGTGACGCCGTCCGCGTCGTGGGTGGCCAGCAGCACCTCGACGCGGTTGTAGACGTTGAACCACTCCGGATGGTGGTCGAGCTTCTCCGCCGCCAGCGCGGCGCGGGTCATGAAGCCGAACGCGGCGTTGAAGTCCTTGAAGGTGAAGGTCTTCACGATGGCGTCGCGGGCGTCGGCGGCGGTCCAGCCCGTGAGCTGTTTCAGCGCCTCGCCGGTTCCGATCTTTTGTGGACGGCTCATGGATGCTCCCTGCGTGGTTCGACACGGCCGCTGCGCGGCCTGCTCACCATGACGAACTCTGTAAAGCTACCAACCTTCGTCATCCTGAGCAGCCCCGCAGGGGCGCGTCGAAGGACGCACTGTCAGAACGCCAGCCCGGTCACTTCCGAAAGATCGGCCAGCAGCTGCGCCTCGCCCGTGACCTTGATCGCACGCATGCCGAGCTGAGAGGCCGGTTTGCAGTTGATGCCGAGGTCGTCGAGGTAGACGCAGGTCGCCGGGTCCACCTGCAGCAGCTCGCACATCATCTGGTAGATGCGCGGGTCGGGTTTGCGCAGGCCGGCCTTCGAGCTTTCGATGATGCCGTCGAACAGCTCCATGACGGCCTCGACCTGGGCCGCGCGTTCGGTGGTCCCGGCCATGCCCGCGCCGTGGCCGGTCTGGACGTTGTTGGTGATGCAGCCGACCTTGAACCGCGTCTTGCAGGCCTTCAGAGCCTCGACCACGCGGGGCCGGACGTCGCCGGAAAGCAGGGGCAGGACATCGGCGCCGCGCACCGGATGGCCGAGCGCCGTCGACTCCTGCAGGAACAGCTGGTCGAACTCGGCGCCGCCGATCTCGGCGCGCTCGAACTTCGCCCAGGCGTTGTCGTGCGGGTTGGTGGCGTTGACCTTGCGGATGAAATCGTGCGGCAGGGCGTTAGCGCCCTCGTAGCGGTTGAAGGCCTCGAAGGGCGAGGTCGTGATCACCCCGCCGAAATCCCAGATCACCGCCTCGATACCCAATGTCCGCTCCCGTTAATGGCGGCGCGACGCTAGAGAGGGCTAAGGTCCCGCGCAACCACGTCATGCAGATCGCCCGTCCCGTTCGTCTCGCCCTGTTGCTGGCCGCCTGCGTGGGCGTGCTGGCGCTCGCGCTCATGCCCCTCCAGACGATCCCGGAGGTGGGCGTCAGCGACAAGATCGAGCATACCCTCGCCTTCGCGGTGCTGGCTGTCCTTGGAACCTGGTCCTTTCCCGGCCGGACAGGACGCGTCGCGGCAGGACTGATCGGGTTCGGCATCCTGATCGAAATCCTGCAAGGGACCCTGCCGCTGGGCCGCGACGCCGAGGTCCTGGACGTGGCTGCCGACAGCATAGGCGTCGCGCTTGGCATGGCGGCGGAGCTGCTGATCCTTCGCGGGCGCTTATGAGCATCCGCCACGCGCCCTGGGCCGACGCGCCGGCGGACTTCGCCATCGGCCTGTCGCCGATCGAGGAGGCCGACTGGCTGGAGGGCGGCGAGCCCGATCCGGCGGCTCGGAAGGATGCGCTCTATGAGTCCGCCCGCGATCTCGTGTGGGCGGAAACGCCGGGCTCCCGGCCGGGTCAGGCGGAGGTCCTGACCCTGGTCGAGGCCGCGACGGGCCTGACCGGCGACCCTGCCTTCCCGCCGCTCTATGCCGCCTCGCGGCTGGTCGCCGACGACCTCTGCCTGATGGAAAAGCGCGACGGCGGCTGGGCGCTGACCGCGCTGAGCCTGTCGGCCGCGACCTTCTTCCGCGCCGACGAGGTGATCGGCCGGGACCTTTCCGCCCTGCATGGGCCGGTGCCCGGGTTCGAGGATCGGCTGCTGACCCGCGTGGCGCGCATTTTCGAGGGCCTGCGCCCCGGCCTCATTCTCCAGCGGCGCAACTGGACGGTGGTGAACACCGACGCCCTGCATACGCCAGACCCGGCGCCGATCCGCGCCCGCATCGGCGAGGTCGCCTCGCCGGGGGACGAGCTCTTCGTCCGGGTCGAGCGGCAGACGCTGCGGCGGCTGCCCCGGACAGGCGGCGCCCTCTTCACCATCCGTGTCTGGCGTCATCCGCTGGCCGCGCTGCGCGACGACCCGGAGCGGCTGGCGGCGTTCGCGCGGGCCTGGCGCACCGCCGCGCCGGACTTCCGCGCCTACAAGAAGCTCGACCTGTACGACGGCCTGGTCGAGGGCTTCCTCAAGGAATCAGGGGTTTAGGCAACAGCCGAGCCGCCCGTGCGTTGAAGCGCCGGTTACCGGAGCTGCGCGCGTGCCTTTCGACCTGCCCTCCTCCATGCGGCGTTTGGCGCCCGCGGGCGTGCACCTGTCGCACGGGCCTCCGGGCGAGCGGACGGCCTGGCGCGGGCTCCTGTCGCTGGCGCTGTTCGCCCTCGCGGTGATCGTGTTCCTCGTCATCTTCGACTGGAACTGGTTCCGCGGGCCGCTGGCGCGCGTCGCCTCCTACAAGCTGAACCGGCAGGTCGGGATCATCGGCGATCTCGATGTCCACCCCTGGTCGCTGACGCCCAGCGCCGAGGTGCACGACGTCACCGTCGCGCAGCCGCCGCAGCTCTACAAAGGGGAGATGGCCAAGGTCGGGACCATCGCCGTCCGTGTCCAGCTGCTGCCGCTGTTCAAAGGCAAGCAGGTGATCGAGCGGGTGGTGGCGACCGACGCCACCGTCCGGCTGAAGCGGGACATCGAGGGCAAGAACAACTGGCAGTTCGGCGATCCCACAAAGCGCGGCCAACCCACCAAGCTGCCGGTCATCCAGCACTTCATCGTCGACAACGCCCACGTCCATCTGGACGACGCCCGGCGCAAGCTGGTGCTGGACGGCGTGGTCAACACCAGCGAGCACCTGGTCGGGCCGACGAAGGGCTCCTTCAGCCTGAACGGCCACGGCACCTTGAACAAGGAGCCCTTCACCCTGGTGCTGACCGGCGCCCCGCTGATCCACATCGACCGCAACCACCCCTGGCCGTTCAAGGCCGACCTGCGCTCGCGTTCGACGCACGCGACGGCCGACGCCTCCATCGACAAGCCGTTCAACCTCGGCCAGTTCGGCGGGCGGTTGACGGTGACGGGGCAGGACCTCGCCGACATCTATCACCTGACGGGCCTCGCCCTGCCGTCGACGCCGCCCTACCGGGTGAGCGGCCATCTGCGGCGCAACAACACCCGCTACGACTTCGACGACTTCACAGGCCGCGTAGGCGACAGCGACCTATCGGGCGACCTCTATGTGCTGACCGGGCGCAAGCGGCTCTACCTCAACGCCGACGCCCGGTCGCGCAAGCTCGACTTCGACGACCTCGCCCCGATGTTCGGCCTGCCGCCGGCAACCGGCCGGGGCGAGACCGCCTCGCCGCAGCAGAGGGCGCAGGCGGCGAGGACGCCGCGGACCGGCCGGCTGCTTCCCGACACGCCGCTGGACGTCGGCCGCATCCGGGCGATGGACGCCGACGTGAAGTACCGCGCCGCCTCGGTGATCGCGCCTCGCAAGTTTCCCATCCGGCGGCTGTCGGTGGACATGAAGCTGAAGGACGGGGTGCTGGACGCCGATCCTGTTTCCTTCGACTTCTCGCACGGGACGCTCGCCGGTCGGGTGACACTGGACGCCAGCCGCGATGTGCCGCGCACCGACCTGAACGCGCGGCTTACCAAGGCAAGGCTGGAGGACTTCATCGCCTTCAAGAGCCTTGGCCGTCCGGCGATCCAGGGGCCGCTGATGGCGCATGCGGTGCTCGTCGGGTCGGGCAACTCGATCCACAAGGCGGCGGCGAGTTCCAACGGCTCGCTGACCGCCGCCATGCCTAGCGGGACCATGCGGCAGGCCTTCGCCGAGCTTCTGGGCATCAACCTGACCAAGGGCCTCTTCATGCTGCTGTCGGAGAACCCCAAGCAGACGCCGATCCGCTGCGCGGTGACCGACTTCGACGTCCATGGCGGCGTGATGCAGGCCAAGACGATGGTGCTCGACACCGGCGTCGTGGTCGCCCACGGCAAGGGCCAGGTGGACCTGCGCAACGAAACCCTGAACTTCAAGATCGACGGCGACTCGAAGAAGTTCCGGCTGGTGCGGCTGCTCTCGCCGATTACGCTGAAGGGCCCGATCGCTCATCCGAAGCCCGGCATCGAGCCGGGACCCGCCATCGTGCAGGGCGTGGTGGGCGTGGCGCTGGGCGCGGCGATCAATCCGCTGGCGGCCATCGTGCCCTTCATCGAGCCCGGCGGCGCCAAGGACGCGCCCTGCGGCCAGCTTCTCGCCCAGGCCCGGGCGAAGGGCGCGCGCTAGCGGCGGCGGAAGACGGGTTCGCGCCGCTCGGCGAAAGCGGCGACCGCGCCGGCGTGGTCCTCGCTGGCGGAGAGGATCGCGATCTCCTCGGCGTTGGAGCGGGCGGCCTCGGCGGCGTCCATGTCCATGGCGCGGCTCGCGGTGCGCTTCGTCGCTTCCACCGACAGCGGAGCGCGCGAGGCGATGCGGGTTGCGAGCGCGACCGCGGCGTCGACCAGCGCCTCCGGCTCGTGCACCTCGGTCACGAGGTCGTTCGCAAGCGCGCCTTGCGCATCCACCGGCAGGCCCGTCAGCAGCATCACCTTCGCCTTGGCCACGCCGATCACGCGGGGCAGGCGGTAGGCGGAGGCCATCAACCCGACATTGACGCCGGCCGCCGTGAACACCGCCTTCGTCGACGCCAGCCGGATGTCGCAGGCCAGCGCGACCTCCAGCCCGCCGCCGACGCAGTGGCCGTTGACCGCCGC
>JBLNCT010000080.1:0-38628 GCA_050260915.1 Parcubacteria group bacterium
GACCGAGATGTTGCCCGGAGACCAGCTGGTCGCCGTCAACGACCGGGAATGGAAACTCGACCGCACCGATCCAATCAAGGAAACCGATTGGCTGGTCGGGCGCCTGAAGTTCGAAGGCGAGCCGCTGGGTCAGGTGGCCGAGGAATTCAACCGCTATTCCACCCGCAAGCTTGTGATCACCGACCCGAAACTCGCCGCCAAGCCAATCAGCGGGACCTTCCGCGCCGACGATCAGGACGCCTTCGTCCAGGCTCTCGCGATCGCCCACATCGCCAGCGTCGATTCGGAAAATGAGGAAACCGTCCAGCTTCGGCGGTCCGAGTAAAAATATTTTTGTGGAGTGACGCAGGGTTTCAAAGAACGGCGGCCTGAAAGCTCATAGGAGGCGCGAGGCCTCAAGAACAATCGGGGGGAATACGCGATGTCAGATCATCGTTCGAAGTTCTATGGCCGTTTGCTGGGCGGCGTCGCCGCGATCAGCCTGCTGACGGCCGCCGGCGCGCAAGCCGAAGACCTGACCCAATTCGACATCGCGCCCCAGCCGCTCAGCTCCGCGCTGAACGAATTCGCCACCCAGAGCAAAATGGCGGTCCTGTTCACCCCCGAACTCACCGGCGCCCGCGTTTCGGCGGGCCTCAGCAAAACCGCCGAACCCGAAACCGCGCTCGCCATGATGCTTCAAGGCACCGGCCTCTCCTGGCGCCGCAACGGCGACACCTTCATCATCATGAGCGCCTCCGACCCCCAGTCCGGAAGCGCCGCGGGGGACGGCGCTGACGGAACTGTCGCGGCGCTGGTGGTGACGGCGCAGAAGCGCGAGGAGAACATCCAGGACGTGCCGATTGCGATCTCGGCCTTCACTCAGAAGAGCCTGGAAGAGCAGAAGATCGAAGGCGGCTTCGACCTCCTGAAGGCGATCCCCAACGTTACGTTCTCGAAGAACAACTTCACCGGCTATAACTTCTCAATTCGCGGCATCGGGACGAAGGCTATCAGCGCGACGACCGATCCCGGCGTGGCAGTCAGCTTTAACAACGCGAGCCTGATCCAGAACCGCCTGTTCGAGCAGGAGTATTTCGACGTCGAACGCGTCGAGGTGCTGCGGGGACCTCAAGGCACGCTGTACGGCCGCAACGCGACCGCCGGCGTAATCAACGTGATCTCCGCCAAACCGAATTTGACCGAGCTTTCCGGCTGGATCAAAGGTGAAGCCGGCAACTATCACGCTAAGCGCTTGTCGGCGATGGTCAACGTCCCGCTCGTCGACGACAAACTCGCCATTCGCCTCGCCGGAGCCCTGACCGACCGGCAAGGTTACGACTACAACACCGGCACGCATCACGCCGTCAACGGCCGCGACCTGTGGTCGGGCCGGGTGACGATTGCGTTTGATCCGACCGAAAAAATTCGGACGAACCTAGTGTGGGAACGGTTCAACGAAGATGACAACCGCTCACGCACGGGAAAGCAGCTGTGCAAGCGCGACCCGGGGCAGAGCAACGTGGGGGGTTACACCCTCGGATGGGGCCCCATGTCTACGCCCGTCGTCACAGGATTCACGGACTCGCAAGGATGCTTGCCCGTCTCGCTGTATGACAAGTCTGCATTCGAGACCCCCAACGGATTGGCGCTCCCGTTCATCTCGTTTGTGATTTTAGGTGGGTCGAGCTACGCGCAGGGCGACCAAACGAATGGTATTAGCGTATTCTCGCCGTTTTTTATCGGTCTTGAGTCTCCTGATGGCCCTGGCCACCCTTATCTTCCCACGGCAATCCCTGCGACTTTCCTGTACCCCAAAGATCCCTATGGGGGTCTCCTTCAAAGCCAAAATCTACGTGAGATCAATTCGCTAATCGATCCCGTCTACAGGGCCAAGGCCGATGTGGTCCAGCTTGGGGCGGATTTCGACCTCACCAGCAGCCTGCTGCTCTCTACGCAGATTACCTATGATAAAGACAGTGTCTACTCATCTCAGGACTTCAATCGGTTCAATACCGTCCCAGTGATTCGAGACACTGCTGCGTTGTACTCGGCGCTGCCGTTCAATGATCCGAACAGTCCCAGCGAGTGGGCAGACCTGGCGCCCGGTGGCATTCTATGCGACCCCCAAATCGGATGCTCGAAATCCATCGTGGGGGTGGACATTTCAAGTGCGAAAAGCACGCAATGGATTGCAGAGGCTAGGCTTCAGTCAGCCTTTGATGGCCCGGTAAATTTCAGCGCTGGCGTGAACTTCACAAAATTCCAGGTGATAGCGGATTACTATGTGTTCAATAACATCCTCACGGCGATAGCTAGAACGCCCCCCCTAAACTGGCAGTCCGACCCCACAAAGTGCCGCTCTTACATAGCGGCTATTTACGCGACCATCACCGAATACAGCGTCGCCAATACCTCAGACTCGCTCTGCCCTTACATTGACCCAAATCCGCTGAGCAGTATTGACGGAGAGGGGCACAATTATTTTAGGAGCAAAAACCCGTACAAGTTAAAATCATTCGCTTCATTCGGCGAGCTGTATTACGAACTATCCCCCGAGCTAAAGGTGACCGCCGGCCTCAGGTACACCGACGATCGCAAAGTGTTCACGCCGGTCCCTAGTCAGCTGCTCCTTGCGCGGGCAGTAACGGCCGCGGGCGATGTATCGCGCGGCTACCCCGCTCGGTCGGATATAAAGCAACATTGGGGCGAGTTCACGGGGAGGCTTGGCGTCGACTGGAAGTCTGACCTATCCTTTACAGATCGGACGCTTCTCTACGCCTTTTACTCCAGGGGGTACAAAGGTGGCGGCGCCAATCCACCCACGCCCGGATTTACTGACCGGACGATCAATGAGGTATTGCTATCCGGCGGATGGCCTTATGGGACTTCGCCGGGTTATGACCACCCGTTCTTGAAGCCCGTCGCACAGTTGAAGGAAGCGACCTTCCGGCCAGAATTCGTAAACGCATTCGAGGTCGGAGCGAAGAACACTCTTCTCGGGGGCGCTCTCACAGCGAACGGGGACGTGTTCTTCTATGATTACAAAGATTATCAGGTGTCGAAAATCATAGATCGATCTGTCGCCAACGAGAATTTTGATGCCAAGGTCTGGGGTGTCGAGCTGGAGGCGATGTTCGCTCCCTCACGCAACTTGCAGTTTGTGGCTAATCTTGGATACCTGGATACCGCAATCGGTGCGGGCGCAGAGTCGATCGACGTAATGAACAGAACCCAGGGTGATCCGCGCTGGATGTTGCTGAAGCCCTGGGTCCAAGACCCCTCGAACTGTATTGTGCCGGTCAGCGTGGTTGCTCCATACGTGGAGCAATACCACACTATCGATTCGGGGTTCTGCGGAGGTTACGGCCTACATGATCTGTTGGCGGGTCCGTTAATGGATATCAGTACCGGCGCGCCCTACGATCCGTTCGTGTACCCGGAGATTAGTGGTGGAGCGGGGGTCTACCAGAACCTCAAGGGTAACGAACTCCCGAACTCGCCACACTGGACGATGAACGTCGGCGCCCAGTTCAGTCACGACTTCGCCAACAGCTGGAAGGCCACGGTTCGCGCCGACGGCTACTGGCAGTCGCAGTCATGGGCCCGGGTCTATAACGCCGTCAACGACAAGCTGCACGGCTGGTACAACGCCAACCTGTCGCTGTGGCTCGAGAACGATGACGGCCTGAAGATCGAACTCTATGCGAAGAACATTCTCGACAAGACGCCGATCACCGACGCCTTCATCAACTCCGACGACACGGCGCTGACGACGAACGTCTTCACGCTCGACCCGCGGCTGATCGGGCTCAGCATCAAGAAGGATTTCTAGGTCTTCTCCCTTCCCCCTGGAGGGGGGAAGGGTCGGGGATGGGGGTGGAGACGCCTCAGCCCCTGCTGCTTACGGGAGTGGTTGCGGATAGCATCCCACCCCCATCCCAACCCTTCCCCCCTCCAGGGGGAAGGGCTCCTAGCTCCGGCGTCGGTCCCCTTCGAACCGGATCACTGAGAGGCGGTCGCCGGCCCACCGGCGGCCGCCTTTTTCTTACCTCTCCCTGAGGGAGAGGGAGGGGTCCGCGCCGAGCGAAGCGAAGAGCGTGGGAGGGTGAGGGTTTACGCCGTTGCAGAACTCCCACCGTCCCTAAACCCTCATCCTCCCACCTTGCTCTGCAAGGCGGGCCCCTCCTTCTCCCTCAGGGAGAAGGGCATCCTCAAAAAAACTTCACCACCCACGTGGGGATCGGGGCGAAAGTGGACTGTAATGACGAAGGCCCGCTGCGCGCCTCAGCGTTCGGGCCGGGGGGAACGCCGCGCCGATGGCCAAGCCGCCGGAGCCTCTGAAGGACGCCACGCCGCCATCGCCCGCGCGCGACGGCGACATGCGCGCCTGGCTCGACCGCTATGGGCCGGCCCTGCGCCGCTACTTCGCCAAGCGCGTGCCGCCCGCCGAGGCGGAGGACCTGGTGCAGGACGTCTTCCTCGCCATGCAGGTGCGCGGCGAGATCCGCGACCCGGAGCAGGCCGACCGCTACCTCTTCCGCGTCGCCGCCAATGCGCTGGCGCGGCGCCGCCAGCGCCAACGCTGGGACTGGGCTCACCACGAGGGGCTCGACGGCGGTTTTGCGCCCACCGACGACCTCCACCCCGAACGGATCATGCTCGACCGCGAGCGGCTGGCGCAGTTCACCGCCGCGCTCGACGCCCTGCCGCCACGCCTGTCCGAAGCCTTCATCCTCCACCGCTTCGAGGAGATGACCTACCGCGAGATCGCGCGCCGCATGGGCGTTTCGGTCAAGACGGTCGAGCACTTCGTCTCGCGCGCCATGCACCGCATCTGGGCCGGCATGGAGGCGTCCGCATGAGCCGCCCCGACGTCGAAGACGACGCCATCGAAGCCGCCGCCTGCGACTGGTTCGCGCGGCGCCGCTCCGGCGCGATGACGCCGAAGGACGAGCGCGACCTCGACGCCTGGCTCGCGCTCGACCCCGCTCACCGCGCCGCGCTGGAGGAGGTGGAGCGCGCCTTCGCGGGGCTCGAGGCCTTCCGCTCCACGCCGGAAATCCTCGCCCGCCGCGAGCGCGCGCGCGGCCGCTACCGTGGCGTTCCCCGCGTGTGGATTGGCCGCGCCGCCGCCGCCTTCGCCGCGCTGGCCGTCCTCGCCGGCGGCGTGGGGTGGCAGTACGCCGGCCCCTCGCTGATGGGCCGAGGCTTCACCGATCAGGAGTACCGCACCGCGATCGGCGAGCGCACCAACCTGACCCTGCCCGACGGCTCCGTCGTGACGCTGAACACCGGCACTATCCTGCGCACCCGCGCCGACCACGGGCGGCGGCTGATCTATCTCGACAAGGGCCAGGCCTTCTTCCGCGTGGCGCACGACCCACTGCATCCCTTCATCGTCAACGCCGCCGGGCGCACGGTCACCGCCGTCGGCACCGCGTTTGACGTCCGCGTCGACGGCGGGTTCGAGGTGACGCTGGTCGAGGGCAAGGTCCGCGTCGCCGCGCCCGCGCCCGCCGCGCCCGCCAAACCCGGCGCGCCCCCCGCGTCCGCGCCGATCCAGACGACGGAACTCGTCGCCGGCAACCGCTTCATCCAGCCCGACAACAGCCACTGGGTCGTCGCCCGCGCCAACACCGCCGCCGAAACCAGTTGGGTGACCGGGCGCCTGACCTTCGAAAACGAGCGCCTGGCCGAGGTCGCCGCCGAATTCGAGCGCTACTCACCCCGCCGCATCGTCATCGACGACCCGGCGCTGGCCGACCAGCGCGTCAGCGGCACCTTCGAGGCCGGCGACGTCGACAGCCTGGTCCGCACCCTGCGGATGGCGAAAATCGCGAGCGCGGAAGAGGAGGGCGGCGATGTCCGCCTGGCTCCGCTTTAGGCGCCGCAAAAATATTCGCCGGCCCCACGTGGGGATCGGCGCGGCTCCGGCCTGTTATGCTGCGGGGGCGATGCTCCCGACCATAACAAGGGGGAGCGAAATGAAGCGTCATTACTCAAAACTGCTGTGCGGCGCGGCCGCCGCGGCGATACTGGCGAGCGCGGGGATCGCGCACGCTGAAGACAAGGCGCCGGTCCAGTTCGACATCCCGGCCCAGCCGCTGACCGCCGCGCTGAACGAATTCGGCATCCAGAGCGGTTCTGCCGTGCTGTTCAAGGCCGACGTGACGGGCGCGAAGGTTTCCCGCGCCTTCGCCGGCGCCTCCGACCCGGAAACCGCGCTGATGGCGATGCTCGACGGCACGGGCTTGAGCTACCGCCGCGAAGGCCAGGCCTTCGTCATCGTGAGCGCCTCCGACCCCCAGTCCGGAAGCGCCGCGGGGGACGGCGCTGACGCGGGTACGGTCGCGGCCCTGGTGGTGACGGCGCAGAAGAAGGAAGAGAACATCCAGGACGTGCCGATTGCCATCAGCGCGTTCACCGAGAAGTCGCTTCAGGAGCAGAAGATCGAGGGTGGGTTTGACCTCCTGAAAGCGATCCCGAACGTCACCTTCTCCAAGAACAACTTCTCGAGCTACAACTTCTCGATCCGGGGCATTGGGACAAAGGCCATTTCGGTCACTACCGATCCGGGCGTCGCCGTGGAGTTCAATAACTCCGCCCTGATCCGCAACCGCCTGTTCGAGCAGGAGTACTTCGACGTCGAGCGCGTCGAGGTTCTGCGCGGGCCACAGGGCACCCTGCACGGGCGCAACGCCACGGCGGGCGTGATCAACGTCATTTCCGCCAAGCCGAACATGACGGATTTCTCCGGCTGGCTGAAGGGCGAGGTGGGCAATTACCACTCCAAGCGCGTCTCGGCGATGGTCAACGTTCCTCTGGTCGAGGACAAACTCGCCATCCGTCTCGCGGGCGCTCTGACCGACCGTCAGGGCTACGATTACAACGCCACCACAAAGCACGCGATCAACGGTCGGGATTTGTGGTCGGGGCGGATCACCGTCGGCTTCAACCCGACAGATCGCATCCGCGCCAACCTGATCTGGGAGCGCTTCAACGAAGACGACAACCGATCACGGACGGGCAAGCAGCTCTGTCACCACGACTATGGGCCGGAAAGCGTGGGCGCTGTCACCGGGCTGCTACCGGCCACGCGCGGTCTTCTCAGTCAAGGCTGCAAGCCCGGGTCGCTGTACGACGACAGCGCATTCGGTACGCCGAACGGCTTGTCCATCCCGTTTATCGCGTTTCTGTCGATCCCGGGGGCGAACTGGGGGGCGCTGGGCTTGGTAAATCCGGTGAACGGATTCCTGCCGGACGGCCACTTTAATCAAACGGAGGCCAGCGACTGGGTGACCGCTGTCCGCGCGGTCGATCCCTACGGCGGCATGATGCAGTCACGCGATCTTCGTGTGATCAATTCCATCAAGGATCCGAAGTACCAGGCAAAGACGGATGTTCTTGAGCTCAACTTCGACATAGACGTCGGCGACCATCTATCGGTCTCGTCGCAGACGGCTTACGTGAAGGACAAAATATATTCTTTCCAGGATTATAATCGATTCAACACCGTCCCGATCTTTAACGACACGTCCGGCATGTTCGATCAAAATAACTATAGTTGTGACTATACGAACCCTGTCAATCCGACTTGCCTATACGCTCCATCGCCGCTGCGTCAGCTCATTCCGGGTGGAATATATACGGACCCCCAAATTGGCCCCTCTAACTCGATCGCCGGCTTCGACATTTCACGAGCCAGGAGTAGCCAATTCAATCAGGAAATTCGCGTCGCATCCTCGTTCTCGGGCCCGATAAACTTCAGCGCTGGCGTCAACTATACGCGGTATCGCACCCTGGAAGACTATTTTGTCATGTTCAACATGATGACCCTGGTCGCCCAGGGGCCAAGTATGGGCGTTGGTAATCTCAGCGCCGACGTCACGAAGTGTCAGGCGCACGTCGGCATGCAGGACGCCGTCCCGCCCGGTACGCTTGTCGATGTCGATTCCCCGGCGGGCGCCGGATGCATCTATATCGACCCTAATCCGATCGAAAGCATCAATGGTGATGGTCACAACTACTTCCGCAGCAAGAATCCATACAAGCTGAGTTCATCAGCCGTTTTTGGCGAGCTCTACTGGCAACCGGACCCCGTCATGAAGGTCACGGCGGGCTTGCGCTACACCAATGACAGGAAGACCTTTACCCCCGTGCCGAGCCAGACGCTGCTGAGCAGCTTTCCCAATGCCTTCGGAACGGTGGACAAGGGGTATCCGGCGGAGCCGGACATCAAGCAGCACTGGGGCGAACTGACCGGGCGTTTGGGGTTGGACTGGACACCAGAGCTCACCTTTACCGATCACACGCTGGTCTACGGCTTCTATTCACGGGGCTATAAGGGCGGTGGCGCGAACCCCCCGGGAATTGGGTACTCGAAGGTTGGAGGCTGTTTTCCGGCATGGGGATTTTGCTACCCCGAGCTGGCTGTTTTCACGCCGCCCACGTACCCGGCGACTTTCGAACCGGAGTTCATAAACGCCTATGAGGTCGGAGCCAAGAACACGCTCCTCGGCGGCGCAGTGGTTCTGAACACGGCTGCATTTTTCTATGATTATAAGGACTATCAGGTCTCTCAGATTAAAGAGAGGACGGCCGTCAACGAAAACTTCGACGCGAAGGTGTGGGGCTTCGAAGCCGAAGCTATGTTTTCGCCGACGCGTGATCTCCGAGTTAACGCCACATTGGGGTATCAGGACTCCCGCGTTGCCAACGGAGAGCAATCGATAGACTTGATGGATCGGCTTCAGGGGCATACGGACTACATGGTCGTCAAGCCATGGGTCCAGTCAGCGTCCAACTGCGTTCTGCCAAAGTCCTACGTCGCCACCCTCATTCAGCAGGCGCGGGATCTTAACAACACGTTGTACCCGGAACATTTTTTGCTCCCGAAGGCATGCCCCTGGGCGGGCGCTGTGTCCGCCTTGGCGCCTGATCCGAGCACGTTGCCCAACGGCGGCGCGGGTTTCTACAAAGACCTGGGCGGGAACAAACTGCCAAACGCCCCTCACTGGACCATTTCCCTGGGGAGCCAGTACAGCCGCGACCTCCTCGACGGCTCCTGGCGGGCCACCGTCCGGGCCGACGCCTATTGGCAGTCACAGTCCTGGGCCCGCGTCTACAACGACAACCCGTATGACAAGCTCCACGGCTGGTACAACGCGAACCTGTCGGTGTGGCTGGAGCGGCCGGAGGACGACCTGAAGATCGAGTTCTACGCCAAGAACATCCTCGACAAGACGCCGATCACCGACGCCTTCCTGAACTCCGACGACAGCGCGCTCACCACCAACGTCTTCGTGCTCGACCCGCGGCTGATCGGGCTGTCGATCAAGAAGGGCTTCTAACTCCGGCTTCGTCCCCTTCGAACCGGATCACTGCAAGGCGGTCGCCACCCACGGCGGCCGCCTTTTCTTTTCCCGCTCTCCGCGCCCACAATCGTCATCCTCGGGCTTGTCCCGAGGACCCCTCTATCGGCCGCACCATGCGCGCCAGCATGTCCACCGATCGTGCGGCGGAGAGAGGGGTCCCAGGCACAAGGCCTGGGATGACGGGTCGGGAGGCCGGGCACGCAGGAGAAATCCCCCCTCCGCCATACTCCCGCCCAGCTTGCTGCGGATTGTCGCATGGTCGGGCGGGGCCGGTCGGACTATGGCCTCCGCGTCGTTTTCGGAGGCCTCTGATGAGTCTGTATTTCCTGGTCGGGGCCATCCTTGGCTCCGGCGCCGCGATCGCCTTTGTCGCCGAGCCCGCCCAGCGGCTGGTGAACTATGTCCACGCCCAGATCCGGCGCGACCGCTAAAAAAATCCGCGCGCGGCATGGGAGATTGAGCCAAGCTGGCCTCTAGCCTCTGTAGGGGGCGCCTGTTCGGCGTCCGCCTTGAGGTTGAGGGTAGGGGGCAGGGCCGCTTCATGCCGCCGTCTGGCAAGCCCGTTCAGCAAGGCCCGGACATCCGCGAAGAGCAGCTTCGCGAATGGATGGCCGACTACGGCCCGGCGCTGCGCCGCTATTTCCAGAAGAAGGTCGGGCCGGCGGAGGCCGAGGACCTGGTGCAGGACGTCTTCGTCAGCCTGCAGGTGCGGGGCTGCGCCGAGACGATCGACAACGTGGAGGGCTACCTCTTCCGCGTCGCCGCCAACGCACTCATGCGCCGCCACCGCCGGCGCGGATGGGACTGGGCCGGGCACGAGCCGCTGGTCGACGCCGACTACGCCGCCGACGACGCCTCGCCCGAGCGCGTCCTGATGGGCAAGGAGGCGATGAGCCGGGTGGTCGCCGCGCTGGCCGACCTGCCGCCCCGCTCCAGCGAGGCCTTCTTCCTCCATCGGTTCGAGGAGATGACCTACGCCGCCATCGCCGCGCGGATGAACATTTCCACCAAGGCGGTGGACCACGCGATCCAGCGGGCGCTGAAGCACCTGTCGCGCGCCCTGGAGGCGGCCCGATGAGCCCGCGCCTGCCCGACATCGCCGGCGATCCGGCCGATCCGCGCGACGTGGCGGCGGCGTGGTTCTCCCGCGAGCGCTCTGGCGAGATGACCGCCGACGAGGCCGCCGCCCTGCAGGCCTGGCTCGAGGCCGATCCGCTGCACGCGGAGGCCTACGCCCAGACCCGCCAGGCCTGGGCCGAAGCCGCCGCCGTCCGCGCCGATCCGCAGGTGATGGCCATCCGCGAGCACTGGCTGAGCTCGCACGCCCAGCGCCGCCGCCGCCAGGCCCTGCGCGCCGTCGCCGCCTCCGTGATGGCGGTCGTCGTCGCGGGCGGAGGCTTCGCCGGCTGGCGCTATGCGACGGGGCCAAAGCCGCTCGGCGACCGCACCTTCCAGACGGCCGTGGGCGAGCGCCGCGTCGTCAAGCTGCCCGACGGCAGCGAGGTGACGCTGAACACCAACTCCGTGCTGCGCACCCGCGCCGACCACGAAAAGCGGCTCGTGTATCTGGAGCGCGGCCAGGCCTTCTTCCAGGTGGCGCACGACGCGAGCCACCCCTTCGTCGTCACCGCCGCGGGGCGCACGGTGACCGCGCTCGGCACCGCCTTCGACGTGCGGGTGGACGGCGGCCCGTTCAGGGTGACGCTGGTCGAGGGCAAGGTCCGCGTCGAAGCCGCCGCGCCCGCCATGGCCTCGGCCGCCGCCGGGCCGAAGTCGGTGAAGGTGCAGGCGACGGAGATGGTCGCGGGCTCCCAGCTGATCGCGCCGGACGACGAACAGTGGCGCCTGACCCGCGCCGACGTGCTGACCGAAACCAGCTGGACGCGCGGCCAGCTCGTCTTCGAGAACCAGCCGCTGACCGACGTGGTGCGCGAGCTGAACCGCTACTCGGCGCAGAAGATGGTCGTCGCCGACGCCTCGCTGGCGCGCACGCCCATCAGCGGCACGTTCAAGATCGGCGACGCCGACCACTTCATCCACGCGCTGGAGGCGTACGGCGTCGCGCGGCGTGGCGCGGCGAGCACGACCAGCGTCGAACTTGAACCCGTTACTGACAGCGGTGAAAAAAATTGAACCCCCGGCATGGGAGATCGCGCGGCGCGGGCCTCCCTGTCTGTAGGGGGAGCTGACGATGCTCCCCAAAAACAGGGGGAGCGAAAGAAATGGCTAAGTCGAGCCAAAGGTCTCACGCGCGTCTGATGTGTGGAGCGGCCGCCGCCGCGCTGCTGCTGTGCGCCGGCGCCGCGCAGGCCGAAACCACCGGAAAAGTCGAAATCGCGCCGCAACCGCTGGCGTCCGCGCTGAACCAGTTCGGGGTGCAGACGGGGATGCAGGTCATCTTCGCGCCCGCCCTGACCGGCGCGAAAACGACCCACGGCGTCTCGGCGGAAGGCAACGTCGAACTGGCGCTGGCCCAGCTCCTCGACGGCACGGGCCTCGGCTACCGCCGCGACGGCGACACCTTCCTGATCGTGAGCGCCAGCGACCCCCAGTCCGGAAGCGCCGCGGGGGACGGCGCTGACCAGGGCACGGTGGCTGCGCTGGTGGTGACGGCGCAGAAGAAGGAGGAAAACATCCAGGACGTGCCGATCGCCATCAGCGCGTTCACTGAGAAGTCTCTGCAGGAGCAGAAGATCGAGGGCGGTTTCGACCTCCTGAAAGCCATCCCGAACGTCACCTTCTCGAAGAACAACTTCAGCGGCTATAACTTTTCCATCCGAGGTATCGGCACCAAGGCCATCTCCGTCACCACCGACCCAGGCGTCGCCGTGGAGTTCAACGCCACCCCACTGATCCGCAACCGCCTGTTCGAACAGGAGTACTTCGACGTCGAGCGCGTCGAGGTCCTCCGCGGCCCGCAAGGCACCCTCCATGGCCGCAACGCCACTGCCGGCGTAATCAACGTCATCAGCGCCAAGCCGAACATGAGCGAATTCAACGGCTGGCTCAAAGGCGAAGTCGGCAACTACAACACCAAACGCCTGAGCGCGATGGTCAACGTTCCGCTGGTCGACGACAAACTCGCCATCCGCTTCGCCGGGGCGGCCACCATGCGCGACGGCTTCACGAAGAACCTCTTCGACAACACCCGCGACGATGGCCGGAACCTCTGGTCCGCGCGGATGACCATCGGCTTCAACCCGACCGACAATATCCGCACCAATCTCATCTGGGAGCGCTTCGAAGAAGACGACGACCGCTCCCGCACCAGCAAACAGCTCTGCACGCCCGATCCCGGGCCGACGAATGTCGGCAATCGGGTGATTACCGGCGGCGGCTATATTGTTGACGGCGTGGACTTCTTCCCGGTCGGGCTCAATCGTGGCCTCTACAGCCAAGGTTGCCTTCCAGCGTCATTGTACGACGACGCTGCTTATGGGGCGCCGAATGGGTGGGCCATTCCCTTCATCGCTGTGCTGGCCCAACAAGGTGCGGGCGGGATTGGCTACGACACTCGGTACTCGGGCGTGCCCATGACAGCCTTGAGGATCGGCGTGAATCCCTATGGTAACGTGGAGCAGTCCCATGACCTCAGGGCGATATATTCCCGGATTCATCCGACGTACCGGGCGAAGACCGATGTCCTGGAATGGAACGTGGAATTCGATTTGGGCGAAGGGCTGAGTTTGGCTGCGCAAACCGGCTACGTGAAGGATCAGATTTACTCTACGCAAGATTATAATCGTTATACGACTGTCCCGTCATTCAATGATTCGACGTTGGCTACAGGGGGCGGACCATATATTCCCTCTCCTTATCACGACCTCATGCCTGGCGGCATGTTCTGCGATCCCCAGCTGGGTTGCTCCGACACAATTGTGGGGGAGGACCTCTCGAGGGCGCGGAGCGAGCAGTTCACTCAGGAAGTCAGGATTGCATCGAGCTTTGACAGCCCTTTGAATTTCGTTCTGGGCGGAAATTTCCTCAGGTACAGAACGGTTGAAGATTACTACGTCTTTAATAACGGAATCACACTTGCGGGCGTGATAGCGTTGAATGGCCACTTTGGCGGCAAGTACACCACGAATCCCGATTGCACCACGGCGCCCGTCGGCGCTACCGTCTGCGTGCCGATCGAGCAAAATCCGATCTCAAATATCCAGGACACTGGCCATAATTACTTCCTTAGTAGAAATCCCTACGTGTTGATCTCCAAGGCCGCATTTGGGGAGTTGTATTGGAACGTTCGTGATAATATGAGATTGACCGCCGGCCTGCGGTACACGGATGACGAAAAGCGTTTTACGCTGATACCCAGCGAGACGTTGTTAACGCCGCGCGATTTCGTGGGCCTGACCAATTATTTTGATCCATCTATTATAAACTACTATATGGCGCTTTCGTTTACTGGATCCGGGTTTGGGTACCCAGTGCAGAGTGTTGAAGCCCGAGAATGGAAAGAAATGACCGGGCGTCTGGGAGTCGAGTGGCGGCCCGAGTTGCGATTTGCCGATCAGACGCTTATCTACGCGTTTTATGCCAGAGGCTATAAAGGAGGCGGGTTCAACCCGCCGCGCCCCGGCTTTAACTACGAAGGGGCTGCCATGTTCGGAAACGTATATGCGTTTGCGGCCCCTCCGGAGTTCGCTCCTGAGTTTGTCAACTCCTTCGAAATGGGGTCGAAGAGCACCTTGCTTGGCGGAGCCGCAATGGTCAACGCGACGGCATTCTTCTATGATTACACGGGCTACCAGGTATCGAAGATTGTCGACCGGTCCGCATACAACGAGAATTTTGACGCACGCGTCTGGGGTTTGGAATTCGAGGGGGTGTTCGCGCCGACGCGGAACCTGCGCGTGAACGCGAGCCTTGGCTACCTCGACTCCGCGCTTGGCAATGATTCAAAGTCGATCGACGTAATGAACCGAACAGCCGGACACACAGACTGGCTTCTCGTCAAGTCCGCGCCCACGATTCCATCGAATTGCATTGTCCCGGTCCATGTCGCGGAGATGGTCGGCACTTACCTTGAGGAAGCGTCAAGCTGGGCTTGCCCGGGCGGACATGTGCTGGGCGCCAATTGGACGGGAAAACCGCCATACGGCATGACCCTTCCCGACGGCAGCACTTACGACCCCGCCGACCACCCGGAAGCAAACTACGGTGCCGGCTTCTACTCCGATGTCTCCGGCCATGAGCTGCCGAACAGCCCGCACTTCACGGTGACGCTCGGCGCGCAGTACAGCTTCGACTTCCTGGAGAATTGGCGGGGCACGATCCGGGCGGACGGCTACTGGCAGGCGCAGTCGTGGGCTCGGGTCTACGAGCTGCCGATCGACAAGCTGCACGGGTGGTACAACGCCAACCTTTCTGTCTGGGTTGAACGGCCCGACGACGGCCTGAAGATCGAGTTCTACGTCAAGAACCTGCTCGACGAGACTCCGATCACCGACGCCTTCATCAACTCCGACGACAGCGCGTTGACCACCAACGTCTTCACGCTGGACCCGCGCCTGATCGGACTGAGCATCCGGAAGGAGTTCTAGGTCTTCTCCCTTCCCCTGGAGTGGGGAAGGGCCGGGGATGGGGGTGGCGCCCTCTCAGCCCCTGCTGCTTAGGGGAGTGGTTGCGGAGAGCACCCCACCCCCATCCCAAACCCTTCCCCCCTCCAGGGGGAAGGGCTTCTAGCTCCGGCTTCGGTCCCCTTCGAACCGGATCACTGCAAGGCGGTCGCCCCACCGGCGGCCGCCTTTTTTCTCCCCCCTGTACCGGATTTCCCCCGCCCCTTCGTCACAGTAGAGTCGAGACGGAATCCGGGGGCTTTCGGTTGGACCCGCGTGCGCTGGACGAATGGTTCGTGGGCGAGGTGCTGCCTCTGGAGGCGGCGCTGATGCGTTTCCTGCGCCGTAACTGGCGCGCGGAGGCCGACATCGTCGACCTGCGCCAGGAGATCTACGCCCGCGTCTGCGAGGCCGCCGCCGCCGCCCGGCCCCTGAACACCAAGGCCTTCGTCTTCACCGCAGCCCGCAACCTGCTGATCGACCGCACGCGCCACGCCCGCGTCGTGCCGCTGGAGGTGGCGGTCGACCTGGACGGCTGGGCCGGCGCCGACGAGGTCACGCCCGACCGCCACCTCACCGCGCGCGACGAGCTGCGCCGCCTGCAGGCCGGCCTCGACCAGCTGCCCGCCCGCTGCCGCGAGGTCGTCGTCCTGCGCAAGATCGAGGGCCTGTCCCAGCGCGAGGTCGCCGCCCGCATGGGCATCCGCGAGGACACGGTCGAGCGCCAGACCGCCCACGGCCTGCGGGCGCTGGCCGACTTCATGCTGGGCGGCCCCGGCCGCATCCGCCGCGCCGCGCCCGGCGCCAAGCGCGGGGTCGCCCCATGACCGCCGCCCTGCAGATCGAGGAAAAGGCCGCCGCCTGGCTCGCGCGCCAGGACAGCGGCGAGTGGTCCCCCGCCGACCAGGCCGCGCTCGACGCCTGGATCGCGCAGGACATGGCCCACCGCGTCGCCTACCTGCGCCTGCAATCGGTGTGGACCCGCGCCGACCGGCTCGCCGCGTTGCGAGGCTCCGACTTCGGCCTGCGCCACACCCGCGCGGTGATCGGGCGGGTGGCGGCGGCGGTCGCCGCGGTCAGCCTCGCGCTCGGCGCCGGCTTCGGCGTCGTGAAGCTCGCCCAGCCCGGCCACATCTATTCCACCGACATCGGCGGCCACGCCACCGTGCCGCTGAAGGACGGCACCCGCGTCGAGCTGAACACCGACACCCGCCTTCGCACCTCCATCGCCGACGACCACCGCACCGTCTGGCTCGATCGCGGCGAGGCCTATTTCGAGGTCGCCCACGACGCCTCGCACCCGTTCGTCATCTATGCCGGCGCGCGGCGGATCACCGTGCTCGGCACCAAGTTCCTCGTCCGCCGCGAAGGCGAGGGCGTCGAGGTCGCGGTCGTCGAGGGCCGCGTGCGCGTCGACCCCATCCGCCAGCCGCGCGCCAAGCCCGCCGTGCTGACCCGAGGCGAACTGGCCATAGCCAAGGGCGAGGCGACCCTGCTGCCGCCGCCCTCGATTCAGAAGGTGGAGACGGCGCTCTCCTGGCGCGACGGGATGCTGGTCTTCGACCGCTCCACGCTGGCCGACGCCGCGGCGGAGTTCAACCGCTACAACCGCCGCAAGCTGGTCGTCGAAGGCGACGCCGCCGCGAAGGTCCGGATCGGCGGCAGTTTCGAAGCCGAAAACATCGACGCCTTCGCGCGCCTCCTACAGCAAGCATTCGGCCTCTCGGTCGAAGATCAGGGAGACCAGATCATAATTTCCGGCTGACCGTGTACCGGATCGGCGCGCGGGTTTCGTCTCAATTGTCCGAAGAGCGGTCTGGGGAGACCGCCAAGGGGGGAGATCGAAGATCATGCCACGACGGACGTACCTGAAGACGATGCTGGTCGGCAGCGCCTGCGCCATCGCGCTGACCACCGGCGGAATGGCCGCCGCCCAGACCCGCGATTTCGACGTGCCGGCCGGCGACCTTTCCGTCGCGCTCGACACCTACGCCCGCCAGTCGGGTATCCAGATCATCTACCGCATCGCCGACGTCACCGGCGTGCACACGCAAGGCGCAAAGGGAGCCCTGTCCACCGACGAGGCCCTCGCCCAACTCCTCGAAGGCACCCGCTTCAAGGTCCGCCGCGACCCCTCCGGCGCCATAGCCATAGCGGACGCCTCCGCCCCCCAGTCCGGAAGCGCCGCGGGGGACGGCGCTGACGCTGGTACGGTGCAGGCGCTGGTGGTGACCGCGCAGAAGCGGGAAGAGAATATCCAGGACGTGCCGATCGCGATGAGCGCGTTTACGCAGGAAGACCTGACGCGGAGCCAGGTCGCCGGCGGCCCCGACCTGATGACCCAGGTCCCGAACTTCACGTTCACCAAGACCAACTTCAGCGGCTACTCGATCCAGATTCGAGGCATCGGCACCCAGGCCATCTCCGCCACCACGGACGCGGCAGTGGCCGTGGCGCTGAACAACACGCCGTTCATCCGTAACCGCTTCTTCGAACAGGAATTCTACGACCTCCAGCGGGTCGAAGTGCTGCGTGGCCCGCAAGGCACCCTCTACGGCCGCAACGCTACGGCCGGCGTCGTCAACATCATCACCGCCAAGCCGAAGTTCACCTATGAGGCCAAGCTGTCCGCGGACGTCGGCAACTACAACTCGACCCGCCTGGAAGGCATGATCAACCTCCCGCTGGTGAAGGACAAAGTGGCGGTGCGGCTTGCCGGCGCGTGGACCAAGCGCGAGGGCTACGACACCAACCAGATCACCGGAAATCCGATCGACGGGCGCGATCTGTGGTCGACGCGACTGACCCTTCGCGTCGCGCCGACCGACAAGATCGACGCCAACCTTATCTGGGAGCACTTCCAGGAAGACGACGACCGCCTCCGCTCAGGCAAGCAGCTTTGTCGCACCGACGACCGCGAGCAGATTGGCGGCAACAATCTGACTCCGCTCCTAGCCAGCATCTTGAGCCAAGGCTGTCTGACGTCATCGTTGTATTCGCCAGACTCATTCCAAGTTCCCAACGGTCTTTCCCTGCCTTATTACGATCCGCTCGCGGGCTTAGGTCTTCCTATTCCAGGCAGCTTCGGTAACTTCAATCCATATGCGAGCACGACACAATCCCGCGACCTGCGGACGATCGAGTCGACAGTCGACCCGCATTACCGAGCCAAGTCCGATGTCGCGGAACTGCAATGGCGAGCGGAGCTGGGCGAAGCCCTGACGCTGGCGTCGGAAACGGCTTATGGCGTCGATTTTGTCTTCTCGACGGAGGACTTCAACCGCTTCAACACAGCCCACGGGGCGTTCACCAACGATTATATCCGCTGGGGAGGGCCGCGGGAAGGGCTCCTGACGCCGGGCGAATTCGGTGGGGTGTTCTGTGACCCACAGATCGGCTGCTCCGACCGTCTGGTCGCCGTTGACCTCTCAACCGCCCGCTCGCGTCAGTTCAGCCAGGAATTCAGGCTCGCGTCTGATTTCGACGGCGCCATGAACTTTAGCGTTGGGGCCAACTTCCTGCGCTACGACACGGAAGATAAGTACTACGTTTTCTTCAACACCTTGTCCCTGTACGCGGCACTTGCCCAATACAACGGAGACGGCTTGTCGCCTCAGGCGGCTATTTCCCCGTGGGTTCCGGGTTTGTCGGACAACCGTGAATGCCTTCCAAGCGGGTTGCAGGCGCCGGATCCGAACGGCTTTAGTTACGTAAATGGCTGCATATACATAGATCCCAACCCCATTGACCGGCTCAACGACCAGGGTCACAACTACTTCCTCAGCAGGAACCCTTATAAACTCATTTCGTACGCCTTATTCGGCGAGGTCTATTACGACCTTGCGCCCGACCTGAAAGTGACCGCCGGATTGCGGTGGACGGTCGACAAAAAGGAGGCCCCGCGAATTCCGAGCTGGGTGCTAGCCTCGGGGTCCGCGGGCTACCCGGTTGCGGAGGTTGTCCGGCAGCGGTGGAGTGAGCCCACCGGGCGTCTGGCGCTGGACTGGAAGCCAGACCTTTCGCTTACTGACGAAACTCTCCTCTATGCATCATATGCTCATGGATATAAGGCGGGTGGGACAAATCCGCCGACGGCCGGCACCGTGGTCTATGGTGACGTGAAGGTGGCTCAGGCGCGTACGGATTTATCCGCGACAAAGCCGAGGACCTTTGAGCCTGAATTTGTGGATGCCTTTGAAATAGGAACAAAGAATACGCTGGACGACAGTCATCTCACGCTTAACGCAACGGCCTTCTTCTATAACTACAAAGGCTATCAGATCTCACAAATCGTTGATCGTTCTGCGGTCAACTACAATTTCGACGCAAAGGTCTGGGGCCTGGAGTTCGAAGGCGCTTGGCGCCCCATGGAGAACCTGCAGGTCGGTCTAAAGCTCGGCTATGAACAGACGCGTGTAGCGGACGGTTCAAGGGCGATCGACATCATGGACAGGACGGCGGGCCGGTCCGACTGGATGGTCGTGCGTCCGTTCCCGACCTTCACATCAAACTGCGTTCTCCCGACCTACGTGATGTTTAAGGATCCGGACACCTCAAATTTCAACCCGGCGCTGTTCATCACTGGCAACATGGGACCGTGTGAATTTGCCTACCTGCTGAACAAAGATCCGGTAACTCGTATAGCCTACAATCCCAATGACCACGTCACCGGTGATGCATTTGGTAACGGCTATCCGGGGTACGCCGGCTTCGACCCGGCGGTTGACTACGGAAACAATCACGGCGAGGGCTTCTACAAGGATTTGAGTGGCCACGAGTTGCCCAACGCGCCGCACTACACTGCAACGCTTACCACCGATTATACGCTGCCGCTGCCGTCAGACTGGCTAATGACCTTGCACACCGACCTCTACTACCAGTCGGAAGCCTGGACGCGAATCTTCAACACCGAGGGCTACGACAAGCTTAAAGCCTACACCAACGTCAACCTGGCCGCGATCTTCACGAACGAGGACGCGGGTTGGAAAGTCATGGCCTACGTCAAGAACGTCTTCGACCGCGACAGCATTACCGGCGCATTCCTCAATTCCGACGACACGGGCTTGACTACAAACGTGTTCCTGACCGAGCCACGTCTCTACGGCCTGCGGGTGACGAAGGAGTGGACAGGAGCCCAGTGGTGGACGGCCGCCAATCACACGGGGCCATTCCCGCTGATGGTGGAGGTCAACGGCACTGTCGTCAGGCAAGATGCGCCCTATGCGGCGCTGACTCCGAGCTTCACCTCCGACTTGCCGGATGCGCTGCGGCCGAGGGGTTACCAGAACACCGATCTCGACCGCGGCGATGAACGAGGCGTCAAGCTGACCTACCGCTTCGCGACGGGTTGGCAACTTTCTGCAAGCGCGCGCTTCGGCAGGGCCAGCAGTGGAAAATCGGCAATCCGAACAGAGAGCGACGGAATTGTTCAATGTGGGTTCGGAGAACCGCTTGCGCTCTACTGCAGTAACCCTCCGCCTGGCGCCGATGCCGACGCGTTGCATGACTTTCTCTATCCCACTGTCCACAATTGGGCGGACGCTCACGCGCAAGATCATGAGGAACACACCGCCATTGAGTTTGCTGTGGGCCGAGATGCTGGCTTTGGCGCGCTGGACCGATCGTCGATTTCCGCCGGCTTGCGTTATGCTGGTATCAGCTCGGATACGGAGGCCAGTCTCAGCAGCATGGCCGACTGGTACTTGCCGCAAGGCTGGAGGTTCCGATACGATCCTCTTACGCAAACTTTCGGGCCGGCCGACGCCACGGCTATCGCGTACAGTTCGACGCTGACTGCCAACAGACATTTCGAGGGCGCCGGGCCAGTCTTCTCCTGGAATGGGGCAAAGCGCCTCGTCGGGAAAGAGGAAACAGGTAAGGTCGAGGTGGAATGGACTGCGGCCGCGGGCGTTCTATTCGGAAGGCAGTCCACAGCTATCGAAGGCAGCGAAGAGGTCGGGGTCTTTAGTGGACAATATGAGGTGACGCCCCGCGTCCTCACCGGCGTGGAGGTAACCCCAGTCAATCTCCACCGGTCGAGTTCGGTGTCCGTCCCCGTTCTCGACCTGTCGCTCGGCCTCTCCTACGACATCCAGCGGATCAAGGTCAGCACCGGCTACCGCTGGGAGCGGTATTTCAACGCCATCGACGGCGGGTACGCCGAGCACAAGTCCTTCGACCGCACCATCGACGGTCCTTACTTCAAGATCGCCGTTGGGTTTGGTGGCTGAGGCACAGACTCTCCGCGTTCGGTCCCCTCTGAACCGGATGCAACTGAGGCGGCAGGTTTCCCCCTGCCGCCTCTTTCTTGTCCGCCCTCTCCACCGCGGCCCCATACTGCGCGGCATGAAACTTATCCCCGCCGTCGAAACATCCCCCACGCGCGTGCGCTACGCCCGTGCGCAATACGCCCGCGCGCCCCTCCGGCCGTGCGCGCGAGGGGCCTGTCCCCGGCGCCCTGGCTTGACACCCGCCGCCATCGGCCCAGGCTCATACGCGTACGTACGCGGGGAGGGGGCCTCGCCCCATGACGGAGCAGGAGCAGCGCAGGGCGTGGTTTCGGCGGGAGATCCTTCCGCTCGAGCCCGAGCTGCGCGCCTACATCCGCCGCCTCACCCGCGACCCCGGCGCCGCCGAGGACCTGCTGCACGACGTCTTCGCCCGCATCATCGCCGCCGACGGCTGGCGCGAGGTGGACAGCCCGGCGGGCTTCGCGATCCGCACCGCCCGCAACGTCGTCTTCGACCAGCTGCGCCGGCAGAAGGTGGTGGCCATCGACTTCGTGGCCGACGTCGGCGCCTTCGGGCTGGCCGATGACGCCGCCGACCCCGAGACCACCCTCGTCGCGCGCGATGAGCTGAAACGCCTGCGCGCCATCGTCGAGGCGCTGCCGACCCAACAGCGCCGGGTCTTCACGCTGAGAAAAGTTTACGCCCTGCCACCCGCCGAGATAGCGGAGCGGCTGGGCTTATCCGTCTCCACAGTAGAGAAGCATCTGGTCAAGGCCGTGCGCGCCTGCGCCGACGCCCTCGCCCGCGAGGATGAGGCGCACCCGTCCCGGCCGAAGAGGAGCCTATGGAACCGACGGCGGGACAGCGGCGAGGGTTGAGGGAGGCCGCGGCCTCCTGGGCCGTCCGCCTCTCCGACCCCGCCTGTAGCGACGACGACCGCGCCGCCTTCGAGGCCTGGCGCGACGCCTCGCCCGCGCATGAGGCGGCGTTCGAGCGCGAGGCGGCCATGTGGGACCGCTTCGACCGCCTGCGCGCCCTGCGCCCCGCCGCGCTGGAGCCCGATCCCGACCTGCTCGCGCCCACGCCCGCCGCCCAGCCGATGCTCCGCTGGGCCGCGGCCATCGCCGGCGCGGCGGTCCTCAGCGGCATCGGTGTCTGGACCGTCAACGCCGACCCCGCCTACGCCACGGCCGTCGGCGAGCGGCGCCTGGTGGTGCTGGAGGACGGCGCCCGCGTCGAGCTCAACACGGACAGCCGCATCGTCGTCCACTACCGCCGGGGCGTCCGCGAGGTGAAGCTGGTCAAGGGCGAGGCGCTGTTCGAGGCCCCCGCCGACCCGCGCCGCCCCTTCGTCGTCGTCGCCCGCGATCGCCGCGTGGAGGCCGACCGCGCCGCCTTCAACGTCCGCCTCCAGCCAAAGGCCGTGCAGGTGCTCGTGGCCAGGGGCGCGGTCGAGATCGCCGACGCCCGCCCCTTCGCCGCGCCGAAACCGGAGGCGAACCTGCCCGCCGGCGTGGTCGCCCTCTACGGCGAGAGCGGCGGCGTCGCCCAGCCGATCGCGCCCGCCCGCATCGACCAGGTGCTCGCCTGGCGCCACGGCCAGATCGCGCTGAACGGCCAGACGCTGGAGAGCGCCGTCGCCGAGTTCAACCGCTACAGCGCCGGCCGCCAGCTGGTGGTCGCCGACCCGGCCATCGCCGGCTACCGGCTGGGCGGCTACTTCGGCGTCGACGACATGGACGGCTTCGTCCGCGCGCTCCAGACGACCTTCCCGATCAAGGCGACGGCCGCCAACGACACCATCTACCTCTCGGCCGCCGCCCGCGCTGACACCGGTGAAAATAATTCAGGGGGATAGGTAGCGGTTCGGTCTTCCCGGTTCGTCGATCCTGGTGACGGCGCCCCTTTCAAGGAGGCGCTCCGGCCAAGGGGGGAGACCAGATGCCGACCAAGATCATGACGCGCCTGCTGGCAGGAACGGCCCTATCCGCGCTGCTCACCGGCGTGAGCTTCGCCGCCGAAGCGCGGCCCTACGACATCCCGCAACAGGACGCCGCCACCGCGCTCCAGGCCTTCGCCATGCAGTCCGGCAAGCAGGTCCTGTTCCCCTACGAAGCGGTCAAGGGCAAGCAGGCGCCCCAGATCAAGGGCGACTACTCGGACGCCGAGGTCATCGCCCTCCTGGCCGGCAGCGCGGGCCTGCGCGTCACCGCCGACGACGGCCGCACGGTCACCCTCCGCCCCCAGTCAGCCGCCGCCGAGGGGGAGGGCGGCGCTGACGCGGGCACCGTGCAGGCGCTGGTGGTCACGGCGCAGAAGCGGGAAGAGAATATCCAGGACGTGCCGATTGCGATGAGCGCGTTCACGCAGGAGGATTTGACCAAGAGCCAGATCGCCGGCGGTCCGGATCTGATGACGCAGATCCCGAACTTCACCTTCACGAAGACCAACTTCACCAGCTACTCGATCCAGATCCGCGGCATCGGCACCCAGGCGATTTCCGCCACGACCGACCCGGCCGTTGCGGTGGCCTTCAACAACACGCCCTTCCTGCGCAGTCACTTCTTCGAGCAGGAATTCTACGACCTCGCCCGCGTCGAGGTCCTGCGCGGCCCGCAGGGGACGCTGTACGGCCGCAACGCCACCGCCGGCGTCGTGAACGTCATCTCCGCCAAGCCGACCTTCCACTTCGAGGCGAAGGCCTCGGCGGACGTGGGCAACTATAGCTCCACCCGCCTGGAAGGCATGCTCAACCTGCCGCTGGTCGAGGACAAGGCCGCGCTCCGCATCGCCGGCGCCTGGACCAAGCGCGACGGCTACGACACCAACCAACTGACCGGCCACCCCATCGACGGCCGCGACCTGTGGTCGACGCGCGTGTCGCTGCGGATAGACCCGACGGAGCGCCTGCGCACGAACTTCATCTGGGAGCACTTCAAGGAGGATGATGACCGGTTGCGGTCTGGAAAGCAGACGTGCAAGACCGATCACTCCCCTACCGAGGTGAACGGAGTCCTGGTTTCCTCCGCCGACACCCTGGCGGGACAGGCGCTGCAATATCCGGAACGCTATCTGAGCCAGGGCTGCCTGCCGGCGTCCGTTTATTCTCCTGATGCGTTCCAGGTGCCGGACGGGCAAACGCTGCCATATTATCTGCCACTTCAGTCCATTTTGGCCCCGATTCAGGGAGGATGGGGTCACTTTGATGTATACGCCAGCACGGTTCAATCCCACGACCTACGCGTGATCGAATCGCAGGTGGACCCGAAGTATCGGGCGAATAGTGATACGATCGAGCTCAATGTGGATTTCGACGTCACGCCATCTATGACGTTCACATCTCAAACGGGATTTAACCACGATGACCTTTGGTCTATGGAAGATTACAATCGCTTCAACACCAGCCCAGGGGCGTTTGCATATTGCGACCCCGATCTAGACCCGCAGTCGTGCCAAAATAATGCTAATCACCAGCTGATGCCAGACCCCGCAGGCGGAGCACACTATGGAATAGCCGCCGGCTTAGGGACGCTGGAGGGGCTCCCTTGCGACCCCAACACGCCGAGCGAATGGAGGTGCAACCTTGATGGCGTGTTCTGTGATCCTCAAATCGGATGCAGCGACCGCCTGATCGTCCTGGACGTCTCAGAAGAGCGGTCGCGGCAGTTCAGCCAGGAATTCCGCCTTGCTTCGAACTTTGAAGGTCCATTCAACTTTAGCGTGGGCGCAAACTTCCTTCGGTATAAAACCCAGGAAAACTATCTGGTCTTCATAAACACAATAACGCTTACAGCGGCTGGCCCAGGCTTTGGTTACGGATCATCCACCCGGTGGGTTCCAGGTGTATCTGATAACCACGAATGTCTTATTGACGGATTCGACTACCCTGACATCGGCGCTACGCACAATCCACAGTGGAACACCTGTGCTTATATCGATCCAACTCCGATCACCGACCTGAATTACCAGGGACATAACTATTTCCTCAGCAAAAATCCCTACAAGCTCGCATCTTATGCGGTTTTCGGCGAGGGGTACCTGACCCTGACACCCGCGCTCAAGCTGACTGCGGGACTCCGTTGGACGGTCGATAAGAAGCACTTCGTGGATATTCCAAGCGAGCTGCTGGTCGCCGGCTACGGGTACCCGGAATCCGGTCAGGTCAAACAGCACTGGTCTGAACCAACCGGACGCCTGCTCTTCGATTGGACGCCTGACCTGTCCCTTACGGATCAAACGCTTGTCTACGGGTCATACGTGCATGGCTACAAGGCCGGGGGTGCTAATCCCCCGGGCGCAGTCCTGCTCAGCAATCGCGGCGGGGACATTTCGGATCCCGTTCATCCGCTGACCTTCAAGCCGGAATTCGTGAACGCCTACGAGCTGGGTACGAAGAATACGCTCCTGAGCGGCGGTTTGACGTTCAACCTGAACGGCTTCTACTACGACTACAAGGGCTATCAGATATCGGAAATTGTAGACCGCTCCGCGATCAATATGAATTTTGACGCGAAGATATGGGGAGCTGAACTGGAGACCTCCTGGCGGCCCGCGGAGAACATGCAATTGGGCCTCAAGGTGGGTTACGAGGACACGCGGGTTGCTGACGGGATGAAGGCCGTCGATCTTATGGATCGCACGGCGGGTCACACTGACTGGATGGTGGTGAAGCCGTTCGTAACCCAGGCGTCCAACTGTATTCTTCCGAGGTATGTTGTCGCCAAGCTTATTCAGGTCCAGAGCGCACTCGGAGGTGTCGGACCGGAAGTGGATGCTGCTTGCGGTGTGGCCTATGGCGGCGTCAACCAGTTCACCGGTGTTCTCCATGCCGATCCGGTGACGTATCTGCCGTATGTTCCCAACCCCACGCAGACGGTTGTCTACAACTATGATTTGACTGGCTATCCAGGCTTCGATCCTGCATTGGCGCCGAACAACGGCGCCGGTTTCGACAAGAATTTGTCGGGGAACGCTCTGCCGAACGCGCCACATTGGACCACTACCCTAACGGCCGATTATACGCTGCCGCTACCAGATAGCTGGCTGGTGACGCTGCATGGCGACTTTTATTATCAGTCAGAGGCCTGGACGCGCGTATTCAACGATCCTGGCTATGATAAGTTGAAGGCTTATAACAACGTAAACCTCGCCGCGATTTTCTCGAACGAGGAACGCGGATGGACCGTGATGGCGTATGTGAAGAATGTCTTTGATCGCGACAACATCACTGGCGCATTCTTGAATTCGGACGACACAGGGCTGACAACCAACGTCTTCCTGAATGAGCCAAGGCTTTATGGCCTGCGTGTCACCAAGGCGTGGACGGACTCTCCCTGGTGGACCGCGCACGCCCATACCCCCGGCACCCCTTATCCGTTCCGTGTCGAACTGGAGGGCTACACTGGGAAGGTGGGGCATGGTCACGACTACTTCCAGCCTGCCGACGCCATCTATTACGATAGCGACCTTCCCTTCCCTTATTCGCCGCAGAATGCGCTCGCGATGGCCAATGGTGGTGGAGTCCGCCTCTCCTATGCGCCCACTTCGAGCTGGTGGACGCTGAGCGCGGCCGTTCGGTATGGCCGGGCAGGTGGCCATGCCGGGGCGCATGGAGCAAAGAATCTCCCCGTTACCTGCTTTATTAACGACAAGTACTGCGCCATCGACGTTTCGAAGTCGGATCTTTTTAGCCGAGGCACGCGTGATTACTTTGACGTAACGGCGGGGGATGAGGAGTCTCACGTTTTCGCGGACTTCTCTGTTGGCCATGAGGTCGGATTAGGTTCGCGGCTTAGCGCGGCGCTGACCGCCGGTTTGGGGTATGCCCGCCTTGAGTCTGCCTCCGACGCGGTCCTACGCGGACAGCCGGACTATTATGTTCCGCCGAATGCGTTCGGCCTGACGCCAACCGGATTGGTGAGGTATGCCCGCCACTTCCACGAATTTAACGACGAGTACCGGGCAAATCGCCAGTTCGAAGGAGTGGGCCCGGTAGTCTCGGTCGATCTTCAATGGCCGCTCATCGAGCTTGCTGACCAGCGCGGCCGGGTCGGGCTCGACATGGGGCTGGGAGGGGCGGTTCTGTTCGGTAAACAGACCGCGGCCATTCACGACCATCTTCGCGGAACCTACAGGCAGAACTTCTATGGGTACGCCCAGTACAGAAGAACCGACATCACGCCGCCCTACGACACCCGCCTCGACGCGAAGCGCTCGACGGAAGCGACGGTCCCGGTTGTCCGAGCGGAGCTTGGGCTGTCGTATGCTGTCGATGGCCTCAAGGTCTCCGGCGGCTACCGCATGGAGCGCTACTACAAAGCCATCGACGGCGGTGTTGAACAGCGCAAGACCTACGACCGCAGCTTCGACGGGCCCTACGTCAAGATCTCCATCGGCTTCGGCGGCTAGTCACAGACTCTCCGCGTTCGGTCCCCTCTGAACCGGAACCACTGAAGGCGGCAGGCTCACCCCCTGCCGCCTTTTCTTTGCCCGCCGCGGCCCCGAAAGCGAGACATACCGACTGGAGACATTCGGCTACTCTCGCCCCGCGGGTCCCGCCTGCTTATCCCCGCCCCGCCGGCCGACCGCATAATCGCTGCATGATCCGCCGCTCCCCAGCCGTCGCCGCCTTGTGCCGTGCCAGGAGACGCCCGCATATGCGCGCGCACCTCCCCGCATCCCTGCGCTCGCATCCCCGCGTCCGCATTCGCGCGTGGGCGGCGGGGACTCTCGCCCCTCGCCGCCTCTTTCTTCACCCGCTCGCCGCTGCTAGATCGTCAACCCGCGCGGGCGTGGCGGAATTGGTAGACGCGCCGGACTCAAAATCCGGTTCTGGTGACAGAGTGTCGGTTCGATCCCGACCGCCCGCACCACCTCCTTCAGAACTTCGTTTCCCACTCGACGCCCAGACGCAGCTGGCCGTCGGCTTCGTCGCGGGCCGAGCCCAGGGCGAAGAGGTAGCCGGCCTCGAGGCCCAGCTCGCCGCCGGGGATCTCGTCCATTTCCCATTCCACGACCGGACCGGCGAAGTGTTCGCGCCGGCCGCCGAAGTGGTCGCCGTCGCCCAGATCGCCGAAGGCCTTGGCGCCCAGCTTCAGTTCGTCGGCGACTTCCCACATGGCCGCGGCCTTGTAGCCGAACTCGCTCTCGTCGTTGTCACGGCCGAGCCCGCGCTCCCAGCCGAGGTTCAGGCGGCCGTCGAACGGGCCGGCGGTCTTCTGGAACAGGCCGCTCAGTGCGGCGGTGTCGCCTTCGCCGTGCAGGTTGGCCTCGTATTCGCCCTGCACGCCCACATCGACACCGCCCGGCAGTTGGCCGATGTAGTAGATGCCTTCGAGGGAGATGGATTCGGCTTCGTTGCCTTCGCCGGGTTCGTGCTCGAATTCCACTTCCGCCATGCCGGCGAAGCGATCGGTGAAGCCGTGCTTGCCCTCGATCACCAGCGCAGCCTCGCCGTCGTCGGGGCCGTGGGTCAGCTCGCCGTAGCGCGCCTCGACTTCGGTGACGCCCTTCTCGACGCGCGCGCCATAGACTTCGCTGCCCAGACCCGGCGCGGCCAGCGCCTGGCCGGCGCTCAGCGACAGCGCCGCGAGCGCGGCCCAACCCAGAAGCTTCATCCTTATCCCCTAAGATGCAGTTGAGAAGCATTCGCAATTGCATCTGGCGCGGTGGGTGTCAACGCGACGGTGGAGGTTTTTTGCGCCGCCGGTTCGTGGCACTTCTCCGCTGACCAGACGGAGGGCGAGATGGCGGGACGGGTTGTGGCGATCACCGGGGCGTTCGGGGCTCTGGGCCGCGCGGTGGCGCAGGCCGCGGCGGGGCAGGGGGCGCAGCTCGCGCTCATCGACGCTGCGCCGAATGCGCCGGAGGGCTTGCCGGCCGGGGCATTGGCGCTGGCGGGCGTGGACCTCTCCGATCCGGCCGCGGCCGAGCGGGCGGTCGCGCAGGTCGTGGAGCGGTTCGGCCGTCTGGATGCGTTGATCAACGTCGCCGGGACGTTCCGGTGGGAGACGGTGGAGGGCGGCTCGCTGGCCACCTGGGACCTGCTCTACAAGGTCAACGTCGCCACCGCGGTGAACATGAGCAAGGCCGCCCTGCCGCACTTGCTGAGGTCCGGCGCCGGGCGGATCGTCAACGTCGGCGCGGGCGGCGGGTTGAAGGCGGCGGTGGGGATGGGGGCCTATGCGGCCTCGAAGTCCGGCGTCCACCGCCTGACCGAGGCGCTGGCGGAGGAGACCAAGGGCAAGGGCGTCACCGTCAACGCCGTCCTCCCCTCCATCATCGATACGGCCGCCAACCGCGCCGATATGCCGGATGCGGACTTCGGCAAGTGGGTGAAGCCGGCGGAGCTGGCGGCCGTGATCCTGTTCCTGGCGTCTGAGGAGGCCGGCGCGGTGACGGGGGCGCTGGTGCCGGTGGTGGGCGGGGTCTAGCCCTTCCCCCAGTTCATCTGGGGGAAGTGGCCCGACAGCGACAGCTGGAGGGTCGATGGGGGAGGTGTAAAGCAAGAGGACAACTCCCCCATCGAGCTTCGCCCCCCGGCCTTCGCCGGGTGTCTCAGCCCACTTCCCCCACATGCGTGGGGGAAGAGCCTAGTGCGCCGCGACGTACACGAAGGCTCGCCGGCCGGACTTCAGCGCCACTTCAACGCGCCGATAAGCCGAGGTTTCGTAGTCGTCCGCCGCCGCCAGCTCTTCGTCGGTGAGCGCGTAAGCCACGCCTTCGATTGGCGGCCCGTCGCCCGGAACGAGGATCAGGTGTTCGGCCAGTCCGCTGACCTCAACCACGGCTGGATCCCCGATCACGACGGTCGAGAGGACGTAGCCCTCCAGGGCGTCCGGCTCTCCCTCGAGCTCGCGCCCGAAGTTGGCGAACTGCACCTCCGGCAGCTGCAGCGTGCCGTAGGAGAAGAGCCAGTTCACAGGCTCTGCCCGTCATCGATGGTGAAGACGCCGCCGGTCACCGCCCGCGCGGCGTCCGACGCCAGGTAGGCCACGACGGCGTCGAGGTCGCTCTCCTCCATCAGCCGCCGGCGCGGGAAGCCCGCGACCTGCCGCTTGCCGCCTTCGGAGGCGAACCAGTCGGCGTTCAGCTCGGTCTCGATGTAGCCCGGGCAGACGATGTTGACGTTGATCCCGCGGTTGGCCCACTCGCGCGCCAGCACCTTGCCAAGCTGCAGCACCGCCGCCTTCGAAGCGCAGTAGGCCGCCAGTCCCGGCAGCACAGAGAACGCCCCGATGGAGGCGATCAGCACGATCCGCCCGCGCCCGGTGTCCTTCACGCCCGCCGCCATCATCCGCCGCGCACCCTCGCGCGCGGTCAGGAAGGCGCCCTTCACATTGACGTCCAACACGCGCACGAACTCGTCCGCGGGGATGTCTGTGGCCATACCCTCGCTGTTCATGCCGGCGTTGGCGATGACGCTCTCGATGGGCCCAAGCGCGGCCTCGGCGGTGTCGAAGGCGGCGATCACCGACGCCTCGTCCTGAACGTCCATGGCCACCGCCACGGCCTGGCCGCCCTCCGCCGCGATCTCGTCGACCAGGGCCGAAAGCCGGTCTACTCGCCGGGCGGCAACCGCCACCTTCGCGCCGCTTGCGGCCAGCACACGCGCGAACCGGCGCCCCAAACCGGAAGACGCGCCGGTGATCAACACGGCGCGTCCCGAGAAGTCGAAGTTCTTATCCATGGCGCCACTCAGCCCGAGCGGCGCCATGGGTCAAGTCATGCCGCAGCGTAACGGGCCAGGATTTTCGCCCGCTTGGAGGGTTGGATGTTGGCCTTGGTGACGTCGCCGCCGTAGTGGGCGAGCACGCGCTTGTCCATCACCCCCCGCCACAGCGGCGGGAAGTAGGCCAGCAGCAGCATCGAGGCGTAGCCGCTCGGCAGCTGCGGGCTCTCCTCGAAGTGGCGGAGCGCCTGGTAGCGCCGCATCGGGTTGGCGTGGTGATCGCTGTGCCGTTGCAGCTGGTAGAGGAAGAGGTTGGTGACGATGTGGTTCGAGTTCCAGCTGTGCTCGGGCGAGCAGCGGACGTAGCGGCCGGTCTTCGGGTTCTTTTGCCTGAGCAGGCCGTAGTGCTCGATGTAGTTCACCACCTCCAGCAGCGAGGCGCCGTACGCCGCCTGCAGGATCAGGAAGGGCAGGACGATCCAGCCGAACAGGGCCGTCAGCACACCGAACAGTACGACCGTCATCGCCCAGGCCTGCAGGTTGTCGTTCCGCCAGTTCCAGACGCTGTGGCCCTGCTTCTCCAGCCGCGCCTTCTCGAGCTGCCAGGCCGAGACCAGCGAGCCGATCACTGTGCGCGGGAGGAAGGCCCAGAAGCTTTCGCCCAGACGCGCGCTGGCCGGGTCCTCAGGGGTGGCGACGCGGACGTGGTGGCCGCGGTTGTGCTCGACGTAAAAGTGGCCGTAGGCGACGGGCGCCAGCGTGATCTTGGCCAGCCACCGCTCCCACGGCACGTCCTTGTGGCCGAGCTCATGGGCCACGACGATGGCGACGCCGTTCAGCAGGCCCACGCCGAAGATCATCCCCACGTATTGAAGCGGGCTCAGGTGCTGGGTCCCGACGATCTGCGCGCCCCACACGGTCACGAACAGCTGGATCGGCACGAACGCGGCGACCAGCGCGCGGTAATAGTTGTCCGCCTCCAGCGAGGAGACCGCGCTTTCCGGCGGGTTGGTCTTGTCGGTTCCGACCAGCAGGTCGAGCGCGGGGATGACCAGATAGACCAGGATCCACGGCCGGAAGAGCGCCAGGGTGTCGCCCGCCGAATGGAATCGCCACAGCGACGACACGACCAGCAGCGGCACGATCGGCCCCAGCAGCCAGAGCCAGCGTTTGCCGTCGACCCACTTCGCGGGCGTAGGGGCGGTCGTGTCGGTCATATGTTTCCTCCCGGCGCTATCTCGCCATTGACCAATGGCACATTCTTCGCCGCCTATGTTTCTGTCGTCAAGTCCTTACCATTGGCCACTGTCACAGTTGCGAGTCGCGGGGCATGGCGGAGGAAGCGGAATTCACGATCGATGAGCTCGCGCGCGAGGCGGGCACGACCGTGCGCAACGTCCGCGCCTACCAGGAGCGCGGCATTTTGCCGCCGCCCCGCCGGGTCGGCCGGGTCGGGGTGTACGGCGAGGCGCATCTCGCCCGTCTGAAGATCATCGGCTCCATGCTGGCGCGCGGCTACACGCTCGCCAACGTCGCCGAGCTGGTCGAGGCCTGGGAGAAGGGCCACAACGTCGCCGAGGTGATCGGGCTCGAGGCCGCCCTCACCAATCCCTGGACCGACGAAACGCCGACCCATGTCGGGTTCGAGCAGATGCTCGACCTGATGGGCGGCCGGATGCCCGAGCCCGCCGTGCTGGCCCGGGCCGTGGAGCTGGACCTCGTGCGCCCCGTGGAGGACGGCTTCATCGTGCCTTCGATGAGGGCCCTGAACGTGGCCGCGACCCTGATCCGCGAGGGCGTGCCGCTGACGGCGCTCCTCGACCTCACCGGCGAGCTGCGCAAGCGCACGGAGGAGATCGCCGACGGCATGGTCCAGATGATCATCCGCCACGTCTTCGACCGCTACGGCAAGGACAGCCTGCCGCCGCCGGAAGAGGCGCCGAGGCTGGCGAACCTGATCTGGCGCCTGCGCCCGCTGGTCATGCAGGTCGTGGACTCGGAAGCCGCCCGGGCCATGGAAAAGGCGGCGCAGGCCAGGCTTGGCGAACGTCTGGCGCACGTTCTGGAGCACATGCACGAGGATCGCCGTTAGAGTGGGCGCATGACCCGTCCCGCCACCATCGACGCCGTCCTCGACGCCGGCCCCATCATCTCCGTCGCCACCCTCTCGGACGCCAGCCGCGCCGTGGAGATCGCCCGCGCCCTGGCGAAGGGCGGCGTGCCGGTGATCGAGGTGACTCTGCGGACGCCCGCGGCCCTGGACTGCATCCGCGCCATCGCCGCCGAGGTCCCCGAAAGCATCGTCGGCGCCGGCACCGTCCTCTCGCCGGCCGACATCGAGAAGGCGGTCGAGGCGGGGGCCGCCTTCATCGTCTCCCCCGGCATGACGCCCACGCTCTGGGCCGCCGCCCGCGACTGCCCCGTCCCCTACCTCCCCGCCATCCAGACCCCGTCGGAGCTGATGCTGGGGCTCGAGGCGGGCTTCGCCGCGTTCAAGTACTTCCCCTCCCACATCGGCGGCCCGCAAGGGCTGAAGAGCCTGCACGGCCCCTATCCCATGGCTCGCTTCTGCCCCACCGGCGGCGTCACCCTCCAGAACGCGCCGGAGTTCCTGCTCTGCCCGAACGTCGCCTGCGTCGGCGGGACCTGGCTGACCCCCGACGGCGCCTCGCCCGAACGCATCGAGCAGCTGGCCCGCGAGGCCGTAGACCAGCTGGCCCCCCTGAAGCGCTAGTTGCGCCCCCCGCCGGACGGGGGTCCAATATGCGCGTACGCGTGGGGGAGTTCCGGTGGCAGACGCGCCGAACGATCGCGGATGGTGGAGGGGCGTCCTGGCCCGGGTGGTCAGGGCCACCCGAGGCGCGCCCGGGGCGGAGGACTACCTCCACTCCGCCTTCATCCGGCTCGAGGAATACCGCCAGGCCAACACCGTCGAGAATCCCGCCGGCTTCCTCGTCCGCGCCGCCGTCAACATCGCCGCGGACGAAGCGCGCCGCCCCGCCGCCCGCACCACCGACGCGCGGCCGCTGGACGACCTCCTCGACATCGCCGATTCCGAGCCGCTGGCCGATGAGGTTTTCGCCGCCCGCAAACGTCTTGAAAGGGTGAAGGCGGGGCTGGACAGCTTAAGCCCGCGCACCCGCGAGATTTTCCTGATGCACCGCGTCGAGGGCCTGAAATACCGCGAGATCGCAGCCGAGCTGGGCGTCACCGTCAGCGCGGTGGAAAAGCACGTGGCCAAGGCCGCGCTGTTCCTCGCCGACTGGGTCGAGGGCTGGTGATGAGCGAAGTCGCCGATATCGCGGAAGTGCGCGCCCAGGCCGCCGCCTGGCTCGCCCGCCTGCGCTCCGACGAGCGCGCGGCGCAGGACGAGGCCGGTTTCCGCGCCTGGCTCGCCGAAAGCGAGACCCACCGCGACGCCTTCGACCGCATCAACACGGTCTGGGAAGCCGCCGGCGCCCTGCCGCGCGAGCCCCGCCCCAAGCGGGTCATGACGGCCGACCGCCGCGCCGTGCTGGCGAGCGGCCTTGCCCTGATCGCCGCCGGCGCGGGCTTCGGGGTCTGGCGCGCCGCCACCGCCGGCGTCTACGCCACGGAGGTCGGCGAGCAGCGCCGCGTCGCGCTGGACGACGGCTCGCTGGTCATCCTCGACACGGACTCGAAGATCCGCGTCGACCTCTCCGACAAGCGCCGCACGGTCGAGCTCTTGCAAGGCCGCGCCCACTTCGAGGTCGCCCGCGACGCCCGCCGCCCCTTCGTCGTCAGCTCAGCCGGCCGCCAGGTCGCCGCCGGCGGCGCGGCCTTCGACGTCGCCCGCCAGAAGGGCCAGCTCTGCGTCATCGTCACGGGCGGAGAGGTCGCCGTCTTCGACCCGCGCCTCGCCGGCAAGCGGCTGGTCGAAAAGGGCGCCCGCGTCACCCTTGCGGACGCCGCCGCCGCGCCGCGCATCGACAAACCCGACCTCGCCCGCGTCACCGCCTGGCAGCACGGCCGCGCCGTCTTCGACAACGACACCCTGGCCGACGCGGTGGCCGAAATGAACCGCTACAGCCGCCGCCCGATCGTCATCGAGGGCGAGGCGGCCCGCGCGATGCACGTCTCCGGCGTCTACTCGACCGGCGACACCGAAGCTTTCGCCAAGTCACTTTCCACCCTGCTCCCGCTCGACGTCCAGCTCGCGCCCGACCAGGTCACCATCACCGCCGAAGATTCGTAGCTGAGGAAAATCGGCGGCCCACTCGTCAACGATTCAGGTCGGGGGAATCGGCCTGACAAAAACGGGGGGACACATGACCAGCCAATTCGCCAAGGCGCGCCGCCGGACGCTCATCTGCAGCGCCGCCATAGCCGCCGTGCTCGCCGCCACGCCCGCGCTGGCGCAAGAGCAACTCGCCAACATCGACATCGCCGCCCAGCCGATGGACGCGGCGCTGAAGGAACTCGCCAAGCAAAGCGGCGCCAACCTCCTGTTTTCGCCTGACGCGGTCCGCGGCCTGCGCGCCAGGTCGTTGCAGACGACCGCCACGCCGGAAGACGCCGCGAGGATGCTGCTCGCCGGCACGGACCTCTTCGTGAAGAAGGACGCCACGGGCTCGCTGCTGGTGGACCGCGCCGACCCCCAGTCCGGCAGCGCCGCGGGGGACGGCGCTGACGCGGGCACCGTCGCTGCGCTGGTCGTGACCGCGCAGAAGAAGGAAGAAAACATCCAGGACGTGCCGATCGCTATTTCGGCCTTCACGGAGAAGTCGCTGCAAGAACAGAAGATCGAAGGCGGCTTCGACCTGCTCAAAGCGATCCCGAACGTCACCTTCTCGAAGAACAACTTCTCGAGCTACAACTTCTCGATCCGCGGCATTGGCACGAAGGCTGTGTCCGTGGCGACCGATCCGGGCGTGGCGGTGGCGTTCAATGGATCGACGCTGGTCCGGAACCGGCTGTTCGAGCAGGAATACCTCGACGTCGAACGCGTCGAAGTGCTGCGCGGTCCGCAAGGCACCCTCTATGGCCGCAACGCCACCGCCGGCGTGATCAACGTGATCTCCGCCACGCCGAAGTTCGGCGAGTTCGAAGGCTGGCTGAAGGGGGAGGTCGGCAACTACAACGCCCGGCGAATGAGCGCGATGGTCAACATTCCCCTGGCGAGCGACACCTTCGCGTTGCGCCTGGCGGCGGCGGAAACTCGTCGGGACGGGTACGACTACAACGACACGACGCACCACGCGATCAACGGCCGCAATCTTTGGACGGCGCGCCTGACAATTGGTCTTCAGCCATCAGAATCGGTGAAGGCGAATTTCATCTGGGAACGTTTCAACGAAGATGACAATCGCTCCCGTACGGGCAAACAGCTGTGCCATCGGGACCCAGGAGTCTCGGACTTGATGGGAATCTCACTGGGCTCTTCGGACGCCGCTCACTTGAGCCAAGGGTGCAAGCCGGGTTCCCTTTATGACCCGAATGCGTTCGGCACGCCGAATGGGCTCAGCATACCGTTCATGCTGATTGGTCAGGATTCCACGTTCTTGCTCATATCTAGCGACGCGTGGGTTCCGCCGATTCAGGAGGGCGTTGACCCGTACGGCGGCATGATGCAGTCAAACGATCTCCGCCACATTAACTCGATCCGGGACCCCAAATACCGCGCCGCGACAAACGTTTACGAACTGAACTTGCAAGTCGATCTTCCTCGTGGACTCGACCTGACAAGCCAGACGGCATACGTTCGGGATAAAATATACTCTTTTCAAGATTACAATCGATTCAATACAAATCCCGTGTTCAACGATAGTTCCCTATATCCAATGTGGTATAGTGACCTACCGAACCCTCTCGTCGATTTGACGCGCGGGGGAGTGTTTTGCGACCCGCAAATCGGCTGCTCTGACACCATTGCCGGCTTTGATATTTCTCGAGCCAGAAGTTCCCAATTTTACCAGGAATTGAGATTGCAATCTCAATTTGGCGGGGCCATAAATTTCAACATCGGCGCCAATTACACTCGGTATAAGACCGAAGAGGACTATTTCGTATTTTACAACCTGATTTCGCTGATAGCGCAGTCGGCCGGGGGAATTACTCTGTTCAACGCCAGCGCCGACCCGACGAAATGCTCGCCCCGTCCTCTATACGGCTTTCCCAATGTGGGCCAGCAGCTGCCTGTGCCCATAGGCAGTCCGGGCACCGAAGGCTGTGTCTACATTGATCCAAATCCTATCGAGTCGATTAATGGGGAGGGGCACAATTACTTCCGGAGCAAGAACCCTTATCGGCTCAGTTCCGCGGCAGCCTTCGGAGAACTCTATTGGCAGATCACGCCAGACCTGAAGGTCACCGGAGGTCTTAGGTATACGTCTGATAAAAAGATCTTTATTCCCGTCCCGTCGCAAGTTCTACTCTCCTCAAGCGTCTATCTCTCCGGCACGGTGGATCGTGGCTATCCCGAAAAGTCGGCCATCAAGCAGCAGTGGGGCGAAGTCACCGGACGCCTGGGTATCGATTGGAAGCCAGAGCTGACGTTCACCGACAAGTCTATGGTCTATGCGTTCTATTCGCGCGGCTACAAAGGTGGCGGTGCGAACCCGCCGGGTATCGGCTATCGAGACTACACCTTGAATATTGACTACTTTGGAACGCCGATGACGTTGCCGCCATTTACCCAGACGTTGCCGTATCCCGCGATCTTCAAGCCCGAATTTGTGAATGCCTATGAGCTTGGGGCAAAGAACGCGCTGTTGGGCGGCGCGCTGACGCTGGATGGCGACGCCTTCTTCTATGATTATCGCGACTATCAGGTGTCGCAGATCAAGGAGAGAACTGCTGTGAACGAAAACTTCGATGCCAAGGTGTGGGGGCTGGAGCTTGAGTCCTCATTTACACCCTCTCCCAACCTGACGATGAGGTTCACGCTCGGCTATCAGGACAGCCGGATTGCGAATGGGGAAAAATCCATTGACCTGATGAATCGAACGCAGGGCGATCCGAACCTGGTGGTGGTAAAACCCTTCGTGATCATGACGTCGAACTGCGTGGCGTCCAAGCAAGCGCTCCATGACTGGGTCAATGACTCTATAATAACCTACGGCACGCCAGTGGTAGGGTTAGCTCAAGCATGTGGCGGCTTCGGACTCGGTTATCCAGCACCACTAAACCCACTCAACGGGCCTAATGGCGGCGCGGGTGTGTACGCGGACCTTGGCGGGAAGCAGCTTCCCAACGCACCGCACTGGACCACCTCGCTCGGCGCTCAGTACGGAACGGATATCGGCGACGGCTGGAGGGCGACGATACGCGCCGACGGCTATTGGCAATCCCAATCCTGGGCTCGCGTGTACAACGCCGTGAACGACAAGCTCCACGGCTGGTATAACGCCAACCTTTCGCTGTGGGTCGAGAACGACAACGGCCTCAAGATCGAACTCTACGCCAAGAACATCCTCGACAAGACGCCGATCACCGACGCGTTCCTGAACTCCGACGATACGGCGCTGACGACCAACGTCTTCGTCCTCGACCCGCGGCTGATCGGGCTGTCGATCAAGAAGGGGTTCTAGGCGTAACCCTCCTCCCTCGATGGGAGGAGGGCAGGGTGGAGGGTGTGGCCGCGGAGTTGGGGCGATTGGGCGCTGGTGGGCTCTGAGCCAAAGAGCGCTTGCCCGTCAGCTCACTGCACCCACCCCCATCCCCGGCCCTTCCCCCATCGAGGGGGAAGGGAGATCAGGCGGCCGCCAGCTTCCGTTCGGCGTCCGCGACCGCCTGGATGGTGCGGGGCAGGCTGGCCGGGTTGACGCTGATGGACTCGATGCCGATGCGGG
>JBLNCT010000081.1:0-23912 GCA_050260915.1 Parcubacteria group bacterium
CGGCATCAAGAAGGAAGACCTGCCCGCCGTCTGGAAGGAGCTGAACGACGCCGGGATGGTCTCAGGCCATGCGTACGGCAAGGCGCTGCGCACCGTGAAGACCTGCGTCGGTTCGGAGTGGTGCCGGTTCGGGACCCAGGACTCCACCGGGCTCGGCGTAAAGCTGGAGAAGGCGATCTGGGGCGCCTGGACGCCGCACAAGTTCAAGATGGCCGTGTCCGGCTGCCCCCGGAATTGCGCGGAAGCCACGATCAAGGACCTCGGCGTCGTCTGCGTCGACAGCGGCTATGAGCTGCACGTCGGCGGCAACGGCGGGGTGCATGTGCGGGCCACCGACCTGATCGCCAAGGTCACCACCGAAGAGGAGGCGATGGAGTGGTCCTTCGCCTTCATCCAGCTCTATCGCGAACAGGCCCGCTACCTCGACCGGACCGCGCCGTGGATCGAGCGCGTCGGGCTCCAGTACGTGAAGGACCAGCTGAACGACGAGGCCAACCGCAAGACGCTCGCCGAGCGCTTCACCTACAGCCAGCGCTTCTCGCAGACCGACCCCTGGGCGGAGCGCGTCGCGGGTGAAGCCGCCCACGAATACCAGCCCCTCCTCAACCCCCAAGCCATGGCCGCGGAATGACTGTGCATACGCTGACCGAACTCGAAGGCGCCTGGATCGATGTCGGCTCGCCCGACGACATTCCGCTCCGGGGCTCGCGCTGCGTGCGGGCTTTGTGCGGCGACATCGCGCTGTTCAAGAGCGGCGACGGCGAGATTTTCGCCCTGCGCGACGTCTGCCCACACAAGAAGGGACCGTTGAGCCAGGGCATCGTCCACGGCCGCTCGGTCACCTGCCCGCTGCACAGCTGGGTCATCGATCTCGCCACGGGCGAGCCCACCGGCGCGGATGCGGGGAAAGGTTGCACCCCCACCGTGCCGGTGCTGGTCAAGGACGGCCGCGTCTTCATCCCGGCGGAGGCCTGACGATGCAGCCGGTGCTTCTCGTCGGCGCCGGGCCGGGCGCGGCGGACCTGATGACGGTCGGGGCGGCCGAGGCGGTCAGGAATGCCGAGGCCCTGCTCTACGACGCGCTGGTCTGCGACGAGGTCGTGGCGCTCGCCCCGCCCGGCTGCGTCCGCATCCGCACCGGCAAGCGCGGCGGCAAGGCCAGCATGCGGCAGGAGACGATCAACCGCCTCATGCTGCGGCTCGCCCAGCGCGGGCTCCGCGTCGTGCGCCTCAAGGGCGGCGATCCGTCCATCTTCGGCCGCTCCGGCGAGGAGCGCGCCTTTCTCGAAAGCCACGGCGTGCCGGTGGAGGTGATCCCCGGCGTGACCGCGGCCAGCGCCGCCGCCGCCCAGTTCGGCTTCCCCTTGACGCACAGGGGCGAGGCGCGCCGGCTGACCTTCGCCACCGCCCGGACCTCTGACGGGGCGGTGGTCGAAGGCGGCTGGGCCCGCGCTGCCGATCCGGAAACGACACTCGTCCTCTACATGGCCGGCGAGGCGGCGGGCGCCGTCGCGCAGCGGCTGATCGCCGAGGGCCGCCATCCCTCCACGCCCGCGCTGGCGGTGGAGAACGCCGGGCGGCCGGACGCGAAACTCGTTCAGTGCGATCTGGCGGGCCTGCCCTCGGCGGTCGGGCGCGCCAGGTTTGAAGGCCCCGTCCTCCTGCTGGTGGGCGAGGTCGCGGCCAAGGCCGCCCAGCCAGTCTCCGCCGAGCTTCCTCCCCGAAACCTCCGGCGCGCCGCCGGCCAAGGAACCTGACCCATGGACTATGTGAAACCCGCGGATGTCGCCGCCGCGATGATCGAGACCGGCCGACGAAAGCTTGGCGTCAAGCCGCTGGACCTGCTGATCCGCAGCACCATCGCCGGCGCCCTGCTCGGCATCTCCACGAGCCTCGCACTCACCGCGACCCAGACCACGACCCAGCCGATCGTCGGCGCGCTCATCTTCCCGATCGGGCTGGTGATGATCGTGCTGCTGGGGCTGGAGCTGGTCACCGGCAGCTTCGCCATCGTTCCCCTGCCCCTGCTGGAGGGTCAGACGACCTTCGGAAAGGTGCTGGCCAACCTCGGCATCGTCTATGCCGGCAACCTGATCGGCTCGATGCTCTACGGCCTGATGCTGTACGCGGTGCTGACCATGTCGGGCTCGGCGGAAGCCACCGGCATCGCGCCCCTGATCGTCAAGGCGGCGGAGACCAAGACCATCGCCTACGCCGCCCACGGGTCGGCGGGCATGCTGACGGCGTTCGTCAAAGCGATCCTCTGCAACTGGATGGTCTGCTTCGCCGTGGTGTTCGCGATGAGCTCCACCTCGGCGCTCGGCAAGATCGTCACCGCCTGGCTGCCGATCACCGTCTTCTTCGCGCAGGGCTTCGAGCACGCCGTCGTCAACATGTTCATGATCCCGACGGGCATCATGCTGGGCGCGCACGTTTCGCTCGCCGACTGGTGGCTGTGGAACCAGATCCCGGTCACGCTGGGCAACATCGTCGGCGGCCTGGTCTTCACCGGCCTGGCCATCTACCTCACCCACCGCCAGCCCGCGCAGGTGGAGAGCGTCGCGCCCGTCGCCCAGCGCGCCGCATGATTGGGCGGGAGCGGCGCAAAACCGGGCGCCTCGCCGCTCCCCTTTCCTAACGTCAGGGGCAAGGTCCAAGCGGCCTTGCCCCGCGCCCGTCCCCACGCCAGCAACGTCGCATGCGCATTCTGGTGATCGATCCGGATGAGGCCCGCGCAGCCCTCGTGACCGAGGGCCTGGAGGGGATCGGCCCCGCCGAGGTGCGCCGCTGCGCATCCTTCGACGAAGCCGAGGCCGCCGGGTTCGCGCCGGACATCGTCGTCACCACGTGCCGCCATATACAGGCGCTCCGCGAGGACCTGGCCAAGGCGCAGGCGGACCTTGCCGCGCGCAAGACCGTGGAGCGGGCCAAGGGGCTTTTGATGAAGGAACGCGGCCTGGACGAAGAGGCCGCCTATCGGCTGCTGCGGAAGCTGGCGATGGACTCGCACCGACCGATCGGCGCGGTAGCCGCCGACCTCATCGCCTACTCAGACGTACTGAAGGGGCCGCGCGGGTAAGGACGCTCTCCCCTCTGCCTGAGCCAGAATACTTGCCGATCGCCCCGGCGAAGGCCGGGGTCCAGATCCGGGATGTCGAAGGCTGATGGGATCGGCGCTGCGCTACTGGAACCCGCGTCAGCGCCTCTCCATCTGGGTCCCGGCCTTCGCCGGGACACTCGGAATTGAACCTAAGAATCTAGAGCTTGAACTCCAGGCTCACCCACAGCTTCCGGCGGCTGGTGAAGCCAGCGACGCCGTCGTAGTCGGCCCACTTCACGACACCCGTCAGGTTCTTCGTGAACGGCGCCTGGGCCAGCAGGTCCCACTCGTGGCCGAGCGAGGCGCCGGTGCGTTCGGTCTCGAAGTCGTGGCGACGGGCGGTCAGCTCGACGCCCTTCAGCGGCAGGACCGGCTTCCAGGTCAGCGTCAGGTTCTTGTCGTCGATGCCGTTGGCCGGAGTCGCCGTCAGGGCATCCGCCCAGCCCTGGAAGGCGTGCAGCGTGCCAAGCGGCGTCGAGAAGCCGTGCACGCCGTCGCCCTCCAGCCGTTCCCAGGCGCCCTTCAGCGTCAGCTGGCCGAAGGTCGCCGCGAGTTCGGCGTCGGTGTAGTCCAGGCCGAAGTCGTCGGGGTTGTTCCGGTAGTCGCTCTGGTGCGCATAGGAGGCCGCATAGGCGAGCGTGAGCGGCCCGACCGGCGCCTTGCCCGTGACCCGCACGCCCGACGTCAGGCTCGACTGCGCGGCCGCGTTATCGAACTCCAGCGCATAGACGAAGCCCGTCAGGTTCAGCAGGTCCGAGACCGGGTACGTCGCGTGCGCCAGCCAGCTGTCGGACTTCCAGTCCAGCGCCTCGCCATAGACGCGGTTGATGTGGCCAAGCCACGCGCCGGTCAGCGCCAGCTTGCCGAGCTTGAAGTCGGCGCGGGCGGCATCGACGGTCAGCTCGTCCTGGCGCCAGCCGGAATTGCCGACGAACCGCTGATCGTCGAGCACGATACGCTGGCGCCCCAGCGTGACCGTCGCCGTGGGAGCCGGCGTCCAGGTCAGCTGCGCGCGGTTGAGCTCGGTCACCTCCGGATCGGGGATCACCGGATAGGGCTCCGCCGGCGGGACGGCGTCGTTGTAGTCGCCGGCCGCGCGGACGTCCTCGAACTCGACCAGACCTTTCAGCCCATGCCAGGCGCCGGTCTCCCAGCCCAGCCGGGTGCGCAGCGTCTCGGCCTCGGCCGTGTCGGGAAATCCCGCCTGGTCGACGCCCTCGTAGCGGGCCCGCATCTCCAGGATCGGCTTGCCGGCTTTCACCGCATCCACCAGAGGCTGCGCCGCCGCCGGATGCGCCACAACGAGCGCCGCCAGACTGGGCGCCCACTTCATCCACTTCACCATGATTATCCCCCAAAAGAAAAAGCCCGGCCGGGGTGGTTTCCCCGCGCCGGACCTCGTTGTCCGTTCAGCTGTGCGAGACCTCGTCGCCTCGTGTGCGCACCACAGAGGCAGCCGCCCCGCGGTTCAAGGCCCGACGGCGGCCGCGCGGACCCGGCCTCCGTTCCGCTCGCCATCTACGCACGCGGCCCCCCTCCCTGCCGAGGAAAGCAGCGCATGAAAAAGCGGCCGTGCTGGGGTGCAGCACGGCCGCCGTAGTGGGTGATCAGAGGGGTAAAGCGGCCTACCAGCTCATCCGCACGCCGAGCGCCACGGAGGAGTCGGTGTAGTTCTCCTTCCACTTGGAATTGCCGTTGACGAAGGCCGACAGGCCGCTGTTCGGCAGCGAATAGCTCACGGACACACCGAGCTCCTCGAACGTGCCGCTGAAGTCATCGCCGAACTCGAGCGTGTTGCCGGCGCTGAGCACGGCCACCTTGTAGTCACCCTCGAACTCCTTCCAGGCCCGGCCCGTGGCGGACATCCGCAGCGTGCCCCCGGCGACGGAATACGAGCCGCTGACGCGCGCGCCGAGACCGCCGCGAAGGCTCTTCGGGTCATCGTAGCGGACCGCGCCGCCCGCGCCGGGAAGCGCGAGGTCGTCGATCTTGGTGGTCACATAGGCCAGGCTGGCCAGCGGCTCGATGGTCATGCCGCGGTCGCTGATCGGGAAGCGGGCGCCGGCGTCGACCTGGGCGCCGGTGGACTTCACCTTGCCCTTGCCGACGTCGCCGCCGGTGTTCCAGTCGCCCGTCTGGAGCAGGTCCAGCCGCGACAGCTGCACGATGCCGTCGACGAAGAACCGGCCGCCGCTCCAGCGACCATAGGCGGCGTAGTTCTCACCCTTCAGGCGGGTGCGGTTGGTGGAGGCCTTGTGGGAGATGTCGGCGTCCTGGTGACCCAGCATCAGGCCCGCGACATAGCCGTCGCCGCGCAGGATATCGACGCCGCCGGTGTAGGCCTTCACGTCGCCGCTGTAGCCGACGTTGTAGGGGGCAATCTGATCGCGCTCGACGGGGCTGACCTCGGCCGTCCGGTCGATGTCGTTCTTGGTCGCCTTCAGCCAGATCGCCGGACCGGAAGCGCCCTCCTGATCGCGGTCGTCGGCGCTGAGATCGGTCCAGGCCTGCGCGCTGTCGTACCACAGGTTCTGGGCGGTCGTGGCGACCTCGCTGAACTGGTAGATACTGCGACCGGCGTAGCCGGCGAGCACCCACTGCTGGTTGGCGGCGTCATACTCGAGGCGGTAGAAGAACATGCCCTTTTCGATGGGGGTCGCACTGGAGAGTTTGAACGCGGTTGGACTGCTCGTGCCGCCGTGCAGGTCCACGAGCACAATGCGGTTCAGAGCGCCGACGCTCCCTCCGACATCGTTGATGTAGATGGTGCTGGTGTGGTCGCCGGTGGACCCGCCGACAAAGCTCATGCAGTCCGCGAGGACGGCGGCAGAGCAATCCGCCTGATTCCCACCCGTAACGTTGACATCCATCAATAAAGCATTGTCCTGGTAGGGATTACCGTCGAAATGAGCGCTGGCGGCGGCGAGTCTATCGTTTGTTTCGCCATCGCTGGTCACGCCGTCAGTGCTACCGAAGATGATCGTCGCGTCATTATTGATGTTCTCCAGATTCGTAAACGTCAACGTCGACGGTCCCGATATCCCACCGATGATGATCGTCCCGTAGTTTTCCACAACGTCCGAGCCGCCTTTGAAATCGTAGATTATTGAGCCTTGAGTTCTTATGACACCATCAGATGCATTTTGGACAAAATCGCCCGCATCGGTAAAGACAATCGGAGCCGCATCCCAAATTGCACCATTGTAGAAAGCGCCGCCTCCAGGGGCGGCACTAAAATCCATTCCCCCGATCAGCGTGCCGCCGTGGCCAAGCTGGATGATGAGTCTATTTCCTACGCTAATATCGAAGTCGTCCTGTGAAACGGACACGCCCGAGCCGATACTAATCCACGCGGAACCTCCGGCGTGCACCGTTGCACTATAACCGCCGCCGGCCGTTAGTTGGCCCTGCAGGCCAAGAAGTACATCTCCAGTATCTGCCGTCAGGATAACCGGAATTCCCGTGCTGGTAATATTCCCGACATTCAAGTATGCAGACCCGCCGCCATCGGCGGTAACGATAACGTGTCCGGTTACGGAACCGACGTTCGCATAGATCGTACCGCCGTTGCTCGCAGTAGACACGACATCGCCAGAGACTGCCCCCATTATATACTCGTTAAGCTGGCCCGAAGTCGTCGTGGCAGTGACATTCCCCGCCACAGAGCCGCCGGTTTGCAGGAACAACCCGCCGCTTCCACTTGCAGCGGCGACGATGTCTCCTGTCACATTGCCCGCCACGCTGATGAAGACGCCGCCGTTTCCGGTAGCATAGCCAGCCACCGCCGTTTGCGAACCGGAGACATCACCAAGCCTGATGCTGAGAAAGCCGTCCTGCGTCTGGCCCACGACCCCTACACCGGCCGAGCTGATATCACCCGTGGCGTTGATCGTGACGCCGCTGGCGCCCGTACCGGCAGCATAGACTCCGTAGCCGTTCGCATCCGTACCGGTGATGGCGAGGTTGCCGAGGTTGAGGTTGATGGGTCCCGTGCCCGTCGCGACGACGCCGCTTGTTCCGGTGATAAAGCCGGGCGCATCGCCGCTGTCGGCGTCGGTGAGGTTCAAGTTGACCGAACCGCCCGTGAGGCTGAGCCCCGCGCCCGCGGTGTTGGTCACCTGCAGGTCGCCGTCGTTGGCGGTCACGGTCTGGGCGGTCAGGCTCACAGAGGTGGTGCTGGTGAGATTAACGCCGCCATTGGTAACGACGACGCCGTCCTGGACCGTCACCGGAACAGCGTCGCCCGTATAGGTGACGCCGGTGGGGTAGGTCCCGGGCGCGCAGACGATCGGATCGCCGTCGGTGGCCTGCACGCCGCATTCGTCGGCGGCGAGCGCTTGGGTCGGCGTCAGCGCGGCAGCAGTGAGCGCGATCAGGCCGAGGGCGCCGAACGAGCTGGTGGCCAGCAGCGCCAGGCGCCGGATGGTGGGTTGAGAGGTCTTCATGGGTGGATCCTCCAGGCGGGGAGGGCTTTTTCCGCCCTGCTCACCGCGATCTTGTTGCTGGGGCCGCCTCGCGTGGCTCTGTTCATGTCCTGCCCTTGGCGAGGTCCTGCGCCCCGAGTGATGAAAGAGTGGCGGCGGCGCTGTCGCTGGCCGCCGCCACAGGTGTTCGGGATCGAAGGGGACCGATACCCGATTAGAAATCCTTCCTGACGCTCAAGCCAATCAGCCGGGGATCGAGCACGAAGACGTTCGTTGTGAGCCCCGTGTCGTCGGAATTCAGGAAGGCGTCGGTGATCGGGGTCTTATCCAGGAGATTCTTGGCGTAGAGCTCGATCTTCCAGCCGTCGTCGCTCTGCAGCCAGGCCGACAGGTTGACGTTGTACCAGCCGTGCAGCTTGTCATAGGGGTTGTCGTTGTAGACGCGCGCCCAGGACTGGCTCTGCCAGTAGGCGTCGGCCCGGACGGTCGCCTTCCAGCTGTCGGAGAGCTCGTGGCTGTACTGGCCCCCGAGATTTACCGTCCAGTGCGGGGAATTCGGCAGCTCGTTGCCGCCAAGGTCGGCGTAGAAGCCCGCGCCATTGTTGGAGTCGGGGTAGTTCGCAGGGTCGTATTTCTGGCCCGTGGAGGGATCGATAATTGGCGCGCCAACCAAGCCGCCCATGACCCCTCCGACCGGACCGCAGATCAAAGGCGCCTTGAACCCATCCGGGCCCGCAATCGCATTTTGCACGACGCCCACGGGGGCTATGCAATTTGACGGGTACTGTATCCAGGGCTTCACCACCACCCAGTCGTTATGCCCCTGGGTGCGGTTCATAACGTCGATTGACTTCATGCTATCGCCGATTTTCGTGTCCAGATAGCCGACGTTCGCGATGAACTGAAGATTTCGAGTTGGCGCGAACGTCGACTCCCATTCGACACCCCACACCTTCGCGTTGAAGTTCTCGTTGACGGCAGTACGATCCCTGATCTGGGAAACTTGGTAATCTCGGTAGTCGTAGAAGAAAACGTCACTGTTTACGCTCAGGGCCCCACCCAATAGCGTGTTCTTCGTCCCGATTTCGTACGAACTTACGAATTCCGGCCTAAAGGTGGCGCTGACACCCGAAGGCCTGGGTTGAAGCACCGGAACAAGACCTATACCCTTCCAGATGTCGATCAAGAACTGCGGCACACCGGATTCTTTCATCATCGCGACAGTTTCGTCGAGAGTGGCGAAGCCCGGGGTGGGCGGATTGGCGCCACCGCCCTTGTAGCCTCGCGAATAGAACGCATAGGCCATTGTCTGGTCCGTGAACGAAAGGTCGGGCTTCCAGTCGATGCCGACCCGGCCCGTCCATTCGCCCCAATGTTGTTTGATCGGAGCGTGTTCCGGATAGCCTATGCTTGCATATCCGCCCGCAGCAAAGCTTCGCGCAAGCAGTAGCTGACTGGGCACAGGCACGAAGCGCTTGTTATCGTCGTTATAGCGAAGCCCCGCCGTAACCTTTATGTCGTCTGCGGGCCGCCAATATAACTCTCCGAAGAGCCCTCCAGAGCGGAGCTTGTACGGGTTTTTGCTGAGAAAGTAGTTGTGGCCTTCTCCGTCGATACTGCTGTAGGGATTCGGGTCAATGTACGGACAGCCCGCTCGCGGATCCGACGCGTCAAGCGGGCCCGGAATGTTGTCGCCGAAGAACCCGCCCCCATAGCAAGTCGTTATATCGTCTGAGTTTTTAAACAGAACCATGTCGACCATCGTAAACGCATTGAACATGACATAGTAGTCAACAAGGGCCGCGAAGCGCGTATAATTTGCCCCTAGCGAGAAGTTAACTGGCCCTGAAAAAGACGACTGAAGGCGGAATTCCTGCGACAGCTGACTCGCTTTCGCCTTGGATATATCAAATCCTGCGATGGTGTCGGAGCATCCGATCTGAGGGTCACAAAATTCTCCGTTTGGAGCCATCGCCGCAAAATAGGGAGCCACCCCAACCTGGCTGGTGTCGGCAAATATTGGGACCGTGTTGAACCTGTTGAAGTCCTGAAACGAGTACACACTGTCTCGGTCGTATGCGGTCTGTGACGTAAGCTTCAAGGTATCCGTCAGGTCGAATTCTACATTCCACTCAACCACATCGGCTCGCGCGCGATACTTCGGGTCTCGGATAGAGGCAATGGTGCGAAGATCTCTGGACTGCATGAGCCCGCCATAAGGGTCAACCCCAGCTTCGATAGGGCTGATAAGTCCGGTGACTGGGCTCGTCCCAATAAAAAATGTTCCACTCAACGCAAGAATATAGGGCAGCGACAAACCATTCGGGGTGCCGAAAGCGCCCGCATCGTAAAGGGACCCAGGTTTGCAGCCGGTGGAAAAATAAGCGCGCGCGGCCGGGGCATAATCCGTCAGGGACACCGAACCGATAGCCATCGGGCTGTCGTCGTGGTGGCACAGCTGCTTACCGGTCCGCGAGCGGTTGTCGTCCTCGTTGAAGTGTTCCCAGATCAGATTGGCGTTGAGTCTTTCCGTCGGCTTGAAGCCGACGGTGATCCGGCCCGACCACAGGTCGCGGCCGTTGATGTGGTTTTGCGTCACGGAGTTGAAGTCGTACCCGTCCCGCTTGGTCATCGAGCCCGCGAACCGGACGCCGAGCTTGTCCTCGACCAGCGGCAGGTTGAGCATCCCGACCAGACGCCGGCTATGGTAATTACCGAGCTCTGCCTTAACTGAACCCGAGAACTCCTGCATGTTCGGCTTGGCGCTGATGACGTTGATCACGCCCGCCGTGGCGTTGCGGCCGTACAGCGTGCCCTGCGGCCCGCGCAGCACCTCGACGCGCTCGACGTCGAAGTATTCCTGCTCGAACAGGCGGTTCTGGATCAGCGTCGTGTTGTTGAATGCGACCGCGACGCCCGGGTCGGTCGTGGCGCTCACCGCCTTCGTCCCGATGCCCCGGATAGAGAAGTTGTAACCGGTGAAGTTGTTCTTCGAGAAGGTGACGTTTGGGATTGCCTTCAAGAGGTCGAAGCCGCCCTCGATCTTCTGCTCTTCCAGGCTCTTCTGCGTGAACGCGGAAATCGCGATCGGCACGTCCTGGATGTTTTCTTCCTTCTTCTGGGCCGTCACCACCAGCGCCGCGACCGTCCCCGCGTCAGCGCCGTCCCCCGCGGCGCTTCCGGACTGGGGGGCGTCGAGGGTCACCGTCTGGCCGTCGACACGCGCCACGCGCAGACCGGCCGCCGCGGCCATCTGCTGGATTGCCTGATCGCGGGTGAAGTCGCCCTTCACCGCCGCGATGGACCGGCCCTTGACCGCCTCGAACGGGTAGAAAAGCTGCAGCCCGGCCTGGGTGGCCAGCGCGTTGAGGCCGGCGGCCGCCGGGCCTTCGGGAATGTCCAGGTGGACCAGCGTCGTGGTCGCTACCCCTGCGTCGGCGGCGATGGCCGCGCCCGGCAGGACCGCAGTCGCGACCGCCGCCATAACGCCGAAAGACAACAGTCTCGTCTTCAGCCGCATTGTATTTCCCCCCTAGGCTGTTGCGCAGCGTTGCGCTGCTGAGCCTAACGAGATGGGGAGCGGACAAATCCGCTATCGACCCCCCGAACTTTTTTCACGACGTCGCCGAATTCGCATCGAGCGAAATGTCGCCGTCGGGCTCGTCGCGCACTTCAAGGTTCAGCGAGGCCGCCGCGGTGCGCGCGAACGTCTCCACTTCCGAGGTGCGGAAGACGCCCCCGACGCGGGCCGAGGCGATCGCCGGGGCGACGACGAGCTTGCGGTCGTTATACCGGTTGAACTCCTCCGCCGCCTGGCCGAGCGTCTCGCCGGCGAGCGCTATGCGGCCTTCGGTCCAGGCCAGCCGGCGGTTTACGTCGACGAAGCTCAGGCTGGCGACTTCAGGTTTGGCTTCGCGCGGCTTGAACGACGCCTCCTGGAGCGCGGTGACGTAGCACGGTCTGGCGGGCGCGCTGGGCTTCAGGCTGACCACGCCTTCGCTGACGGTCAGCCGCACGGGGCCCGCCTGGTCGGCGCGCACGGAGAACACCGTGCCCACGGCCGTGAACGTCGCATCGCGGACGTGCACGACGAACGGGTGCAACGCATCCTTGGCGACGACGAAATTCCCCTCCCCGCGCTGCAGCCAGACGTCGCGCGTCCCGCCGCTGTAGGACACCTTCAGCACCGTGTCGGTGTTCAGCTCCAGCACGGAGCCATCGCGCAGGGTGACGCGGCGCATCTCGCCCACACGGGTGTGGTAGGTGCGCGGTTGCGCCGACGCCCACAGGCCAAGGCTCCCCGAAAGCACCACTCCCACCGCGATCGCCGCCGCCAGTCGCCGGTCGATGGCCCGCGGCGCGCGTGACGGGGGCGTGGCGAGTGCGAGCACCTGCGGCTGGTCGCTCTTCAGCGCGCCCAGGCGGTCCAGCCGGCGCGAGGCGGCGCGAAGGCGCAGATAGGCGCCGAGGTGCCGGTTGTCGGCGGCCAGCCACGCGTCGAGCTCCGCCCGCTCGCCGGGCGACAGCGCGCGGGCGTCCTCGCGGGCCAGCCAGTCGCCGGCGACCTCGTTCACATCGGAGGAGGACAGGCGAGGCTTCACGGCTTGAGCTTCCGGGTCTCGGGCGGCGGCGCGGAGGCGCCCTGCGCGGCATCACGCCACCGGGCGAACCACTCGGCGCAGCGGCGGATGCCGGCGGAGACGTGCTTTTCGACCGTGCTTTCGGACAGTCCGAGCCGCGCGGCGACCTCGCGCTGGGGCAGGCCGTCGATCTTGCGCAGCGTCAGCACCTCACGACAGCGGTCGGGCAGATCGGCGATGGCGGCCTGCAGCATCTCGAGTTCCTCGCGGCCGACCAGCGACTCCTCGCTGCTCGCCGCGCCATCTACGAGTGGTATCGAGTCCAAATCCGCTATCGCGACGATGCGGACAATGCGTTTCTGCTTCAGCGTGGCGATCACCGCGTTGCGCGCCACGCTGAACATGAAGGCCCGCGGCTCGCGCACCTGGCCAAAGTAGCGGGCCATGCCGGCGTAGGTTTCCTGGACGATGTCGTCGATGTCGAGATCTGCCGCGAAGCGATAGAGCCACCGGCGCAGGTCCGCTTCATGCGGCAGCACGTGCCGCGCAAACCAGTCATCGATCTCGCCGAGCTCGTAAATCGGACCGCCCCTCACGTGCGTACGTACGTGCGCGCTCCAAGCGTGGGCCGACTTACATCGGTGTCAAGCGGGCCGCTGCCGGGGGTAAGAAAACGGCCGTGCTGGGACAGCACGGCCGCGTGAGGTTGGGTAATCAGAGGGGAAAAGTCGTTACCAGCGGTAGCGCAGGCCGACGGAAGCATCCGAGGAGAAGAAGTTCTCCTTGAACTTCACGTTGGTGCTGAGGAAACCCGCCAGCCGGTCGTCGGGCGTGGCGACGCTGAGGCCCACGCCGACGTCGCCGAACGCGCCGCTGAAGTCGTCCTCGAGCGGAGCGCTGGCGCCGCCGCCGACGAGGCGGGCGTTGTTGTCGCCCTTGAACTCGTCCCACACGCGGGCGGTCAGGGAACCCCGGATGGTCAGCGGGCGGAACGACACCCCGCCGGCGATCCGAGCGCCGATGCTGCCGCGCAGGCTGGTGGCGTCTTCCGGAGCGAACGTCGCGTTGCTGTAGGCCAGTTCGTCGAACTTCGTCCGCACGTAGGCCAGGCTCGCCAGCGGCTCGATGTGGGCGGCGCCGTCGGAGATCGGGATGCGGAAGCCCGCCTCCACCTGGGCGCCGGTGGAGGTGAGGCTGCCCTCCGCCCGCTCGCCGGACTGGGCGTCGTCGTAGTCGAGGCGGTTCAGCTGCACCACGCCGTCCACGAAGAAGAGGTCGGCCAGGTAGCTGCCGTAGGCGCCGTAGGTCATCCCCTTGAAGTTGCTGGTGGTCAGGGACTCGTCGAAGGTCACGTCGGAGTTGACGTGGCCGACGGTCAGGCCCAGCACATAGGCCTCACCCTCCCCGCCCCCGCGCAGCAGGTCGACGCCGCCGATGACGGTGTCGGTGTCCTGCCGGTAGGACGTGTAGAAGCCGGGGTTGGCGCCGATGAAGTCGCTCTTCATGTCGCGGTCGTGACGCGAGCGCACATACTTGATCCACGTCGCCGGCCCGCCGCTTCCGCCGGCCGCCAGGCTGTCAATCAAGCCCGCGGTGCGGTCCTCCCAGGCGCCAACGCTCGTATGCCACAGCGTCTGGGCCGCGGTGGGCAGGATGGCCATCTGGTAGGCTAGCCTGTTGGGAGCGGAGATCAGGATGTGCTGCTGGGCGGCGGGATCGTAGGTGAACTTTACGAATAACAGACCCGTGTCGAAGCCCGGCCCCAGGATTTCGTTGTTCGTATAGCCTGCAGACGTTGGATCCAGCACGAAATTTTCCGCCGCGCTCGTGCCGCCAGCGACATCAACGAGGACAATTCTCGTGCCGAGGGTGGGTAATCCGGCGCCCACTCGGTTCACATGCACCAAGGTTTGGCCGGTGGTGGATCCGCCGACCAGGCTGAGGCAGTCAGCCACGACCGCTGCGGAACAATTATCTTGAGCGCCTGCGAAGTTCACGTCCAAGAGCAGCGTGCTTTGCCAGTCCTCCGTGGCGCCTGCAGGCTGGTAAGCACTGCCTGTAAACGTGGCGCCGTTCGCCACCAACCGATCATTTGGCACGCCGTCGGTCGTCTGACCGTCAGCGCCCCCAAACGCTATGACCCTGAAATTATCAAAGGTCTCCAGGTGCGAGAGCGTGAAGGTCCCGTCAAAGACAATCCGGCCCTGGTTGGTGAAGCTGTCATTGCCGGCGCCGAAATCGAGAACCGCGCCATCATCCGCAATGATGATCCCCGGATCGGCGTCGACAAAGGGATTTTCGAGCAGGAGCGTATCCGTCGACGAGCTCAGCAGGCTCTGGCCGCCGAAGTGCCACCTTCCTCCATACGCGATGTCTGTCGAGGTTCCGTCCGTCATTCCACTTAGATCGACAGACCCGTTCAATAGACCGCCGAACACGGTGATAGTGGCGGTCGCCGCAGACTCTTGAATGGCGAGATCAGACGCGCTCCCTGTTGTCGAGGTGAGGACGCCGCCCACGTCAAAGCCAATATTGTTTACCGCAGAGATATCGTAATCGTCGCGCCTGACCGTTGCGCCGACATTCAGAGACGCGGATCCGCCGCTCTGTATCGAAATCTTGGGTCCGACGCCCACTGTAATATCTCCGCCGACGCCCACGACAGCGTCACCGGATTCCGTGGTAACCACGATCCCGCGTCCGCCGGCATTAATCGGGCCGGCGAACACCGTAACGGAACCTGAACCCGACGCGCTCGCGATCACAGCATCGCCAGTTGCATTGATTGCGCCCGTCCCGACACCAATCGAGCCGTTTGTGGCCTGCGCCTGCACAGCCGTTCCGCCGGCCGTTATGTCGCCGGTGGAAACAAAGAGAAATCCAGTCGTGACATGCGCTCGAACGCCGGTCCCGGCGGAGGTGATTGCACCATTCCAGGACACGTTGCTGAAGCCGGCGCCCGTATCGACAGATAGGCCTACACCCGCTGGATCAGTCGCCGTAATCGGAATAGCGACATAGGATGCAATGTTCGCCCTGCCAGCCGAGGCGACCACAACCCCGCTCGTGCCGGTCACAAACCCGTTCGTTCCGTCGACCGTGAAGCGTGTGAACTGCAAATTAATGCTGTCACCGCTGGTAAGGGAAATTCCCGGGCCACCGCTGTTCGCAATCTGGGGCGCTCCGCCGGTCACCAGATTCTGCGCGCGGATTAAAATCGCGGTAGACGCGTCGATGCTGAGACCCCCGTCCGTCACAACGACGGCGTCCTGCAGAATCAAGGGGATGTTGCCGCCAGAGTACGAGATGCCGCTGGGATAAGTTCCGGCGGGGCAGATGATTTGAGCGCCGTCCGTCGTTTGGACGCCACACTCATCGGCCGCCAGCGCCGTCGATGGCAGCAGGGCCCCGGTGCAAGCGATGACGCTCAAGGCGCCCAAGGAACTGGTGGCGAGAAGGGCGAAACGCCGACGGAGAGCGGTTTGGATCGTCTTCATGGTGGATCCTCCTGGCGATGAGCGCCCCTGTGGGTCGCTGCATCGGAGACTTTGTGGCGGGAGCCTGGCTCCCGATCGTTCCTGGAAAGAGGGGCGGCGGCCCAATGCCGCCGCCAGTTGTTGGGGGTCGAAGGGGACCGACACCCCGCCTAGAACTCCTTCCTGATGGACATACCGACCAGCCGCGGATCGAGAACGAAAACGTTCGTCGTCAAGCCCGTGTCGTCGGAGTTGAGGAACGCATCGGTGATCGGCGTCTTGTCGAGGACGTTCTTGGCATAGACCTCGATCTTCAAACCATCCTGGTTCTCAAACCAGAGGTTCAGGTTGAGGTTGTACCAGCCGTGCAGCTTGTCGTACGGGTCCTCGTTGTAGACGCGGGCCCAGGATTGCGATTGCCAGTAGGCGTCCGCCCGCACCGTGGCCCGCCAGCTGTCGAGAAAATCAAAGCCGTACTGGCCGCCGATCGAGATCGTCCAATGCGGAGCATTCGGCAGCTCGTTGCCCCCCAGGTCATCGAGAATCCCTGACCCGCCATTGATTTCCGGATAGTTGTTTGGATCGTAAGCTCCACCCAGCGTGGGATCCTGAAGCGGTGGGAAGTTCAAGCCGAGGGCGCCTTTGAATCCCCCGCACATCCGCCAGTAGCCCTGGCTCCCACTATTCCCTTCCATCCACGCCACCGCCACGGGCGTCGGGACGACACAGTTCGACGGCAGCTGCGCCCAAGGCTTTACGAGCGTGTAATCTGGGTTGCCCTGTGTCCGATTCATAAGGTCAATAGATTTCTCACCATCGGCAATCCTGGTATCCAGGTACCCGACATTTGCGATGAACTGCATGTTGCGTGTCGGAGCGAACATGGTCTCGAGCTCGACGCCCCATGACTTGGCATCGAAATTCTCGTTTACAGCCGTGCGGTCCCGGATTTGCGAAACTTGATAATCTTTGTAGTCGTAGAAGAATGCGCCCGCGTTCACCGTCGCGGCGCCGCCGAGCAGGGTGTTCTTGGAGCCAACCTCGAATGCATTCACGAATTCCGGCTTGAAGGTCCGGCCATACTCAGCCCCGGTCAACGTAAAGGTCGGCAGCAACGCTGGAAGAATGTTGCTCCAATACGAGCCCCAAATCGGATCCGCGAGTACGCTCGCGGCGATCGCCAACTGCTCTTCGGGCGTCGCAAATCCAGGAGACGGCGGGTTCGCGCCCCCAGCCTTGTAACCCCGCGAGTAAAACGCATAAACTAGGGACTGGTCGGTAAAGCCAAGATTGGGCTTCCAATCGACTCCGAGACGTCCCGTCCACTCTCCCCAATGCTGCTTGATCGGCTCCTCTTCCGGATAGCCCTTCGAAACCGCCCCGCCCGCTACTATCCCTCTCGCCATCAACGTCTGGGAAGGTACAGGAATGAAGGTCTTCCGATCGTCGCTATAACGCAGGCCTGCGGTGATTTTCACCCGATCTATCGGTTCCCAATAAAGTTCGCCGAACGCCCCTAGCGATTTCACTTTATAGGGGTTCTTGCTGCGGAAGTAATTGTGCCCTTCTCCGTCCATGCTTTCGACCGGATTTGGGTCGATGTAAGGGCAGACTGAGTCCGGACTGGACATCGAGGTGGGCGTGACCGGGAAGTGAAACACTAGATTTAGGGATGCAAGGAACGAGGAGTCGTAGCATGTGGACGGATCGACCTGTCCGACCTCGAAATTGAATGGCGGCCCCTCCGCCAGGGCGCTCAGGAGATTGAACATGACGTAGTAGTCCACCAGCGTGTGGAATCGGGTGTAGTTCAGGCCTGCGCTGAAGTTTATCGGGCCATCCCACGATGACTGCAGCCTGACCTCCTGAGAAAATTGTTCTCCCTTAGCCTTTGCGATGTCGAAACCGGCCAGCGAGTCAGAGCATCCGATCTGGGGATCGCAGAAAACCCCGTTCGGCGCCAGGTATGCGTAGATACTCGGATCGCGTAGTAATAGCGTATCTGTGAATATTGGCTGCGTATTAAACCGATTATAGTCCTGGAACGAGTACGTATTGTCCTTGTTATAGGCGGTCTGAGACGACAGTTTCAGAGAAGAGGTAATGTCGTAGTCAATATTTAGCTCGAGCACATCCGCCTTTGCTCGATATTTCGGATCCCTAATAGAGGCGATCTCCCTCAGGTTCCGGGATTGGATCATTCCGCCATACGGATCCCGCTGCTGAATGATGCCCTCGATGGTTCCGTCAATAAAACCCAACCCTGTTCCCGCCGGGATATACACCGCCGCCAGAATGCCGAGGACGAAGTTGTAGCTCAACCCGTTCGGCGTGCCGAACGCCGCATCGTCGTACAGGCTCCCCGGCTTGCAGCCCTGACCGAACACCGCCCGCCGCACCATGGGGTCGTCGAAGCTATCGTTTGTTCCCTCGACGGAAATGCCGCCGACAAAATCCGGCCCGTCGTCGCGGTGGCACAGCTGCTTGCCCGTGCGCGAGCGGTTGTCGTCCTCGTTGAAACGTTCCCAGATAAGGTTGCCGTGCAGCTTGTCGGTGGGTTCAAAGCCCACGGTGACGCGGCCCGACCACAGGTCGCGCCCGTTGACGGCATGCTTGGTGGTGGCGTTGTAGTCGAAGCCTTCGCGGTCCGTCAGCGCGCCCGCGACCCGCACCGCAAGCTTGTCCTGCCACAGCGGGATGTTGACCATCGCGGACAGGCGCTTGGTGTTGTAGTTGCCGACCTCGCCCTTGAGCCAGCCCTTGAACTCGTTCAGGTCCGGCTTGGCGGTGATGACGTTGACCACGCCGGCCGTGGCGTTACGGCCATAAAGGGTGCCCTGCGGGCCGCGCAGCACCTCGACGCGCTCGACGTCGAAGTACTCCTGCTCAAACAGGCGGTTCTGCAGCAGCGGGATGTTGTTGAAGCTGACGGCCACGCCGGGGTCGGTCGTCGCGGAGACGGCCTTCGTTCCGATGCCGCGGATCGAGAAGTTGTAGCTGGTGAAGTTATTCTTCGAGAAGGTGACGTTCGGGATCGCCTTCAAGAGGTCGAAGCCGCCTTCCAGCTTCTGCTGCTCCAGCGTCTTTTCCGTGAAGGCCGAGATCGCGATCGGCACGTCCTGGATGTCTTCTTCCTTCTTCTGCGCGGTCACGATCAGCGCCTGCACCGTCCCCGCGTCAGCGCCGTCCCCCGCGGCGCTTCCGGACTGGGGGTCGTTCGCCCTCACGATCAGGAAGGTATCGCCCTCCTGGAGGAACGCGAGCTGCGTGCCTTCCAGCAGCTGTCGAAGCGCCTCCTTCTGGTCCTTCACACCGGTGACGCCGCGGGTCATTTTCGAGCCGGCGATGTCCGGCGAAAACATGACCTGGTGGCCCGACTGGCTGGCGAAAGTATAGAGCGCCGTCGCGAGTTTTTGGGGTGGGATATTGATCTCCGGCGCTTCCTGCGCGCTCGCCGCGCTCGCCCACAAGATCAGAGATGCCGCCGCGGCCCCGCACAACAGGTGCGCGCGCGTCTTCTTGCTGCCCCCAGCCATCGTAGTCCCCCCAAGTATTTCCGGGCTCTAGTCGCCCCATAACCAAGGAGTCGGTTTGCGCGTCAGTCCCTAGAACTTTTTTTCTCGACCGGTTTCATCGGCGCGAAATGCAGCGTCTGGCCGTCCTCCGCGGCCACGTAGGCGTATCGGTAAGTCTGCAGCGACCGGGCAAAGCCCTGCACGTCGCCGGGCTTGAACGCCCCGCTGATCGGCCGCGCCGCAAGCATTGGGTCGTCGATGACCATTTTCCGGTCTGTATAGCGGTTCAGCTCCGCGACCACCGCGCCGAGCGGCTCGTCGTCGAACACGAGCTGGCCGCGCGTCCAGCTGGTTTCGCGCACGATATCGGCGGGCGCCAGGCGCCATTCCGAGTTGTCCGGCGCGACGAGTTCCGATCCGGCGAGCATCTCCGTCGCCTGAACGTCGCCCGGCGGCGCGGCGACGGGTGCGGACGGCTGCGGGCGGCGCGACGCGCCCGGCGGGGCGGGCGGGGGACCTTCGACCCGGACCTTGCCTTCCACCAGCACGACCGTCAGCTCGCGTCCATTGACGCGGACGTCGAAAGCGGTGCCGAGCGCGGTCACCGTCCGCCCGGCCGCCGTCACGACGAACGGATGGCGGCGATCCTTGGCCACCTTGAAGTAGGCTTGGCCCTTGTCGAGATAAACCAGCCGCCGTTTGCCGTCGGCGCGGGTGCGAAGGACAGTGTCGGTGTTCAGCGTCACCAAGGAGCCGTCGGGCAGGGTGACGGTCGAGCGCTGGCCCACCTCCGTCCGGAATGCCTGGTTGGCCAGCGACTTCGGACCGATGAAGTGCTGGACCGTCATGCTCGCGCCGCCGCCGAGGACTGCGATGGCCAGCCCGGCCGCCAGCGCCTGGGCGGGCAGGCGCCGCGGGGGCCTGCCGCTGGACAAGGTCTCGCGGCGAGTGCGGATGCGCGGGTCGTCACGCACGGCTTCGGCGACAGCCCAGGCGCGCTCGGCGTCCGCATAGGCGATGGCGTGTTCGGCGTCCTGCGTAAGCCAGGCTTCGAAGTCGGACTGCTCCTGGCCGCCAAGCGGGGCGGCGCGCCGGCGCGCGAACCAGACGGCCGCGGATTTGCTGGCCTGTCTCATCGCCGCTTCCCCAATCGCTTGGACAGGCGATGGATCGCCTTGCCGATCAGGTATTCCACGCCCTTGGCCGAAATGCCCAGCCGCTGGCCGATCGCCTCGTAGGTGAGGCCGTCGAACCGGTGCATGAAGAAGGCGCTGGCGGTGCGCGGCGGGAGCGAGTTCAGCACCCTGACCGCGGCCTCCATCTCCTCGCGCGCGATGAGCACCCGTTCGGGCGAGAGCTCATCGGTGAGATCGCGCGACTCCTCCAGGCCGCTGGGGTGGTCCCAGTCCCAGGTGACGCGGCGGTGACGGCGGGCGAGCACATTGGCGGCGGTCCGGAAAAGGTATCCCTCGACGTTCTCGATCTCCGACGCGGCGCCCCGGGCCTGCAGCGCGAGGAAGACGTCCTGCACCAGGTCGTCGGCCTCGACGCCGCTGACCTTCTTCATGAAGTAGCGCCGGAGCGCCGGGGCGTAGTCCTGCAGCCACTGGCGCAGCTGGTCGTCGGAGGCGCGCGGCGGCGCCTCGTCGAACTGCTTCACAGGCCCCTTGGGCGGAGACGCCATGCTGCTGCAAGCCCAAAACGGGCGCGAACGACGCACCCCTCCTACAGCAAGAGGCCACAATCCAAAAAAGCCCTAGAAGTTTTTTACGGTCCGGACACGAGCCCGCTCGCCGCCGTTCGCCGTGGATTTTTCAGAAGAAAATGGCGCGCCCGGAACGATTCGAACGTCCGACCCTCAGATTCGTAGTCTGATGCTCTATCCAGCTGAGCTACGGGCGCGCACTGCCCAAGACCAAAAGGTCCCGGCGAGGGCGCGGAACCTAGTCAAGGGAGGGGCTGAGCGCAACCCCTTGAAGGCGGGTCAATCGCGCCAGCAGCGGACGTCTGTGCCGGGCCAGGGCGAGGCTTCGTAGATGGCGCGGGCGACGGCTCTCGCCAAGCAGTCGGCGGCGAGCGCGCCTAGCCGCGTTAACGCCAGCGGCTCGGGCTCCGGCAGCGGTTGGCGGGCGGTGGAGAGCGCAAAGACGACGTCACCGTCGAAGGGGGCGTGGACGGGGCGGATCGCGCGGGCGAGGCCGTCCTGCGCCATGACGGCGATCCGGCGCGCCTGGGCGGGGGTCAACGCCGCGTCGGTGGCGACGGCGGCGATGGTGGTGTTGGCGCGGGGCTGGGGTGCGAGCTTGGAGAAGCTCCAGTCGTCGGGGCCAATGGTCAGGCCGGCTGGGCCCAAACCGCCGAACTCGCCGTCCACCTCATAGGGCGCGGCCCAGAAGGTGCGGCCGTCACCGCCGACGACCGAGCCGAAGCTGTTCACCGCGACGATGGCGCCCACGGTGATCCCGTCCACAACGATCGAGGCCGAGCCGATCCCACCCTTCAGCTGGCCGGCCATGGCGCCGTAGCCCGCTCCCGCCGTGCCGAGGGCGAAATCGGCGGCCGCGGCTTCGGCGGCGGCGATGCCGAGGCGGCGGTAGGGCGGCTCGAGACCCCAGGTCTTCTCGCCGCCGTTGGCCAGGTCGTAGAGGATGGCCGCGGGGACCACCGGCGACCTCGGCACGCCGGGAAGGTCGACCAGACCGAACCCTCGGCCGTTGGCGCCGAGCCAGGCGGCGACGCCGTCCGCCGCCCCCAGGCCGTACGACGAGCCGCCGGAGAGGACCACCGCGTCCACCGCATCGACCAGGGTGTCGGGGGCGAGCGCGTCGGTCTCCCGCGTGCCCGGCCCGCCGCCGCGCACGTCGCACGCGCAGACGGCGCGGTCGTCGGGGAGGATCACGGTCACGCCGGTGCGCACCGCCTCGTCCTGCGCCTGGCCGACGGCGAGGCCGGGCACGTCGGTGATCAGGTTGCGGGGACCGGGGCGCGCGCTCATCCGCCTTGCGTTGCATGAGGCCGGGTTTGTTGTCCATGGTGGCACATGCCCAAGCTCCCCGCCGTCCTCCTCGCCCTGCTCCTTGCCGCCTGCGCCACCGCGGCTCCGCCCAGCGGTCCGCATGTGATGGTGGCGACCGCCAACCCGCACGCGACCGACGCGGGACTGAAGGTGCTCAAGGCCGGCGGGTCGGCGGTGGACGCGGCGGTGGCGATCCAGGCGGTGCTGGGGCTGGTGGAGCCGCAGAGCTCGGGCCTCGGCGGCGGGGCCTACATGGTCCTCTATGACGCGAAGACGAAGACGGTCACCGCCTATGACGGCCGCGAGACTGCCTCGGCGGGCGCGACGCCGGACATGTTCCTCGACGAGACCGGCAAGCCCCTCCCCTTCGCGACAGCGGTGCTGAGCGGCCGCTCCACCGGCGTGCCGGGCGCGGTCGCGATGCTGGCGCTGGCGCAGCGGGAGCATGGCAAATTGCCGTGGGACTCGCTGTTCGGCCACGCGGAGCAGCTGGCGGACGAAGGCTTCGTGGTCAGTCCCCGGCTTGAGGGCATGATCAACGGCGCCTCCCCAGAGGCGGGCGCACCGGATGCCGTACGCTACTTCACCAAGGCAGACGGAAACCGCTATCGCGCGGGGGATGTGCTGAAGAACCCAGCCTATGGCGCCACGCTGCGCAGGTTGGCGGCGCAGGGGCCGGCGGCGCTGCTCGCGGGCGACACCGCCCAGCGGATCGTCGAGCGCCTGCACCAACCGCCCATCGCGGGCTCAATGCAGCTCAGTGATCTCGCGGCCTACGCGCCCAAGGAGGCCGCTGCGCTCTGCGCGCCGTTCCGCGTCTACATCGTCTGCACCGACCGGCCGCCGTCGAGCGGGGTGGCGCTGCTGCAGGCGCTGATGATGCTGGATCATACCGATATCGCCACGCGTGGGCCGAAGGACCCGGTCGCGTGGGTCGAGCTCGCCGAGGCCGAGCGGCTCATGTACGCCGACCGCGACCGCTACATCGGCGACCCGGCTTTCGTGACCGTGCCGGTGCAGGCGCTGCTCGATCCGGCCTATGTGGCGAGCCGGGCGGCGCTGATCGGCCAGCGGGCGGGGCCCGCACCGCGCCCGGGCGCGCTGCCGGTCGCGGCGGGCGCGGACCACACGGTCGAGCCCGGCGGCACCTCACACATGGTCATCGTCGACGGCGACGGGAACGTGCTGTCGATGACCACCACCGTGGAGAACGTCTTCGGCTCGGGCCGGATGGTCGACGGCTTCTTCCTGAACAATCAGCTGACCGACTTCAGCTTCTCGCCGCTGGAGAAGGACGGCGCGCCTGCCGCCAACGCCGTGGCGCCCGGCAAGCGGCCGCGCTCGTCGATGTCGCCGGTGATCGTGCTGGACCGTGCGGGCAACTTCGTGGCCGCGCTGGGCTCGCCGGGCGGGTCGGCGATCCTGTCCTATAACCTGAAGACGCTGGTGGCGGTGTTCGACTGGGGGATGTCGATGGACGACGCCATCGAGCTGCCGAACCTGACGGCGCGCGGCGACACCTTCGTCGGCGAGCCGGACCGCTTCGGGCCGGAGATGGTCAGGGCGCTGGCGGAGCGTGGGATCGTGATGAAGGACACCGGGCTCGAGGTCTCCGGCATCCAGGGGGTGATCGTGCGGCCTGGCGGGCTGGAAGGCGGGGCGGACTCGCGGCGGGAGGGGACGACCCGCGGATACTGAGCCCAGGTCTTCCCCCTCTGGGGGAAGTCCCCGCGAAGCGGCGGATGGGGGCTCACGCGCATTGAGTCAGCGGGCTTGAGCCCCCTCAGTCCGCTTTGCGGAC
>JBLNCT010000082.1:0-50803 GCA_050260915.1 Parcubacteria group bacterium
GGGCAAGCGCTACAACCGCGAGACGCTGGAGATCCTGTTCAAGGGCAAGTCCATCGCCGACATCCTCGACATGACCGTCGAGGAGGCCGCCACCTTCTTCAAGGCCGTGCCGCCGATGCGCGACAAGATGGAGACCCTGAAGCGCGTGGGCCTGGGCTACATCCACGTCGGCCAGCAGGCGACGACGCTGTCCGGCGGCGAGGCCCAACGGGTGAAGCTGTCGAAGGAGCTGTCGCGCCGGGCGACCGGCCGCACGCTCTATATACTGGACGAGCCGACGACCGGCCTGCACTTCGAGGACGTCAAGAAGCTGCTCGAGGTCCTCCACGAGCTGGTCGACCAGGGCAACACCGTCGTCGTCATCGAGCACAACCTCGACGTCGTGAAGACGGCGGACTGGATCGTCGACTTCGGCCCCGAAGGCGGCGACGGCGGGGGCGAGATCGTGGCTGTCGGGACGCCGGAGCAGGTTGCGGGCAACAAGAAGAGCTGGACGGGCCGCTACCTGGCGGAGCTCCTGGAACGGCATCGGGCGCGGCGGCAGCCGGCGAAGCGGAAGCGGGCGTAAGTCCCTTCTCCCCTTGCGGGAGAAGGTGGCCCGCGGAGCGGGTCGGATGAGGGGTTGAAGATCCTCCCCGCTGCGAAGCTGCGCAGCTGATTGCAGCTGACGGTTGTGCGAAACCCCTCATCCGGCCCTTCGGGCCACCTTCTCCCGCAAGGGGAGAAGGACGCTATCCCTCCAACGCCGCCTTCACCGCCGCAACACCCTCGGCCGCCCTGGAGCCATCCGGCGCGCCGCCCTGGGCGAAGTCGGGTTTGCCGCCGGCGCCCTGGCCGCCCATGGCCTGCACCGCCGCGCGGGCTAGGTCGGCGGCGTTGAAGCGGCCGACGAGGTCGGGGGTCAGCGCCACGGCGATGGCCGCCTTGCCCTCGTTGACCGCGGCATAGGCGACGACGCCGCCCTGCCCCAGCCGCTTGCGAGCCTCGTCGACCAGCGGGCGCATGTCCTTGGGCGAGACGCCGTCGACCACTCGGCCGTCGAACTTCACGCCGGCAATTTCCTCGACCGCCGATGCGCCGCCGGAACCGCCACCCAGCGCCAGGGCGCGCTTGGCTTCGGAGAGCTCCTTCTCAAGCTTGCGCCGCTGGGTCTCCAGCGCCTCGACCCGGGCGGGGACTTCGGAAACCGGGACCTTGAACTGGTCCGCCAGACCCTTGGCGACCGACGCCTGGTCGAGCAGCCAGCGCCGCGCGGCCTCGCCGGTCAGGGCCTCGATGCGGCGTACGCCGGCGGCGATGCCCTGCTCGGAGACGATCTTGAACAGCGCGATATCGCCCGTGCGCGCCACGTGGGTGCCGCCGCAGAGCTCCACTGAATAAGCCGAGCCGTCGCCGAGCAGCGACTTGCCGAGCGTCAGCACGCGCACGCTGTCGCCGTATTTCTCGCCAAAGAGCGCCACGGCGCCCGCCTCGATGGCCTCCTGCGGCGCCATGGTCTTCGTCTCGGCCGGGACGTTCTGGCGGATGACCGCGTTCACCTCGGCCTCGATGCGGTCGATCTCCTGCGGCGTCAGCGGGCCGGAGTGGGAGAAGTCGAAGCGCATCCGCTCGCCGTCCACCAACTGGCCCTTCTGGGCGACGTGGGGGCCGAGCACGTGCCGGAGCGCCGCGTGCACCAGGTGCGCGGCCGAATGGTTCGCCCGCGTCGTCTGCCGGCGCGCGGCGTCGACGAAGAGGTGGGCGCGGTCGCCGGTCGCCAGCCGCTCGCGAACCTTCACGACGTGGACGTGCAGGTCGCCGGCCTGTTTCTGGGTGTCGATCACCTCGCCCGAGCCGCCGGGCCATTCGATCTGGCCGGTGTCGCCCGCCTGGCCGCCGCTTTCGGCGTAGAAGGGCGTGCGGTCGAAGACGACCTGGACCGTCTCGCCGGCCTCGGCATGGTCGACCTGCTGGCCGTCGCGCACGATGGCCAGCACCTCGCCGGTGCCCTCGACGCTATCGTAGCCGGTGAATTCCGTCGGCCCCAGCCGGTCGCGGATGGAGAACCATTCGGCGGCCTGCGCCTGCTGGCCCGAGCCCGCCCAGTTCTCGCGGGCCATCGTCCGCTGGCGCTCCATCGCCTGCTCGAAGCCGGTCAGGTCGACGGTCACGCCCCTGGCGCGGACGGCGTCCTGCGTCAGGTCGAGCGGGAAGCCGTAGGTGTCGTAGAGCTTGAAGGCCACGTCGCCCGGCAGCACGCCGCCGGCCGACAGGTTCGCCGTCGCCTCCTCCAGCAGGCTCATGCCGCGGCCGAGCGTGCGGCGGAAGCGCTCCTCCTCCTGGCGCAGGGTCTCGACGATCAGCGGCTCGGCGCGGCGAAGTTCCGGATAGGCGCCGCCCATCTCATTCACCAGCACCGGGGCCAGCCGGTGCATCAGCGGCTCTTCGGCGCCGAGCAGATGGGCGTGGCGCATGGCGCGGCGCATGATGCGGCGCAGGACATAGCCGCGGCCTTCGTTCGAGGGCGACACACCGTCCGCGATCAGGAAGGACGAGGAGCGCAGGTGGTCGGCGATGACGCGGTGCGAGGGCGCGCGCTCGCCCTGCGCCTTCACGCCGGTCGCGTCTTCGCTGGCGGCGATCAGGGTGCGGAACAGGTCGACGTCGTAGTTGTCGTGCACGCCCTGCAGGACGGCGGCGATCCGCTCCAGCCCCATGCCGGTGTCGATGGAGGGCTTGGGCAGGTTGGTGCGCGTCCCGTCCGCATGCTGCTCGAACTGCATGAAGACGAGATTCCAGATCTCCACGAACCGGTCGCCGTCCTCGTCCGGCGACCCCGGAGGGCCGCCGGGGATGTGGTCGCCGTGGTCCCAGAAGATTTCCGAGCAGGGGCCGCAGGGGCCGGTGTCGCCCATGGACCAGAAGTTGTCGGCCGTGCCGATGCGGATGATCTTGTCGTCCGACAGGCCCGCGATCTTCTTCCAGAGCCCATGCGCCTCGTCGTCGGAGGCATAGACGGTGATGGTCAGCCGCGAGGGATCGAGCGCGAACTCCTTGGTCAGCAGCCGCCAGGCAAGCTCGATCGCGCCTTCCTTGAAGTAGTCGCCGAAGGAAAAATTCCCCAGCATCTCGAAGAAGGTGTGGTGGCGGGCGGTGTAGCCGACGTTGTCGAGGTCGTTGTGCTTGCCGCCGGCGCGCACGCACTTCTGCGAGGAGGCGGCGCGCGGCGAAGCCGGGGCCTCGGCGCCGGTGAAGACGTTCTTGAACGGCACCATGCCCGCGTTCACGAAGAGCAGGGTCGGGTCGTTTTGCGGCACCAGCGGCGCGGACGGGACGACAGCATGCGCGTTGGCCCCGAAGTAGTTCAGGAAGGCGCTGCGGATGTCGTTCAGGCTCTGCATCGTGGGTCCGGACTTGAAGCTCAGAAAGGGAATGTCGCGCCATATCTAGCGCGCGAGTTCCCTTACCCAAGCGGAGCCTTCGCCTCAAAGGAAAAGGACGTCCGGCGGGTGGGGCCGAACGTCCTTCCCTTCGCGAGCCGCCGCGCGGGGCCGCGCGCCCAGGCCTCGGGTTGGCGGATGAGCCTGGCGCGCGAGCAGCAGCCCGCCGCAACCGGCCTATTCGTCGCCTTCTTCGCCCGGACCGCCGACCAGCAGCTCTTCCTCGATGACGGTGGCGTTCCCGCGCACCGCCTGCTCGATCTCGGCGGCGAGGTCGGGGTTGGCCTTGAGGAACTCGCGGACGTTGTCGCGGCCCTGGCCGATGCGCTGACTGTTGTAGCTGAACCAGGAGCCGGACTTCTCGATCACCCCGGCCTTGACGCCAAGGTCGATGATTTCGCCGAGCTTGGAGATGCCCTGGCCGTACATGATGTCGAACTCGACCTCGCGGAACGGCGGGGCGACCTTGTTCTTGACCACCTTCACCCGGACGTTGTTGCCGACGATCTCGTCACGCAGCTTAACCGAGCCGGTGCGGCGGATGTCGAGGCGCACCGAGGCGTAGAATTTCAGCGCGTTGCCGCCCGTCGTCGTCTCCGGCGAGCCGTACATGACGCCGATCTTCATCCGGATCTGGTTGATGAAGATGACCAGCGTCTTGGCCTTGGAGATGGAGGCCGTCAGCTTGCGCAGCGCCTGGCTCATCAGCCGCGCCTGCAGGCCCGGCAGGCTGTCGCCCATCTCGCCTTCGATCTCGGCCCGCGGCGTCAGCGCCGCCACCGAGTCCACCACGATCACGTCCACCGCGCCCGAGCGCACCAGCGTGTCGGTGATCTCCAGCGCCTGCTCGCCCGTGTCCGGCTGGGAAACCAGCAGGTCGTCGAGGTTGACGCCGAGCTTGTGGGCGTACGACGGATCGAGCGCATGCTCGGCGTCCACGAACGCCGCCGTGCCGCCGGCCTTCTGCACCTCGGCCACGACGTGCAAAGCGAGCGTCGTCTTGCCCGAGCTTTCCGGTCCGTAGATCTCCACGATCCGGCCCTTGGGCAGGCCGCCGATGCCGAGCGCGAGGTCGAGGCCGAGCGAGCCCGTCGACACGGACTCGATCTCCACGATCTTGCCCTTGTCGCCCAGCTTCATCACCGAGCCCTTGCCGAACGCCCGGTCGATCTGTGCGAGCGCGGCTTCCAGGGCCCGCTGCTTGTCTGCGTCTTCTCTACCCACGAGCCTCAAAGCCGCCTGTGTCATCTGTCCCGCCCTTATACCCATGATTCCGCCAACCCGACCGGCGCTCCACAAGGAATCGGCGAGCCCCCGTCGATGACTTAGCCGTACCCGCTTTGTTCCACGTTCGCAAGATGTTCTTTTCCGCTGCGATACGTACTTCCCCGTAAGCAATCGGCCGGAATGTTGGGTCGTGGCGCGAGGCTTTATCACGCTCCGTACTCGTAACGGAGGTAATCGACATGCCCTTCACCGCTCCCGCCATCGATCTGAGCGTGCACCACCAGGTGCGCGGCGTTTCCGATCGGATCGCGTTCGGGTTCACCAAGCTGCTGCGCTTCTGCGCCGACACCTTCTTTGCGAAGCGCTACGGGCACCGGGCGGTGGTGCTGGAGACGGTGGCGGCGGTGCCCGGCATGGTCGGGGCGACGCTCAACCACCTGAAGTGCCTGCGCCGCATGTGCGACGACCGCGGCTGGATCAAGACGCTGATGGACGAGGCCGAAAACGAGCGCATGCACCTGATGACCTTCATCGAGATCTCGCAGCCGACGCTGTTCGAGCGGTTCGTGATCGTGGCGGTGCAGTGGGTCTTCTACCTGTTCTTCTTCGGCCTCTACGTCGTGTCGCCGAAGACGGCGCACCGGGTGGTGGGCTACTTCGAGGAAGAGGCGGTGATCAGCTACACCCACTACCTCGCCGAGATCGACGAGGGCCGCTCGGCCAACGTGCCGGCGCCGGAGATCGCCAGGCGCTACTGGAACCTGCCGGCCGATGCGACCCTGCGGGACGTGGTCGAGGTCGTCCGCGCCGACGAGGCCCACCACCGCGACGTGAACCACGGCTTCGCCAACGAGCTGGCGGGGCTGCCGGTCGGCGAGGTCGCCGAGTGCCCGCCGCACGTGGCGCTGGAGCCGGCCTGGAAGGCGGCTGCCTGAGCGTACGTCAGGTCTGCCGAGGAAGCGGCGGGAGAGATCCCGCCGCTTTTTCCCGCGTATGAGTAATGGCGAGCTTTACCGTACCCCGCACTCGACTTACTGAATTTGCAGGTCATCGTTTGTTAGTAGTGGGGCGTCACTATAGGCGTCGGCTGATGACCGCATCAGGGGGCGCCAGGGGTGGGCTCACAGGTTCGGCGGCCGGTTCGGCGTAAACGCGCCGTACATCATGCTTTCCAAAGCCTGAAGACTTCGCAAGTAAAGTCATGGTTCGGAAACCATGATTATTATGCTTGCGCTCACCATACTTCTAAAGCGCGACTTAGCAACTGCGGTTGAAGATGTCGCGTATGACCCAAGTAAACCGCACCCTTGCCAAGTATTTCGCGAGCGCTCTCGGGGCCGCGTTGCTGGCGGCTTCCCCGGCGGCCGCGCAGACGATCGCCGGCGCCGACCTCCTCGCGCTCGCCAAGTCTTCGGCGATCCTCGGCGGACAGCCGAGCGCGCTGGCCATGATCGAGGCGCGGCAGTCCGGCCGCACGCTCCCGGTGGTCCTGGCGCCCGCCCCCTCCCCGGCGGCGTTCCAGGTGGGCGGCTACATGCAGCCGGCGGTGTTCTCGCGCCCGGCCCGCGCCGAGCCGATGGGCAGCACGCCCGACCTGTTCGGCTCGAAGGCGATCAAGGTCGCCAACACCCGGCTCGACGCCCAGTGGCGGCGGGTCAGCCACTCGGACGGTGCGGCCTCGGGCCTGATCCGCGCGAGCTACACTGACCGGGCCCAGCAGCTGCAGACGGTGAACCGCTGGGTGAACCACGCCATCACCTATGCCGACGACAGCAGGGTCTACGGCCGCCCGGACTACTGGGCGAACGCGTCGGAGTCGCTGCGTCGCGGCAAGGGCGACTGCGAGGACTTCGCCATCGCCAAGATGCAGATCCTGCGCGCCATGGGCGTGCCGCAGCGCGACCTCTATCTGGTGATCGTCCGCGACCTGGTGCGCCACGCCGACCACGCGGTGCTGGCGGTGCGCACGAATGCGGGCTTCGTGATCCTGGACTCCAACACCGACAAGGTGCTGCCGCAGGGCCAGGTGAGCGACTATCGCCCGATCCTGACCTTCAACTCCGAAGGCAGCTGGATCCACGGCTTCAGCGCCGAGCGGCCGCAGATGACGCTGGCCTCGACCGCGCCCCTGACCCCCGGCGCCCGCTAGGGTCCGGACTCAATTCCGATTGTCCCGGCGAAGGCCGGGATCCAGATGGAACTACGCTGACGGCGGGCTCCAACAGCTCAGAGCCCTTCCAATCAGCGTCTGTGTGTCAGGCTGGGCCCCGGCCTTCGCCGGGGAAACGGTAATTGTTTGAAGCTGTTGTGCTTCAATTGAGTACGGACCCTAGCGTTCGCGGAGCGCCTCGCTGCGGGCCTTGTTCACGGGCTTGAGCAGGTAGGCCAGCACGCTCTTGTGCCCAGTGATGATCTCGGTGTCGGTCACCATGCCGGGCGTGATCGGCAGGCGGCGCGAGCCTGACTTGAGGTACGACTGGTCGGTTTCGACCACGACCGTGAAATAGGCCTCCTTGGCCTGCTCGTCGTAGATGCTGTCGGCCGAGACGTTGACGACCTTCCCCTTCAGCCCGCCGTAGATCGAGAAGTCGTAGGCCGTCACCTTCACCATCGCCGGGTCGCCCACGTGGATGAAGGCGATGTCGCGGGGCTTCACCCGCGCCTCGACCAGTAGCTTTTCGCCGGCGGGCACGACTTCCATCATCTTCTGGCCGGCGTTCACGAAGCCGCCGACGGTGGTGATCTGCACGTCGTTGACCACCCCGTTCACGGGCGAGCGGACCTCGGTGCGCTCCAGCTTTCCGGCGGCGCCGCGCAGGGATTCCTCGTTCACCGCCATCTTGGCGTTGAGCTGGTTCGCCTCGTCGAGGGCCTGCTGGCGGAACTCGAGGTTGGCTTCGGACATCTGGGCCTGCGCCTCGCGGACGGCCGCGGCGGAGCGGGAGATGGCTTCGTTGGCGGCGGCGAGACGGCCCTGAATGTCCTGGGCGTCGCGCTGGGCCTGCAGCAGCTCGGTCTGCGGCACGATGGACTTGGCGGCCAGCGGTTGCAGCATGTTCACCTGGTTCTGCGCTAGGTCGAGGCTCTTGCGCAGACTGCCGGCGGTGGCCTGGGCCTCGGAGAGGTCGCGGCGGCGCTGTTCGACGGCGGCGCTGAGCGCCGAGAGCTTGCTCTGCAGCGCGCTCTGGCGGACCTGATTGAGCACGGCCTCGTCGGCGCAGGCCTCGGGGTTCGTCGCCTTGACGCTTTCAGGGCAGCCGAACTGCTCGCCCTGCCCTTCCTGGTTCAGCCGGGCGGCGCGGGCGGCGAGCGACTCGTTCTCCGCCTGGATCTGACCGAGCTCGGAGGAGCTTTCGGTATCGTCGAGGCGGACCAGCAGCTGGCCCTTCCTGACGCTCTGGCCGGCGCGGACCAGGATTTCCTTGATGGTGGCCGGCGCGGCGGCCTGGATGATCTGGGCCTTGCTGGACGGGATGATCTTCCCCGTCCCCTTGGTGACCTCGTCCACCTGGGCGAAGGCGGCCCACACGGCAAAGACGACGAAGCCCGCGGCGCAGGCGGCGATGATCAGGCGCGAGCCATGCAGGGCGCGGATGTCCTCGATCAGGATCTTGGCCCAGGCCTTGGCGTCGGAGATGTAGCCGGGGCGCTTCTGGCGGATGGCTGGGGAACTGACGGTCACGGCTTAACCCTCGGAATTCTGCACTGGCGCGGCGGCCGCCTGCGCCGCATTGCCTTGCCCCGAGAGCACCGCCGCCATGGCGGAGGTCGCGGGCGCGGGATCGGAAAGCCGCCAGCCGACGGTCGGATCGAGACGGCCGCCGACATCGTTCGGCGCGTGGCGGTCGGTCGGATCGGGCGGCGCCGCGGCGGGCGTATCGTTGCTCACGCGGACCAGCAGCGAGCGGTCGAAGGCGCGCTCGCCGCCCACGTAGCGGCCGGTGAAGGCGCCCCGACGGCCCCAGCTGCCCGGCCAGCGATAGAAGATGTGCGCGCCGATCTGCGTGATTTTGGCGAGCTTCGGCGCCCAGACGGGGGCGACATAGTCGGCGTGGTAGTGCGTGGCCTCGCCGACGGCGGCCATCACGTGGCCCGCCAGCGCCTCGGCGGCGACCTTGCGGGCGCGGCGCCAGGCGACGGGGTCGGGCGCGTGTCCCAGCGAGCCGTCGCAGGCGAAGCTGAACTGGCAGCCGGCGTAGGGCGCGCCTTGGTAGATCACGCCGCAGACGGTCTTCGGGAAGGCGGGGTGGCGCAGGCGGTTCAGCACCACCTGGGCCACTGCCCGCTCGCCATCGGCGGGCTCGAAACCGGCTTCGTAATAGACGGCCGCGGTCATGCAATCGAGCGCCGTGGCCTGGTCCCTGCCGGCCGGCGCGAAGAACGGGCGGGCGGCTTCGACGGGCGTCTTCGAGTACGGAAGAGAGGCGTTGATCCGCAGCGCTGTGTTCGGGTCGGCGGCGGGAGCCTGGGCTTCGGACAGCGCCGCAAGCGCCTGCTCGTCTTCGGCGCTCGGTTGGGCGGCTTCGATGGCGCGCACGGCTTGGGGCTCGCGCGGCTTGAGGCGGCCGAAGAGTTCGTGGCCGGCGCTGACGCCCGTCACGCCCATGACGATGGCGACCGACAGGACGATGGGTCCGGGATGCAGGAGGTGGTGGCGGATGCTCATGCCGTCGCCCTCCGCGGTTCACGAGCGGCGTCGGAGAGCGCCTTCAGCACCTGGTCCTTCGGACCGTCGGCGATGATGCGGCCCTGGTCGATGACCAGCAGGCGGTCGACGATGGAGAGCATCGCGTGACGATGGGTCGAGACGACCAGCGTCTGGTCCTTGCCAAGCCCCTTGTGCAGCGCCTCGATGAACCAGCGCTCGGTCTGGGTGTCCATGGCGCCGGTGGGTTCGTCGAGGAACAGCAGCTTGCTCGGCCGCACCAGCGCGCGGGCCAGCACGAGGAAGCTCCGCTGGCCGCCGGACAGCCTGCGCCCGCGCTCGCCGACGCTCAGGTCGAACCCGGAGGCGTCGCGGGCGATGAACATGTCGGCGCCGGAGCGCTTCACCGCCTCGACCAGGTCCTCGTCGTCGGCGTCAGCGCCGCCGAGCACGAGGTTGTCGCGCACCGAGCCGCTGAACAGCTCGGCGTCCTGGCCGACGAAGCGGAATTCCTGGCGCAGCTCGTGCGGGTGGTACTGGCGGCTGTCGAGGTTATCGACCAGCATCGAGCCGTCGGTCGGCGGATAGAGACCGCAGAGCACCCGGCCCAGCGTCGACTTGCCCGAGGCCACGCGGCCGATGACGCCGATCTTTTCGCCCGGCTGGATGACCAGGTTGATGTCGGAGAGCGAGTCCGAACTGGCGTTCGGATAACGGAAGCTGACGTGCTCCAGCTTGATCTCGCCGCGGCCGAGCGTCGGCACAACGCTCTTGGCGGCCTGCGCCCGCTCGTCGGCCCCTTCCATCAGCGTCTGGAGGGTGTCGAGCGTCACCATCGCCTGGCGGGCTCGGGTCATCAGGAAGGCGAACTGGCCGACAGGGGCCAGGGCGCGGCCGGCCAGCATCACGAGCGCGATGATCGCGCCCATGGAGATCTTGCCGGAGTTGAACATGTAGAAGCCGCCGACGATCAGGCCGATGGTGATGAACTGCTGCGAGATCGACGCCATGTTCACGGCGACGGCGGTCAGCTTCCTCAGCCGCTCCTGGGTGGCCGCGCTCGTCTGGGCGTAGCGGCGCCAGCGGCCCAGCATCACGCCTTCGGCGCGGGAGGCCTTCAGCGTCTCGATCCCGCCGATGGATTCGACCAGCACCGAGTGCTGCAGGCTGGCGTCGGCCTGGGCGTCCTTCGAGACCTGGCTCATCGCCTTCTGGAGGGTGAGGCCGGCCGAAACCATGATGGCGATGCCCGCAATCGGCACCAGCACCAGCGGCCCCGCCAGCACGGCGATCATGGCCAGGAACAGGACCATGAAGATCATGTCCACGCACAGGACGACCGTGGTGGAGGCGAAGAAGTCGCGGACGACTTCGTATTCGGAAATCCGCCGCGCGAAGGCGCCCGTGCTGCCGGCGCGCTCCAGCAGCGGGATGTTCATCACCTTCTCGAACAGCTTCTGCGAGAGGCGCGCGTCGGTCTCGCGGCCGATCTCGTCGATCAGCTGGGCGCGGGCGATGCGCAGGGTGAACTCCAGCCCCATGGCCAGCAGCACGCCCAGAGCCAGCACCCAGAGGCTCGCCTGCGCCCGGTTCGGAATGATCCGGTCGTAGACGTTCATCGTGAAGAGCGGCATCGCAAACGCGAGCAGGTTGATCACCGCCGCGGCCATGGCGACGTAGCCGAAGCTGCGTCGCACCTTCCAGATCTCGCTCCAGAACCAGTGGGCGCGCGCGGCCTTCACCCAGGGCCGCTCGTTCTCGCGGTCGCGGGTCGGGTCGGCTTCGACGATGACCGCCGTACCCCGGTAGCTTTCTTCCAGCTTGAGGAGGTCGATCCAGACGTCCTCGGTGCGGCGGGGATCGTGGATCAGCCCCTGCCCGCCCTTCACCTCGAGCATGACCACCGCGTGGCCGTCCACGAGGTCGAGGATCGCCGGGGTGTCGGCCGCCTTCCAGCGCCGGAGCGGGCGGCGGACCACATCGGTGCGGATGCCGATGTGCTCCAGCGCCGCCTCGATCTGGTGGAACGGCAGCTTACCCGTGTCGGAGAGCGCCAGGCCGGCCGTCAGGACCACCGGCGAGGAAGGCCGGTCAAATCGCTTGGCCAGGAAGGTAACGCACTCGAGGACCGGATCGTCCTGCGCAGCAGCGTGGAGCTGCGGAAAGGCTTCGGCGGTACTCACAACTTACTTCCCTGTTCTATGCGTCTGACCGGCCCGGGCCCGAGGGGGTTCTACTGGGCCCGATCGGGGTACCGGCGAGCCCAGAGCTCGGCCGGCGGAGTCGGTTCGACATTGAACCTCGCCCGCGCGTAGGGATTGGCGTCCTTCGGCTCGGGGATGTTCAGGGTCTTCAGGAGCTGGTGGGTGGCCGCCAGCACCTTGTACTCGGCGAAGATCTCGGCGAACCGGGCCGTCTCACGCTCCACCTGCACGTTGTGGCGGGTGTTTTCGGCGTCGAGCACGTCCAGCAGCGACCGGCGGCCGACGTTGAACTGCTCCCGGTAGGAGATCACCAGGTCGTCGGTGACGCGGGCCTGCTGGTCCAACTGGCCCATGAGCGACTGCTGGTTCTCACGCCGGTTCCAGGCGGTGCGCACGTCGGTCTCGGCCTCGCGCGACATCTCATGGAGACGGTAGCGGGCCTCGCTGGCGCGGCGGACCTGTTCCTGCACGTTCGCGCTGTTGATGCCGCCGTTGTAGAGCGTCCAGCGGAGCACCAGCAGGGCCTGCAGGTCGGTGGTGTCGCCCTCGAAGCCGTCGATGTCGTGGCCGCGGCGGGCGCGGGCTTCGATCGACACCTTCGGGCCGAGATCGGCGCGGGCGGCGCGGACCACCGCGTTGGCGGCGTCAACGTCGGCCATGGCTTCCAGCACCTTCGGGTTCTGGGTGCGGGCGAGCTGGACGGCCTGGTCGAGCGTCGTGGGCAGAGCCCCCGTCACCGGATCGGGCATGGTCACCTGGTCGATCGGGATGCCGGTGAGCTCCATGAACTCGATCCCGGCGTTGACCAGGTCTTCCTGCGCTTCCGTCTGGCGAGCATGCGAGGCCTGCAGCCGCTCTTCAGCCTGTTGCTGATCGGCGATGCTGATCGAGCCTTGCCTGACCCCTTCGCCCAGGTCGCCGGCCAGCTTCTCGTGGAAGGCGATGTTGTCCTGGGCGATGGCCACCAGCCGCTGTTGCAGCAGGTAGTTCAGGTAGGTCCGCACCACTTCCAGCGCGATGAACTCGCTGCGTTCGGAGACGCGTTCGGCGGCGCCGTCGGTGCGGGAGGCCTGGCGTTGCAGCTCCGAGCGGCGGGCGCCCGAGTCGAACAGCGTCTGGGTGACCGAGAGATCGCCTTCCACCGGGTTGAGGTCTTCCTTGTCCAGTCCGAGCAGACGCCGCGTCGGGTTTTCGAGACGGCGCACGCCGCCGTTCACCTCGACGTCGACCTTGGGCAGGTAGAGCCCTTGCGCCTGTTTGCGCTCGAACTCGATGGCCTGCTTGTTCTGCTCAGCCTGGTTGATCTGCGGGTTGGAGGCGATGGCCGCCTCGATGGCTTCCCGCATGTCGACCGCATAGGCCTGACCGGCCGCCGCAGCGCTGAGGACGAGGGCGCTCGGGAGAGCTACCGCCCATCTCTTGAAGTTCCTGATGGTCATGGTCTCAACTCCCGACTTATTGAGCCGTGATCTCGACGCGGCGGTTCAGGGGCTCGCGCACCCCGTCCGGCGTCTGCACGGCCGGCGAAGACTCGCCGTAGGCCTTGATGGAAATGGCGTCCGAACCCACGCCCGCTCCCGCCAGCTTGGCGGCGACGTTGTTGGCGCGGCGCTGCGACAGGCCCTGGTTGTAGCGGGCCGAGCCGGAGCGGTCGGCGTGGCCGGCGAGGCTCAGGCTATGCCAGCCGCAGGCGCTCATCGACTGAGCCGTCTGGGCGATGACCGCGTCGGACTCCGCCGGCGGCGTGTCCACGTCCCAGCCGAAGTAGATGACGATCGGCATGGTGACCGTGCACTGCGGCAGAGGCGCCTGGGCCACCGGGGGGGGCGGCGGAGGCGGAGGCGGCGGAGCGACCATCGTCATGCGCCGGGAGAAGTCGTCGCACTTGTTGATGCTCTCCTCGTCGACCGTGCTGGTCTTGAGGAAGCCGATGGCGATGCCGCAGGCGACCTTCGCTTCGGAGGCCCAGATGTAGCGGGTGTCCGAGGACCCCACGACGTCCGGCGCCTGGCTGGCCGCCACGGCGGCGTTATAGCGCTGCTCCACTTCACCGCGGATGGCGCTGACCGATCCGGCATCAAGGATGGGGGATCTCGGTGTCGCGTGAGCGGCCGTCGCAATGGCCGAACAGGCCATCGCAGCGACCGCCAACACGGTCTGGTTCTTCGTCTTCATAAGCCCCTCTCTCAGCTCTCAAAAACCGCCAGCCCCTTCAGCGGCTCAGGCGTGGTTCACCGGTACGCTGTCGTGTTGCACTAGGTACGAGGCCTCCAAACCGATGGTGGCGAACTGGGCATGCGCGATGGCCGTGAGCAGCGCCGCGTCCGCGTGGCCGTCGGCTCCCGTCTCGGCCAGCAGCATCGGCCTGGCGTCCGCAGCCGGCAGGCTCGAAAGCAGGTGGTCGATGCTGACCGCGCCAGGCTCGCCGCCATGCAGGGCGTCGGCCAGGACCTCCGCCACGTGCGCGACCTGGGCCGCGCCCGGTGGGGCCGCGTTCGCCGCTCCGGGCGCCGCCGGCGCGATGGCCGCTGCGTTGATGACCGGCATCTGGACGCTGTCCATGACCACCGGGGCGTTCGTCGCCGGAGCGTCGTGGCTGGCGTCGAGCAGGCTCGACATCTGCGCGTGGCTGTCGGCTTCCGAAGCGACCGAGGCGTGGTCCGCCGCGCTCTCGTGGCTCTCTGTGTGCGGCGCGTCGGACTGCGCCGCCGCGTCCTTGGTCGGAGCCGCGAAGTGGTCGACGGCCGGAGCGGTCGAGTGCGTCGGCGCCTCGATCGGAGCCGGCGTCGAGGACACCGCCGCCGTGCTGACCGTATGGACATCGCCGCCGTCGTTCAGCGTCGGCGCCACATCGTGGGCGAAGGCCGCGGCCGTCGCCGCGACGAGGCTCGCCGCCACCAGGCTCGAGGTGTAGCCGGCCGAGGCTGTGGCGAAGCCGCGCTGGGCCTGCTCCACGATCCTGTCGTCGTTGGCCGGCGAGATCGCGAAGGAGACGTCGCCGACCGTGCCCGTGGTCCCGTTCGACCAGGTAAAGGTCGTCGTGCCGTTCACCGTCACCTGCCCGTCCGCCGCGGTGTAGGCGGAGCCTTCCGTGGTGGTGAGGTTGATGCTGACGATGCCCGCCTCGGCGAGCGACTTGAACTCGCCCGGATCGCAGACGCCGTTGGAGTTGGCGTCCTGCCAGACGCCGAACTTGGCGAAGTCCGCGTCGGCCGCGTTCAGCACGCCGTCGTGGTTCGTATCGTAGGCGAGGCGCACGCCTTCCAGGTCGGTCGAGCCGCCGACGGCGAAGACGATCTCCGTGCCGTCGTTGACCTTGCCGTCGCCGTTAAGGTCGATGGCCAGCAGGCCGTCGTGCGGTCCGACCCAGGCGGTGGACTGGCTCTCGCCGTTGCCGAAGTAGTCGAAGTGCACGCCCGCCGACTGGTCGACGAACTGGAGGCCGTCGCCGTTGAGGTCGAGCGCGACCGGCGGGGCGACAGGGTTGACGTAGACCGTCTGGCTGACCGTATCGCCGTCGTGGTCGGTCACCGTCACGTCGAGCTGCAGGTGCAGCGCTTCGGTGGTGGTGGTGGTCGCCACGAAGCCGATGTCGGTGATCTTCAGGACGTCGGTGTCGTTGGACGAGGTCGCGAACGACTCCGTGCCGGAGCTGCCGCCGCTCGGTCCGACCGCCCGGTTCAGGTCGATGCCCGAGCCGGAGATGCCGTCCGTCGAGGACAGCACCTGGGCGCCCGTGATGACCCAGTTGTCGCCGACGTTCACGTTGTAGTCGTTGGCCTGGATGATCACGAGGCCGTCGTTGTTATCCAGCGTGACGCCGTAGCCCGACGGGATGGTGTCGGTGTTGCGGTAGATGTCTCCCGAATCCACCACGATCGCGCGGGTGGTGGTCGCGTGGGTGTCCGGGTCGTAGAGCTTCAGGATGACCACCAGGTCGTCGGAAGCGCCGATGCCGTCGAACTTCAGGAAGATTTCCGAGGCATAGGTCTGATCCGCCGTGGCCGGATGGGCGATCGGGTCGTCGGTGTAGAAGTTCATGTCCAGGACGTCGCCGTTCTGGATCGTGTTGCCGCCGACGCCGTCCGCCGTGGAGCTGATCGTCACACTGGTCTGCGCGGCGATCAGGGTCTCGCCGGGGGTGTACGTGGAGTCACCGCCCGAGGTGATCGGAACACCGCCGCCGCCGCCGGTCTGGTGGTAGCCCTGGAACTCGACGAAGAAGTCGTTGGCCAGCTCCGTGACCTGGATCTCCTTCGACCCGCCGGCCATGCCCGGAGCGTCGTAGCTCCACTGGGCGATGATGTTGGCGGTGTGGCTGATCGAGTAGCTCTGGATCGGATCGTCCAGCGCGATCGAATAGGTCGAGCCATCGAAGGTCAGCGTGCCGGTCTCGGTCACCGTCGTCAGCGGATCGGCCGGGTTCGGCGCATAGACGAAGCTGATGTCGTAGACCGCCAGCGCCGAGGTCGAGGCCGTCGCGTCGGCCGTGACGTGCACGTCGCTGATCGAGCCCGTTCCCACCGAACCGCTCAGGCTGACCGAGAGGTAGGCGGTGAGGTCGTCGGTGGCGACATGGTCCGCGCCGACTGAGAAGGCCAGCGTACCCGAGCCGGTCTGGCCGGTCATGCCGGTGATGTCGCCCGAAGACGTGATCACGGGGCTGTCGTCGTCCACGTTGATCGTGAGCGAACCGTTGGCCGTGTCGCCGTCGCCGTCCTTGGTCTGGTAGGTGACGGTGAATTCGAGATTGTCCTCGGTCCCGGTGATCGGGTGGTCGATGGGCGCAAGCTGGGTGACCGTGTAGGCGCCGCTCGTGGTGTTGGTGAGCTGCACCTGCAGGACCGCCGTGGCGCCCTGGTAGATGGTCAGGGTCTGACCGCCGTTCGACACCGACGAGGTGAAGCCGGTCGGCAGGGTCGACGTGCCGGTCAGCAGCACCGTGCCCGCGCCGTCGGCGCCGTAGTCGTGTCCGAGCGTGCCGGTGGCGTACTGCGAGTCCACATCGTCGCCCGTACCGCCCGGGTTGCCGCCGGACAGCGCGTCATCGTCCAGCAGGACGGTGTTGTTGCTGCTGGTCGAGGGGCCGTCGTCGGCGAAGCTGACGTTGCCGCCCAGGTCCACCGTTTGCTGGTCCGTCGCGGTGTCGCCGTCGCCGTCCGTGGTGATGGCTGTGGCCGTGACGCCGACCAGGCCGTTCGCGAGCGTCGCCAGCTGAGCGTCGTAGTTGCTGGTATCGCCAGGCAGGCTGTGGTCGATCTCGGCGTACTGGGTCTGGGTGACCAGGCCCGTCGAGTTGTCGACCGCCAGGGTGAAGATGGTGTTGGCCGAGCTGACCGTGCCGACCGTGGCGGCGGTCGAGCCGGTGATCACGCCGCCGATGTCATACAGGTAGATCGTATGGCCATCGCTCGACATGCCGCTGCTCGTGCCGGCGGCGACGAGGAGCGTCATGGCGTAGGTCGTGCTGGTCGTGCCTGGGCCGTCCGCCCCGTAGTTCGGCGTGACGGTGAAGACGCTGGCCACGCTGGCGGTCGCGGTGTCGAACGCGGCGCCGATGGTGTCGTGGTCCTGGGTCGCCAGCACGACGCCGGAGTCCGAGCCCTTCGTCACCGTCACCGACGGACCGTCGTCGGCGAACTGGATGTTGCCGCCGAGGTCGATGGTCGCGGAGTCGGTGGCCGTGTCGCCGTCGTAGTCCGTGGCCGTGGTGGTCGCGGTCAGGTTCACCAGCCCGTTGGCGAGCGAGGCGACCTGGCTGTCGTAGTTGCTCGTATCGCCGGGAAGCGAGTGGTCGATCTCGGCGTACTGGGTCGAGGTGACGACGCCGGAGCCGTCGACCGTCAGGGTGAAGATGGTGTTCGCCCCCGAGATGCCGCCTTCCGTGGCCGAGGTCGAACCGGTGATCACGCCGCCCGCCTCGTAGAGGTAGATGGTCGCGCCGTCGCTCGACAGGCCGCTGCTCGTTCCGTCGGCGACGGCCAGGCTCAGCGTGTAGATCGTGCTGACAGAGCCGGGGATGTCGGCGCCGTAGGCAGTGGTGGCGTGGAAGACGGAGCTGAAGTCGGCCGTCGCCGTGTCGAACGCCGCACCGATGGTCTCATGGTCCTGCGTCAGGGCGACCACCGCTGCATCGGAGGTCGTGGTCACGTCGACCGACGGACCGTCGTCGGCGAAGCGGACGTTGCCGCCCAGGTCCACCGTCTGATGATCCGTCGCGATGTCGCCGTCGTAGTCCGTCGAGGTCGCCGTGGCGGTGACGCCCACGAGGCCGTTGGCCAGGGTGGCCAGCTGAGCGTCGTAGTTGCTCGTATCGCCCGGCAGCGCGTGGTCGATCTCGGCGTACTGGGTCTGGGTGACCAGGCCGGTGGAGCTGTCGACCGCCAGGGTGAAGACGGTGTTGGCGCCCGAGACGCCGCCTTCGGTGGCGGACGTCGATCCGACGACCACGCCGTTGATGTCTTGATAGAGGTAGATCGTCTGACCGGCGCTCGACAGGCCGCTGCTCGCGCCTTCGGCGACCAGCAGGGTCATTTCGTAGGTAGTGGTCGTCGAGCCGGGAACGTCGGCGCCGTAGTCCGGCGTGACCGTGAAGACGCTCGCGACGCTGGCGGTGGCCGTGTCGAAGGCCGAGCCGATGGTCTCGTGGTCCTGGGTCGTCAGGGTGACGCCCGTGTCGGAGCCCAGGGTGACGGTGACGGACGGGCCGTCGTCGGCGAACTGGATGTTGCCGCCCAGGTCCACGCTTGAGGTCCCCGTCGCGGTGTCGCCGTCATAGTCGGTGACCGTCGTCGTGGCGCTCAGCTGGACGAGGCCGTTGGCGAGCGAGGCGACCTGGCTGTCGTAGTTGCTCGTGTCGCCCGGCAGCGGGTGGTCGATCTCGGCGTACTGCGTCGAGGTGACGACGCCCGAGCCGTCCACTTCCAGCGTGAAGACGGTGTTCGCAGGGCCGACATCGAGCGCCGTCGCCGAGGTCGAGCCGACGATCGTGTCGCCCACATCATAGAGGTAGATGGTCTGGCCGCCGCTGGAGAGGCCGCTGGACGTGCCGTCCGCAACCGTCAGGCTGAGCGTATAGGTCGTGGCCGTCGTGCCCGGGCCGTCGGCGCCGTAGCTCGCCGCGGCGCCGAAGACGGCGCTGAAGTCGGCCGTGGCCGTGTCGTAGGCCGCGCCGATGGTTTCATGGTCCTGCGTCAGCGCGACCACTTCGGCGTCGGATCCGGCGCTCGTGCTGACCGAGGGACCGTCATCGGCGAAGTGGACGTTGCCGCCCAGGTCCACGGTCTGCGAGGCCGTGGCGGTGTCGCCGTCGTAGTCGGTCGCGGTGGCCGTGGCGGTGACGCCGACGAGCCCGTTGGCGAGCGTGGCGAGCTGGGCGTCGTAGTTGCTCGTGTCGCCCGGCAGCGCGTGGTCGATCTGCGCAAACTGCGTCTGGGTCACCGTGCCGGAGGCGTCCACCTGCAGGGTGAAGATGGTATTGGCCGAGCCGACGTCGATCGCCGTCGCCGAGGTCGAGCCGACGATCGTGCCGTCCACGTCGTAGAGGTAGATGGTCGAGCCGTGGCTTGAGAGGCCGCTGTCGGCGCCGTCCGCCACCAGCAGGGTCATCGAGTAGGTGGTGTTCGTCGAGCCCGGAACGTCGGCGCCGAAGTTCGGCGTGACGGTGAAGACGCTCGACACATCGGCGGTGGCGGTGTCGAAGGCCGCGCCGATGGTCTCGTGGTCCTGGGTGGTCAGGTCGACGCCTGAGTCCGAGCCCAGCGTCACCGTGATCGAGGGGCCGTCATCGGCGTAGTGGATGTTGCCGCCGAGATCGATGGTCTGGCTGGCCGTCGCGTGATCGCCGTCGTAGTCGGTGACTGTGTCGGTTGCGGTCACGCCCACGAGCCCGTTGGCCAGCGTGGCCAGCTGGGTGTCGTAGTTGCTCGCATCGCCCGGCAGCGGGTGGTCGATCTCGGCGTACTGGGTCGAGAGCACCGTGCCTGAGGAGTCCACCTGCAGCGTGAAGATGGTGTTGGCGCCCGAGACGTCGCCTTCGGTGGCCGAGGTCGAGCCGATGACCACGCCGTTGGTGTCCTGATAGAGGTAGATGGTCTGTCCGCCGCTCGACAGGCCGCTGCTCGCGCCTTCGGCCACCAGCAGGGTCATCGAGTAGGTCAGCGAGTTCGTGCCGGGGATGTCGGCGCCGTAGTCGCTCACCACCGTGAACAGGCCCGAGACGTCCGCGCTCGCCGTGTCGAAGGCGGCGCCGATGGTCTCGTGATCCTGGGTGGTCACCGACAGTTCGGCGTCGGACGACGCCCTCACCGTCACGGAGGGGCCGTCGTCGGCGAACTGGACGTTGCCGCCCAGGTCGACGTGCTCGTCGCCCGTGGCCGTGTCGCCGTCGAAATCGGTGACCGTCGTGGTGGCGGTCAGCTGGACCAGACCGTTGGCGAGCGAGATCACCTGGCTGTCGTAGTTGCTCGTATCGCCGGGCAGCGGGTGGTCGATCTCGGCGTACTGGGTCGAGGTGACCGTGCCGCTCGTGTCCACCTGCAGCGTGAAGACGGTGTTCGCGCCCGAGACGTCGCCTACTGTCGCCGAGGTCGACCCGACGATCGTGTCGCCGTCCTGGTAGAGGTAGACGGTGTTCCCACCGCTCGTGAGCCCGCTCGCCGAGCCTTGGGCGACGGTCAGGCTGAGCGCGTAGGTGCGGTCCATGCTTCCCGGACCGTCCGCGCCGTACGATGAGGCGCCGTCGAACAGGAGGCTGAAGTCGCCGGTCGCCGTGTCGAAGGCCGCGCCGATGGTCTCGTGGTCCTGGGTCAGCATGACCACGCTGTCGTCGGGATCCACCGTCGGGGAGATGGAGGGGCCGTCGTCGGCGAAGTTGACGTTGCCGCCGAGGTCTACGGTCTGCGAGGCCGTCGCGGTGTCGCCGTCGTAGTCGGTCGCGGTGGCCGTGGCGGTGACGCCGACCAGCCCATTGGCGAGCGTGGCGAGCTGGGCGTCGTAGTTGCTGGTGTCGCCCGGCAGCGCGTGGTCGATGGGCGCGTACTGGGTCTGGGTGACCGTCCCGGAGCCGTCCACCGCCAGGGTGAAGACGGTGTTGTCCAGACCGACGCCGATGTCCGTCGCCGAGGTCGAGCCGACGATCGTGCCGCCCACGTCATAGAGGTAGATGGTCGCGCCGTGGCTGGTCAGGCCGCTGTCGGAGCCTTGGGCCGCCAGCAGAGTCATGGCGTAGGTCGTGCCGGTCGAGCCGGGAACGTCCGCCCCATAGTTCGGCGTGACGGTGAAGACGCTCGAGACGTCGGCGGTCGCGGTGTCGGGGCCGGCCAGGGTGTCGTGGTCCTGGGTCGTCAGGGTGACGCCCGAGTCCGAACCCAGAGTCACGGTCATCGAGGGGCCGTCGTCGGCGAACTGGACGTTGCCGCCGAGGTCCACGCTTTGCGAGGCCGTGGCGGTGTCGCCGTCGTAGTCCGTGGCCGTGGTCGTCGCCGTCAGGTTCACCAGCCCGTTGGCCAGCGAGGTGACCTGGCTGTCGTAGTTGGCGGTGTCGCCCGGCAGCGGGTGGTCGATCTCGGCGTACTGGGTCTGGGTGACGACGCCGGCGTCGTCGACCGTCAGGGTGAAGACGGTGTTCGCATCGCCGACGCCGCCCGCGGTCGTCGAGGTCGAGCCGACGATGTCGCCGTCCACATTATAGAGGTAGATCGCGTGGCCGTCGGTCGTGAGGCCGGAGTCCTCGCCCTGCGCGCCGACGAGGCTCAGCGTGTAGGTCGTGCTGCTGGTGCCCGGAACGTCGGCGCCAAAGTCGACCACGGAGGTGAAGACGGCGCTGAAGTCGGCGGTCGCGGTGTCGGGACCGCTGAGTGTGTCGTGGTCCTGCGTCAGCGTGGCGGCTTCCGCGTCGGAGCCGGCGCGCACCGTCACCGAGGGGCCATCGTCGGCGAAGTGGACGTTGCCGCCGAGGTCGATGGTCTGCGAGTCCGTCGCCGTGTCGCCGTCGCCGTCGGTGATGGTGTCGCTCGCCGTCACGCCGACGAGGCCGTTGGCGAGCGTCGCCAGCTGGGTGTCGTAGTTGCTCGTGTCGCCCGGCAGCGGGTGGTCGATCTCGGCGTACTGGGTCGAGGTGACGACGCCCGACGGATCGACCTGCAGCGTGAAGATGGTGTTCGCGCCGGAGACGCCGTCGGCGTTCGCCGAGGTCGAACCCGTGATCACGCCGCCAACGTCGTAGAGGTAGATGGTGGCGCCGTCGCTCGACAGGCCGCTGCTCGTGCCTTGGGCGACCAGCAGGGTTATCGAGTAGGACAGCGAATTCGTGCCCGGCCCGTCGGCGCCGTAGTCGGGCGTGACGGTGAACAGACCCGACACATCGCCCGTGGCGGTGTCGAAGGCCGAGCCGATGGTTTCGTGATCCTGGGTGGTCAGCGACAGCTCGGCGTCGGAGTTGGCCACGACCACGACGGAGGGGCCGTCGTCGGCGAACTGGATGTTGCCGCCGAGGTCAATGTGCTCGGAACCCGAGACGGTGTCGTTGTCGTAGTCGGTGACCGTGGTCGTGGCGGTCAGCCGCACCAGCCCGTCGGCCAGGGAGACGATCTGGCTGTCGTAGTTGCTCGACGAGCCCGGCAGCGGGTGGTCGATCTCCGCGTACTGGGTCTGGGTGACCACGCCGGAGTTCACGTCGACGTCGAGCGTGAAGATGGTGTTGTCGCCGTTCACCCCGTCGCCGGTCGCCGAGGTCGAGCCGACGATCTCGCTGCCGACCTGGTAGAGGTAGATGGCGTGGCCGTCGCTCGACAGGCCGCTCGCCGCGCCGTTAGCCGCGGTGAGGCTCAGCGCATAGGTGCGGACCGTCGTGCCCGCCCCGTCGGCGCCATAGGCGCTCGTGCCGTCGAAGACCACGCTGAAGTCGGCGCTGGCCGTGTCGTGGGCCGCGCCGATGGTGTCGTGATCCTGCGTCAGCGTCGTCACGTCGCCATCCGGGCCCGCCGTCGGGGAGACGGACGGGGAGTCGTCTTCGATGGAGATGGTCAGGCTGCTCGAGTCGGTGCCGCCGGATCCGTCGTTGACGGCGACCGGCACGACGATGCTCACCGCGTCTTCGGCGTTGGCGACCGGATGGTCGATCGGACCGGACAGGGTCACGTCGTAGTGGCCCGAGCCGTTGATGGCGACGCGGATCACTTCCACGCCGTTCGCCGAGGCGATCAGCGTGCCCGTCCCCTCACCCGTCCAGGTGATCGTCGCGCCGTGCGAGGTCAGGGTCTCGGTGGGCGCGCCGAGCGTGACGGTGAAGGACGAGTTGTCCGGATCGGTGATCGTCAGGTCGCCCTGGGCCGTCGCGCTGTTGGTGGTGTCGGACGTGCCCCCGTCGTCCTGGATCCCGCCCGGCAGGCCTTCTTCCGAAACCGCGGTGGAGTCGGAGGATATCTGCGGCGCGTCGTTCGTGCCGTTGATCGTGATGGTCAGCGTCGTCGTCGATGTGTCGCCGTCGCCGTCCGTGATCGTGTAGCTGAAAGTATCCGTCAGGTGTTGGCCCGTATTCAGGGCGTTCACGTCCGGATTGTTCGGATCGAGCGTGTAGACGTAGTGGCCCGTCGAATCCAGGACGAGGCTGCCGTACTGGCCCTGTACGGTGTCGCCGAGATTGCCTGAAGCGGAACTCGCGCTGCCGGCCACGACGCCCGTGACATGCGCGCCGTCGGCGCCCTGGACGTCGGCGACGCCGTCCGTGGTGTTGGCGTCCTCGCCGCCCGAGCCGGTGAAGACGTTGCCGTCGGCCGCCGCGCCGCCTTCGGTGACGCTGTCGGTGTCGGCGCGCGCGGTCGGGACGTCGTCGATGATGTCGACGTGCAGGGTGGCGGTGGCCGTGTCGCCGTCGCTGTCGGTGACCACGACCGTGAAGTCATCGGCGGTATTGTCGCCGTCGGTATTGTCCAGCAGCGTGTAGCTGTAGGTGATGTTTCCGTCGGCGATGCTGGTGACGGTCAGGTCGCCGTGTTGGCCGTGGATGACCTGGCCGACATCGGTCACGGGTTCGTCGTTGATCGTGACGGCCGCGGGCGGGTCGCCGGCGTCATAGATGATCGAACCGCCGACGGTTTCGCTGTCGGCGGCCGCGTTCGAACCCGCCGGCTCTGAATCCCGCGCGGGCAGGCCGGCTTCATCGACGTTGGTGACCGCGTTCTGGACGCCGAGCGGCTGCTGCGGCGTCGTGATGACGACGGACGGGAATTTGTCGGGGACGCCCGGATAAATCTCGCGGAATTCCGGCGCGCCGAAGCGCAGTTCGGTCGGCGGCAGCAGGTTTCCGAGGCCGATGCCGGGGCCGATATCGCCGACCGGAACGGCGAAATTCCCGCCCGAACTCGATGGGCCGCCGGCCCTGGGTTGCGGCTCGTTGCCGATCAGCAGGGCGGCCAGGTTGATCGCGGGAAGATGGACTTCGCCGATCACCAGCTCCGGCACGTAGACCGCGCCGTTGTCGATGATGATGATGCTGCCGTCGGGCATGTGGATGACGAGGTCGCGGCCCTCGACGGTGATGCTCTCGACCGTCGCGCCGGGGGGCAGCTGGACCACGCCGTCAGGCCCGGGGGTGATATGCGTGACGCGCCCGGCCGTTCCCGTGGAAGGCAACGCAGCGACGCCGCCCGCCTCGCCTCCGGTCCCGTTCAGGACGGATGGGGACAAGTCGACCGAGGCCGTTTGCACGCCGCTGACGTCGCCGTTGGCCTGAACGCTATCGTTAACCGGTTGCGCCGAACCGGCCGGAATCTCTTCACGCATGACAGCCCACCTGCGTTAGTCAGGTCGCGCTACTCATGGGTTTTGAGCGCCCGACCCCATTTGTGGACAAGAGACACCCGACAAAAAGCAGTTGGCAATAGCACAGCCCAAAATTAACTAAACTTTTTATCAGTTTCTTAGCCGTTATGGCGCATTTGTGCTGATTTGTCGCGCTTAGACATCATACGAATACATGATCGCGTCGCAACTTTCACTTGGCTCGTCTGGATTATTAACTCCTCATTAATGCTTTTAAATGAGGCAGGCATTATTATTCGGCTGTGGAAAAGCCGCCGGGAAATTTTGGGTTCTCAGTCGGCCAGAACGCGCAGAATGCAGCCGTAACCGGCTCCCGCCAGCGCGGTGCAGAAGGCGGCGCCGTCTTCCTGGGACTTGAAATTCAGCACCAGGCCGCGCAGCAATTCCCTGCCCTTCACCTTTACAGGGCGAGTATCGAAATCGTGGCCCTCGGTGAGCACCGGCCGCTCGGTGGTGAGCGCCTTCCAGGCCGCCTCAGCGAGTTGCCTGTTTCTGTAGGCGCCGATCTGGATCGCGTAGCGCACGGCAGGCGCCGCAGCTTCGACCGGTTTTTCGACGGCAGGCCTGGGCTCGATCGCAGCCGGCGGACTCGGCTCGGCGACCACCGGCGTCAAGGTCGCATAACCCTGCAGCGGCCAGGCAAAATCTGCGCCGCACGCCGCATTGGCCACCTCGTCCATCACCGTGTCTTCGGGGATGCGCAGCCACTCCGTCGAAGGCGCGTCGACCGCCTCGGCGCCGCTAAGGTTCGGACCGGCATAGAGATTTCGCCCGTCCATGCGCAGACGCCGCTCCTCGCACTGGATCTCCGCGGAAATGAGCGCCGAGCGGCCGCCGACCGACTCCACGAAAGCGGGCGCAATGACCTCTTCGCGCAGGGTGACCCGCACCGGCCCATCCGGCGACAGCGGCTTTTGCTTGCCCACCAGGGCGACGACGAAGCCCGGCGTGATCGTCACCACCGAGGCAGGCTTGATGTTGGTGCGGGCCGCAAGCCAGGAGGCGACGCCCGCCGCGTCGGCGGCGGCGGGATAATCCGCCTCGTACGCCAGCGCGGGCGCGGCCGAAAGCGCCAACAGGAAGGCGACGCTCGCGGGTTTCACGACAGGCATTCGGTGAACTTTCTACTAGCCGCCCCGTCCCTTTCCGCTATCGCGATGGAGGAAATCAGCGCATTTACTTGGCGAGTATGGGGTGGAAGCGGCTGTTGGCGGATAACTTCAGAGCCACGAACGGAATGAAGGGTGCGGCGCGCATCGTCGCGGCGGCCCTGGCGCTCGCCTTCGCTGCGGGGATTGGCGGCCCGCTCCGCGCCGAGGAGGCGGTCGAGGAAGCCTCCCTGCCGCCGCCCGCTCCGGAAGCCGCCGCTCGGCAGGAGCCGGATGCGCTCGGCGACTTCATCGCGACGGTGCAGGACCCGAATTACCGGCCGCCGCCGCAGACCCCGCCCAACCTCTTCGGCTCCGTCGCCCTGCCGTCCGGAGGCTCCGCCGCCAGCGAGCAGGCCGGATGGCTCGACCGCCTCGCCTGGCCCCCGGCCGACGGGCCGTGGAGCGGGCTGCTCCAGCGGATCAAATACTTGCCCCGCGAGGAGCAGCTGGTCGCGGTGAACAGCTGGGTCAACCACACCCTGGGCGTCGCCGACGACCGCGACATCTATGGCCTGAGCGATCACTGGGCGAGCATCGAGGAGTCCTTCGCCCGCGGCCGGGGCGACTGCGAGGACTTCGCCATCGCCAAGATGCAGCTGCTGGAGGCCTCCGGCTTCAGCCGCGAAGACCTCTACCTCGCCGTGCTGAAGGACGAGATCCGCCATATGGACCACGCGGTGCTGGCGGTGCGCGACGGCGCGGACTTCTGGATCCTGGACAGCCAGACCGACAAGCTGATGCGCTCGGAATATGTGCGCGGGTACCGGCCGGTGGCGACCTACAGCGCGGGGCACGCCTGGGTTCACGGGTTCAGGAGCCAGGCGGCGCTGCCCGCCGCTCCGCCGCCCTAGCGATCTGTTTGCCGGACCTCGCATTGAAACGCCCGCAAGGTCCGCGTGGCCCTAGGCGAGGATGTTGAGGCCGGCGACCGCGGCCACCAGTTCGGCCTGCCGGCGAACGCCGACCTTGACCATGGCCGAAGCCATCTGGGTGCGGATGGTGTTGATCTTCACGCCGCGCGAGGCCGCGATTTCCGGAAGGTCGGCCCCCAGCGCCAGCTGCACCACGATGTCGGCTTCGGCCGGAGCGAGGCGGAACATGGAGCGGATGCGCTCCACATAGGCCTGCGACTTCTGGCCGTTGTCCTGGATGGCGACCAGGGCGACCGTCTCGCCGCCCGCATGGCAGGGGCGCACGCCGACCGCATGGGGCCGAACCTCCCGCGAGCGGCGGATGAGCAGCGTTCCCGACGCGCCCTCGTTGACCGCGCGGCGAATGAGCTCACGAAGCATCTGGGTGTCCGCGGCGGTTTCCGCGCAGAGCACGCCATTGTTGTCATAGAGCCCGTCCGATGCGCGCAGGTAATTCGACGCCGCATTATTGACCGACAGGATGCGGCCGGCTGCGTTCGTCATGACGAAGCCCACGCTCAAAAGGTCGAGGACCTCCGTGGCGGAATCCGGATCGAAGGCGGGCCATCCACCTCTCGCGCGGCCGCCCTCGAGCGGCGCACTGTTCGATTGCAATGGAAGCACTTGCAGCCCCTTCTCCCTTCAATCGTATAGGCACTATGAGCTCACTTTCGTCGTTATACTATTGTTAATCATATTCACACACCCGTGGAAGATAAAATGTCACAGGCTGTAAGCCGGGTTAGTAAATTTGCATGAAGACCGCCCCGGAAAACTAGCTTTTCTTTGAGCCGATACTTCGTACCGCGAGCAACTATCGCACGGTTTTCCCTTGGAAAAGGGACGAGCTTGACCATGCGTCGACCATAAGGATGAGCGAGGACGGTTTTCCACAATCCCATGATCGCTCTACTCAACTTGCATGATGCTTTCCGTTTCGAAGATTTCGCGCGCTAAGGCCCTGTAAACTTAAGTCTGTCTTCAATGCGCCCGATGATGGACGCGACGCCCGCCCTGAAGGTCACGCAGCTCGCCAGGCGCTATGCGAACGGCGCCGGCGTCAGCGATGTAAGCCTCACAGTGCCGGCCGGGAAGATCACCGGCTTCATCGGCGTCAACGGCGCCGGCAAGAGCACGACGCTGAGGTGCATTCTGGGCCTGAGCGAACCCGACGCGGGTAACATCGAGATATTCGGCGCCCCCGCCACCTTCGAAAGCCGCCGCCGGGTCGGCTTCCTCCCCGAGGAACGCGGCCTGGCGCCCCGGGACCGGGCGCGCGATGTCATCGCATTTCACGCCCAACTTCGCGGCGCCTCCCGCCGTCAGGCCCGCGAGCGGGCGGACGCGCTGCTGGCCCGGATCGGGCTTGCCGGGCGTGAGAGCGCCCGTATCCAGGAGCTGTCGAAGGGCAACGCCCAGCGGGTGCAGATCCTCTGCGCGCTGGCGCACGACCCGGACCTGCTGATCCTGGACGAGCCCTTCTCCGGCCTCGACCCCGTCGCGCAGGCGGAGGTCCGTTCGCTGTTCGCCGAGCATCGGGCAAGGGGCGGCTCGATCCTGTTCTCCACCCACGCCATGGGTTTCGCCGAGGAGCTCTGCGACAACGTCGTGATCCTCAGCCAGGGCCGCACCGTGTTCGAAGGTCCCGTGGCCGAGGCCGCGACCGTCGGTGGGCGGCACGGGGCCTTCGTGGTCTCCTCCGATGAGGCCGCCGTGGTCGGGGCGGCGCAGGACGTAGGGGGCGAGGCGGTCGCGATGACCGGTGCGTCGATGGGCGCGGTACGCTGGCGCATCCTGCTGCCGGCGAGCGTCACCCACCCTGCCCTGATGCGTGCGCTGGCCACGCGTCAGGCGCGGATTTCGGAATTCAGACCCATCGAGGCGAGCCTGGAATCCGCCCTTTGGGAACACGAGCTGACGCGCCGGGCCGCGGCCTGATGTGGCGCATCCTGCTCATCGCTGAGCGAGAGTTCCGGGCTTACGCGACGACGGCCAGCTTCTGGCTGGCGCTGGCCATGGGGCCGCTGCTGATGGGCGTGGCGGCGCTGGGGCTGGGCGCGCTGCACCGTGAGCCCGCGCCTCGCGTGGTCAGCATCGAGGCCGACAAGCCCGAGGCCGCCGCCGCGGTCCAGGGCGCGCTGGAAGACGCCGCGAGCGTGCAGGGGCGCCCCTTCAAGATCGGCGAGGGCGGCACGGACCTGAGCATCTCGCGCGGAACCGTCCGGATCATCGGCGGGGAGCCGCTGAACACCCTGGAGGCCGAGCTGGTGCGGCGCGACCTCTATGCGCTCGGCCTGGCGGAGAAGCTGCGTGCGCGGGGCGTGCGCGTGCCTCCCCTGCCCCGCGCACCCGCGCCTGCACCCGCCCCCGCGCCCAGGCCCGCTCCCGGCCAGGCGTTCGGCCGGTTCGCGCCGGTGTTCCTGCTGTGGCTCACGCTGGTGGGCGCGCTCGGCATGCTGCTGCAGTCGGTCGTGCGCGAGCGGGCGAACCGGGCGCTGGAGCAGCTGCTGGCCGGCGCACGCCCGCCCGAGATCGTGTTCGGCAAGCTTCTGGGCGTGGGCGTCGTTTCCCTGCTGGTGCTGGGGAGCTGGCTGGCCGCGGCGGCCGCCATGGCCCTGACGCCGCTCGCCGCCTCCAGCGGCCTGCTGACAGCCATGGGCAGCCCCGGCGCGGTCCTCTATGCGGGCGCCATCTACCTGATGGCCTTCCTGATGTACGGCTCGGCGCTGGTGTGCGTGGGCGCGGCCGCCGCCGACCTGCCCAGCGCCCAGAACCTGTCGCGGCCGGTTTTCGGATTGCTGCTGGTGATCTTCTTCGTCTCCCTGGCCTCAGCCATGGGGGTCGACACGGGCGCCGGCTGGCTGGTGTGGGCGCCGCCGTTCACGCCCTTCGTCCTGCTGCTGTCGCCGGGAGCGCTCGCCCCATGGCAGGAGGCCGTCGCCTGGCTGCTGATGGCGGCGACCACCGCCGCGGTCACGGCGACGGCGTCGCGCGTACTGATGATCTCACCAAAGCCGCTGTTTTCGCGGACGGCCTAGTCGGACCACATGCCGGCCCGCGCCTCGGCGGTGAGCAACCGTGCGGCGTGTTCGATCAGCTTGATCTTCCTTTCGGAGCCGGGCGGCTCCGCGCGCATCAGGCGAAAGACCGCTTCGCCGGGCGTCCGGGCGGGCGCTTCCTCGTGGGGGGGGCGCTTGCGGCCCCTGGTGGGTCTGGGGTTTCGCTGGATCAAGGCGGACTCCGGGCGTGAGATGACTTCGAGGAGGGTGCGGAGCGCCGGCCGGGTCGCCCCGACACCGGTGTCTTGGTGTTAAAGGAGAGTTTGGCGGGCTTACCGCCGACGCTCCGCGCGAACCGTTTTCCCGGAGCCGGTGGCGCGCAGGCGTGTTCAGCCTTTCACCACCGAGGGCCCCGGACGGGCAGGAGGCGTATCCGCCGCCTCCTGTTGCACGGGCTTACGTCCCCCGCGCTGCAACCCCGCTCGGCCGCACCCCACCGCCGCGTTGGGCCGGATCCAGGCGCCCTCCCCATGCGGTGGGGTGGCATCATCATCGGTGCAATTGCGGCGGGGCGGATAAGTCTCTGACTATTCACTTATTTCATCGTCATCCCACGGTCAGCCGCAGGCTGGGCCGGGGGACCCAAGCGGCGTTGCAAACCTTGCACCACGGCTTGGGTCCCCCGGACTGGCTGCGCCAGCCGTGGGATGACGACGTAATAAATGGTAGGCGATAGAGCTTGTTCACATCGCCCGTCATGCAATCTTCAAGTCATGGGCGAGTCGAGACTTCACATCGCATGGCTTTTTCTTCTGACGCTCACCGTAGCGTGCGCGCTGGCGGTGGATGGGTTCGGGATATTGCCTCGGGCGGTCGAGGGGGCGCGGAACGGGGATTACTCCACGTTCTATGCGGCCGGGCGGATCGAGCGGGGGCAGTTGTATGACTTCGCCGCCATCACCAGGGCGCAGGAGCCGTTGATCGGAAGGGTGGAGAGCCCGCGGCCTTATCTCAATCCGCCGACGTATCTGTTCGTGCTGGAGCCGCTTTCGCGGTTGCCGCCGAATGTGGGGCTGGCGCTGTGGGCGGTGTCGACGACGCTGTTGTTTGCGGCCGCCTGCCTGCTGGTGGCGAGGCCGTGGGCGGTCGGGCTGGCGCTGGTTTCGCCGGTGGTCTGGAGTACGGCGGCGGGGGGACAGGTAGCCCTGCTGGTCGGCTCCTGCATCGTGGCGGCGGTCGCGGTGCTGCCCCGGCGGCCGGTCCTTGCAGGCGTGCTCTTCGCCATCGCGGCGCTGATCAAGCCGCCGGCGGTGGTGCTCGCGCCACTGGCGCTGGTAGCGATGCGGCAGTGGCGGGCGCTTGCGGCATGTCTTGTCGCGGGGCTGCTGGGCGGGCTCGCAGGCGTGCTGCGATTTGGGCCCGATCTCTGGCTGCAGTGGCTGCACGCCATCCAGGAATTCAGCCGCTTCCTGGCTACGAGCAGCGTGATCGAGAAGGGCTCTTCGCCCGCGACCATCGTGCGGTTCCTCGGGCTGAGCGGGCCGGTCGCGCTCGGTTTCCAGATCGCCTGCGGCGTGCTGGGCGTGGCGGTGACCTGGCGGACGTTCCGGCGCTCGCAAGAGCCGTTGGTGCGGCTGGCGGGGCTGACGACGGGATGCCTGCTGGTCACGCCCTACGCGATGACGCAGGAACTCATGCCCATGCTGCCTTTCGCCGCGACGGCGCTTCTGGACCGCAAGGCGGGGCCGCTTCTCTGGTTCGCGAGCTTCATGATCCTGGCGTCGCTCGCCACGCCGTTCGCCGTGCTCATCATGGCCGGTTGCCTGCTGGCCGAGGCGCCGCAGAGCGACCGGACGACCGCGGAGGCAGGCGCGCGGGCGCTGAATCCTTAGCGGCCTGGCGGACGCTGCTTTCGTTTTCTTACACCCACGCTTGTTTTGCTTCTTGGCGCAACCCGCGCCGGCGCCCGCCGAGGCGCGTGAGCGGGACGGCGCTTTCCACAGGTTTTCCGCAGGCATCATCCGTTTCCAGTAATCGATAATAAATACCCCGCGGAATGAGGATCGGCGCGGGGGCGATTATTGAGACGTGCAGCATTTCGCCGCAGCGGGGACCGGCGAAAAAATTTCAGGGCGAAAACCACACTAAAAAACATGCATTTCCATGCACATAACGAAAATTTCCCTTCGAAAATCAAATCGCCATAACCGGAAACTACAATGCTAAACCTAGTATATTTGCATTAGTTTAACCCGCCTCTATTAGGCGTTAACCCTTTTTTAGTATTTACAACTCCGGGACCATATGAATTTCATTAGGGCAAGGGGCGCCTTCCACATTGCTCTCGCGATGGGGCTTCCCTGATCAGACAAAGTAAGTTTGGTCTTTCACTCAAATTGTGAAGCAGAGAGGGGGTTCCCCATGTCCAAGTTCCTGTCTTTTTTCCAAGATGAAACGGGCGCTTCGGCTGCCGAATACGCTCTGATCCTCGCGATCGTGGGCGCCGGCATCGCCGTGGCGGCTGTCTATCTGGGCGGCGCCATCGGTGACGCGGTCAACAACGCGGCCGACTGCATCAACGGCACCAACGCCCTCTGCCACGCCTAATCGCGTACAGTTCGCGCGGTTGTGCCGCGCTGTGCTTGCTTCGGGAACACCGCCGCCTCTCCCCGGATCCGCGGCGGTGTTCCTGAAATCTCTTCCTTATCAATATTCGGGGCAGGCCGATGCCTATCCGCACGATCCTTACTCTGGTGATCGCCGCAATCCTTGGCGTGATCGCCGTTCTCCTGACCCGAAGCTACCTGGGCCACCAGCGCGCGAGCATCGCGCAGAACGGCGGCGCAGAGGGCATGGCCACTGTCGTGGTCGCGGCCCAACCCCTCGCACGCGGCGTGCTTCTGACGCCCGCCGTGCTGAAGGTCGCGAATTATCCGGCCAATGCGGTGCCGGCCGGCGCCTTCACGAGCGTCCAGCAGCTGACGACCGGCGGCGAGCGCCGCGTGCTGCACCCGCTGACGGCCAACCAACCGCTTCTTCCTGACAGCGTCACCCTGCCTGGCGGCCGCGCGAGCCTGTCCTCGCAGCTGACGCCCGGCATGCGCGCCGTGACCTTCCGTTCGAACGATGTCGCCGGCGTGGCGGGCTTTGTCCTGCCCGGCGACCGTGTGGACGTCATGCTGACCCGCTCGGTTTCGGGCGGAAATGGGCAGGACAACACCCTGACCCAGGTCATCGCGGGCGACGTCAAGGTCCTGGGCATCGACCAGGTCATCGATGAGAAGACCGACAAGCCTACGGTCGCCAAGGCCATCACCCTGGAGCTGACGCCGGATCAGGCGCAGGCCCTGCCGCTGGCCGAGTCCCTGGGCGTGGTGAGCCTGGCGCTGCGTCACATCTCCGACGATCTGCCGGTCCGCCGCACGGTCACCACCGTCTCGGATCTGGGCGCAGGCGGCTATCGCGCCGTTCCGGTCTATCGCGCCGCGGCCCCCGCCGCGCCGATGGCCACCATCCGCCACGCCGTCGCTCGCGCGATCGGCTCCACCGTCAAGGTCACCCGCGGAACCGAAACGACCAGCTACTCCGTGGGCATGAATTAACGAGAGAGGGATGTCGGGGGCGACGCCATGAAAAAGACCAAGGCCGTCACCGGCCCAATACATAAAACCGCCGCCCTGATCTGCGGCATGCTGCTGGCAAGCGCCCTGCTCCTGCCGGCCGACGCGGCGGGCCAGCAACGCGAGGAACTCGTGGTCCCGGCCGGGCAATCGGAAGTGCTCGATGTGGGCTCGACCTACACCGACCTGATGATCGCCAACCCGGATGTGGCGGACGTCCTGCCGCTGTCAAACCACTCGATCTACGTTGTGGGCAAGAAGACGGGATCGACTTCGCTCAGCGTCTACGGCCCCGGCAAGCGGCTGCTGTCGGTCGCCATGATCACGGTGTCTGCCAACGTCTCCGGCCTGAAGCAGCGGCTCTATGAGATCCTGCCGGACGAGCGGAACATCGCCGTGCATGCGGCGGGCGAGTCCGTCGTCCTGTCGGGCCCGGTGAGCAGCGGCCCGCGCCTGCAACAGGCGCTCGCGCTCGCCGAGACCTACGCGCCCGGCAAGGTCGTCAACATGATGTCCGTGCAGGGCACGCAGCAGGTGATGCTGTCGGTCCGCTTCGTCGAAGTCGACCGCAACGTCGCCAAGGACCTGCGGCTGAATGTCGAGAGCGCCGATCTTCACAACGAGGGTTTCGACCCTCGGCGTCCCTTCATCGCCACGGGCGAGACCATCCTGTCCAAGAGCCTGCTCGACAGCTTCGGGCTTGGCCAGCTGCGGTTCCGCTACCAGGACCTGGACCTCGACGTGCTTTTCGATGCGCTTGAGAAGAAGGGTGTCGCCAAGACCATCGCCAACCCGACGCTGGTGGCGATGAGCGGCGATACCGCGAGCTTCCTGGCGGGCGGCGAATTCCCGGTGCCGGTGGCGCAAAGCTCCGGCTCCAACGCCAGCTCCGGCAACGGCGGCTCGTCGGCGAGCGCGGTGGCCCAATCCACCATCACGGTCGAATTCAAGCAGTTCGGCGTGGCGCTGGCCTTCACCCCGACCGTGCTGGACGACGGCAAGATCAACCTGGTCGTGGCGCCGGAAGTCTCCGACATCGACCCGACGGTCTCCTTCATCAGCCAGGGGCTGGTGATCCCGGGCCTGAAGGTGCGCCGCGCCAAGACCACCGTGGAACTGCGCGACGGCGAGTCCTTCACCATCGCCGGCCTGCTGCGCGACGACTACGAGAACGCCATCCGGCAATATCCCTTCGTGGGCGACCTGCCGGTGCTGGGCGCGCTGTTCCGCTCGACCGGCTACCAGAAGCACCAGACCGAGCTCGTCATGGTGGTCACGCCGCACCTCGCGGTCCCGACCCAGACGGCCCAGGCGATGCCGGGCGGCGAGTACGTCCCGCCCTCCGACTTCGAACTCTTCCTCTTCGGCGCCACGCAAGGCCTGAAGAGCGGCGTCAACCCCGAGGACCGGGCCCTCATGGGCATGGATCCCTCCAAGGTCGGCGTCGACGGCAAATACGGCCACGTACTCTTCTAGGGGCGCCACGATGCGATACGGACTTCTGACGATCGGACTTGCGGCGCTCGGGCTCTCCGGCTGCGTGCAGGCGACCACCGTAAATCCCGACTTCGGCGTCGCGCTGCGGCAGAACATCGCCGCCCAGATCGCCGACCCGGCTCCGCGCTACCAACGGACGGACCCCCCAGCCTCCGACGGTCCGCGCACGGCGCTGGCGCAGCAACGGTACGAGAAGGGTCAGGTGATCCAGCCGGAAGTCACCGCCACGACCCAGGTGGGCGGCGGTAAGTAAGGATGACAATGCGATGCTCCCCCGGCTCGCAAATTTCGCGCGGGATACCTCCGGCGCCGTAGCTCCGCTGTTTGCCGCGGGCCTGATCGCCTTCGTCGGCGCGGGCGCGCTCGCCTGGGACGTCAGCCGCGGCTACGCCATGCGCGCGGAGCTTGAGGCGGCCGTGGACGCGGCGGCCCTGGCCGGGGCGACGCAGCTGGACGGGCAGTCGGACTCCATCACCCGCGCCACAGCGGCTGCGCGAGGCGCTCTCGTCCAGAACGCCAAGCGCATGGGCGACACCTACGAGGCCAACGTCGTCACCAGCACCGACACGATCCAGTACCTCACCGACCTGACCTCCCGCACCGTCACGACCAACGGCGCGCAGGCGCAGTTCATCGAGATCACGCTGCAGCCGCGCTCGATGGGGCTTGTGCTGGGCTCGCTGATGGGGCTGGGCGTCCTGCACGGCAAGGCGCACGCGGTCGCCGGCTACGGCTCGGCCATCTGCAAGGTGCCGCCGATGATGATCTGCAACCCGCAGGAGACGTCGACCAGCACCGCGTGGGATCCGGCCGCGCTCATCGGCCACACGCTTGTGCTGGCGCCGGCGCCGAGCACGGGAGCGTTCGCGCCGGGGCAGTTCGGGTTCCTGACCGTCAACAGTCTCAACTCCGCCAGCCTGATCCGCGACGGCCTCGCGCGGTTCCCGCCGAAGACGGAGTGCTATGGCGAGACCGCCACGCCCGCGGGCGGCAACATCGCCAGCGCAGACGACTGGATCAACACGCGCTTCGACCTCTACGTGAGCAGCGCCGGGGCCCTCCAGACCAGGGCCGCGTACGCGCCGGCGATGAACACGATGATCGGCGTCAAAGCGATGGCCGGGTCATCGTCCTGCAATCCGTCGGGCATCGCCTCTCCCAGTCCGGACTGCAGCAGCACGGCGGCGTTGGCGAGCGGCGCGACAGGTTACCCTCGCGACTGCGGCCAGACCGCCGCGACGCTGGCCGGCTCCGGCGTGTGGAACGTGCAGCAGTACTTCAATACCAACCACCCGGGCATCAATCTCGCGACCTTTGTGCCCGCGGTGCCAGCCGGCGCGACCGTCACCGGCTGGGCCTACTACGGTCCGAGCGGCCCGGCGGGAACGACATCCCCCACGCGCTATCAGGTCTATAAGTGGGAGCTGGCGATCCTCAACGGCGACATCCTGAACCCAGGCGCGTTCGGGCATAACCAGGCAGATTCCACGGGCACCGCCGATTTCGCCCGGCCCCAGTGCAACAAGAACGGCGCCCAAACCGACCCGGATCGCCGGACCATCTCCGTCGTCGTCATGAACTGCCTGGCCGACGGGGTGAAGGCGCAGCACGGCGGGGCGGTCATCGGCTACGTCGACCTGTTCCTGCTGGGACCGATCGCCAAGTCGCCCGATCCCAATAACGCCGCGCAGGACCTCTTCGCCGAAGTCATCGGCGAGACCACCGACACTTCGTCGGTGGGCGAGGAAACCCGCTATTACTCGGTGCGGCTCTATGAATAGGCGCGCCTTCCATAGAGACGAGCGCGGCGCGGCGGCGACGGAGTTCGCGCTGATCCTGCCGATGATGCTGATCATCGCGTTCGGCATCTTCGAGGCCGGCCGCGTATTCTGGAGCTACAACATCGTCCAGTCGGCGGCGCGCGATGCGGCGCGGTATGGCGCGAGGCTCGGCATCACCTGCTCGGGCTCGACGGCGACCTTCGACGACTCCGGCTCCATGACCCAGGTCCAGAACCTCGCCCGGACCGGAACGGTGGACGGCACGGGCGATCCGCTGATCCCTGGCTGGACGGACAACGCCACCGTCACGGTCGCGCTCGCCTGCGTCAGCAAGACCAGCGGCACGGTCACCTTCGGCGGACGCTACGACGGCCAGACGGCGATCCCCACCGTGACGGTGACGGCCGCCGCGCCCTACGGCGTGATGTTCGGCGGCCTGTTCGGAGACCTGACGATCGACGCCGTCTCCGTGAACAACGCGGAGCCGTGGACCGCATGAGCCAGCGCCGTTCCATCCTCCGGTTCCTGGCCGACCAGACGGGCGCGGCGGCGGTCGAGTTCGCGCTGGTGTCCGTGGTCTTCCTTGGCCTTGCCGTCGGGACCGTCGACATCTCGCGCCTGCTCTGGGAGGTGAGCTCCTGCAAGGCGGCGACACGCGCGGCGACGCGCTATGCCGTGGTCAACCAGCCCGCCGCGCAGGTGCTCGTCGACTTCGACGCGGTCGCCACGCTGAACATGTATGCGGGCGACCCCATTCCCGTCGGAGCGGTCGGCGCCTACACCTGCACCAGCAGCGGCTGCACCTGCTCTGGTAGCGGATACTGCGGATCGACCGCGCTGAACACGACGGCCTTCGACAACATCGTGTCAGTGATGCAGGCCCGCTACGCCGGCATCCAGGCCGCGAATGTAGTCGTGGTCTACACGCCGGTCGGGCTGGGTCTCGCCGGCAATCCCTACGGCCCCGACGTGGAGCCGCTCGTCACCGTGCGCCTCTGCCAGGCGTCGGACGGCGACAACTGTACGCCCCTGCAATTCGCCCCCGGCGTGCTGCAGGCCTTCGGTATCTCCCCCTTCGATGTGCCGCCCGTGGCTTCGTCCCTGAGCGGCGAGGATTTGTCCTGATGGGCGCCCTGATGAAATTTCCGCTCTCCCCCACCGGGTCGGCTTCCCCCGACCGGCCCGTGGTCGCCAACACGGGACCGCGTGTCAGCTACACGGCCGACGCGTTCGAGGCCGGGGGACCGAGCGAGGCGCTCAGGGGCCAGTTTCCGCACGCGTCCTTCAAGGCGCTGCCCGGCCGCTGGACGAGCCCGGCGCTGGGCGACGCCGACGTCCTGATCGTTGCGGTCGATGCGGCCCGGTCGTCGGATGTCGAGACGCTGTGCGCCAACCTGCGCGAGAGCGGCAAGGGCGACCAGGTCATCGTGCTGCTGCAAAACCCCGACCTCGGCGTCACGCGGCGTGTGGTCCGCGAGGGCGCGTTCGACGTGCTGCCGGGCCCCGCCAGCGACGCGGCGCTGGTCGGCAGCCTCGAGCGGCTGTTCAACCGCATCGAAGCCCGGGCGGCCGAGTCCCGGGCGGGCAGCGAAGTCATCGCCATGCTCAAGGCCGGCGGCGGGGTGGGCGCCACCAGCATCGCCGTCCAGCTTGCGGCGATCTTCGCGCAGGACCGCAAGACGCGTGTGTGCCTCGCCGACCTGGACGTCCAATCGGGCTCGGCAGCGGTCTATCTGGACCTGCAGGACACCGTGACCGTCAGCCAGGTGCTGGCGGCGGGCAAGGACCTCGGCGAAATCGGCTTCTACGACGCCCTGAGCGCCCACCCGAGCGGCGTGCGCGTGTTGGGCGATCCTCAGGAGTTCATGCCGCTTGAAGCGGTGACGCCGGCGCTGGTCGAGAACCTCATCGCCGCCCTGCGCCGCGAGTTCGACGTCGTGCTGATCGACCTGCCGCCGGCCTGGACAGCCTGGACCGACCGGGTGCTGCGCGCTGCCGACCGCATCGTGCTCGTCACCCACCTGTCGGTGCCTCACGCCAACCTCACCCGCCGGCAGCTGAACGTGCTGGCGAGCCAGCGGCTCGACTCCATTCCGCTGACGCTGGTCTGCAACGCCGTGGGCCAGGCGCCCGCCGGCGTGTCGGTGAAGGCCATGGAGAAGGCCATCGGCCGCCACTTCGATGCGGTCGTGCCGGAAGACCGCAAGGTCATGGACGACGCCATCAACCAGGGCGTCGCCATCTCCACCATCCGCCGCGGGACGAAGCTCGAAAAGGCGCTCATCGCGCTCGCTCAGTCCCTGCGCACCCACGCCACCGCTGAAGCGAGGAGATCATGAGTTTCTGGGGCCAGAACACCGCCACGGCCGTGAAGGACGGCGAGGTCACCCCGCTGTCGCGCGCGGAAGTGCCGGACAGTCTCGAGCTGAAGGTGCGGCTGCACCAGCGGCTGCTCGATATCCTGAACCTGTCGGCGCTCGACACCACGCCGCGCGAGACGCTGCGCGTGGAAATCCGGGCGGCGGTCGCCGGCCTACTCGCCGAAGAACGGCGGCTGCTATCGCCGGTCCAGACCGACCAGCTGGTCGACGACATCCTGGACGAGCTGCTGGGCCTGGGCCCCATCGAGCCGCTGCTCAAGGACACGACCGTCAACGACATCCTGATCAACACCCACGACCAGGTATACGTGGAGCGCGCCGGCCGGCTGGAGCTGACCGACGTGCGCTTCCAGGACACGCGCCACCTGGTCCGCATCATCAACAAGATCGTCGCCGCGGTCGGTCGCCGCGTCGATGAATCCCAGCCGATGGTGGACGCGCGCCTGGCCGACGGGTCGCGGATCAACGCCATCATCCCGCCCCTGGCGGTGGACGGGCCGCTGGTCTCGATCCGGAAGTTCTCGAAGACGCCGATCGGCATGGATCGCCTGATCGAGCTGGGCAGCGTCACGCCGGACATGGCGCTGGTGCTGAAGAGCGTCGTGCAGGCCCGCCGCAACATCCTGATCTCCGGCGGTACCGGCTCGGGCAAGACGACCCTGCTGAATGCGCTCTCGGCCTACATCGACCACGACGAGCGGATCATCACCATCGAAGACTCCGCCGAACTGCAGCTGCAGCAGCCGCACGTCGGCCGCCTGGAAACCCGCCCCTCCAACATCGAGGGCAAGGGCGAGGTGACCCAGCGCGACCTGGTGAAGAACGCGCTGCGAATGCGCCCTGACCGGATCATCGTCGGGGAAGTCCGGACCGGCGAAGCCTTCGACATGCTGCAGGCGATGAACACGGGCCACGACGGCTCGATGACCACCGTCCACGCGAACACCCCACGCGATGCGCTCTCCCGCGTCGAGCAGATGGTGGGCATGGCGGGCCTCGAAATCCCGGCGCGCGCCGTCCGCGGCCAGATCGCTTCGGCCGTCCACGTCGTGATCCAGGCCGAGCGGCTGGAAGACGGCAAGCGCAAGGTCGTCTCCGTCTCCGAGATCGTGGGCATGGAAGAAGATGTGATCTCGCTCCAGGAGATCTTCCGCTTCCGCCGCCGCGGCCGCGGTCCGAAGGGCGAGGTGCTGGGCGACATGGAGCCCACCGGCATCCGGCCGAAATTCATGGAGGCGCTGATCGCCCGCGGCATCGAGATCGATCCGCAGATGTTCGCGCCCGGCCGCAGGTCAGCGTGAGCCGATGAACGGCGTCCTGCTCCCCCTCATCCTGGTCCTCGCCTTCGCGGTCGTGATGCTGGTCGTCCAGTCGCTGTCCAGCGTCGTGTTCGCCAGCCGCGACCGCACCAGGCGCGTGAACCGGCGGCTGACCTTGCTGGGTCAGGGCATGGAGCAGCGGCAGGTCTATGAGGCGCTGGTTCGCCGTCCGGTGAGCCCGAAACTCCGCTCGGCCTGGGCCACCGACCGTTTCAACCGGATCGCCAATTTCATCGCCCAGTCGGGCCTCGAAATCTCGCCCATGCAGCTGATCGCCTTCACCGGCGGCGCGGCGCTGGTGATCTGGATGCTGTCGGTGCTGGTCTTCAAGCGCGCCGGGGCGGCGGTCGGAGCGCCGGAAATGCTGGTCGCACTGATCGGCGCGCTGATCCTGAGCACGCTTGGCGCCTACATCTTCGTCACGCGCCGGCGCACCAAGCGGCTGAAGCAGCTGGAAAACCAGCTGCCGCTCGCGCTCGACATCATCATCCGCGCATTGAAGGCCGGCCACCCGGTGATCTCCGCGGTCGGCCTGGTCACCGAGGAAATGGGCGACCCGATCGGCAGCGAGTTCGGCCTGATCGTCGATGAGACGACCTACGGCGCCGAATTCCGCGAAGCCCTTCAGAGTTTCGCCCGGCGCACCGGCTCCGACGACGCCCACTTCTTCGCCGTCAGCATCGGCATCCAGTCGGACACCGGCGGCAACCTGGCCGAAATCCTGGCGAACCTGTCCAATGTGATGCGGGCGCGTCAGACGCTGGCCAAGCGGATCAAGTCGCTGTCGAGCGAAGGCCGCATGTCGGGCCTGATCTTGAGCGTCCTGCCGGTCTTCCTGATCGGCGTGATCGGGATGATGCAGCCGGTCTTCTACACCAGCAAGTTCGGCGACCCGATCTTCTGGCCGACGGTCGGGGCGATCATGGCGCTCTACCTGGTGGGCCTCGTGATGATGCACCGCATCACCAACTTCAAATACTAGGGCCGGGCCATGAGCGATTTGATCGTCATCCTCGTGGAATTCGGGATCTTCGCCCTGGTGGTGGGCACGACGGTGGTGGTCAGCCGCCGCCTGCAGACCGCCGCGCTGACCGGGCGGCGCCTGCGCGGCGAGGCCAAGCGCGAGCAAAGCGCCAGTCCGCGCGCCTCCATCATGCGTGACCGGCGCGTGAGGAACCCGCTGCTGGCCTGGGTGCAATCGACGACCTCGCTGAAGGACGACGCCGACCGCAGCAAGCTGGAAAAGAGCCTGCGTGACGCGGGCTTCGAAAGCCCGTCCGCGCCCGCCATCTTCTTCGTCGTGCGCTTCGGGCTGGCGATCGGCCTGCCGTTCCTGTTCCTGATCGGCCAGAGCCTTCGCTCGCACCCGATGACGGGGCTGCCGCTGATCTTCGTGGCGCTGTTCCTCTGCGGGGTCAGCCTGATCCTGCCGCAGGCGGTGGTGGACCGCATCGCGCAGGGCCGCCGCGACCAGCTGGAGCGGGAATTCCCCGACGCGCTGGACCTGATGGTGGTGTGCGTGGAGGCGGGCCTCGGCATCGAAGCCGCCTTCGTCCGCGTCGGCGAAGAAGTCGCCGAATCCCACCCGCGCATCGCCCAGGAATTCGAGAAGGTGTCCCAGGAGCTGCGCGCCGGGCGCACGCGGGCCGAGGCGCTGCGCAACCTGGGCACGCGGACCGGCGTCGACGCCGTGAACTCCTTCGCCACCCTGCTGATCCAGACCGACGCGCTGGGCGCCAGCATCGGCCAGACGCTTCGCATCTACTCGCAGGAGATGCGCGAGACCCGCTTCCTCAGGGCCGAGGAGAAGGCGATGCGCATCCCGGTGCTCATGACCGTGCCGCTGGTCGCCTGCATCCTGCCCGTGATCATCACGGCGCTGCTGTTGCCCGCGATCATCGACGTGATGCGCAACCTGATCCCGGCCATGACCCATCCCGGACCGTAAGATGAAAAAGATCGCTCTCCGCGCCGCGCTGCTTTCGGCAACCCTGATGTTGCCGGGTTGCGCGACCGTGCACCACTACCTCGCCTGGCTGCATCCGCATCGCCAGACGCTGACCATCAAGCCGTTCCAGACGCCCTCGGCCGTGGCGCAGGAGGGAGCCGCCGACCGCGCCTATCGCGCCGCGGTCGCGGCCATCGACGCGCGCGACTACGGCCTGGCGCTCGACCGGCTTCAGCTCGCCCGGCAGGAGGCGCCCAATGACGTGCGGGTGCTGAACGCCATGGCCGTGATCTACGACAAGCTCGGCCGCTTCGACCTCTCGACCCGTTTCTACGCCGAGGCCGAGCAGGCGGCGCCGGGCTCGCCCATCGTCGAAGCCAACCTCGCCTATTCGAAGACGCTGCAAGGCCAGTACCAGGCGATGCGGTCCTCGCCGGTCGTGGAGGCGGCCGTGACGCCGAGGTCCGCAGACCTGAAGCCGATGCCGCAGCTGGTTGCCGAAGCCGCCCCGGCCCCGACGCCGATGCTGAAGGTCGCCACGCCTCTGCTGGTCGGCCGGCCGCTGATGGTCGTCGATGCCGCCGGCGTGCTGGAGAAGGCCGAGAGCGTCCGCACCCAGCTGGCCGGCCGCGGCTGGTCGGTCATGGCCGACATCCGGCGCGGCGAGCCGTCGAAGGAAAGCCGCATCCTCTATCCCGCCGAGAACCGCCAGGTCGCCCTGGCGCTGGCCAACACCCTGCCGTTCCGCACCACCCTGACCGTCTGTCAGGGCGACTGCCGCGGCCTCACCCTTATCCTTGGAGAGAACGCCCGATGGGCCGGTTGACCTTCCTCGTGGCCTTGAGCGCGCTGGCGCTCGCCGCCGCGCCCGCCGAAGCACGGGGCCTGTTCGGCTCCCACGCCGCCAGGCCGGCCGCCGCGCCTGCGGTGGACACGGCGGTCGCCGACGCCGCGGTCGCCCAGACCCAGCAGGCGCTGGACGAGCAGCGGCTGTCCGACGCCGGCGAGATCCTCGACCGCGCCATGGCGACCGGCCTGACCGACCCGCGCCTGGTGCTGCTGAGCGGCGAGCTCTACCTGGCGCGCGGCGAGTACGAGAGCGCCGTCACCAGCTTCTCCGCCGCCCGCTCGACCCCCGCCCTGCTGGCCCGCGCCTCGGCCGGGCTCGGCATCGCGCAGGCGGGGCTTGGCCGCTCGCCCGAGGCCGTCGCGGCGCTGCGCGAAGCCGTGGCCGCCGACACCGCCCAGTGGCGCGCCTGGAACGCGCTCGGCGTCGAGTACGACCGCCAGAAGAACTGGACCCAGGCCGAAGAGGCCTACGCCCACGCGCTCCAGTCGCCGGGCGCCGGGGCCATGGTCTACAACAACCGCGGCTACTCGCGGATGCTGCAGGGCCGCTACGACGAGGCCTCGGCCGACTTCGTGACCGCGCTGGCCCGCGACCCCGGGTTCGCCGTCGCCCGCACCAACCTGCGCCTGGCGCTGGCGGTGCGCGGAGACTACGACCGCGCCACCGCCGCCAGCGGGGCCGAGGACCGCGCCGCCGTGCTCAACAACGCGGGCTTCGCGGCCATGATGCGCGGCGACCTGCCGCAGGCGAAGGACCTCTTCCAGCAGGCCATCGCCGCGCGCGGCAAGTTCTACGGCAAGGCCCAGGAGAACCTGGAGCTGGCCGAGGGCCTGATCGCCCAGAAGACCACGGCCGCCATGCCCGCGGGGCAGCCGTGATGGGCGACTGGTCGGCTTACGTAGCCCCGGGCGTGTTCGTGGCCATCCTGCTGGCCGCCGCGGTCAGCGACGTCGCCCGGCGCAAGATCCCCAACTGGGCGGTGCTGGGGCTGATCGGGCTGTATGTGGTGATCGCCGTGCTGGGCCTGGCGCCCACCGGCCCGTGGTCCGCGCTGGGCGCGGCGCTGATCGCGTTCCCGATCACCTACGGTCTCTACCACTTCGGCGTCATGGGCGCGGGCGACGCGAAGCTGTTCACGGCCGCGGCGCTGTTCGCGGGCCTGAAGTTCCTGCTGCCGCTGGCGCTCATCACCGCGCTGATCGGAGGCGTCATCGCCATCGGCTACCTCGTCGTGCGCCCCAAGCGCGTCATGCGAGGCCTCACCGCCGCCGGCCGAGCCGAAGGCCCGAGCATCGGCATCCCGTACGGCATCCCGATCGGGCTGGCGGCGGTGTCGGTGGGACTGCTGAACGGGTTCGTGAACTTCGGCTGACGCTCGCACGCGGGGGCGCGTGTATCGCGCGCCGATGCACAGGCGGAGGGACGCAGGCGCGTGGGGGATAACTTTCGGGCGTTGAAGGCGGCGGGGCGGGTCATCGGCTGAGTATCGCACCGTCCGGACCGCCGGGGATTTCTTCGGCCACCCACGCCCCTCCCCGCCTCGTCATCCTCGGCCTTGTGCCGAGGACCCCTGTCTCAGCCTGCAGTGAGGAGGTGTGCTCGCACGCCTCGTGCGGCCGATAGAGGGGTCCCAGGCACAAGGCCTGGGATGACGGGGTGTGAGCGGCGGGGATAGATCGGCAACGCCGGAGGGTCGAGAAGGCACGAATGTCCCGCCTTGATCTGTCTCCAGAGTCTCCACCCGCGACCCTTCTCCCCTTGCGGGAGAAGAGCCTGCCCCGGACGTGTTCCGGGGTGGCCCGAAGGGCCGGATGAGGGGTCGCACCGCCCTGTCCGCCGCGAAAGCTGAGCCGCTGCGCCGAAGCTGCTCGTTCTGAGAGCCCCCTCATCCGACCTGCTCCGCAGGCCACCTTCTCCCGCAAGGGGAGAAGGGAAAGAAAAAGGCGGCCGCCGTGGCTGGCGACCGCCTCGCAGTGATCCGGGTTCGAAGGGGACCGAAGCCGGAGCTAGAAGCCCTTCTTGATGCTGAGCCCGATCAGCCGCGGGTCGAGCACGAAGACGTTGGTGGTCAGCGCGCTGTCGTCGGAGTTGATGAAGGCGTCGGTGATCGGGGTCTTGTCGAGGATGTTCTTCGCGTAGAGCTCGATCTTCAGGCCGTCTTCCGGCCGCTCCACCCACACGGACAGGTTGGCGTTGTACCAGCCGTGCAGCTTGTCGATCGGCAGCTCATAAACCCGAGCCCACGACTGCGACTGCCAGTAGCCATCCGCGCGGATGGTCGCACGCCAGCCGTCGAGAACGTCGCGGCTGTACTGTGCGCCGAGCGTCACCGTGAAGTGCGGGCTGTTGGGCAGCTCGTGTCCGGACACGTCCGAGTAGAAGCCCGCACCATAGTTGGCTTCAGGGTGATCGGCGGGATTGTAGGTGCTGCCGTCGGGCAGGGTGTTCCAACCTCTGTCCCCGACAAACGTTTGTCCCAGGATATCGCCGCCGGGACACGCCCGGCTTGAGACTCCTTCGCCACCCAGCGCGGGCGCCATATACGCGACATAGACCGGCACTATACAATTCGACGGCAGTGTCAGGGTGGGCTTCGTAACCATCCAGTCCGTGTGCCCGGCTGTCCTGTTCATCACGTCGATCGACTTAGAGCCGTCGCCGAGCTTTGTGTCGAGATAGCCGAATCCGGCATTAAGACGCAGGTTGCGGCTGGGCGCAAAGAGGCCTTCCAACTCCAATCCCCAGACCCGCGCGTCAAAGTTCTCGTTGTACGCGGAGCGGTCGACGATCTTGGAAACCTGGTATCCGGTGTAATCGTAGAAAAAGCCGGTTGCGTTCAGCGTGGCCGCGCCGCCCATAAAGGTGTTCTTGGCGCCAACTTCATATGCATTCACAAATTCGGGGTCGAATTCAGGAGGCGCCGATGGCGCATACACTATCCCCAACGCGACCGCGTCTTCGTAGTTGAACCCTGGCGGAGGCGGATTGAAGCCTCCCCCCTTGTAGCCCCGCGAGTAGAAGGCGTAGATCAAGGTTTGGTCGGACCAACTCAGCTTTGGCTTCCACTCGACGCCAGCACGGCCCGTCACTTCGCGCCATTGCTTTGTGGATATCTTTTCGACGGGATAACCAAACCCTGTCCCGGTAAACGCCAGGCCAAGCATCATGCGCCGGGTAAACGGATCGAGCTGCAGGATACCTAAGTAATCCCGAGGCGTCAGCAAAGTCTGGCTAGGAATCAGCGTAAACCTTTTTTCGTCATCAGTATACCTGAGACCCACCGTGAACTTTAACTCGTCCGTTATGCCCCAGTAAGCCTCCCCGAACACAGACCTGCTCCAGAGTCGATATGGGTTTCTGCTAAGGAAGTAATTGTGCCCAACATCTTGGATGTTTTCAATTGAGTTCGATTCTATTGGTACACATAGGTACATCATATTCGGCACGTAGGTACAGTCCGGATGAATGGTAAACCGGTCGGGAGCGTCGGTCGTCGTCCACGGGGCCCCGAAGATCCAATTTCCATTCAGGCTGACGATAGCGCTGAGCGTGATTGCGTTATTGAAAACGTAGTAGTCTTCAACAGTGCGGTATCTGAGAACATTCCCACCTACGACGAAATTGAAGGGCCCATCGTAGTTCGAAGCAAGCCGGATTTCGCCGGAAAATTGCTCGCTCTTGGCACGGGACAAGTCTTCGCCCACGATGGTATTCGAGCACCCCAACTGCGGATCGCAAAATACGCCGCCGGGGATAAGATCATGGAACCGGGACGGTTGAAACTCCGTATAGTTAGAGTTCCAGTAAAACGAAGTAGTAGAGTCATTGAACGCCGGGACCGTTGTGTACCGATTATAATCTTGCGTGGATCTGATACTATCCTTTGAATACGCCGTTTGCAGATTCAAAGTCAGGTCGGGCCTGAGATCGACATCGGCGTTCCATTCGACGACGTCGGTTTGAGCCCGGTAAGTGGGATGCAGCTGGGAGTAAATCGCCCTAAGATCGTGAGATTGCTCGACGCCGGCATACGGGTCGACGCCGTATTGAAGAGCCGTCACGGGCCGCCAAACATCAGCAGCATCGAATCCGAGGACGCCTGTACTACCTTGGGACAACCCCACGACGAACGGCAGGGCGAACCCGTTGGGGGCGCCATACGCGGCGTTATCGTACAGCGAGCCGGGGAGGCACCCTTGACTGTATATTGCGCGTTCCTGCTCCACCGACTGATAAGCAGTTGCGACAATCACCCTGTCCCCCACCTTCGTCGGGCCCGGGTCGGGCGTGCACAGCTGCTTGCTGGTGCGGGAGCGGTCGTCGTTCTCGTGGAAGCGCTCCCAGACGAGGTTGCTGTGGATGGTTTCCGTCGGGTTGAAGCCGATCGTCATCCGAGCAGACCAGAGATTCCGCCCATCGTCACGCGTGTGGTCGTAGAGGTCGATGCTGTAGCCGTCGCGCATCGTGGCGGCGCCTGCAAAGCGGATGGCAAGCTTGTCGTCGACGAGCGGCACGTTGACCATCGCGGAGAGGCGCTTGGTGTTGTAGTTGCCGACTTCGCCTTTGATCCACCCATTGAACTCGTTCATCACGGGCTTGGCGCTAATGACGTTGATCACGCCAGCCGTAGCGTTTCGCCCGTGCAGGGTGCCTTGCGGGCCCCGCAGGACTTCCACGCGCTCGACGTCGAAGTATTCCTGCTCGAACAGACGGTTGCGGATCAGCGGGGTGGAGTTGAACTCCACGGCGACGCCCGGGTCCGTCGTCACCGAGATGGCTTTGGTGCCGATACCCCGGATAGAAAAGTTGTAGCCGCTGAAGTTGTTCTTCGAGAAGGTGACGTTCGGGATCGCCTTGAGCAGGTCGAAGCCGCCTTCGATCTTTTGTTCCTGGAGCGACTTCTCCGTGAACGCGCTGATCGCGATCGGCACGTCCTGGATGTTCTCTTCCTTCTTCTGCGCCGTCACGATCAGCGCGGCGACCGTGCCATCAGCGCCGTCCCCCGCGGCGCTTCCGGACTGGGGGGCGGCGGCCTCGATGAGGAAGGTGTCGCCGCTTTGGCGGTAGGTGAGGCCGGTGCCTGACAGCATTTGTGCCAGCGCGATCTGGGGTTCGAGGGAGCCGCTGACGCCGGGCGAATTGAGTTTATCGGCCAGTTCCGGCTTCAGCAGCACCGCGCGGCCGCTTTGTTCGGAGAAGGCGTTGACCGCCATCGAGAGCGGTTGCGGCGCGATGTTGAAGTTGGCGGGGTCGGCCCAGGCGGCCCCCGCGCTCAAGGCCAATACCGCCGCGCCGCCGAGCAGGCGCGCGTATAGCCGTCCGGATTTCACCGACATTGTTTATCTCCCCCAGTTATTGGGAGCCTGCACGGCTCCTCGTTACTTAGGAGTGGGACGGCGCGTTTATCCCTACAGAAGCTCGCACATATTTTTACATCGATGTGGACGGGCGCGTGAGGCGCACAACGTCGCGGTCGGATTCCAGCCTGGCGATATCGTATTCGGCGAGCGCGCGGACGAAGGCGTCCACGTCGCCGGCCTTGAAGCGGCCGGTGATCTTGCGGTCGGCGAGCTTCGGGTCCTCGATCACGATGCGCCGGTCGGAATAACGGTTGAATTCCTCGACCACCTGGCCCAGCGGCTCGTCCTGGAATTTCAGCCAGCCGGTGAGCCAGGTCGTCTCGCGCGCGGTGTCGGCGCGGCTGACGGTCCAGCGGCTGTCGTCGAGCGCGGTGAACTGGTTGCCGGCGACGAGCTCGACGTCCTGCACGGGCGTCGCGGGCTGGAGCGCTTGCGGCGCGGCGGCCCGGGCGCGGGCGGGCGCGGGCGGCTGGGGCGAGGGCGTCTCCACCCTCACCTTCCCCTCGACCAGCGTGACGGCGAAGCGGCCGTGGTCGACCCGCACGTCGAAGGCGGTGCCGACGGCGGTCACCGTGCGCCCCGCGGCGGAGACCACGAACGGGTGGCGGCGGTCGTGGGCGACCTTGAAGAAGGCCTGGCCCTTGTCGAGGTAGAGCAGGCGCCGCTCGCCGTCGGATTTCGTGCGCAGGACCGTGTCGGTGTTCAGCGTCACCACCGACCCGTCCGGCAGGGTCACGGTCGAGCGCTGGCCGACGTCGGTGCGGAAGGTCTGGTTCGGGTATTCGCGATAGCCGATCAGGTCGGTCTGCCAGGCGTAGGCGCCCGCGCCCAGCACGGCGGCGGCCGCGATCCCGGCGGCCATGCGCCAGACGGCGCGGCGCTCCGGCCCGACCTTCAGCGCCTTCGCCCGCATGGCCAACAGCTCCGGCGCCTCGCGCGGCAGCTCCATCCGGGCCCAGGCGCGCATGACGGACTGGTAGGCCTCCGCGTGCGCGGGGTCGGCCTCCAGCCAGGCGTCCAGCGCGCGGGCCTCGGCGTCGGTCAGCCCGCCCTGGCGGCGGGTGAACCAGGCGACGGCCTCGCGCTTGACGGGGGCGAGCTCGGTCATCCGCGCGCCTCCATCAGCAGCATCACCCGCTCCATGGTGCGGCGGACATTCATCTCGACGGCCTTGACGCTGACGCCCATGCGACGCGCGATCTCCTCGTACGGCAGCTGTTCGAAGCGGTGGAGGATGAAGGCCTGGGCGGCGCGGGGCGGGCTGGCGCGCAAGGCGGCGAGCAGGTCCTCCAGCGTCTCCTTGGCGATCAGCGCGCGCTCGGGCGAGCATTCGTCGGCCAGGATCAGCTCGTCCAGCGTGGCGTGCTCGCTCCAGCGCCACGTCCCCGGCCGGTTGCGGCCGGCCATGACGTTGGCGGCGACGCGGAAGACGTAGCGGCCGACGTGCTCGATACCGTCGGTCCCGCCGCGGGCCTGCATGGCCAGGAAGACCTCCTGCACCAGGTCCTCGGCCTCGGCGGCGCCGGCCTTCTTGCGGAAGTAGGCGCGCAGAGCCGGGCCGTACTCGGCCATCCAGCCGGGGAAGGCCTCCCTGGCCGGGTCGCTCCCAGGCTGTTGCGGGGTCGCCGCCAATTTGCCCGCCCGTTGCACAACGCCCGCCCGGGGCCGATGCCCGGACGTCTCGATGATAAGGAGTGGAAGATTGCGCCTACCCCTACAGGGCGGCGAGGACATTTTTCGAGGCCGGTGCTCCCCCTCTGGGGGAGCTGCCCCGAAGGGGCTGAGGGGGCGAGTCAGCAGGCCCCCATCCCGGCCTTCGGCCGTACTTCCCCCAAAGGGGGAAGACCCTGCTCAGTGGAAGTCGCGGCTGCGGATCAGGCGGCCTTTGACTTCCTGGGAGGGCGCAGGCGCGCGGGGCTCCTCGCGCAGGCGGGCGAGCTGGGCGGAGAGGTCGGTGAAGCGCTCGGCGACGACATGGATGACGCCGTCGGCCTTCTGGAGGCGCCCGTGCACCATCAGGAACGAGGCCATCATCACCGTCTTGCGGTTGGCCTGGAAGCGGTCCTGCCAGACGACAACGTTGGCGGGGCCGGTCTCGTCCTCGAGGGTCATGAAGACGATGCCGTTGGCGGTCTGGGGTTGCTGGCGGATGAGGACGAGGCCGGCGACGGTGATGCGGGCGCCGTTCTTCATGCGCCCGAGTTGGGCGGCGGGGGTGACGCCGCGACGCGTGAGCGAGGGCCGGAAGAACTGCAGCGGGTGGGCTTTCAGGGAGAGGCTGGTGGTGCGGTAGTCCTCCGCCACGTGTTCGGGCAGGCTCATGGAGGGGAGCGCGGCTTCGTCCTCGAACAGGGGGAGTTGGGTGAGCAGCGGGGCCTCTTTCGGCGCCTTTGCCTCGCCGGAGAGGCCCTTGACGGCCCACAGCGCCTCTCGGCGGGCGAGGCCCAGCGAGCGGAAGGCGTCGGCCTCGGCGAGCTGCTCCATGGAGCGTTGGGAGAGGACGCGGGCGAAGGCGTGGAGGGTCGAGGCGCCGTTCGCGCGGGCGGTCATGAGGGCTTTGGCTTCGTCCTCCTTGAACCCCCGGATCTGGCGCAGGCCTAGGCGGAGGGCCTTTTTCAGGTGCTCCCCCTCTGGGGGAGCTGTCCGCGAATGCGGACTGAGGGGGCTCA
>JBLNCT010000083.1:0-63037 GCA_050260915.1 Parcubacteria group bacterium
CGGAAACCCTCGGCGAAGACGGCCTCGCGCTCGACGTCCTCTCCGCGGGCCCGATCTCCGCAAGCTTCGGCTACGGTCTCCAGCTCGCCGAGGATTACCGCAGCAGCGACGCCGGGGTGACCGTGCGCCTCCGCTGGTAAATCTCTCCGGTATCGTCCCCTTCGATCCGGAACAACTGGCGGCGGGTCGTCCAGCCCGCCGCCGCTCTTGATCACAGTACCCCTCAAAAGATTCCCCAACCTCACGCGGCCGTGCTGCACCCCAGCACGGCCGTTTTCTTGCCCCGTACGAAAATCCGCCGCGTCACGGTAAGGCTTTGCCCATTGGCTGCGTCCCTGGAGTATGGCGAGAATGCTCGCTGTGAACTGGCGGACCATGAGCAGCACCCACGCTACGGCTGGGAGACCGGAGGAGCGCGCGACCGTCGAGGCGCTGGCGCGCGACTATCGCGGCGTGCTGGTCCGCTATTTCGAGCGCCGCAACGTGCCCGTGGCCGACCAGGAAGACGCCGTGCAGGAGGTGTTCGCCCGGCTGCTGCGGCGCGAGGGCGACGGGCCGATCGAGACGCCGGAGTCCTATCTCTTCCAGACCGCCGCGAGCGTGGCCGTCGACTTCCACCGTCGCGCCGTGGCGCGGGGCAGGGGGGCGCATACGCCTTATGAGGACCGGCTGCACGCCGTGGCGGACTTTTCGCCCGAGCGGATTCATGGCGGGCGTGAGGACGTGGCGCTGGTGATGAGCGCGCTGCTCGAGCTGCCGGAGCGCACGCGCACAGCCTTCCTGCTGGCGCGCTATGAGAAGATGAAGCTGGCGGACATCGCCCGGCGGCTGAACCTTTCGATCGCGGGCGTCGAGAAGAACGTCCGCAAGGCCATGGCGCATCTTGCTACCCGGCTGGAGGCCCAGCGATGAGCCGGCCGTTGCATGAGATCGCCGCCGACTGGGTGATGGCGGAAGACGCCGGCGCCATGGTTCCGGAGCGTGAGGCCGCGCGCGACGCCTGGCTCGCCGAACATCCGGCGCATGTGGCGGCGTACGACGCCGTGCGCGGCGCGATGGGCACGGTGGACGCGGTCGCGGCGGACCCGCGCATCCTGGCCTTGCGCGCCTCGGCGTTGAGCGCCAGGGGCGGGGCCGGGCCGGTCTGGCGAACGGCGGCGGGGATTGTCGGCGCAGTGGTGCTGCTGGGCGGCGGGACGGCCGCCGTGGTGGGGGACCGTTCGCCGTCGGCCGCAACCGCGGTCCTGGAGCGGGTGAAACATCCGGGCGAGGCCGTCTATCGCACCGCGGTGGGGGAGCGCTCGACGGTGACCCTGCCCGACGGTTCCGTGGCGACATTGAACACCGACACCGTGCTGCGGGTCGCCTACAGGGACTCCGTGCGCGGCGTGCAGCTGGTGCGCGGTCAGGCGCTCTTCGAGGTGGCCCATGCCAAGGCCCGGCCGTTCGAGGTGTACGCCGGCGACCGGGTGATCACGGCCATCGGCACGACCTTCGACGTGCGGCTGGACGGCGGGAAGGTCAAGGTGGCGCTGCTGGAGGGCAAGGTTCGCGTGCAGGAGCGCGCCAAACCGGCCGTCGCCCCGACGCCGCAACTGGTCATGGCGCCTGGCGAACTGCTGGAAGCCCGCCCGGCCGAGCCGATGAAGGTGCGCAACGAGGATCTGTCGCTGGAAACCAGCTGGCGTTCCGGCGTGCTCGTCTTCGACGAAACGCCTCTGGCGCAGGCGGTCGCGGAGCTGAACCGCTATTCCGACCGCCATCTGATCGTCGACGATCCGGGCCTTGGGGCTTTTCACGTCTCCGGAGTTTTCAAGACCGGCGATGTCGACCGGTTCGCGCGGACGGTTGCGGAAATCCTGCCGGTCACGCCGCAAGCCGGCGCGGACGGCTCCATCAAGTTGTCGCCGCGTGGATAAGTATAATTTTTCGCGGAGTGAGTAAGGATGTGCGTAACGCATGCGTCCCTGATGCGAGGGAAAGCTGTTCGCTAGCTTTCCGAGCAAAGGGGGGAAGCATAATGTCGAGGACCACTTTAAGAACGATGCTGCTGGGGAGCTGTGCTGCGGCTCTCCTGGCCATGGCCAGCCCTGCCGCCGCGCAGGCCAATCCGGTGACGTTCGACATTCCGTCTCAGCCTTTGGGCGCCGCGCTCAACCAGTTCGCCCAGCAGAGCAAAATCGAACTTCTCTTCTCTTCGCAGGTCGCGCGGGACCTGAATGCGCCGGCGATCCAGGGCAAGATGGAACCGCGCGAGGCGCTGGCCATGCTGCTCGCGCAATCGGGCCTCAGCTATCGCGCCACGCCGACGGGCTCCTTCGTCATCGAGGCCGCCGCCCCCCAGTCCGGAAGCGCCGCGGGGGACGGCGCTGACCAGGGAACTGTGGCCGCGCTGGTGGTGACGGCGCAGAAGCGGGAAGAGAACATCCAGGACGTGCCGATCGCGATCAGCGCGTTCACGGAAAAGACGCTTCAGGAGCAAAAGATCGAAGGCGGCTTCGACCTCCTGAAGGCGATCCCGAACGTCACGTTCAGCAAGAACAACTTCACGAGCTATAACTTCTCCATCCGGGGTGTCGGCACGAAGGCGATCTCCGCGACGACCGATCCCGGCGTGGCTGTCAGCTTCAACAACGTAGCGCTGATCCAGAACCGCCTGTTCGAGCAGGAGTACTTCGACATCGAGCGGGTGGAAGTGCTGCGCGGCCCGCAGGGAACGCTGTACGGTCGCAACGCGACGGCGGGCGTGATCAACGTCATCAGCGCCAAGCCCAACCTTCATGACTTCTCAGGTTGGATCAAAGGTGAAGTCGGCAACTACCACGCCAAGCGCCTGTCAGCGATGGTCAACGTGCCCCTGGTGCAGGACAAGCTGGCCGTGCGCCTCGCGGGCTCGCTGACAGACCGCGCGGGCTACGACTACAACACCGGGACGCAGCACGCGGTGAACGGCCGTGACCTCTGGTCAGGCCGCCTGACGGTGGCTTTCAACCCGACCGACCGGTTCCGCTCCAACCTTATCTGGGAACGCTTCAACGAAGACGACAACCGTTCGCGGACGGGAAAGCAGCTGTGTCATCGCGACGCTGGGCCGACCGAGATCGACGGCGTGCCGGTCGACCAATACGACTTCTATGGGCACCAAGCCGCTCTGCTCCGGCAAGCCCTGTTCTCCCAGGGGTGCAAGCCCGGCTCTCTCTATGACCCTGGCGCATTCGAGACGCCCAATGGATTGGCGCTGCCTTTCGTGTTCGGCATTCACCAGGCGAACCTGATGCTGGCGATCGGGCCGTACAACTACGATACCTTGATCTTCGATGGTTTCCTGAAGATCGCCGACCCCTACGGGGACATGAAGCAGTCGTCGGACCTTCGGGTGATCGACTCCATCATGGACCCCGTCTACCGGGCGAAGGCAGACGTTGTTCAGCTCAATCTGGAGTTTGACGTTTCGGATTCGCTGAAGGTGTACTCGCAAACTGTCTACGATAAGGACAGCGTTTATTCGTCACAGGATTTCAACCGCTTCAACACGAAGCCAATTTTTCAGGACTCCAACCAGGTTCTATTTGAAAACTATCACGGCCTTTCGCCCGGGGGTGTGTTCTGCGACCCTCAGCTTGGATGCTCCAAATCCCTCGTGGGCTATGACATCTCCCAAGGCCGCGCCAGCCAGTTCACGCAGGAGTTCCGTGTTCAGTCGGACTTTGGCGGCCCGTTCAATTTCAGCGCGGGGGCGAACTACACCCGTTTCACCACGCTGATCGACTATTACGTGTTCTACAATCTGATCACTGCGCTGGCCATGATGCCTCCGTTCATCGGCATAAGTGAACAGGGGCCGGTGTCGATGAACACCTGCTACATGCCAACGGACATTAATTCGTCGAACTGGGTGTTGAGCTCCGGCGATCCTGGAGCGGGTTGCCCCTATATCGATCCCAATCCGCTCGACAGCATAAACGGTGAAGGCCACAACTACTTCCGCAGCAAAAATCCGTATCGGCTGCACTCCGCCGCCGCGTTCGGGGAGCTGTACTGGCAGGCTTCCGACGCGCTGAAGGTAACCGCTGGCCTGCGCTACACTGTGGACCGCAAGGCGTTTACGCCCGTTCCAAGCCAGGTTCTCCTCGCGCCGAGCGTCTTGATCGGTGGGGAGGTCGGTCGGGGGTACCCGGCGCGTCCGGACATAAAGCAGCGCTGGGGGGAATGGAGCGGGCGCCTGGGGCTCGACTGGAAGCCGCGGCTGTCATTCACCGACCAGACGATGGTCTATGCATTCTACTCCAGAGGTTACAAGGGCGGCGGCGCCAATCCGCCGACGCCGGGTTACGGATCGAAGTCCCTCATCGACTACTTCCCGGCCTTCGCGGACTGGTTACCGGACGACCTGAAGGGGCGCTTCTCGCGTCCGATCCTTGAACTCCCCGCCGATTATGAACCCACGTTCCGGCCCGAATTCGTGAACGCGTTCGAAATCGGCACGAAGAACACTCTCTGGGGTGGCGCGCTGATGTTGAACGCTGACACCTTCTTCTATGATTACAAAGACTATCAGGTATCGCAGATAAAGCTCAGGACTGCCGCGAACGAGAACTTCGATGCGAAGGTCTGGGGTCTGGAATTTGAGACCCTGATCAGCCCCAGCCGGGACCTACGGATCAACGCCAATCTCGGCTATCTCGATACGCGGATCGGCCACGGCGAAAAGTCGATCAACATCATGGATCGCACTCAAGGCAATCCGGATTATGTGCTGACGAAGCCGTGGGCGCTCCTGCCGGCGAACTGTGTCGTTCCCAAGCACGTCATCCAGGACTTTCTGAGCAACTGGCTGTTTTCGCTGCCAAACGCCAGTTTGTTGTGTGGCGGATCGGCGGGCTTCCTGGAAGCCTTCACGAGTTTCAATCCGCCCCTGGATTCGCGCACGGGCAGGAGGTACGACCCATACGCCCGCGACGCCGACGGCAACCTGCTCTATCCGGAGATCAACGGCGGCGCGGGTATTTATGAGGACGTTTCAGGCAACCAGCTGCCGAACTCGCCGCACTGGACGATGAACGTCGGCGCGCAGTACGGCCGCGAGATCCTAGACGGCTCCTGGCGGGCGACCGTCCGGGCCGACGCCTACTGGCAATCCCAGTCCTGGGCGCGGGTCTACAACGACAACCCGTACGACAAGCTTCACGGCTGGTACAACGTCAACCTGTCGGTCTGGCTGGAGCGGCCGGAGGACGACCTGAAGATTGAGTTCTATGTCAAGAACGTTCTGGACAAGACGCCGATCACGGATGCCTTCCTCAACTCCGACGACACGGCGCTCACGACGAACGTCTTCGTCCTCGACCCCCGCCTGATAGGCCTCTCCATCCGCAAGGGCTTCTAAGCCGGTTTCGCGTTCCCCTTCGAAATCCGGATCGACTGGGCGGCGGCTCCCCCGAGGGCCGCCGTCCTTTTTTGCAAAAAAATCTCCACCCCCAGGTACGGCGCCGCTGCGCTGTTCCGTCTCTCATGACGGGGGCAGTGTCGAAGCGCTACTCTGGCCCCCGCTGTGGCCACGTCAGGAGCGCCCCATGGGGCTGCCGTCCGATCCCGTCGCGTCGAGGACCGCCGTTTCGGCGGAGGACCTCTGCGCGTGGATGGTCGAGTACGGCCCGGCGCTGCGCCGCTTCTTCACCAAGCGCGTCGGACCGGCCGAGGCCGACGACCTGGTGCAGGAGGTCTTCCTGCGGCTGCAGGCGAGGGCGGCCGGAGACGCGGTGGAGAACGTCGAGCGCTACCTCTTCCGCATCGCCAACAACGTGGTGGTCGACCGCCGCCGCCATGACGCGAGCCACGCCGTCACCTACCTCGACCCCTTCGACGGCGCCTTCGACCTGCCCGACGAGGTCTCGCCCGAGCGCACGCTCAGCGCCCGCCAGACGCTGGACGAACTCGGCGCCGCCATCCGCGACCTGCCGCCCCGCACCCGCGAGGCCTTCATCTTCCATCGCTTCGAGGAGATGACCTATCCCGTGATCGCCCAGCGGATGGGCATCTCCGTCACGGGCGTCGAAAAGCTCATCAAGCGCGCGCTGGCGCAGCTGGGCGCCAGGGTGGAGCGGCGGCGATGATCGACGCGTCCGAAATCCTGGAGGAAGTCGCCGCCGGCTGGGTGGCCCGCCAACGCTCCGGCGCCATGACGGCCCAGGAGAACGCCGAGCTGGACGCCTGGCTCGCCGCCGATCCCGATCACCGCGAGGCCTACGAGCACGTCGAAAGCCTGTGGCGCGCCTCGGCCCACCTGCGGGCCGATCCGCAGATCATGGCGCTGCGTGACGAGGCCGCCCGCGCCTGGCCTCCGCGCGCGCGGCGGCGCTGGTTCCCCGCTGCAGCGGCCGCGGCGGTAGCGGTCGCCGTCCTTGGCGGCTGGCAGGCGATCAGCCCACAGACGGCGCCGACGACGGAGCTCGTGCGCCCCGGTAACGAGCAGATCTTCAGCACCGGCGTCGGCCAGACCGCCACGGTGACGCTGAGCGACGGCTCGGTCGTCACGCTCGACACCGACAGCCGGGTCAGGGCCCGCCGCGTGGGCGACCAGAGGCGGGTGTGGCTCGACCGCGGCCAGGCCTTCTTCAAGGTCGCCCACGACGCCGCCCATCCGTTCGTCGTCGCGGCGGGCGGGCGCACGATCACCGCGCTCGGCACCCAGTTCAACGTCCGCCTCGACCGCGACCGCGTCGAGGTGGTGCTGGCCGAGGGCAGGGTGCGGGTGGAGGGCGCCAAGCCCTTCCTGACGCCGGTCGCCCAGAAACCGCCCGCCGCCGAACTGGCGCCCGGCTCGCGCCTCGTCGCGGCGCCGGACCAGCGCTGGCAGATCGCCAAGGTCAACGTCGACACCGCCACCAGCTGGCGGCGCGGACAGCTCGTCTTCGTCCGCCGCCCGCTCGGCGAAGTGGTCGACGAGATAAACCGCTACTCCGAAAAGAAGATCGTCGTCGCCGACGCGTCGCTGGCGGAGGCGCCGATCACCGGCGGCTTCCCCGAAGGCGACGTCGAAGCATTCGTCCGCGCCGTCGAAGGTTACGGCCTGGCGATCGTCTCCTCCGACAGCGATTCCAAAGTTGTTCTGAGCGCCAGATAAAAATTTTCCGCCGCGGCGAAGTACGGCGCCGCTCTCCGCGTCCGTCTCTCACACAGGAGCACCGAAAGGTCTCGACAACAGGGGGGAATGGAAATGAATAGCGGAAGCTCTCTTCGCGCCCGGCTGCTGGCCAGCGTGTTTTCGGCTGGAATCCTGACGGCGCCCATGGTCGCCCACGCCGCCGACCAGCCGTTCAACATCGCGCCGCAGTCGCTCGACACCGCGCTCGCCGACTTCTCCCGCCAGAGCATGACGCCCGTCCTGGCCACGCCCTCCGTCACCGGCGCCAAGCAAACGCCCGGCTACGTCGGGACCAGCGACCCGCAGACCGCGCTCGCCATGCTCCTGCAAGGCACCGGCCTCACCTTCCGCCGCCAGGGCGACACCTACCTGATCGTGAGCGCCTCAGACCCCCAGTCCGGAAGCGCCGCGGGGGACGGCGCTGACGGGGGTACGGTGGCTGCGCTGATCGTCACGGCGCAGAAGCGGGAAGAAAATATCCAGGACGTGCCGATTGCGATGTCGGCGTTCACGCAGGAGGACTTGACGCGCTCGCAGGTCGCCGGCGGCCCAGACCTGATGACCCAGGTCCCGAACTTCACCTTCACGAAGACGAACTTCAGCGGCTACTCGATCCAGATCCGCGGGATTGGGACGCAGGCTATCTCGGCGACCACGGACGCCGCCGTGGCCGTGGCATTCAACAACACGCCCTTCATCCGTAACCGCTTCTTCGAGCAGGAATTCTACGACCTGCAGCGGGTCGAGGTGTTGCGGGGCCCGCAGGGCACGCTGTACGGCCGCAACGCTACGGCCGGGGTTGTGAACCTGATCTCCGCCAAACCGAAATTCAGCTACGAGGCCAAGCTCTCCGCTGACGTAGGCAACTACAACTCCACCCGCCTCGAGGGCATGATCAACGTCCCGCTGGTCGAAGACAAGGTCGCCCTGCGCCTCGCCGGCGCCTGGACCAAGCGAGACGGCTATGACACCAACCAGATCACCGGCAACCGCATTGACGGGCGAGACCTCTGGTCCACCCGCCTGTCATTGCGCTTCGAGCCCACCGACCACATCCACGCCAACCTGATCTGGGAACACTTCCAGGAGGACGACGACCGCCTGCGCTCAGGCAAGCAGTTGTGCCATACGCATGAGGTGACGAACGTCGGCGGGTTTGAGACGAGCCACTACCAGACTTTCCCAGGAAGCCAGCAACCGCTCTTCGCCGGTGTTCAAGCGACCTTCAGCCAAGGCTGCGCGCCCGCCTCGCTCTACGCCCCCGAATCGTTCCACACGCCGAATGGCGTGTCGCTGCCGTACTATCTGCCGCTTGGCGCGCTCGGGCTTCTGGCAGCGCTGGATGACCCTTATGTGAGTCGAATGCAATCGCGAGATTTGCGATCGATCGAATCTACAGTCGATCCCCGATACCGGGCCAAGACGGACATCGGCGAGCTGCAGATAAGTTTTGATCTTGCGCACGATCTGACCCTTACGTCCGAGGCGACCTATCTCGCAGATCGTGTGTTCTCGTTAGAAGATTATAATCGCTTCAACACCGCCCCGGGAGCGTGGGTCGATCCGGACACCTACCTCTGGTCGTCCGATGATCGCGCCAACCTGCTTCAACATGGCGACCATGGCGGCCTTTTCTGCGATCCACAAATCGGATGTTCTGATCGGCTCGTGGCTATCGATGTATCAAAGGCCAATTCCCGCCAGTTCAGCGAGGAGTTGCGGCTGTCGTCCAATTACGCCGGAGCATTAAATTTTAGCATTGGCGGGAATTTCCTGCGTTATGACACGGATGAGAAATACTACGTCTTCATCAACAGCCTCAGTCTCATATCTGCTAGGCCTCTCCTTGGGCAGTATGCGAGGCCGCTGCCGCCGTACCAAGCCGGGGTTACCGACGGATCCGAATGCCTGCTGAAAGGGGGGCTAACTCCGCCGGATCCCGCAACTGCGCAGGACGTTGGTGGTTGTGTCTACATTGATCCCAATCCCATTGGCAGTCTGAACGATCTCGGCCACAATTACTTCCTCTCGAAGAATCCATACAAACTTATTTCATACGCCTTGTTCGGAGAAGGGTACTACCAGATCGCGGACAATTTGAAGCTGACTGCGGGTCTACGTTTCACGGTGGACGCCAAGGAAGCTCCGAGCATCCCGAGCTGGGTCCTTGCCTCCGATTCCGCCGGCTATCCGATTGCGGAGGTGATCCGGCAAAAATGGAGCAAGCCAACCGGCCGTCTCGCGGTCGACTGGAAACCGACACTTACCTTTACCGACGAAACGCTGCTCTACGCGTCCGTGGCTCACGGGTATAAAGCCGGGGGCGCCAACCCGCCGCCGACCGGCACGGTCGCGTACGGCGCCACCGGGGTGGGCTCCGGAGCTGACGTTGCAAAAGCGGTGGCTTCCAAGACTCACCCGGAGACCTTCGATCCAGAATACGTTAACGCTTTAGAGGTTGGGACGAAGAATACGCTCCTTGACGGGCGGTTGGTGCTGAACGGCGACGCCTTTTACTACGACTACACCGGCTACCAGATCTCCCAGATTGTCGATCGTTCGGCGGTTAACCTGAATTTCGACGCGCGGATCTGGGGCGTGGAACTGGAGGCGGACTGGCGCCCGGCGGAAAATCTTCGATTGGGTTTCAAGGGCGGTTATGAGAATACCCGGGTTGCCGACGGGATGAAGGCCGTTGACCTCATGGACCGCACGGCCGGTCATGACGGCTGGGTGGTCGTGCGCCCGTTTCCGACCTATACATCCAACTGCATCGCTCCGGCTTCCCTCTGGGTGGGCGACGTATACGCCACCAACCCGGTGACGCAGGGTCTCGTGAACGTTGGCTTTGTGGGTGGCGGGACCCCTGGGGCCTGTGAGATTGCCTACAGCCTTAACCACGACCCTATCACCGACGCACCTTACGTGGATTTGCGGACCGTCCAGGGACCGGTCACCGTGGGGCCCCTGTCCACGCTCGGCCTACACCCCGACTACATCGGTTGGGATCCGACGACGGCTCCGAACCACGGCGAGGGCTTCGATAAGAATCTCTCCGGCCACGAACTCCCAAATGCGCCGCACTTTACCGCAACGGTTACGGCGGACTACACCGTGCCGCTGGCGAATGAATGGCTGATGACGCTGCATAGCGACTTCTACTACCAGTCGGAAGCGTGGGCACGCATCTTCAACACGCCAGGCTACGACAAGCTAAAGGCCTACACGAATGTGAACCTTGCGGCGATCCTCTCAAACGAAGACGCCGGCTGGAAAGTTATGGCTTACGGGAAGAACCTCTTCGATCACGACGCGATAACTGGCGCCTTCCTGAATTCCGACGATACTGGCCTCACGACCAACGTCTTCCTCAACGAACCGCGACTCTATGGACTGCGGGTCACCAAGGAGTGGGCGGGCGAGGGATGGTGGACGGGCGCGAACCCCAACCACAGTGGCCCTTATCCGCTTACCGTGGAAGTTAGCGGCCAGGTGCAGCGGCAGGAAGCGCCAGACGCTACGCTTGCGCCTAGCTTCGCCGGGACATTCCCCGGCGACCTCAATACGTTAGCTGAGCAGCAGCATAGGGACCTGGACCTTGGCGACGGCAGGGACGTAACGCTCGTCTATCGTCCGCACGGCGGCGCGTGGAACATCTCGGGGGGTATAAGGTACGGTCGCACGAACGGGGCTACCCGTCTCCATGCGCAATCGCGCAGCGAAAAGTCCTGCGCGTTTCCGCTTTCTGGGATGTTGGGGCAGAAATACTGTAATCCAGGGTACCAGATCCCAGGATTTCCCGTTGGGTACTTCTACGAGCCAACAGCCCTAAAATACAGAAACAGCTTCTCCGACGTGTCTATGAGAACGAGCGAGGAGCACACCGTTGCGGACTTTGAAGTCGGCTATGACGTTGGTTTGGGCGGTTCAGTTGCGATCGGATTACGCTATGGTGGCTTCAAGTCATCAACGAGAGCGACAATGAGCGGCATTCCCGACTGGGTGGTGCCGGATGGGTGGTTCGAATACCCGGCTAGCTTCACGCGCCATTCGGCTTCGACAGCCTCCGAGCGCCGATTCTCGGGGGCAGGCCCTATCGTGTCATGGGTGTCCGGAAAGACTCTGTGGGGCGATGAGATAGTTGGGCAAGTGGACCTGGATTGGGCGGCGACGGGCGGCATTCTCTTCGGACGCCAGAAAACCACCTCCTCCGATCAAGACGTCGGGAACTTCTATACCGGGATGGTATTACAGCCAGTGCGATCCGGCGATCCGGTCGTGCGACGGATGGACATTGCCCGGAGCTCATCCGCGTCCGTTCCAGTGCTCGACCTCTCACTCGGCCTGTCCTACGACATCCAGCGCCTGAAGCTCTCCACCGGCTACCGCTGGGAACGTTACTTCAACGCCATCGACGGCGGCTACGCCGAGCACAAGTCCTACGACCGCACCTTCGACGGCCCATACTTCAAGATCGCCGTCGGCTTCGGCGGCTGAGGTACAGAACTCCGGCTTCGGTCCCCTCTGAACCGGATGCACTGAAGGCGGCAGGGTCAGACCTGCCGCCTTTTCTTTGTCCGAAAAGCGAGACTCTGGAGACGGAGAAACGCGAGACAATGGCGCCGTCTCGATCCCCATCCCCGTCATCCTCGGCCTTGTGCCGAGGACCCAGACGCGCCGGGGTTTCAGGTGGAGGCTGGGCGGCAGGGGACATTCTCCGGACCGCCCGCGTTTCTGGGTCCCAGGCACAAGGCCTGGGATGACGGGGAGGGGGGGAAGGCGCGGAGGTTAAGGGGCGCGGAAACAATCCCCTCCGCCCCAATCGCCCCCATACTGCCCCGATGAACACCGCAGCCCTTAACTCCGCCGCCGAACCGTCTCTCACGCGCACACATACGCGCGCGCGCCTCCGTCCGCGCGCGCAAAGGGGCCCCGACGCCTGCGAATGCTGGACGGAGGTTTGTTGGGTCGTCTGCTAAACCATGGATAACGCTGCATTTCCGCTGATTGGCGGTTTGCATCGCGGCGCGACTGGCCTATTGGGCGGCGCAGCGGGAGCGCCGTGGGTCGCCGGGGTGCGGACGGGCGGCCCGCCGATTTAGCAGCGGACTTGAGGGGCCAAGCACGTGAGCCAGGCACAGGCCAGCGCCGCCTACAGCGGGGACATCGGGCGCGGCGCGGGCCTTCGGCGCTGGCGCTGGCCGCTGATCCTCGGCGGGCCGGTCCTGATCCTGCTGGTCGTCGGCTACTTCGTGCTGACGGGCGGTCACTACCAGTCGACCGACAACGCCTACGTCCAGATCGCCAAGACGCCGGTCGCGCCCTCGATCAGCGGGCGGGTGGTCCAGATCATGGTGCACGAGAACGAGCGCGTGCATCGCGGCCAGGTGCTGTTCCGGCTCGACCCCAGCGACGTCCAGGCCGCCGCCCAGGCCGCCCAGGCGCAGCTCTCCCAGGCCCAGCAGCAGGTGACCGAGGCCCAGGCCGCCTACCGCACCCAGACCGCCAACGTCGCCCAGGCCGAAGACAACGTCGCCTACACCGCAAAGGAAGCGAAGCGGCAGCAGGCGCTCTATGCCGCCGGCGTCGCCTCGAAGCAGCAGGTCGACCAGGCCGCCCATGCCGCCGAAATCGCGCGCGACCAGCTGACGGCCGCCCGTGAGCAGCAACAACAGGCGCTTGTGGCGCTGGGCGGCGGCACGGTCACGAACCCCAACGTCCTGCAGGCCCGCGCCCAGCTCCAGCGCGCCCAGCTGAACATCGGCTACACGACGGTCGTCGCGCCTGCTGACGGCATCGTGGCTCGAGTGGACCAGATGCCGGTGGGCGCTTACCTGAACGCCTCGCAGACGGCCTTCTGGCTGCTGGCCGGCCAGCCGTGGATCGAGGCCAACTTCAAGGAAGACCAACTGGCGCACATGAAGGTCGGCCAGCCGGTCGACATCCGCATCGACGCCTATCCCGACGCCCACCTGCATGGCCATGTGGCCAGCTTCGCGCCCGGCACCGGATCGGCCTTCTCCGCCCTGCCGACGCAGAACGCCACCGGCAACTGGGTGAAGGTCACCCAGCGCCTGCCGGTGCGGATCGAGTTCGACCGGCCACCGCCCGGCATGGCTGCCCGCGCCGGCCTCTCGGCGAAGGTGAAGGTGGACGTGCGCGCGCCGGGACGCGCCGGCTAGGCGGCCGCCATGACCACAGAGCAGGACGCCGCCAACCGCTGGCCGATCACCATCTCCATCATGCTGGCGACGGTGATGAACTCGCTCGACACCACCATCGCCAACGTCGCCTTGCCGCACATCCAGGGCAGCGTCCAGGCGGGGCCGGAGCAGATCGGCTGGGTCCTTACCTCCTACATCGTGGCCGCGGCCATCATGACGCCGCTGACCGGGTGGCTGGCGGGGCGGATGGGGCGCAAGCGGCTGTTCCTCGTCTCCATCGGCGGCTTCGTGGCGGCGTCCATGCTGTGCGGCATCGCCACCAGCCTGCCGGAGCTCGTCATCTTCCGGCTGCTGCAAGGGCTGTTCGGCGCCGCGCTGATCCCGCTGTCGCAGGCGGTGCTGCTCGACATCAACCCGCCGGAGAAGCACGGCCAGGCGATGGCGATCTGGGGCGCGGGCGCGATCCTGGGGCCGATCCTGGGGCCGGCGCTCGGCGGCTATCTGACCGATAACTTCTCCTGGCGCTGGTGCTTCTACATCAACCTGCCGATCGGCATCCTGGCGCTGCTGGGGGTGTGGCTGTTCATCTCCGGTGAGAAGACCGAGCGCGCCAGGCCGTTCGACTTCTTCGGCTTCGGGATGCTGACCCTGTTCGTCGCGTCCTCCCAGTTCCTGCTCGACCGCGGACCGGCCAACGACTGGTTCTCGTCCAGGGAGACCTGGATCGAGCTGATCCTCGGCGCGATCGGGCTGTGGACCTTCATCGCCCATACGCTGACGGCGGAGCATCCCTTCTTCGACCGCGCCCTGGCGAAGGACCGCAACTTCGTCACCGCCACCGTCTTCGGCTTCTTCATCGGCGTGCTGCTGTTCTCGACCATGGCGTTGCTGCCGCCGATGATGCAGGTGCTGATGGGCTATCCGGTGCTGACCTCCGGGCTGGTGACGATGCCGCGGGGGATCGGGTCCTTCATGGCCATGTTCATCGTCGGCCGGCTGGTGGGTCGAGTGGACACGCGGCTCATCCTGTTCGCCGGCCTGACCCTCAACGCCATCGCGCTCTGGCAGATGACCCACTTCGACCTGATGATGACCAGCCGGCCGATCATCACCTCGGGAGTCATCCAGGGGCTGGGCATCGGGCTGATCTTCGTGCCGCTCTCGACCCTCGCCTTCGCCACCGTCGCGCCGCAGCTGCGCGCGGAGGGCTCGGCCGTCTACACCCTGATCCGCAACATGGGATCCAGCGTCGGCATCTCGATCATGCAGGCGCTGGTGGTGGCGAACACCCAGACCATGCACGCCTCCATGGCCGCGAAGGTTATCCCCAGCGACCCCATGGTCCGCTACGCCATGCCGCCCGTCTTCAACCTGAACTCCGAGGCGGGGCTGACCGCCCTCAACGGAGAGATCACGCGACAGGCCACCATGGTCGCCTACGTCGATGATTTCCGCCTGATGCTCTACATCACGCTCGCCTGTATCCCGATGCTCCTGCTGATGCGCAGGGCCGGGCATGGCGGGGGAGGGCCCGCCCATGCCGCTGTCGAATAGGTTCCTGGGCCTCGCCGCCTGCGTGCTGGCGCTGGCCGGCTGCAAGACCGTGGGGCCGGATTTCCACGCGCCTCCGGGCCCCACCACCGGCGGTTACGCCATGGCCGGCGATCCGGTTGCGGTTGGCGTGCGGCTGGACCCCGACGCGCGGGCGCTCGGGCCATGGTGGCAGGCGTTCGGCTCGCCGGAGCTGGACCAGACGGTCCGCACCGCGCTGGCCGACAGCCCGACGCTGGCGGAGGCGACCGCGATCCTGCAGCGCTATCAGGAAGAGGCGCGGGCCGTGCGGGGCGCCGAGCTGCCGCAGGTGGACGCCACCGCCGGCGCCCAGCGCGAGCGGATCAACACCCAGGCCTTCGGCTTCACCGGCTTCCCGAGCCCTACGATCAGCCTCTATTCGATCGGCGCGACCGTCTCCTACGACCTCGACCTCTTCGGCCGAAAGCGCCGCGCGACCGAGGCGGCGCAGGCGAGGGCGGAAGCCGCGGCCCGCCAAGCGGACGCCGCCTATCTGACGCTGACGGGGAACGTGGCCACACAGGCGATGCGGGTGGCGGGCCTGCGGGCCCAGATCGCCGCCATGGAAGCCGTCATCGCCGACGACCAGCGCACCATCGAGATGGTCCGCGCAGCCGAGCGGGCAGGCGGCGCCGCGCCGTCGGCTGCTACCGGCGCGACCGCCCAGCTCGCCAAGGACCAGGCGGCCATCCCGCCCCTCCAGCGCCAGCTCGCCGAGGCGCGGCATCGGCTGGCGCTGCTGTCGGGCAAGTCGCCGGCCGAATGGACCGCGCCTGACTTCGACCTCTCGCGGTTGACTGCTCCGGCGGAAATCCCGGTGAGCCTGCCGTCGACCCTGGTCCACCGCCGCCCGGACATCCTCGCGGCAGAGGCGGAGCTGCATGAGGCGACCGCCCGCATCGGCGTCGCCGTCGCCAACCAGTATCCGGACATCCGGCTCTCGGCGAACCTGACCCAGAGCGCCATCAAGCCGGAAAAGCTGTTCGACTACAGCGCCAGCGGCTGGAACGTGCTGGCGGGCGTGACGGCGCCGATCTTCCACGGCGGCGCGCTGAGCGCCCAACGCCGCGCGGCCGAAGCGGAGGCGCGGGCGTCGCTCGCGCGGTACCAGCAGACGGTGCTGCGGGCCTTCACGCAGGTGTCGGACGTGCTGGCGGCGCTCGCCACCGACCAGACCCAGATCGCCGCGCTGTCGAAGGCGCAGGCCGCTGCCGAAGCCAACGTCCGTGACGCGGAGGCAGCCTATCGCTTGGGCGGAGGGCCGCTGATCGATGTCGTCGATGCACGGCGTGGGCTTAGCCGGGCGCGGCGCAATCTGGCGGAGGCGCAAGCCCAGCGCTTGGCCGACATGGTGCAGCTCTACGCCGCCACGGCCGCCGACTGGCGCGGCGCCTAGGCGTCCTCCCTCGCCCCGTCGATGGCGGCCCGGAATTCGTCGTCCGTCACCGTCCGCCGCGCGATCAGCAGGCTGCAGCCGATGTGGTCGGAGAGGTAGGCGCTGGTCTGGCCGGACCACCAGCGCTCGAACAGGTTCTTCTTGCGGTGGCCGACCACCACCAGATCGGCGTTCACTTCGCGGGCGTAGGCGGCGATCTCCGTCGCCGGTTCGCCATAGACCATCTTGCCCTCGGGCTTGAAGCCGAGCTGGGTCAGCTTCTCGAGCGCATCGTCGAACAGCGCCTGATACGTCTCGCGGGTCAGCGCCACCGCGCCGGGCAGGGCCGCTTCGCCGATCTGCACGCCCGCGCCTTCCGAGACGACGCAGAGCAGGAAGACCTTGCAGGCGAACTTCCGGGCCAGCAGCGCGCCTTCCCGCAGCGCCGTCCGCGCCTCGCGGGAGCCGTCGTAGGCAAGCAGCACGCGGTCGTACATCACCGAACCCCTTCTTTCCTCGCCCGATAGAACGCGCGATGGGAGTGGAAGTCACGTATCGAACATTGCCGGTCGAAATTCACGGCACCGCCGCGCAAATCGCTATATTCCTTCCAAAATCGCGAAGGTGTTCGATAATATCTTCTACCCGAGCCGGAACGGCGGAAGAGGCGTTGCGTGGACGAGCAGTGGCTGGATGACCAGAAGTATGCGCCGGAAGCCGAGGCGGTGCGCCGCCTGCTCGTCACAACGCCCCTGACGCCGGAGGACCGCGCCGCCGTTCGCGCCGAGGCCGAGGCGCTGGTCCGCACCGCCCGCCGCGCGGTCCGGAGGCAGGGCGTGGTCGAGAGCTTCCTGCAGGAATTCTCGCTCGGCACGCGTGAGGGGCTCGCGCTGATGTGCCTGGCGGAGGCGCTGCTGCGCACGCCAGACGAGGAAACCCGCGACCGGCTGATCGCCGAGAAGATCGGCTCGGCCGACTGGGCCGCGCACCTGGGGCAATCCGAGAGCCTGTTCGTCAACGCCTCCACCTGGGGCCTGATGCTGACCGGCAAGCTGGTCGAGCCAGATGAGGAGGCCAGGCGGGACTTGCCGGGGTTCCTGAAGCGGATTGCGGGACGCGTAGGCGAACCGGTGGTCCGGGCGGCGGTGGCGCAGGCTGTCCGGATCATGGGCGAGCAGTTCGTGCTCGGCCGCAACATCGAGGCGGCGCTGCGGCGGGCCAAGGCCGAAGGCTACATGTGCTCCTTCGACATGCTGGGGGAGGGCGCGCGGACGGCCGCCGACGCGGCCCGCTACGAACAGTCCTATGCCGACGCCATCGAGACGGTGGGCGCCAATTCCGGCGGCGCGGGTCCGGAGAGCGGGCACGGGGTGTCGGTAAAGCTGTCGGCGCTGTCACCACGCTATGAGGCCGTCCAGGAGGAGAGGGTCTGGGCCGAGCTCTACCCGCGCCTCAAACGCCTCGCCCTGATCGCGGCGCGGCACGACATCAACTTCACCATCGACGCCGAGGAGGCCGACCGGCTGACGCTGTCGCTTCAGCTGCTCGACCGGCTGGCGCGCGAGCCGGAGCTGGGGAACTGGCGGGGGCTGGGCCTTGCGGTGCAGGCCTACCAGAAGCGTGCGGCGGCGGTGATCGAGACGGTGGCGGGGCTCGCCCGCTCATCGGGCCGGCGGCTGATGGTGCGGCTGGTGAAGGGCGCCTACTGGGACAGCGAGATCAAGCGCGCCCAGGTGAACGGACGGCCGGACTATCCGGTCTATACGACGAAGGCGGCGACGGACCTGTCGTACCTCGTCTGCGCCAAGGCCCTGATCGAGGCCTCGCCGCACCTCTACGCCCAGTTCGCGACCCACAACGCCCACACCCTGGCAGCCGTGCGGCGAATGGCCAACGCGCGCGGGGTCGGGATCGAGTACCAGCGCCTGCACGGCATGGGCGAAGCCCTCTACCGCGCCGCCGACGACCTCTACGACGGTGTGACGGTCCGCGCCTACGCACCGGTCGGCGGGCACGAGGACCTGCTTCCGTACCTGGTGCGGCGGTTGCTGGAGAACGGCGCCAACACCTCCTTCGTCCACGCCTTGCTCGACGAGCGCGTGCCGGCGGAGGCCGTGGTGGTGGATCCGATCACCGCCGTCGAGGCCGCTGGGCCGGGGCCGCATCCGAAGATCCCGCTGCCGCGCGACATCTACGGCGAGGCGCGGACGAATTCGGAGGGCGTGGATCTCAGCATCCGCGCCGAGCGCGAGCGGTTAGTGGCGGCCGTTGTCTCAACCGCTCATCCCGACGAAAGTCGGGACCCAAGCCGCCGCTCAGCTTGGGCCCCGGCGTCCGCCGGGGTGAGCGGAGAAAAGGTAATCAGCCCGGTGGACGGGGCGGTCATTGGATATGTGACGGAAGCTACCCCCTCCGACATCGACGCAGCCTTCAACGGCGCCCACGCCGCCCAACCCGCCTGGGACGCAGTCGGAGGCCCCGCCCGCGCCGAGGTGCTACGGAAGATGGCCGATGCGCTGGAGGCCAATCGCGACCGCCTGATCGCGCTCTGCGCCCGTGAGGCCGGCAAGACGCTGGTCGACGGCGTCGCCGAGGTTCGGGAGGCGGCGGATTTCTGCCGCTACTACGCCCACCTCGCCGAGACGAAGTTCGCCGGGCCCGAAATCCTGAAGGGCCCGGTCGGCGAGACGAACACAATGGAGTTGCACGGCCGCGGCGTGTTCGTCTGCATCAGCCCGTGGAACTTCCCGCTAGCCATCTTCACCGGCCAGATCGCCGCCGCTCTGGCCGCCGGGAATGCGGTCATCGCCAAGCCCGCCGAACAGACCCCGCTGATCGCTGCCGAGGCCGTGCGCCTCTTTCACGAGGCAGGCCTGGACCCCCGCCTACTGGGCCTGATGACCGGGCGTGGCGAGACGGTCGGTGCGGCGCTGGTGGCGCACCCCGGATGCGACGGCGTCGCCTTCACCGGCGGCACGGATACGGCCTGGCGCATCAACCAGACGCTGGCCGCCCGCAAGGGCCCCATCGTCCCCTTCATCGCGGAGACCGGCGGGCTGAACGGCATGTTCGTCGACACCACCGCGTTGAAGGAGCAGGTGATCGACGACGTCATCCTGTCGGCCTTCGGCTCGGCGGGGCAGCGCTGCTCGGCCCTGCGCCTGATCTTCCTGCCGCACGACACAGCCGATGGCCTGATTGAAGGCATCGCGGGCGCGATGGACGCACTCGTGATCGGCGATCCGGCAGACCCGATAACCGACGTCGGCCCGGTCATCGATCAGGACGCGCGCATGGCTCTGACGGCTCACCTGGAGCGCCTGCAGAAACAGGCAAAGGTGATCCATCGCCTGCCGGCCCCGGAGCAGGGGACCTTCTTCGGGCCAGTACTGGCTGAGGTGCCGGACGGCGACTTCCTGGACCGCGAAATCTTCGGCCCGATCCTGCACGTCGTCCGCTATGACCCGGAGAAGCTGCCGGACGTCGCCCGTCAGCTCGCCCGCAAGCGCTATGGCCTCACCCTCGGCGTCCACTCCCGGATCGAGGCGTTCGCCGAGGAGGTCCGCCGCCTCGTTCCGGCCGGGAACGTCTATGTGAACCGCTCGATCATCGGCGCGGTCGTAGGCGTGCAGCCGTTCGGCGGGGAGGGGCTATCCGGGACGGGGCCTAAGGCGGGCGGGCCGAACGCGCTCTCCCGCTATGCGGTCGAGCGCGCCGTCAGCGTCAACATCGCGGCGCAGGGCGGGGACCCGGCGCTGCTGAACCTCTAGCTCTTGGCGCTGACGAGGCTCACCGGCGTGATGTCGGTGAAGTTGGCGATATCGGCCATGACCTCGCCCGCCCGTGCGGCGGTAAAGGCCGCCTGCATGGCCTCGGGGCTGTCGAAGTTCAGGTGGGCGATGCAGACGAACGGCGCCGCGCCGCCGTCGCCGGCTGAAAGGCCCTGATGCACGTCGACCGACCTCAGGCCGCCCGGCCCGAACACCTCCTGCACCAGCGGGATGTGGGTTGCCGTGTAGTAGTCGAAATCGAACCGAGCGCCGGGGTTCGCCGGATAAAGCACGCTGAAGACGACCATGAGAGGACTCCTTTGTGGGGTTAGGATTGGTGGCCACGCGGCAGGGCAGGGGCTTGCGACGCCTTGCCGGGGAAGTTCGGCACGCGCTTCTCGAGAAAGGCCGCGACGCCCTCGCGTACATCCGGCCCGGCGCCGAGCTGCATTGCAAGCGCGCCATCGACCTTCAGCAGTTCAAACGGGTCGGAATCGGTCGCGTAGCGCCACAGCATCTGCCGCGTGAGGGCCACGGAAATCGGAGAGGTGTTCTCCGCGATGTCCAGCGCGATCTCGCGAGCTCGCGCCAACAGTTGGTCGGCCGGCGTAACCTCGCCGACCAGCCCGCCCGCCAGCGCCTCTGCCGCGTCGAATAGCCTGCCCGACAGGCACCACCGCAGCGCCTGCGGCAGGCCCACCAACTGCGGCAGGAACCAGGCGCTTCCGGCCTCCGGCACCAGCCCGCGCCTCGCGAACACAAACCCGAACCGCGCGCCTTCGCTCGCGATCCGGATATCCATCGGCAGCGCCAGCGTGATGCCCACCCCCACCGCCGGCCCGTTGATCGCGGCGATCGAGGGCTTGCGGCAGTTGTAGATCGCGCCTGTGAAGCCGAAGCCCGCCTGCCGCGGCGCGTTCTTCGTTGCGAACGCCACCGAGCCCTCTGTCGCCGCGTCGAACGCGCCCGCGCCGCTCGACATGTCGGCGCCCGCGCAAAAGCCGCGCCCCGCGCCTGTCACGATGATCACCCGCACATCGTCGTCCGCGTCCGCACGCGTGAACGCGTCCTGCAGCTCCACGCCCATCGTCGCGGTGTAGGCGTTCAGCTTGTCCGGCCGGTTCAGCGTGATCGTGAGGAGCGGGCCTGCCACCTCGTAGAGCAGGGTTTCATATCCCATCGGCGCCTCCTGTTTCCGACAGGCTGACGCAGGCTCCGTCGCGTAAGTCCAGCGCGCTGAATTTTTTTCGACAGCGCGACTGTACCAACCGCAACCTCACGCCTCTTGTGAGTCAGGCGTTCCTTGCGCACGCTTCGTGTTCACAGGGGTAGGGCAGGGCAAGCTCCCATGGAGCATCCCACACCGGGCGTGGCCAGCGGCTCCCGCGTACAGGCGGAGGAGCTTGGCGTCTGGATGGCGCGCTATGGCCCGGCGCTGCGCCGCTTCTTCCACCGCCGCGTGGGCCCCGCCGAGACCGAGGACATGGTCCAGGACGTCTTTCTGGCCATGAGCGCCCGGCGGGGCGATCCGGTCGACAATGTCGAAGGCTACCTGTTCCGGATCGCGGCCAACCTGATCAACCGCCGCCTTGGCCGCGAGGCGAACAGGGCGGCCTTCGAATCCCTGCTGGAAACGCCGGAGGGCTTCACGCCCGAGCGCGTGCTGATGAGCAAGCAGGAGGCGGCGCAGGTGCTGGCGGCCATCAAGTCGCTGCCGCCGCGGACGCGAGAGGCCTTTATCTTCCACCGCTTCGAGGAGATGACCTACCCGGAAATCGCGCGGCGGCTGGGCATTTCGGTGAGCGCGGTGAAGCAGCTGATCGCCCGTGCGATCCGGCAGGTCTCGCAAGACCGGAGGGGCGGCCTATGACGACGCTCCCGACGCAGACGCCTGACGAAGCGGCCGCCGAATGGTTCGCTCTGAAGCGTTCCGGCGAGATGACGGCCGAGCAACTGCTGGAATTCCAGCAGTGGCTGGAGGCCTCGGCCTATCACCAGGCCGCGTGGGATGAGGCCGAGCAGTCGTGGACGATGGCAGGCCTGCTGCGGCAGGATCCGGAGCTGCTGCTGCTGCGGGCCCAGGCGCGGAAGAGCTATCCGCCCTTCCGCCGCTCCCTGATCGGCGCGGGCGTGGCGGCGGCCGCCGCGCTGGCGGTGTTTGTCGGCCTGAGCGTCGCGCCGCAGTCGCCGGTGCATAAGGCCACGATCGCGCGGATCAGCCAGCAGCAGACCTTCCGCACCGGGGTTGGCCAGCGCACGACGATGACGCTGTCCGACGGTTCGGTGGTGACCCTCGATACGGACTCGGTCCTGCGCACCAACGACGCGGGGCGGGAGCGGCGGATGTACCTCGACAAGGGCCGCGCCTTCTTCAAGGTCGCCCACGATCCATCGCGGCCGTTCATCGTGGCCGCGGCGGGCCGAACCGTGACGGCGCTGGGCACCGAGTTCGACGTCAGCATCGAGCGAGGCCGGTTCGAGGTCACCTTGGTGCAGGGCAAGGTACGGGTGGAACAGCCGCGTCTGCTCATGCCGCCGGCGCACACGGCCGAGCTGAAGGCCGGCTACCGGATCGAGGTGCGCAACGACAAGGACTGGGTCGTCGAGCCCGCGAACGTGGCGCGGGACACCGGTTGGGTCCAGGGGCGGCTGACCTTCGTCGACCAACCACTGTCGGAAGTGGCGGCCGAAATGAACCGCTACACAGACAAGAAGATCGTCCTGAAGGACGCCGAGGTCGGCCGCCAGCCGGTGGTCGCCGTGTTGAAGCCCGGCGACCTCGACAGCTTCGTGAAGATGGTCCGCAACTATCGCCTTGGAGATGTGACGGAGACGGAAGACGCCATCGAAGTCTCCGCGCTGCCGGCGCGGGGATGAAAAATTCACAGACGGAACGCGGCGACCTGTACCATTCGCCCAGTCCCGCCTCTTGGTTTTCAGGAGAGCCGTTGGCTCGCTGAAAATAAATCCGGGGGGAATGATATGAAGAGCGCTTATCGACGGCTGAATACCCGCCTGTTGTGTGGGGCTGGGGCGGCGGCGATCCTTGCGATGGCGAGCGCCGCGCATGCGGAAGTCCGGCAATTCGATATTCCCGCTCAGTCGCTGGGCGAGGCCTTGGCGAAATTCGGCTCGCAAAGTGACCTGACGATCGTCAGCACCTCGGCGCTCACGAGATCCAAGAGTTCGCAGGCGGTGACCGGCGCCATCGAACCGGAACTGGCGCTCGCGCAAATGCTCAGCGGCACGGGCCTCACCTACCGGCGCGAAGGCGACACCTTCCTGATCGTGAGCGCCTCCGACCCCCAGTCCGGAAGCGCCGCGGGGGACGGCGCTGACGCGGGGACTGTGCAGGCGCTAGTGGTGACGGCGCAGAAGCGCGAAGAGAATATCCAGGACGTGCCGATCGCGATGTCGGCCTTTACGCAGGAAGATTTGACCCGGTCGCAGGTAGCGGGCGGTCCTGACCTGATGACCCAGGTGCCGAACTTCACGTTCACGAAGACGAATTTCACGGGTTACTCGATCCAGATCCGGGGGATAGGCACGCAGGCGATCTCCGCGACGACGGACGCCGCTGTGGCTGTCGCTGAGAACAACACCTCCTTCATCCGTAACCGCTTCTTCGAGCAGGAATTCTACGACCTGGAACGGGTCGAGGTGCTGCGGGGGCCGCAGGGGACGCTGTACGGGCGGAACGCGACAGCGGGCGTCGTCAACATCATCACCGCCAAGCCGAAGTTCACGTATGAGGCTAAGCTCTCGGCGGACGTCGGCAACTACAATTCGACGCGCTTCGAAGGCATGCTCAACCTGCCGCTGGTGGACGACAAAGTCGCCGTGAGGCTGGCCGGCGCCTGGACCAAGCGCGACGGCTACGACACCAACCAGATCACCGGCAACCGCATCGACGGCCGCGACCTCTGGTCAACACGCCTGTCGCTGCGGGTCCGGCCGACGGACCGGATCGACGTCAACCTGACCTGGGAACACTTCCAGGAAGACGACGACCGCCTGCGGTCCGGCAAGCAGCTCTGCAAGCGCCACCTGCCGGCGACGATTGGCGGTGTGACGTTGCCGTATGGGACCTATCCACTTGGCGCCCCCAACGGGGGGACCACGTACGAACGATACTTCAGTCAAGGCTGCGAGGCCGCTTCGCTCTACTCGCCGGATTCTTTCCAGGCTCCAGTCGGAATGCGGCTGCCATACTACGGCCCGTTGTGGGGATTGGGCCTTCCGATCACCACTGTGCCGCAGGGATCCAGCTTTATGTTTGTGGATCCGTACGAAAGCACGACTCAGTCCCGCGATCTTCGCGTGATCGAGTCCACAGTCGATCCGAAATACCGGGCAGAAACCGACACCATCGAGCTGCAGGCCCGTATTGATCTCGCCGATCACCTCACGCTGACCTCAGAAACGGCCTATCTCAGCGATGATGTGTTCTCGACAGAGGATTACAATCGCTTTAGCGCGCGCAGTGGGGTCTTCCTAAGCACAATGCCCAATGCCTACGCCAATCATGCCAAGCTTGTCGCTGATGGCGTGCTCGATGATAACGGCACCTTCTGTGACCCGCAGCTGGGATGTTCAGATCGCCTGCTTGTTGTTGACGAATCCACGGCGAAGTCGCGACATTTCAGCCAGGAATTTCGCCTCTCGTCCGATTTCGATGGCCCGCTGAACTTCAGTGTTGGCGCCAACTTCCTCCGTTATGACACGGAAGAAAAGTACTACGTATTCGCAAACTCATTGACCTTAACCGCGGCGATTCAGAATTATTACCCGGTGCCGTCGCAACCCTATACCTACGTTCCCGGTGTAAGCGACAACAGTAATTGCCAGCCACAAGGCTTCAGGGCTCCGGACACCAGCTCCTTTGAGGAAATAACCTGGTGCGTCTACACCGATCCCAACCCGATCGGAAGCCTGAACGACCTTGGCCACAACTACTTCCTGAGCAAGAACCCCTACAAGCTGATCTCCTACGCTGCGTTCGGTGAGGCGTACTACCAGATCGCCGATAATCTCAAGCTGACGGCGGGGTTGCGCTGGACCGTAGACAAGAAAGAGGCGCCCAGGATCCCGAGCTGGATATTTGCCGCGAATTCCGTGGGTTACCCTGTCGCCGCGGTGGTCCGCCAGGAGTGGCGTGAACCCACGGGCCGTGTGGCGCTGGACTGGAAGCCGGACCTTGGTTTTACGGATGAGACCCTTGTCTATGCGTCCTATGCCCGCGGCTACAAGGCCGGAGGTGCGAACCCGCCGCCCCCAGGCCTCGTCATGCGGGCTTTGCTCCTCGTGCCGCCTGACTTCGGACCGCTCGCCCAGCAACAGGCAGCGACGATGCCTCGCACGTTCGAGCCGGAGTTCGTCAACGCCTACGAGATCGGGGCGAAGAACACCCTTCTCGGCGGGGCGATGACCCTCAATCTCGCCACCTTCTATTACGATTACAAAGGCTACCAGATTTCGCAAATCGTCAACCGCGCGGCGGTCAATCTGAACTTCGATGCGAAGGTTTGGGGGCTGGAGCTGGAGGCAAACTGGCGACCGCTGGAAAACCTGGTAATCGGATTCAAGGGCGGCTACGAAAAGACGCGAATGGCGGATGGCTCCCGCGCAGTGGATATGATCGATCGCACCGCGGGCAATCCGAACTGGTACGTGACGGGGCCCTTCCCAACTTTCGCGGCGAACTGCGTGCTTCCCACCTATACGGTCGTTTCACCCGATGGAGTGGTGGGTGTCCAGGGTGGACCGGAGGGAGGAATGCTTAGCCCTTGCGAGGATGCATATGTGGTCGGGCGTGATCCGGCGCAGTGGTTTAGCTATCCGGGTTATCCGGGATTCAGCGCCCAAGACCACCCCGAAGTGAACGGCGGCGCGGGCTTCTACAAGGACCTATCCGGAAACGAGCTGCCGAATGCGCCTCACTTTACGGCGACGGTGACCGCCGATTACACGCTGCCTTTGCCGAACGACTGGCTGATGACGCTGCATAGCGACCTCTACTACCAGTCTGAGGCCTGGACGCGGGTGTTCAATACGCCGGGCTACGACAAGCTGAAGGCCTACACCAACGTGAACCTGGCCGCGATCTTCAGCAATGACGCGGCAGGCTGGAAGGTGATGGCTTATGTCAAGAACGTCTTGGATCACGACAGCATCACCGGCGCCTTCCTGAATTCTGACGACACGGGTCTCACGACCAACGTGTTCTTGAACGAACCACGCCTCTATGGACTGCGGGTCACCAAGGAATTCAGCGGCGGTCCGTGGTGGACGGGCGCCCATTCGGACCACACCGGCCCCTATCCGCTCACGGTGGAACTCGGCGGGCAGGTCCAGCGGTTCGATGCGCCGTACGATACCGTGGCTCCGGGCTTCGTGAGCGCCTTCCCCGCGGCCCTCGATCCCACCCGGCCGCAGCACCGCGACCTAGACTGGGGTGATGGGCGCGAGGTGCACGTCACCTACAAGCCGCAGGCGGCCAGCTGGAGCGTCACGGCCGGCGTTCGATATGGAAAGACCAACGGCTCTACGCCTTTGATCCATCAGCAGCAGCCTGCCGGTCCGGCACAGTGCCTCTTCCTGATCGACGGGCCATTGGGCAGCTCGTGCAAGCCGCCCTTCCCGATTGGCGCTGCTGCGGTGGAGAGGGGAACGGACTGGTCCGACGCCTCTGCGCGGGAAAAAGAGGAGCATCTGATTGCGGACTTCGCAGTCGGCAAGGATCGTGGATTGGGTATCCTGGGCGACAGCCACTCCACTGTCAGCGCAGGCCTTCGCTATGCGAAGCTCGAATCCACAACCCGGACTATGATGAATGGCATTCCGGATTGGACCTTGCCCGACGGTTGGGCGAAATATCCCTCCACCCGGCACCAATATAGCGCCGACATCACCGCCAGTCGCACGTTCAAAGGCGGCGGGCCGACCCTGTCGTGGGATGCCGCCCAGCGGCTGCTCGGAAGTGAGCAATCAGGTCACCTTGACCTCAACTGGTCCGTGACCGGCGGCGTGTTGTTCGGTAAGCAAAAGATGACCGCCACGGGCGCTGAAGCTGCGAATTACTTGAGCATCAAGTACCAAGACGCGCGCGGAATGACCCGCCCGCCATTGACGTCGCAGCCACCCGCGGTTGTTCCGCGCGACAAGTCGGCGACGGTTCCAGTGCTCGACCTCTCCCTCGGCCTTTCGTACGACATCCAGCGCATCAAGGTGTCCACCGGATACCGCTGGGAACGGTACTTCAACGCCATTGACGGCGGCTATGCGGAGCAAAAGTCCTACGACCGCACCATCGACGGCCCCTACTTCAAGATCGCCGTCGGGTTCGGCGGATAGGCACAAACCTCCGGCTTCGGTCCCCTCTGAACCGGATCAACTGGAAGGCGGCAGGTCACCCCTGCCGCCATTTTCTTTGGCCCGGCAGTGTGGGGTGTGGCGCGCATGTTGGCTCTGATCTGATAGAGTGAGTGCGCGAGGGGAGGGACGCTGGGGATGCCGCCGCCGACCAAGCAGCTGGACCCGGACGCCGCGTTTGCGGGCGAGCAGGTGCGCGCCTGGACGGCTCAGTATGGGCCGGCGCTGCGGCGCTACTTCCTGAAGAAGGTGGGCCCGAACGAGGCCGACGACTTGGTGCAGGAGGTGTTCCTCAGCCTGCAGGTGCGCGGCTCCACAGGCGGCGAGATCGACAACATCGAGCGCTACCTCTTCCGCACGGCCGCCAACACCATCGTGCGCCGTCACCAGCGTCAGAAGTGGGACTGGGCGGGGCACGATGTGCTCGACGACCTCGACGACCTCTCCGACGACGTCTCGCCGGAGCGGGTGCTGATGGGCAAGGAGGAACTCGACCGGGTGCTGGCCGCGATGCGCGGGCTGCCGCCTCGGTGCAGCCAGGCATTCTTCCTGCATCGCTTCGAGGAACTGACCTATTCCGCCATCGCGGCGCGCATGCGCATCTCGCCGAAGGCCGTCGAGCGGCTGATCCAGCGGGCGCTGCGGCGCATCTCGCTGAGCGTGGATCCAGAGCTATGACCGGCGTCGCTCACGAGCCCGAAGAGACCGTCGGCGACGCCCGTGACATCGCGGCCGGCTGGTTCGCGCGCCAGCGGTCGGGGGAGATGACGCCGGCCGATCGCGCAACGCTGCGCGCGTGGCTGGAGGAGGATCCGGCCCACCGCATCGCCTACCTCTCCGTCCGCCGCGCGTGGGGCGGGGCGGCGCAGCTGCGGGCCGATCCGCAGGTGCTTGAGATCCGCGAGTCCTGGTCGCGCCAGCAGCCCAGGCGGGCGTTCGGCCGGATCGCCGCGCCGGTGGCGGTGGCGGCCGTACTCGGCGGCGGCGGACTGGTCGGCTGGCGCGTGGCGACGGGCCCCCATCCGCTGAAGGACGAGGCGTTCCGCACGGCCGTCGGTCGGCCGCGGACGGTGAAGCTGCCGGATGGGTCGGAGGTGACGCTGAACACCGACACCGTCCTGCGCACGCGGGCGGACAAGGACCGGCGGCTGGTTTACCTCGAGCGCGGGCAGGCCTTCTTCAAGGTCGCCCACGATCAGCGGCATCCGTTCGTGGTGACGGCGGCGGGGCGGACGGTGACCGCGCTCGGCACCGCGTTCGACGTGCGCGTCGACAACGGCGCCTTCACCGTGACGCTGGTGGAGGGAAAGGTCCGCGTCGAGGAGCCGGTGCCCGCCAAGCCCGCCGCCAAGGGGCCGCAGCGGGCGGTGAATTTCGAGGCGACGGAGATGACGGCCGGCTCGCGGCTGGTCGCGACCGCGCAGGAGCCGTGGCGGGTGACCTCGGCCAACGTGGTGGTCGACACCAGTTGGACACGCGACATCCTGATCTTCGACAACCAGCCGCTGGTCGCGGTGGTCGCCGAGCTGAACCGGTATTCGGACAAGAAGATCGTGATCGCCGATCCGAAGATCGAGAAGACGCCGATCAGCGGCACCTTCCGGCCGGGCGACGTCGACAGCTTCGTGCGCACGATCGAGGCGTATCGGCTGGCCCGCGCCGGCGAGAACACGCCGCTGGCCATCGATCTGCAGGCGTATTGAGAAAGATGGAAAAATAAATCCGGAGTAGTGTGGGGTATGGCTCGAACGTTGGCTCACTCAAGATGAGGGGAGATGGAAACTCCCCGAAAACAGAAGGGGGCCACGCCGTGAACAGATTCACTTCATATCGCCGTCAGTTGCTGGCCGGCGCCGCACTGGCGGCTGCCGTCGCTTTTGCATCGCCGGCGCTGGCGCAGTCGAAGCAGATCGAAATCGCGCCGCAGTCCCTGGCGACCGCGCTTTATCAGCTGGGCTCCCAGACCGGCGAACAGATCATCTTTTCGCCCGATCTGGCCGATGCGAAGATGAGCCCTGGCGTCAGCAGCGCCGACAACATCGAACTGGCGCTCAACCAACTCCTTGAAGGAACCGGGCTTTCTTACAAGCGCACGGCCGACGCCTTCATGATCGTGAGGGCTACCGACCCCCAGTCCGGAAGCGCCGCGGGGGGCGGCGCTGACGGCACGGTTCAGGCTCTGATCGTCACCGCGCAAAAGCGTGAGGAAAACATCCAGGACGTGCCGATCGCCATCAGCGCCTTCTCGGAAAAGACGCTAGAGGAACAGAAGATCGAGGGCGGCTTCGACCTCCTGAAGGCGATCCCGAACGTCACTTTCTCTAAGAACAACTTCACCAGCTATAATTTCTCGATCCGGGGCATCGGGACCAAGGCGGTTTCCGCATCGACGGACCCGGGTGTGGCGGTGAGCTTCAACAACGTGGCGCTCATCCAGAACCGTCTTTTCGAGCAGGAATACTTCGATATCGAACGAGTGGAAGTGCTACGCGGGCCGCAGGGCACGCTCTACGGGCGCAACGCGACTGCGGGCGTGATCAACGTGATCTCCGCCAAGGCCAACCTGCGGGAGTTCTCGGGCTGGGTCAAAGGGGAGGTAGGCAACTACCACACCAAGCGTATCTCGGCGATGATCAACGTTCCGCTGGTTGAGGACAAGCTTGCCATCCGCATCGCGGGCGCGCTGACCGACCGCGTCGGCTACGACTACAACACCATCACCAACCACGCGATCAACGGACGCGACCTGTGGTCGACGCGTGCGACGGTGGATTTCAAGCCGAACGACAAGTTCAAGGCCGAGCTCGTCTGGGAACGCTTCAACGAAGACGATAACCGCTCTCGCACGGGCAAGCAGTTGTGCCACCGCGACGATGGGCTCGCGAAGGTGGGCAATACGGACATTGTTTCTCCCTGGAGCGACGACCTTACCTTCCTCTCGCGCGCGATGTTTTCGACGGGCTGCAAGCCCGGATCGCTCTACGATGAGGCGGCGTTCGGCACGCCGAACGGGCTGGCGATGCCATTCGTCTTTACGATCCTCCAGTACACCGCGACGGACTTCTGGCCCATCGGCTATGATCGTCCCCGGTACGTGAATGGCGAGTGGAACCAGTCGGCGCGGCCCGTCAGCATCATTGACCTCAAAGACCCGTACGGCGGCCTCGAGCAATCGCGAAATCTGCGCGAGATCGCCTCCTTCCGCGATCCTGTTTATCGGGCCAACGCGGACGTCGTTCAGCTGAACCTTCAGTGGGACCTGACGGACCACATCTCGGTTTTTTCGCAGACGGTCTACGACAAGGACGGGACATACTCGTTCCAGGATTACAACCGGTTCAACACGCTTCCGATCTTCAACGACACCAGCAACCTCTACGCCGTCAACGGCTGGGAATACGCGAACGATCCGCTCGCCAAGAGCCCGTACGCGAGCATGGTCCCGGGCGGCACCTTCTGCGATCCGCAACTCGGCTGTACCAACAGGATGGCCGGCTTCGATATCTCGCGCGCGGACGCCACGCAGTTCACGCAGGAACTCAGGATCCAGTCGAACTTCGATGGCCCTCTGAATTTCAGCGCGGGCGCAAACTTCACGAAGTTCGATGTCGATGTCGACTACTACGTGATGTACAACCTGATCACTGCGGCGGCTCTGTCGCTGCTGCTGTTCAATCACCAGGGCGACTACACGAAGTGCGCGATAGCGGCTGGCGGTTCGTTCACCACCCCTTGGGGCACGTTCACTTGGCCGGCCGAACTGGATCCGCCGATTTCAATGGAGGACCCCAACATCGGGTGTCCCTACATCGATCCTAATCCGGTGGAACACATCGCCGGCGACGGGCACAATTACTACCGCAGCTACAACCCCTACCATCTCCGCTCGGCCGCGGCTTTCGGTGAGCTGTACTGGCAGGCCACCGACAATCTGAAGATCACGGCAGGCTTGCGCTATACGCGCGACCGCAAGCGGTTCACGCCCTACCCGACGCAGGTCCTCATGACGCCGATGATCTTCATCTTCGGCACCTCGTTCCGCGGCCTGCAGGCCGAGCCGGACATCAAGCAGACCTGGGGCGAGTTCACCGGGCGTCTGGGCTTTGACTGGAAGCCGGACCTGTCCTGGACTGACGAAACGATGATCTACGGCTTCTATTCGCGCGGCTATAAGGGCGGCGGGGCAAACCCGCCCCGCGTGAGCATGGCCCCGGCGCTTCTTCAGTACCTGCCGTACGACTACAGTCCCACCTTCGAGCCTGAGTTCGTCAACGCCTACGAAGTCGGCGCGAAGAACACGCTCCTCGACGGCGCGCTGCGCTTCAACACAGACGCTTTCTTCTACGACTACAGCGGCTATCAGGTCTCGAAGGTTGTGGATCGGAGCGTCGCGAACGAGAACTTCGACGCTACCGTCTGGGGCCTTGAGTTCGAGACGATGTTCGCGCCTTCGCGTCAGCTTCGCTTTATCGCCAACCTTGGCTATCTCGACACCAAGATTGCGGACGGAGCGAAGTCCATCGACGTGATGAACCGCACGCAAGGCGATCCGAATTACATCGTGCTCAAGCCGTTCCCGACCTTTCCCTCGAACTGCGTCGCGCCCCTCAAGGTCGTGGAGCCCACGGTGAACGAGATCGGCTGGCTGACCAGCATTTGCCAGATGGGTATTCCGGACATGAACAACGTCCCCGATCCCATCAAGGGCGGGATCTACAATCCGTGGAACTACCCGGAAATCAACGGCGGCGCGGGCAAGTTCGCCGACCTCGGTGGCAAGGAACTCCCCAACTCTCCGCACTGGACGATGAACGTCGGGGGACAGTACGAATTCGGGTTCCTCGATGGCTGGAAGGGCACGATCCGGGCCGACGCCTACTGGCAGTCGCAGTCCTGGGCGCGGGTCTATAACGCCGTGAACGACAAGCTCCACGGCTGGTACAACGCCAACCTGTCACTTTGGCTCGAAAACAATGACGGTCTGAAGATCGAACTCTACGCCAAGAACATCCTCGACAAGACGCCCATCACGGACGCCTTTATCAACTCTGACGACACGGCGTTGACAACGAACGTCTTCGTTCTCGACCCGCGTCTGATCGGCCTGTCTATCCGCAAGGACTTCTGACCTCCCCGACCGAGGTCCCGTTTTGCGGGTTAGGGAAGGCGGCGAGCTTGGGCTCCGCCGCCTTTTCTTTTTCAGTAACGCCCCAGCATTCGGCGGAACCAGCACCTTGACAGGCGTGTCAGCTGCGTTCGACCCTTTACGCGTACGTGCGTAGGCGTGCGGGAGGATCGGCTATTCTGAAGGCGCGGACAGCCTGGGCCTATTCGTCTCCAGCGGTGGGTGATCACCCATCGCTCGCGCTGCTCTATCGTCGCCACTGGCAGGAGATCTGCGGCTATGTTCGTCGCCGCTTCGGAGCCGGGCCGCCGGAGCCGGAGGATATCGCGCAGGCCGCTTTCATGCGCCTGTCGGCCCGCGACGATCTGGAAGACCTCGAAAACCCGCGAGCCTTTCTCTACCGCGTCGCCCACAATGTGGCGATCGAGGAGCGCCGGCGGCTGGACGCGCGCGCACGGGCGGAAAACGGCCTCACCCCGCTGGAGGGCGGAGAGACGGACGATTGCGATCCCGAGCGCGTCCTAGCAGGCAAGGAACGGCGGCGGCTGCTTGAGGTCGCCTTCGCAACCCTCGAGCCGCGCATGCGTCAGGTCGTAATCATGAGCCGCCAGGACGAGCTGTCTTCCGCCGAGATCGCGCGACGCCTCGGCCTGTCGCCGACGCACGTCAAGCGCCTCATGGCGCAGGCGATCGCGCATTGCCGCGCGGTGGTGGAGGCCGAAACGTCGGCGGGGGGCGAGCCATGAATCGTCCATCCAGATTTGAAACCGATACCGACCTCGTCGCGGCGGATTGGGCGGTGCGCCGGGCTGAAGGCCTGAGTGCATCTGAGCGCGCGGAATTCGATCATTGGCTGGGCGAAGAGCCAGGCAACTGGCGCGCCTACAAGGAAGCGGACCGCATCTGGAGCGATCTTGCCGGGCTCGATCTCCGCGCTGCTTCCCCCGACGCGCCCGCCAGTCGGCACAGGTCGTGGCTTCCGATGGGCGCTGCCGTGGCGGCGAGCCTGCTAGCCGCTGTGATCGGCCTGAACGCTGCCATCGTGCGGCCGCAGCAGCTCTATGAAAGCCCGCGGGGCGAAGTCCGCAACGTGCGGCTGGCCGACGGCTCAAAGGTGACGCTCGGCGCCGGGTCGGAAATCGCGGTGCGTTTCGACAAGAACGGCCGGTACGTCCAGCTTCGTCGTGGTGAGGCCGTCTTCGATGTCACCCATGATCCCGCGCACCCCTTCCAGGTGAGGGCCGCGGACACCCAGGTCACCGTCCTGGGCACGCGTTTCGCGGTGAAAGCGGCGCCGGATACGGTGCACGTCAACGTCATCCAGGGCGTGGTGCGTGTCGCCAAGGTCGAAAGCCCGCTGATCGCGCCGTTCGTGAAAGCGCCGCCCCCCAGGAAGATCACCCGCGGCGAGCGGCTGGACAGTCCGCGCGGCGGGCCTCTCGCGGAACTCGCCAGCATCGACCCCGCGCAGGCGGCGCCGTGGCGGGAAGGGCGGCTGGTCTATGAGAACGCTTCGCTGGCCGAGGTGGTCGCCGACATCAACCGCTACTCGCCGCAGGGCGTCGAACTCGCGTCCGCCGACCTGGGCGAACTGCGCGTGACCGCCGCACTGAACGAGGACCAGGTGGGGCAATTTCTCTCATCGCTACCCGCGACGTTACCGGTGACGATCGAGCGGGAGGCCGACGGCAAGGTCGTGATCGGGGCGGCCGAATGAAAAAAGTTTAGTCGGGTACGGACGATCGGGTTCCGAGCTTCGTCATACCCCGTGAAAGCCGCCTGGGGAGGCGGAAGATGGGGGAAACACCATGAAGAGACGACCGAAGAACTCCGCATGCGCCGCTGCATTCCTGGCGGCCTGCCTGGGGACGACGGCGCTGACGCCCGCCGTTTCGCTAGCCGCGCCGGCCGCTGAGCAGAACCTGCGCGACTTCGACATCGCGCCGCAGCCTCTGCAGTCAGCCCTGCTGGAGTTCTCGCGTCAGTCGAACAGCCCGGTGGTGGCCTCGACCTCGCTGCTGAAAGGTCTGAGCGCGCCGGGCGTGCAGGGGCGGATGGACGAAGGCCAGGCCCTCAACACGCTGCTGGCCGGCTCCGGCCTCTACGCGCTGCAAAGCGCCGACGGCGGCTGGGCCATCAGCCGCAAGGACGCCTCCGACCCCCAGTCGGGAAGCGCCGCGGGGGACGGCGCTGATCAGGGCACGGTAGCGGCGCTGGTGGTGACGGCGCAGAAGCGGCAGGAAAACATTCAGGACGTGCCGATCGCGATTTCGGCGTTCACGGAAAAGTCGCTGCAGGAGCAGAAGATCGAGGGCGGTTTCGACCTGTTGAAGGCGATCCCGAACGTCACCTTCTCGAAGAACAACTTCACGGGTTACAACTTCTCGATCCGGGGTATCGGGACTAAGGCCGTGTCCGCCACGACCGACCCGGGCGTGGCGGTCAGCTTCAACAACGCCAGCCTCATCCAGAACCGCCTGTTCGAGCAGGAGTACTTCGACGTCGAGCGCGTCGAGGTGCTGCGTGGGCCGCAGGGCACGCTGTACGGCCGCAACGCGACGGCTGGCGTGATCAACGTCATCTCCGCCAAGCCGAACCTGCACGAGTTCGGCGCCTGGGCGAAGGGCGAACTCGGCAACTACAACGCCCGCCGGGTCTCCGGCATGATCAACGTGCCTCTGGTCAGCGACAAGCTCGCGATCCGCCTCGCGGGCGCGCTGACGAAGCGCGACGGTTACGACTACAACGCCACGACGAAGAACGACGTCAACGGCCGCGACCTCTGGTCCACCCGCCTGACGATCGGCTTCGATCCTACGGAGCACATTCGCACTAATCTCGTCTGGGAACGCTTCCACGAAGACGACAACCGCTCGCGGACGGGCAAGCAGCTGTGCAAGCGGGATCCCGGCGTGCAGGTGATTGGGAATACGCCGCTCGGCTGGGGCCCGAAGACGAAGGTTCTCGTCGCGGGTATGCAAACATCGCAAGGCTGTCTGCCCGTTTCCCTCTATGACAAAGACGCCTACCAAACGCCCAATGGCCTGGCGATCCCATTTGTCTCCTACATAATTTTCAACGCCGACTATGTGCGGGAAGACAATCCCAACATAATGAGCGCCCTCTATCCGGTCGGCTACACCACTCCTGGCGGTATCTCGGATGGGGGCGAGATGGTGACGTTCCTCAAGGCTGCTGACCCTTACGGGGGTATGCTCCAGACCCGGGACCTGAGAACGTTTAATTCCATAAGGGACCCGAAATACAGAGCGGGAGCTGATATTATTCAGTTGTCCATGGATTTCGACCTGGGCGACCATCTGACCCTGGGCGCTCAGACGACCTATGACCGCGATAGCGTCTACTCATTCCAGGACTACAACCGGTTCAACACTATCCCGGTTATACGCGACACGTCCGCCCTCTATGATCCCTGGAATATAGGCCAGCCCAGCCGATGGGCCAATCTTGCTCGCAATGGGCAGCTTTGCGACCCGCAGATCGGTTGCTCCAATACGATCGCCGGCTTCGATATTTCAAAAGCCAAGAGCACGCAGTGGGTGCAAGAGCTTCGACTTCAGTCGAGCTTTGAGGGGCCGCTGAACTTCAGCGCCGGGGTGAACTACACCAAGTTCCGCGTGCTCGCAGACTACTATGTCTTCTTTAACCTGATCACGGCCATAGCTGAGACGGCGAACTTCAACTTCCAAGGCGATCCCACCAAGTGCAATACGCCGGTTCAGAACATCATGCCGGATCTCAGCACTCCAGTTGTCGATATCAACTCGCCAGATGCGCATTGCCCATACGTGGACCCGAATCCGATTGAGAGCATCAATGGGGACGGTCACAACTATTTCAGGAGCAAGAACCCCTATCACCTGACGTCGTCGGCCGCTTTCGGCGAGCTTTATTACGAAGTGACGCCCGAAGTGAAAATCACCGCGGGCCTCCGGTATACCAACGACCGCAAGACATTCACGCCTGTGCCCAGCCAGCTCCTGTTGAGTACATCGTTGACAGGCGCCGGCGACGTCAATCGTGGATACCCCGCGCTGCCTGATGTGAAGCAGCATTGGGGTGAGTTCACGGGCCGGCTCGGCGTGGATTGGAAGCCGCAGCTCAGCTTCACCGACCAGACGATGATCTATGCCTTCTACTCCCACGGCTACAAGGGCGGCGGCGCCAACCCCCCGCCCGTGGGCTTTACGACGCGGACGATGCGGGAACTCTTGGGGTCCATCTGGTTCCCGGACATTCCGTTCGATTACCCCATCCCTCAGGTGGAGAGCGATACCTTCAAGCCCGAGTTTGTTAACGCCTTTGAGGTGGGCGCTAAAAACACGCTCTTTGGAGGCGCCCTGACCATAAACGGCGACACCTTCTTCTACGATTATAAAGACTACCAGGTCTCAAAGGTTGTGGACCGGACTGTTTCTAACGAAAATTTCGACGCCAAGGTCTGGGGGGTTGAATTTGAAACCATGTTTGCGCCCTCGCGGCGTATGCAAGTGATCGCGAACCTCGGCTATTTAGACACGGCGATAGGCGCGGGCGCCCACTCCATCGATGTGATGAACCGTACACAAGGGCACAGCGACTGGATCGTCATCAAGCCTTGGGTTCAACTGCCCTCCAACTGCATCGTCCCCGTTTGGGTTGCCGAGGAGACCGTTCAGTTTGGCAACACAATCTCTCCAGGCCTGTGCGGTGGATCGGGGCTGGCTGCGTGGTTCCACCAGGACAAATGGTATGACTCCCACACTGGCGGATTCTACGATCCCGCCAACTACCCGGAAGTGAACGGCGGCGCCGGTTTTGCGCAGAACCTCAAGGGTAACGAACTGCCAAACTCGCCTCACTGGACCGCAAACGTCGGGGCGCAATATCGGATCGACTTCGCAGGCGACTGGCACGCCACCGTGCGCGGAGACGCCTACTGGCAGTCTCAATCATGGGCGCGTGTGTACAACGCCTTGAACGACAAACTGCACGGATGGTACAACGCCAACCTGTCTCTGTGGCTCGAGAATGAAGACGGCGTGAAGATCGAGATTTACGCCAAGAACATCCTGGACAAGAGCCCGATTACCGACAGCTTCATCAACTCCGACGACACGGCGCTGACCACGAACGTCTTCACCCTCGATCCGCGCCTGCTCGGCTTTTCAGTCAAGAAGGAGTTCTAATCGGTATCGGTCCCCTTCGATCCCGACAAACTGGCGGCGTGGGCGCAAAGCCCCGCCGCCGCTCTTTCCATCCGTCGGGGCCGACGATCTTCGCGGAGAGGCGAAAGCCCGCGCGCCGGCCCCGCCCACGAAATGCGACGATGAGCCCGAAGAGGCCCTCGTCACCTGGAGGATCCATCGATGAACACCTTCAACCACTCTCTTCGCCGACGCCTGTCCCTGCTCGCAGGCTCATCTCTGGGCGCGGTCAGCATCCTTGCTGTAGCCGGCGCCGGTGCGGCGGTACTGGCCCCGGGCCACGCGCTGGCCGCGGACGAATGCGGTCCGCTGGTAACCGATCCGAACACCGGCCAGACGCAAACGGTCACCTGTGCGCCAGGAACCTATCCTACCGGCATCAGCTACAGCGGCGATGTCGTGCCTCTCATCCTGCAGGGCGCGATCGTTATCCCAGACAATGGCCTGACCGTTGACGCAACAACCAGCATTTCGCTTAGCCCAGACTGGGCGGTAAGCGGCGATCCGCAGATCAACAACTCCGGCGGCGCGGGCATTTCGCTGACCAGCGGCGGGGATATCTCGGGTGGCATGTGGACGTGGGGATCCGGTGCGTCGATTACCGGTCAGAGCGGCTTGGTCATCAATGGCTCCGGCAACATTTTCGTAAGCACCGGCCAAGCCTCCATCACGGCTACGGATCCAAACGGTTACGGGATCTACGTCGAGAATGCAGGTAACGGATTTACCAGCGTCTCCAGCGGTAACATTACATCGGCCGGTACCGGCGCATTCTTGGCTGCGACGAGCGGCTACAACGGCCTCGGGGTGGGAAATGTAACGGCGGCGGGAGACGGCGTCGTTGGGACCCTCTCCGGATCTGGCCTTCTCGCCTTCTCAGCCGGTACGGTTACGGCCGGCGGCGATGGCATCAGCGCGTCGGCTCCGAACGGGAACGTCTCTGTCACCCTTTACGGTAACGTCAACGCCGGCAGCGGAACGGCCGTTAGAATCCTCGCTGGCGGAACGACCTACCTGATGATCGGCGACGGTGTCACCGTGACCGGCGACAGTCTGGCGATCACTAGCGGCGGGGCGTTTACGATCGATAACTTCGGAACGCTGACATCGGCGGGCGAAAGTCCCACCGGGCTCATGCTTCAGTCAGACGCTCCGCAGATCGTGCTGACCAACTACACCGGTACGATGATCGGCGGTGTCAATTTCAGCGGCGCGTCAGGCGGCGTCACGATCACGAACACCCATCCATGGTACCTTGGCGGCCAAAGTGTACTGGGCTCCGGCGACGACATGATCTCGAATGCGTTCCACTTCGTGTGGGGCACAGGTTCGATGATGGTCTCGTCTGGCGCGTCGATCGACTTCGGGGCAGGCACGGACACGCTCGAAAACCACGGTCCGTTGATGTTCAGCGGGACGTTCACGCTCACCAACCTGGAGAAATTGCGGAACAGCAACGTCATCATCTTCGGAACGAATGACGGGCAGCACAGTAATGGCGTGACGACCGATCGGCTGGCCGCCGACGGGGCCAGCTACTTCGGAACCGGTGAAAACGGTATGCCGAGCACATTTCTTCTCGACGTGAACCTGGGCGCGGGTTCGCAGACGAGCTGCGCGGCCGCCGTCGTCGCCGACTGTCTCAGCCTCGTGGGCGGCGCTACGTCCGGCACCACCCACCTCATCGTGAACGAAGTCGGCGCCGGCGCTGCGCCCGTCCTCGGGACCAGGGTTGTCCTCGTCGATGTATCAGGGGGCGCCAGTACGCCGAACGACTTTGTGCTCGAGCCGGGGATGACTGGCTACCGCACTGATGACCTGCTTGGCCCGGGTCTAGATCGCGGGTTCGTTTTCTACAAATTCGGTTATGACGCCGCCAATCAGCAGTTCGGCTTCATTGCGGTTCCCGATCACGAGGTCTTCGAATTCGCCCCCATGGCGAGTCAGGCCCAGGACGTGTGGTACTCCACGACCGGGACCTGGCTGGAGCGCAACACCGACCTTCGGGAGGCGCTGGCGGATGACCGGGGCGCTGGCCCGGCGGGGTGGCTGAAGGTGGCTTCGTCGAAGACCGATCGGCACATGGAGAAGGACTTCCAGGGCGACAACCCGGGCTTCTGGACGAGCTACAAGCAGGACACCACCGAGGTGATCGGCGGCCTCGACCTGCTGCGGGCCATGGCCGACGACCAGGCCTTCGTGGCCGGGGTGACGCTGGGCTATGCGAAGTCCGACACCGACTTCGACGCCAGCCCCTCCAGCACCAGCTTCAAGGGCATGACCTACGGCGCCTACGCGACCTGGCTGACCGGTTCGCTGTTCGTCGATGGGATCGTCCAGGTGAACAAGCTGGACGTGGAGCACAAGACCGACTGGATCCGCGCCGGCGACTTCGGCAAGGGGAAGCTGACCTCCACCGGCGTGCAGGTGGAAGGCGGCTGGCGCATTCCGATCAACGAGAACTCGGCCTATGTCGAGCCGCTGGCCAGCCTCGCCTACGTCCGCACCCAGATCGACGACATCGATGTGCCGGATGCGGTGTTCAACGCCAATGACGCCACCAGCCTACGCGGCAGCCTCGGCGCGCGGATCAACGGCGATGTGCTGCACTTCGACGCCACCACGCTGAACATCGCCGCCACTGGCCGCGTGTGGGACGAGTTCAGCGCCAAGAACAAGGGCAAGCTGGTCGCCGGCGGCAGCGCGAACCTGGAGGACGACTTCGGCGGCACGTTCGGCCAGGTCGCGCTGACCTTCGCCCTGCGCTCCGACAGCGGCCGGGTCTCCGGTTTCTTCAACACCGGCGCGAAGTTCAACGCCGACTATCTCAGCTACGACAACGCCATCGGCGTGCGCGTGCGCTGGTAGCGACTATTCCCCTCTGATTACCCGCCTCATGCGGCCGTGCTGGACACCAGCACGGCCGTTTTCTTGTGCTGCTCCTGCGCAATTCGGAATTGTGGCAGAGTGGGCCGCAGCTGAGGTCCGGATGTGCGTCCCGTCATGACAATCGCGTCTTTACTCGATTGGACAGTGTCGCTCGCCGACCGGTGCGTCGGCCCGCCGTCCGGGCCGGGCGCCAGGTTGACCATGGCGGGTGAGGGGCCGACGGAGCAGGTGACGAGCCTTCAGGTGTTCGCGCCCGAGCGGTTGTCGCCGGTAGATCGCGAGACCCGCGCGCTCCTGCGGCGGTTTTCGCCCTCGCTCGTGCGTCGAACGCCCGGCCAACTGGGGATGGCGGTCGCGACGGCGCAGTTGGCGTGGCGCCACGGGCAGGGCCCAGAACCCACTATGGAGCGATATAGGATGGCCAGCCTCGCTTCCGGCCGCACTCTGGAGGCCACCGAGCGGCGGCTTGGGGTGATCCAGGCCTACGCAGAGGCCGTCAGCGCGGGTGACCGGTTCCCGCCGGTCCTCCTTCTCTATGATGGGGCGCAGCTGATCCAGCTGGACGGCGCCCGCCGCATGCTTGCCCATCTGTTGGCGGGGCGGACGGAGATTGCGGCGCAGCTGGTGGTCAAGCGGTCGCCTAATTGACCGCGTGGCGGGGCCTGACCAGCGTGTGCAGGACGACATGCGGCACGCTGCCGGGGCGCGAGAAGAGCTTTGCCAATCCTGCCGGCCAGCCGCGGGCGCGCTTTTCATCCAGCACCTCGCGGTGGTGCACCTTGTCCGCAAGGGCGCGGCGGTAGCGCGCCAGCGCCAGGGCTTCACGTGGACCGAGCGGCTCGGCTCTCAGCCGGTCGGCCGCGCGCAGCAGACGCTGCAAGTCGGCCGTGTCGTGGCTCGCGCTGAGAGAGGATGGCCTGACCAACGAGATGTAGCCGCAGCTCTCCACCAGGCGGAATTTCGCGCCCCTGGCGAGCGCGGACGCATAAAGGATGAAGTCCTCTCCCAACCGCAGCGTGGGCTCGTAGCGCAGCCCGTGCCGGTCCAGGAATTCGCTGCGCACGAGCGGCTTCAGGAACCCGAGCTCCCGACGGATGCGGCCGGCGCGCCCGATGTTTCCAAGTACGAACTCGGCGAAGTCCAGGGTGCGCGGGAGAGGCAGCGAACCGGCCAGCAGTTCGCGTGAGGGGCCGGTTTCCGGATCCTCTGTCTGAATCAAGTCGTCGGCGACGAAGTCGTTGTCCTCGAGCTTTGCGGACAACCTGCCGAGCCGCCCGGGCAGGAAAGAGTCGTCGGCATCAAGAACCGTCAGCAAGGGTGAACTCGTCATCTCCCACGCGATGTTGCGGGCTCCCGCCGGGCCGACATTGCGGTCGAGGCGCCGGACTGAAAGCCGACCCGTACCGTCGTCCGCGGCCGTGGCGGCCGAGGAGGTGGAGTCGGTAGAGGCGTCATCGATCACGATGACCTCCGCCGCCTCGGGTTGGGCGAGGGCAGAACGGACCGCACGGCCGATGGTGGCTTCGGCGTCCTTTGCCGCGATGATCACCGCAACCTTGTCGGGGTAGCTGATCGTCATGACCGCCCCTGATGCCTGAGAGCTGAACGCCCACGGTTCAGTTTGGTTACCGAAGGGCGGAACCGCCGGTGGAGCTGTGCTGTTGATGGGTCCGATCCCCGTGGGGCGGCCTATGTCGGCAGTTTCGGGTTCCAGGATGGATGCGACCGAATGCCCGCTGAGCAGACAGCGGGGGCTGGTGGTCATCCCGTGCCTTAACGAGGCCGAGTTCATCGGGGGACTTCTCGACCGGCTGCTTGTCGATTGTGCAGCTCTCGACGCCACCATCGCGGTCGTGGACGGCGGGAGTACGGACGGTACGCTCGCCATCGCGCAAGCCGTGGTCGCGAAAGACCGGCGGGTGGTTGTCCTGGAGAACGGCGCGAGGCTGCAAAGCGCTGGGGTCAATCTCGCGGTTCGCCAACTGGCCGGGTCGGCGGCCTGGATCGTGAGGGTCGACGCGCATGCGCATTATCCAGCCGGCTATGTCACGACCTTGCTTGCGGAAGCTGACCGGCGGCCGGAGGCGAGCGCCATCGTCGTGCCGCTGATTGCGAAGGGCGAGGGGTGCTTTCAAAGGGCCGTGGTCGCAGCCCAGAACTCCTGGCTCGGAACAGGCGGCTCGGCGCACAGGCGCCTTGGCGCGGTGGGTTGGGTCGACCATGGACATCATGCGCTGATCCGGATGGACGCCTTCCTCCGGGCGGGCGGCTATGACGAGAGCTTCAGCCATAACGAGGACGCGGAGTTGGATGAGCGGCTCACCAGCGGGGGCGGAAAAATCTGGCTGACGAATGAGGTTTGCGTCACCTATTTCCCCCGCCGGACGCTGAGCGCGCTGTGGCGGCAATACTTCGGCTATGGACACGGACGCGCGCGCACCGTCCTCAAACACCGCACCCGATTGAAGGTTCGACAGGCGCTGCCGCTGCTGGTCGCTCCTGCGTGTGTCGCAGCCTTGGCTGCTCCCTTCAGCTGGCCTTTGGCGCTGCCGTTCATCGGCTGGGTCGGCGCCTCGCTGGTGCTTGGATTTATCGTCGGCGTCCGGGCCGGCGGCGGTTGTGCATTACTGTGCGGCGCACCCGCAATGATCATGCATCTGGCGTGGTCATCCGGCTTCCTGAGCGCGACACTAACCAAACTTAAGTAATGTGTGGCCGCCGCAGCTTACTGAATATGTATTAAGTGGGTAATTTTCTTTAAGATTCCGTTCAGGTTGTGGAACTCGGCTAGCGCGGCCTTGTTGATGAGTCGGTTAACGAGTGAGGGTTATCGTGACCGACTGGATTTCAGGGGCGGCGGTGGGCGCTGCGCCCGCCGCCGATACGCGGGTTCGCCCCACGACCGGGGACAGGATTGAAAGTGGCGGCAGCCAGTTCCTGGCGCTGATTGCCATTGTGTTCGTGCTTCCGCTGATGCTGTTGACCGCGTTGCTGATCAAGGCGCAGGACGGCGGGCCGGTTCTCTTTCGGCAGCGACGTATCGGGCAATATGGTCGTCCGTTTACTTGCTACAAGTTCAGGACAATGCAGGATGGCGCCGATCGCGCGCTGAACGCGCTCCTGGCGGCCGACCCGGCGGCGCACGAAGAATGGGCGCAGGCGTTCAAGCTTCGTAACGACCCGCGCGTGACGCCGCTGGGCGGATTCCTCCGTCGTTCCAGCCTCGATGAGATGCCGCAGCTGTTCAATATTCTACGCGGCGAGATGTGCTTCGTAGGGCCGCGGCCGATTGTGGACGCGGAAATCCCGCGGTTCGGCCGTCGCTTCCGCCATTACTGCAGCGTCAAGCCGGGCCTGACGGGCCTGTGGCAGATCAGCGGACGCAACGACCTGCCGTACCGCACCCGCGTGGCGCTGGATTGTCTCTATGCGCAAAGGAGATGCGTCAGCCTGAACCTGTGGCTGGTGGCGATGACCGTGCCCGCCGTGCTTATGCGCCGAGGCGTCTATTGAGGAGATCGGGGCGAGGGGGAAAGTAAGCGAGGTGTAGAATGTCCGGATCGACACCGTTTTCGAAGCTTCTGAGCGCCGCCGTCGTGGCCGCGTGCCTTGCCTCCGCCCAGCCGGCGCTGGCGGCCCGCGGAGTTGCCTTGCCTCCTCCGGATCCGAGCGGGCAGGGCAACGTCGCCGAATACCGGATCGGACCGCAGGACAAACTCGACATTTCCGTCTTCCAGGTTCCCGACCTGACCCGCAGCGTGGAAGTCGACGCGAGCGGGAAGGTGCTGCTGCCTCTGATCGGCGAGTTGCAGGCCAGCGGCCGCACCCCCGACGAGCTGTCGAAGGCCATCGCCGGCGCGCTGAAGAACGGCTACGTGAACGATCCCCGCGTGACGGTCGCCGTCACCCAATCGCCCAGCCAAAGCGTCACCATCGACGGCGCCGTGCGTGAGCCGGGGGTTTATCCGATCGCCGGCGACACCACGCTGTTGCAGGCCGTCGCGCTCGCCAAGGGGCCCGACAGCCGTCTGGCCAACCTTCGTCGCGTGGCGATCTACCGGACGGTAGGTGGCACGCGCCAGATGGCGATCTTCGATCTGGCCGCCATTCGCGACGGCAAGGCGGAGGATCCGCCGGTGTTCGGGCGCGACGTCATCGTCGTCGATCAGTCGGGGGCGAAGAGCCTGCTGCAGACGCTGGGGTCATCGGTGCCGCTCCTGCGCCTGATGGGCTTCTGAGTATGGGGCGCGGGTGCACAAACAGGTGTTTTCATGGGTGAGCTTGTCACGCTCGGTGATGAGGCGCTGCTGCCGGCCGCGCGCAACACAGTGCCGCAGGTAAGAGCGCAGAAGCGCTATATCCGCGAAGCCATCGGCGTGGGGCTTCGCCGGTGGTGGCTGGGACTTGGAGCTGCCGCAGTCGTCTTCCTCGTCGCCTGGTTCGGGATGACCCATGTGACGCCGAGCTACACGGCGACCGGCGCGGTCCTGATCGAACCCAACCGTGTGAACCTCGCCCAAGCCGACGCGTCGGACAGCGACATCCGCCATGACGCCAGCGCCGTCGATACCGAGGTGGAGGTCCTCAAGTCGGACGCCGTCGCCGAGGCCGCCGTGCGCCGGCTGAAGCTCTACGACGATCCCGAGTTCAGTCACTTCGCACGGCGCCACCCGGCGGGCGCCCGGCCCACGGACCGGGACATCGCTTCGGTGGCGAGGCGTGTGAAGGCCCACACGGAGGTGCGGCGGATCGGGCTGACCTACATGGTCAACGTCAGCTTCACGGCCCACTCCCCGGAGAAGGCCGCACGCATCGCCAACGGCGTCATGGAAGCCTACCTGCAGCATCAGGTGGACGGTAAGATAACGGCCGTCGCCCAGGCCAATACGGAACTCGCCACCCAACTAGATCGGCTGCGCCAGTCGGCGGTCGAAGCGCAGACGCAGCTGCAGGAGTACAAGAACGCCCACAACCTGCTCAGCGTCCAAGGCGCGACCATGGCCGAGCAGGAGGTCTCCAGCCTCAATCAGCAGATCGCCCAGGCGCGGGCCGACGCCGCCGAGAAGGAGGCGCGTCTCCAGACCGCACTTCAGCAGGTGCGGAACGGCGGCGGCGGCGCCGACGTCGGGGCAGCCTTGGGCTCGCCCACCGTCGCGGCGCTGCGCCAGCAGGAAGCCGAGGCCAGCACCAAGCTCGCCCAGCTGAAGGCTGACTTCCAGCCGGGCTACCCGGAAGTGAAGCGCACCCAGGCCCAGGTCGACGACCTGCATCGGCAGATCCAGGTGGAGATCGACCGGATCATCTCCAGCCTGCGCGCCGAGGCGCTTGCCGCCCAGCAACGAGAGGCCTCGCTGTTGGGGAGCCGGGGCGCCGCGCAGGGCGGTCTCGCCTCGAACAACCAGGCGCAGGTCGGCCTCATCGCGCTACAGCAACGGGCCGACGCCGCGCAGACGATCTACGAAGGCTATCTGAAGAGGGCCAACGAGGTGTCCGTCGAGAGGAGCCTGCAGCAGCCGGACGCCTCCATCTCGGCTGAGGCCAGCATCCCGACGAGCCCGTCGTCGCCGAACGCCCGCCTTGCCCTGGTTTTCTCGGCGCTACTCGCCTTCCTGGCGGGGCTGGTCGCCATCGTCGTGGCTGAGTTCTGGCAGAAGCGGTTGCGCAACGGCGCCGACGTGGAGCGTGAACTTGGGGTGCCGTTTGCCGGCGTCCTCCCGGAGTTCTCATCTGCGGTCGGCCGCCCGATCCGGCGAAGCCCGATGGCGCCGGCCGATTACGTGATCGACCATCCGCTCTCCGCCTTCGCGGAGTCCTTCCGGAACGTGCGGGCCTATCTGCACTCCACCCGCAGCGGGCAGATCGTGGCGCTGACGTCCGCCGTGCCCAGCGAGGGAAAGAGCATGGCCAGCCTCTGCCTCGCCCGTTCGATCGCGCACGGCGGGGGAAACGTCGTCCTGGTGGATTGCGACCTGCGGCGGTGCGGCATCAGCCGCCTGCTGGACGCGAGCGGGGCCGGCGTGATCGATGTCGCCAGCGACGAAAGCCCGCTGTCGCAGGCCCTGGTGAAAGATTCCAAGAGCGGCGCCTGGGTGCTGCCCGCCGTCCACGAAGGAGGGACGTCTTTCGAGATGTTCCGCCGCCCCGAGATGGACCGGCTGCTCGAGCAGCTTCGTGAGCGCTTCGACTTCATCATCATGGACCTGCCGCCGGTGCTCGGGATCGCGGAGGCGCGGATCATCGCGGCGAAGGCCGATGCAGTTCTCTATGTGGCGCGATGGGACAACACGCCCGTCCGCACCATGCAGTCGGCGATCGACATCCTCGTCGAGAGCGGCGCGAACATCGCCGGCGCCGTGCTCAGCCGGGTCAACATCAAGCAGCAGTCGCTCTACGGCTACGGCGATAGCAGCGATTACTTCCATTATTACGAGGACTATTTCCTCACGAGCACCGCCTGAGGCGCCTGCGATGAAGAGGCGCCGCATTTCGCTCGGCAGCGCGGCCGTCCTTGCGGCGGCCCTGGTCGCAGTGCTTGCGGTCCGTGGGGTGGTTCGCCCGGGGGCGGCCGCGCAGGGGTCTCCACCGCGGCCGCCCCTGACCCAGGCTCCCGACGGGCGGCGGCTCGTGCTTACCTTTTCCGATGAGTTCGATACCCTGCGGCTTTGGAACGGCCGCACGGGCTCGTGGCGGCCGACGTATGGAGACGGGCAGGACGAGCGCCTCGGCCGGCGCACCCTGACCAACAATCGCGAACGTGAGATCTACGTCGATCCGGCCTACGGGGACGACGCCGGCCGATTTGGGCTCAATCCCTTTTCCACCCGCGGGGGGGTGCTTTCGATTGTGGCCGACCGGGCGCCGTCGGACCTCGTTCCGCGCCTGCATGGGTACCGCTACACCTCGGGCGTGATCACCACCCAGCCCAGCTTCTCGCAGCGCTACGGGTACTTCGAGATGCGCGCGCGAATCCCGGGCGGGAAGGGCGTCTGGCCCGCCTTCTGGCTCCTGCCTGCCGACATGAGCTGGCCGCCGGAGATCGACGTGATGGAGAGCGTCGGCGATCCGGCCACCGTGTACATGACGGTGCACGCGCCGAAGCAGAAAAAGGGCGCGAAGTCCGAGACGGCGAAGGTCGCGCCGGGCGCATTCCACACCTTCGCCGTCGCCTGGGACCCGCGGGAACTCGTCTGGTACATCGACGGGCGGGAAGCCGCGCGCAAGCCGACGCCGCCGGGTGTCGACCAACCCATGTTCCTCATCGCGAACCTGGCGCTGGGCGGCTACTGGCCGGGCGACCCTGACGAGACCACTCCGCTGCCGGTCACCTTCGCGATCGACTACATCCGCGCCTATCGGTTTGCGCCATGACCGAAGTTGCGGATCGGCGCGGCGGGGCGCGGCGGGTGCAAAGGGCGGCGCCCGTCCCGCTGGAGCAGCGGCTGATCGGTTTTGCGCGGCGGGAGATCGACGGCCTCTACGCCTTGACGGTCTGTCTGACGATGCTCTTCATCATCCAGCTCGGAACAAGGGGCGGGGTGCTGCTGGTCGCGCTGGTGCTTGGCTATGCTGCGCTGCGCAGGGCCGAGTTGGTGGAGCTCACCTTTCGGCGCGGCTATGCGCTCGCGATCCCGGCGTTCGCGTTGCTCTCGACAGCCTGGTCGGACGTTCCGAGGGAGAGCTTCAAATACGGCCTGGAATTTGGACTGACGGCGTTTGCGGGCCTGCTGCTGTCGAGCGCCCGCCATCAGGACAAGGTCATCTTCGGCATATTCGCCGCCTTCACGATTTACGGAGTCGTGGCTCTGTCGTTCGGCCACAGCGTGACCATGGGCGCCATGGGCGCGCGCGCCTTCTCCGGTCTGACCGAAGGCAAGAACCTGTTCGGCGAGATCACGTCGACCGGCATTCTGGCCTCTCTTGCCGCGGGCGCGATAGCTCTGCGGAACCGGCGGTGGCTGTGGGCCGGGGTGGCGGGGGTTTCGATCCTGCTGCTGCTCTATGCCTGCGTCGCCGCCCATTCCGCGGGCGCCCTGGTCGGTCTTGCCCTGGCCGCCGGCGCGTTCATCGGACTGGCCTTGGTGCGGCATCTATCGGCGTGGGGCAGGGGCGGCGTGCTCGGGCTGGTCGGACTGACGGGCGTGGCGGTGGCGCTATCGTACAGCTGGTTGACCAACCTGCTGGTGAACGCGGCCTCGCGCTACTTCGACAAGGACCCGACACTCACGGGCCGGACCTACATCTGGTACCGCGCCGACGGCCTGATTGCCGAGCGGCCGTGGCTGGGGCGGGGCTATCACGCCTTCTGGGTGCAAGGAAATCCCGACGCCGAGGGCCTCTGGCGCTGGGCCGGCATAGGAAGCCGGCAGGGCTTCAACTTCCACAACACCGCCGTCGAGGTGCTGGTGCACTTGGGCTGGATTGGGTTGATCGTTTGTGTGGCGTCGCTGCTGATAGCGCTCGTCGGGCTGGTGACCAGGTACATCAGCCGAGCCGACCTGGCGCTCTGCTTCTGGATCGGCCTGCTCGTCTATTCGGTGTCGCGGATGCCCATCGAGAGCATCGGGCTGGTGCCCTTTTACTTCAGCACCGCGCTGCTCTTCGCCGCATTGGGAGCGGCCGTCGCGCCGCCGCGGGACCGGGACAGGCGCGATACGACCCCGCGGCCCGAGGTCCGCTCGAGCGCCTCGGTCAGTCGCGTGCAGTCGGTGAGGTCGGCCACGAACATTTCCTGAGGAGAGCGCTCGATCGCAAGGTGAAGCGCGCTGTATTTCCGAGGCGTCATCTGCTCCAACAACCCCTCGAGTTCGCGCCCGGGGTCGTCCAGAAGCAAGCCGATGTTCCGCTCGGCGAGCCAGCGCCCTGTCTCCACCGTGCTCAGCGCCAGCGGAACAGAGCCGAACCGCGCGCCTTCGTAGAGACGGTTGGGCAGGAGCCACTTGGAATTGGCCCCTTCCTCGAAATAGTCGATGGCCCAGGTGAAATGGACGCCACCGTAGAGGCGCGGCAGGTCGGACGCGGTGTAGCCCCCTCCGAATTGGACCGCCTCGTTCGCTTCGACCCGACGCTCGAAATCGGGGATTTCGTTCCTCGCCACGGAGCCTCGGATCACGACGCGCAGCAGGTCGGGACGGCGCCGGGCCAGCCCGGAGAGAATCTTGAGGCTCCTGCTGCAGCGAATCTTTCCGAACCAGCCGATGCGCCACGGTGGGCCCGCCGGACGGCGAACCAGCGGGCGTGCGGGGGCTTCCAGCTCCAGCACCTTGTTCTCGACCAGCAGCGTGGGCGTGCGGATCGTCGATCCTACCCCTTGCATCGGTTCGAAGTAGTTCGAGAGAAAGGCTGGCGAGCTGACAATCAGCAGCTGGGCCTGGCGCAACAATCGGCGCTCCAGCATGCGAAGCGCTGCCGACGCCGGGCTCGCGCCGACCAGCGTGCGATGAATATCGAGACACTCGTAGACCAACCGCGCGCGAGGAGCCCGGGCCCGGCGCGCCGCCGCCGCCAGCGTCAGCATTTCAAGATTTCGAGCGAGCAGGATATCGGCTCCGGCGATCTCCCGCGCCCATCGGTAGAGGTCGGCGCGACGGGCCAGCACGCTCACGGCCCGATGGCCGAGCCGTCCGTCATGCGTGCGACCGAAGTCGATGACGGACGCGCCGTCGATCAGGCCGTAAGGGGACGACTCCCGCCGGAAGCCGATGACCGTCACCTCCGCGCCGCCCGCATGCAGCATCCGCACGCGACGTCGAACGGCTGGATCGCCGGTGTCCGGCACGAAGTAGGCTACCCTCACGGCCACCTCCCGGAATGCTCCCGTAGAACGCGCGTTGAGGGGTTGAGTGGCGCTGCTGGACGGCAAGTTTTTTAGGAATTCGGGTTCTTTTTACCGGGTCCCCAAGTTTACCTAACGCATCGATATGGCCGGCGCGGCGTTCTACTTCGCGTCAGCCGGTTGTGAAGGCGATATGCACAGTCTTTTGGCCGTGGTCAGCTTGTGGAATCGGATCGGCCGGTGAGATAGTCACCTGCCGCTCGCGGGGGATGGAGACGGGATGGTCAACCCTCAGATCTCGACACGCGCAACGCTCTCCACAGGGCGCGCACCCCGCGAGGCCGCCGGCGTCGCGGGTGAGCGGCGCTGGCCGATGTCCGCGACCGTGAGCTTCATCGTTGTCGCTTCGGCGGGGCTGTGGGCGGGGATCGGCCTCGTCATCTGGCTGCTGCTTCACTAGCTGAACCGGTCCGCGCGCGGGTAAGCCACCGGTGGCTCAGCCCCCGTTGTCGCTTCGGCAACAGTCCCGTGGCGGCCCATACGTAGGTGCGCGCGTCTGCGGGGGCGGCGCGCAGCGCGCGGAGCAGGTCGCGGGCGGCCTCGACGCCGTTCCCCTCCGGCGATCCCAGCTGTCGAAATGCGCTGTCGATCAGGAACTTCTGCTCGACCCCATGCCGCCGCAGATCGTGCCGATAGCGAACGTGCAGAATCTTCCGGGCGGCGGCATCGGCGGCAAAGTTGCGGGAGAGGCGGCTGCCAGCGTCCTCGTCGTAGTATCGCACGAGCGGCGCCGGCGCGTAGTCCACCTCGAAGAAGCGGCTGATGCGCAGCCACAGATCGTAGTCTTCGGCGGCAGGAAGGCTGCTGTCGAACCCTCCCACGAACGGCAGGACCACCCTGCGCAGCAGTACGTTCGAGCCGCCTCCGTGGATCAGGTTTCGGTGCAGCATGCGGGGGAAGATCAGGCCTCGGCCCGTCGGTTTCTGAACGCTGCGCCCCGCGGAGGAAATTGTCTCTACGCCGGTGTAGACGAGGCCCAGGCGTGACGGGCCGCGGGTGAACACGTCGAGCTGGCGCTCCAGCTTTTGCGGTAGCCACTCGTCGTCGGAGTCCAGGAAAGCGATGAAGTCGCCGCGCGCCTCCGCAAGCCCGCGGTTTCTGGCGGCCGCAACGCCCTGGTTTTTCTGGCTGAGGTACCTGACGCGCGGGTCGGCGAAGCGCCGGACCACCAACTCCGTCCCATCGGTAGAGCCGTCGTCGACGACGATCAGCTCAAAATCTCTCACGGTCTGAGCAAGGACGCTGCTGACGGCGCGCGGCAGTATCCCAGCGCGGTTGAAGGTCGGTATGATGACGGAGACGGCGGGGCCTTTCCGGGGGCGAGTGGACGCAACCGGTGTGGCCGGTGTGAGCGAGGTCCGGACAGCCAATGGGGGCGGCGCTGCCGTCACTCCGCTGGTCGAAGCTTCCCGAAGGCAGCGCTCGCGAAGCTCCGGGTTATCGCGGCAGCTCTCCGCCACGATCTCATAAGCCTCGCGCAAGGCGTCGCCGTAGCGGCCCAGCTTGCCGCGCTCCCGCAGCATCGAGGCGATGCGGCCGATCACGAACAGGCGGGACTCCACACCCTCCGGCGTCGCCCGCCGCCCGCTCAGCGACACCTCTCCGGGCAAGGGTCGGCGGTAGTAGCAGACACCGCCATCCGCCCTGACCAGCGGAACGCCCTGCACCAGCGCGCGCATGACGAGATCGCCGTCCTGGTTGACCCGCACCCGCGGGTCCCAGCCGCCGCTGCCTTCATAGGCTTCGCGGGACCACAGCACCGAGCACGGCGGGTGGTACCAGCCCGTTAGCCAGGCGCTGAGCGGATCCTGCCCGCGCCGGCGCGGCGCGCAGGAAGCCGGGGCGGCGATCCACATCCCCTCCCGCCACTCCAGCCGATCCCATGCGCAGCAGGCCACGGACCCCGGATGCCGGTCCAGCGCCGCGTCGAGCGCCGCGTCGAGCGCCGCGAGCGCTGTGGGGCCCACCAGGTCGTCGGCATCGAGGAACAGCAGCCTCTCGCCCCTCGCCAGCGCTGCTCCGCTCGCCCGGGCCGCGTTCGCGCCCGCGCGAGGCTCGCAGAAGACGCGCACCGCCGGGCCGAAGCCCTGCGCGACCTCGATGCTGCGGTCGGTCGAGCCGTTGTCGACGACGAGCACCTCGTCCGGCGTCCGCGTCTGGTTGAGCGCCGATGCGATAGCCAGTCCAACGAACCGCTCCGCGTTCAGGCAGGGAATGATGACCGAGATCGTCGCCATCTCAGCACCCGGCTGCCTGCAGGACCTGGTCGAGCAGCAGGGGATCGACGCGAAGCCCCTTCTCGTAGGCCAGCCCCGTTCCGTGGCTCTCGGCCGTGATGCGCCAATAGCGGTGGTCCATGGCGCAGGCGAGTGCGTAGAAGTTCGGGTTGGGGAAGTCGGGCACGGCGATCTCCACGATGTCGGCGCCCGCGGGGCAGAAGATCATGTTGGTCAGACCCGCCCCGTGAGGCGCCAGCAGCACCTTCGTCTCCGCCATCAGCGCCACCTGCTCGTCGAAGCTGAGCCTTTCCATGAAGACCCGCTCGAACCCGGCCTTCTCGAGCAGGGCCCAGACCTCGTCTTCGTTGACGAGGCGGCGGCCGTTCGACTGCTGGCGGCTGATGTAGATGCGGCGGTGAGGCCTGCGGGGCGCCGCGAGCGCCTCGCGGACCGGCCGCAGCAGCTCCGGCCGGAAGCGGTCGGTGTCGATGACGGTGAGCTCGTCGACCTCGATCGCCCGCGTGGGATCCAGCACGGGAAAGGCGCGGCGGTCGATCCCGAGCGCCTCCAGCGAGCGGTCGATGAACGCGTTACCAGCAGGCGGCAGGACCACGCCGTCCAGCGCATCCCGCACCTTCAGCAGCGCCAGCTTGGCCAGATGCGCCGTAACCCAGTGAGCATAGTTGTAATAGACCCGCTCCAGCACCCAGGTCGCGCGCTTCATCCTGACCGGCGGCGCGTCGGAGCGCAGCGCCTCGGCGTGCGGCTTGCGGAAGGCTACCTCGCGCAGGCGAAACGCCCGCCCGTCCGTGTTCAGGATCGCCGGGAAGAAGACGCCGCGAAACTTGTCTGTGAAAACGATGCGGCAGTCCGGAACGGTGGCCAGCAGGGTCGCGCCGTTGGTCCGCTCGGGAACGTCCCGGCACGAGAAGCCCCACCATCCGATGTCGTCCGGCAGCTCCTCGCGGCGGCCGACATTGCAGGGCAGGGGATTGGCTGCCTTCGCTTCCGGGTGAACGGTCTCCAGGGCTCCGCCCGACCCGGGCCCATGGCGCGCGAAGTATTCGGGCAAGGTTTCGCTATGCAGCCAGCGGTAGCCCAGCCACTCGGGCGGCATGCCCGACCGGACGGCCGCGCGCGGGATCGAGCCCAGCCGCCGGCGGATGTCGGTCGCGATACGCCTGGTGCTCTCGGTCGCGATCATCGGACGCCCCTACGAAGCCGCCATGCTCCGGAATTCTCGATCCCGCTGTTGCAATTCCATGTAGCTGCCGGCCGCGGCGATCCGGCCGTCGCGGACGAAGTAGAGGACGTCGCACCGCTGCACCGTCGTGAGCCGATGGGCGATCATGATGATGGTGCGCCCGCCCTTCAGCGCCTCCACGTCGCGAATGACCGCCCGCTCGGTGGCGTTGTCGAGCGCCGAGGTGGCCTCGTCGAGGATCAGCACCTCAGGGTCTCGGTACAGCGCGCGGGCTATACCGATCCGCTGCCGCTCGCCGCCGGAAATGCGCACCCCGCGCTCGCCGATGACGGTGTCGAGCCCATGCGGCTGGCGTTCCAGGAATTTGCCGAGCTGGGCGGCTGCCGCCGCCCGAAGGACCGCCTTGTCGTCGATCTCCTGGTCGGGAAGACCGAGCGCGATATTGCGGCGGATGGTGTCGTCCAGCAGGTAGATGGTCTGAGGCACGTAACCCAGGCTGTTCTGCCAGGTCCGCAGCCCCGTTGCGCGAATGTCCTGGCCGTCCACCAGCACGTGCCCGCGCTCCGGCTCGAGCAGTCCGAGGATCACGTCCACCAGCGTGGATTTCCCCGCGCCCGTGCTACCCACCAGTCCCACGGCAGACCCGGCCGGAATTGTCACGTCTACGGCCTTCAGCGCGTAACCGTCGGCGCGAGGATAGCGGTACCAGACGTCCTGCAGCCGGATCCCCTCGCCAACGGAACGTGAGGCCTTCGTGTCGGTCTGCTCTTGGCCCCGCGCTCGTGGCTCCAGCGCCATCAGGTCGTCGTACACCGGGTTGATGGAGACCAGGTTGTAGCGAAGGCTGGCGAGATTCATCATGGCCGCGTTCGCGGTTTCGCGTAGCCGTACGAGGCCGACGACGAACAGCGAGAGCGTAACCAGGATCGATTGGGGCGGCCGTCCCATCGCCACCAGGATGCCGGTCAGCGCCAGCAGGCCCGCCACGGCGATGAATTCCGTGGTGGGGGAGATGATCTTGCCTATGAACTGCTGATACCGGCCCACCTCCGCCATGCGGGCCACGCTCTCGCTCACGCGATCGACGAAGTATGGCTCGCAGCCGACGATCCGGGATTCCTTGATGGAGCCGAAGCCCTGCTGAAGCGCCTGGATGACGACCTTCCGCTGCTTCTGTTCTTCCAGGCCGGCCTTCTTCAACTTCATGCTGATCGTGAAGACGCCGGGGGCCGCCACGCCGCCGAAGATCACGACCCAGTACAGCGCTATCCAGGGCTCAAGCGAGAAGAGCAGGGCGAGCACGCCCACCAGGATCACGGCGCGCGTCAGGATCTCGAGCAACGAGGCGATGATGCTGTTCGCGATCACCGACGTCTCGCGGTCCACGTTCCGCAGCAGTTCGGCGGTGTTTCTGTTCAGGTAGATGGCGTAAGGCGCGCGCATGTAGGCGTTGATCATGCGGCGAGTGAATTCAGTGCGCCTGTGGGCCGTGTACCGCGTTTGCAAGGCGAAGTTGCCGATGAGAAAGGCGTTCTTCAGCGCAAACACGGCAATCACCGTTGCGCCGGACCAGACGATCAACTCGGCGTTGGAGCCGTCGATCCGGTGGGCGATCTTGCTGAGCAGGGGAAAGCGATCGAGGCTGCCGGGCGAGAGAAAGGCCCCGACAAGGATCGGAACGGCCGCCACGCCGACGACCTCGAGCATGGCGCCGACGACCATCATCAACAGCAGCCCCGCGGCCTGCCAACGGTCGGCGGGGCTCAGCAGCGTCCAAACCTTGCGCAGCGACCCGATCGCGGCCCGGTCCTGCTTGCCGCGCTCGAAACGTCGGGAATTCCCAATGTTCATCTACGCCCCTGCCGCCGAATTAGTACAAATATAGTATAGGGCCCTCACGGCCCGGCTCGGCAAAGGATCAACGCTGCTATACAACTTTGAGTTCCGTTCCGGGAACTTCGTATAAGCTTCGCCGCTTAAGGATAAGGGAGGCGGATCGGTCGCGGAGTTGGGTGGTGAGGATTCTTGTCTATTCGGTCGTCGGACCGCGCGGCATAGGGGGCGCCGAAGCCGTGATTAGGCGCTTTCTCCGTACCTGGCGCCACGCCGGACACGAGGTGATTTTCGCTGGCCCGGAAGCGGGACAGGGCGAGGGTGAGTGGCGCACCTCCCTGCACCTGCGCGCCGGCGCGCGCGCGTGGCATCTGCCCTCGCTGGCTCGGGCGTCGGCCGGGCTGGCGCGGCTGCGGCCGGATATCGTCAACGTGCAGGTGATCACGCCGGAAGCGCTCTACTTCGGCTGGCTGAAGAAGGCGTTCGGCTACCGTTTGGTGCTATCGGCTCACGGCAGCGATCTTCTCCAGACGCCACCCACCGCCGTGCCAGTCCTGCCCCGGCTGCTCAAGGCGGGAGACGCCGTGACCGCCGTGTCGGACGCGTTGGCAGAGGCGGCCGTTCGCATGGGCGCGCCCTCCGACCGGGTGGTCGTCACCCGAAACGGCGTCGACGGGGCGGCGTGGAGGCGCGACGCCGCGCCCAGCGCCGACCCGCCGCGTCTGGTCGCGGTGGGGCGCCTCCATCCAGTGAAGGGCTTCGACGTGCTGATCGACGCGTTTGCGCTCGTTCGACAGGCGCATCCGGACGCGCGCCTGTCCATCGTCGGGGACGGAGAACAGCGTGAGCCGCTGCGCAGGCAGATAGCCGCGCGCGGCCTGGAAGGCGCCGTAGACATGCCGGGCGCGCTGACGCCCGATGCCGTCCGCGAACGCCTGCACGCAGCCGGCCTCTTCGTGCTCCCGTCGCTGAGCGAGGGCATGTCGCTGGCGCTGCTGGAGGCGATGGCCTGTGGCCTGCCGGTCGTCGCCAGCGCCGTCGGGGGCGTGAACGAAGTCGTGAGGCCCGACGTCGGCATCCTCGTACCCCCGCACGATCCGCGCGCCCTGGCCGACGCGATCCTGCAGGCGGTGGACGATGAGGCGAGGCTGAGGTCGATGGGCGCGGCCGCCCGCCGCCGAGCCGAAGCGCTGTCGTGGGACGAGGCCGACGCCGCCTATGAGACGCTGTTCACGGGGCTGGCGGCATGAAGATTCTCTTCGCCACCGGTCATCCGCACCTGCCGCAATTTCACGGTGGGTCTCAGAGTTCGACGCACGAGCTGGCGCTCGCGTTCATGGCGCGGGGGCACGAGGTGGCGGTGCTGTGCAGCCTGTGGGGTGCGGGGCTGGTCGGTCTTCGCAGCCGGCTGGCTCTGAAGCTCCTCCGCCGCCCCGCCGCGCGTGACCGCGTTGCTGGCTATGATGTCTATCGGAAGTGGGCGGTGGCCGAGGATGTGGAGGACATCGTCGCGGAAGTCCGGCCTGACGTCGCAGTGGTCATGGCCATGCACCCAGTCCCGGTCGCGAGAGCGCTGTCGGACGCGGGGGCCCCGACGCTCGTTTATCTCAGGGACGTGGATTTCGGCTCACTGGGCGGCGATCCACGAGAACTCGAAGACGTCGCGTTCCTAGCCAATTCGCAATTCACGGCGTCGCGATATCGCGAGGAATTCGGGATCGAAGCCGATGTCCTGCCGCCGCTCTTCGATGCGTCGCGCTATCGGGTGGAGGGCCGGGAAGGGCGCTTCGTCACCTTCATCAACCCGACGCCGGTAAAGGGGCTGCACTTGGCGCTGGAGATCGCCGCGCTTTGCCCCGAAATCCCCTTCCTGTTCGTGGAGTCATGGCCGCTCGAGCCGGAGGAACGTCGCGCCTTGCTGGCCTGGCTGGACCGGCTTCCAAACGTGACATTCGCGGCGCGCTCGGCTGACATGAAGCGCGTATACGGCCGGACGAAAATTCTACTGGCGCCAAGCCAGTGCGAGGAGGCGTGGGGAAGGGTGGCGACGGAGGCGCAGTTCAGCGCCATTCCCGTTCTTGCCAGCGAGATCGGCGGCTTGCCCGAAGCCGTAGGGCCTGGAGGCGTGCTCGTCCCGGCAACGTCGCCGGCCAACGTCTGGGGCGCTGAAGTGCGGCGGTTGTGGAATGACGCGGAGATCTACGGCGAGAAGAGCAGCGCGGCGGTCGCGTATTCAAGACGTGCCGATCTCGACCCCGGCACCCAGATCGCGAGCTTGGAAGTAAAGCTCGGGCGTCTGCTCCAAACGCCCCTTCGGGAAGGAGTGAAGGACCCGAAGGGGCGCGAGGGGCTTACGGTACTGCCGCAATAATCAACTGGATCGACTGTTGTTCCGGAAAATAGGCAGTTTCTTGGGTGACTTAATACGTATGCACTAATCGCGAGTGGAAATTCTCATTCAGTCGGAACGTGAAGCTAAAGGCGAAGTTATTCCAAAGCTGAGAATGGGTGTCGGGTGAGTTCCTGTCGCGAACCGGCGGTCACTGTCATCGTCGCCAACCGCAATGGCGCCGAGTTCCTCGATGTCGCCGTCAATTCGATCCTGTCCCAGACGCTAGCGGATATTCAGGTCGTTCTCTCGGACGACGCGTCCACTGACGACAGCGTCGCCGTGGCGAGGCGACTGGCGCGGGGCGACCGCCGTCTGCAAGTCCTGACTGCCGATCTCCCCGGAGGCCCAGCCGCCGCGCGAAACCGAGCGCTGGCGGTGGCCCGCGGACGTTGGATCGCGGTCGTGGACGCCGACGACTACATCCATCCGGAGCGGCTGCACCGGCTGGTGGAGGCGGCGGAACGGGACGGCGCGGATATCGTCGCCGACGACCTGCTCGTCTTCCATGAGGACCGCAGTGAAAAGCCGCGCTTCTTACTGAAAGGTGACCTCGCCGCGGCGCCCGCGTGGGTCGATCTGCCCCGCTTCAGCCGCGCAAACCGGCTCTTCGGTTCCGACCCCGCCCTGGGTTACCTGAAGCCCCTGATCCGGACCGAGACGCTGCGGCGCGCCGGTGTGACCTACGATGAGACGCTGCCCATCGCCGAAGACTTCGACCTTGTCGCGAGGCTCATGGCCGCCGGCGCGACGCTGCGCACGATTCCTGAGCCGCTTTACTTCTATCGCAGGCACGGGGCGTCCACGTCACGCCGGCTGAGCCTTGGCCAGATCGACGCCATGCTGGCGGCGCACGATCGGCTCGCGTCGGTCGCGCCAAACGCGCCGCCGGTCGCGCGGGCGTTATCCCTGCGACGCCGATCGCTCGAGCGCGCCCGCCATTTCACCGAAATGGTCGATGCCCTGAAGCAGCGCGATCTCCCCGCCTTCTGCGCTGGCGCGGCGCGCGACCCGGTCGCCCTTGTGCTGTTCCGCATGGTTCTTGCGGGCCGGGCGCGGCGGCTCGTCGGGCGCCGTCGGCCACAACGCTCGCTCCGGCGGGTCGCCATCGTCCTGTCCCGCCAGCGCATCGTCGGCAGGACGAACGGCAGTTCGGCCTATCTCCTCAGCATCGTCTCGGCCTTGAAGGCCAGAGGGTGGTCCTTCCGCTTCATCGGCCCATCGCCCCACGCCTTCGGTCGCTGGCCCGTGGTGCGGCTGAAGCGAGAGATGGACGTGTTCGACAGCGTCCGACTGCGCGGCTCGGTAGCGCTCGGCCGTTGGCGCGTCGCCACAAGCCTGACGACGTGGGGGAGGGCGTTCGCGACTGTCATCGAACGGCTGCTGGCGAAGGCCGGGATCAAGGCGAGGGGATGGGTGAAGCCGGCGCCCTACGCTGTGGCCCAGCCCGCCAAACGAGGCGACGTCCTTTACGTCGCGCGCCACGCCCCGGTGGGCGCCGCGGCTGTTCTCGCCGACTACGCCTTCCTGACGCCGCTGATCCCCTATGCCCTCAACCCCGAGGCCCGCAGCGCCGTCATCATGCACGATCTCTTCTCAGCTCGGCCGCCGCAGTTCGCCAAGGCGGGCGAAGCGGACTCGGTCGCCCAGCTCGACCTCGCCGACGAGATCGCCTTGCTGGGCGAGGCGCAGGCCGTGGTCGCCATCCAGGCGGCCGAGGCCGACGTCGTGCGTCGCCGGTTGCCAGGCCGGGAGGTCCTGCTCGCACCGATGACCGCCGAACCGGTCGGCACGCCGGCGCCCGGAGACAGCCGCAGGCTGCTGTTCGTCGGTAGCAACACCGCCCCGAATGTCATCGGCCTGAAGTGGTTCTTCCGCGACGTCTGGCCGAGCCTCCGCGCCGACCGCCCGGAGCTGACGCTGGACATCCTCGGCAACATCAACCGCGCGTTCGACGCTGCGCCCGCGGGCGTTCGCCTGCGCGGACCCGTCGGCGACCTGAGGCCCTGGTACGCGCGCGCCGGGGTTGTCATCGCTCCCCTGACGGTCGGCTCCGGCCTGAAGATCAAGCTCATCGAGGCGCTTGCGGAGGGTAAGGCCGTCGTCGGCACGAGCGTGGCGGCCCAAGGCGTGGAAGAGCTCGTCGCCAATTGCATAGTCATCGCCGACGATCCGGCGCGCTTCGCGAAGGCGGTATTGGCCCTTTCCCACGACCCCGACCGCCGCCGCGCCCTCGCCGCCGCGGGCCTCGCCCGCATACGCCGATCCTTCAGCCCCGAGGCCGGCTATGAACCCCTCATGAACTGGCTGGATACGGGACCGGTCAGAACAGCCGTCTCAGCCGCGGCGCCAGCTCCGCTTCGCGCTTGACGTCGAGCTTGGCGAAAATCTTCTTGATGTGGCTGCGGATCGTCTCGACCGAGGTGTTCCGCTCGGCGGCGATCTCGTTGCGGGACTGTCCGTCCGCCAGAGACACGGCAATGCTGGCCTCGACCGGCGTCAGGTCGAAAGCGCCGCTGAGCACCTTGGGAAGGTCGCTCGCCCGCCGGTGCGCGGTGCGCAGCGTCACCAGCACTCGGGGTTCAAATCCGAACGAATACTCCCGCCTCGGCAGGGTGATCACATCGGCGACTTCGAAATCCCCCGGTCCCCCGCCGCCTCGCAAGACCAGCGTGCGGAGAGACGGTCTGCCGGGCGTCGGGCCTTCCGCCGCGGCGGCGATAGCCGCTTCGAGCATGCGGCTGTCTTCCGTTCTAGGCGTACTCAGCCGGCCAGCTTTCAGGCGCATGACGTTCGCGGCCAGGGCGGCCTCGGCCGCTGGGGTCACGGCGCGCACAAGGCCTGTCCGGTCGCAGACGAAGGCGGCAAGGTCCAGGCTTCCGAGCGCGCCCCCTATGATGGCCGATCCCTGCCGCTCTAGGGCCATCTGCATCTTCACGGCGGAGCGCACCTGGGGGGCGATCGCTTCGAAGGCGGCCCGGTGTTCGCCTTGCGGAACGCCTCGCGCCTCCCCCCGCAGGGTAGCCAGCCCGATCAGCATTCCGTTTTCGCGCATAAGAGTGGTTTGGCTGCCGTAGGGAATGTCATAGCTGCGGCAGAAATCGGCGTAGCTGAAGTTGCGCCGGAGCTCGTCCTGGGTGGAACATTGAACCTCATGCCAGGCGCGCATCACCGGCGCGGACAGCCCTTCGCGGACCCGAGGGTTCACCGTCGGGCTGCTGAAGCCGAACCGTACGAAATCGTCCGCGAGATGGGTGTCCCTGCGCGTCACCCAATTGAAGGGCACGGCTGCGTCCGATCCCACGCCGATCAGCTCGCCGCTTTCCGCGCCGCATGCGTCGGCCATCGCATTCAGAGCGCTTATCCAGTCGCCGTCGAGAGCCGCCGCACCAAAGAGATTCGCGATGGCGGACCAGTGTTCATCGTTCTCAATCACGGGAAACGCCATCGGCTGAAAGTCGACGGACGTGCGAGTGTCTCTACAGTTCCCGCATTACGCGAACCGCCTGCGGCGAACCGGACGCACCGTCGAACTTGATACTTAAGCCACAACACCGAACTACGTTCTTGTAAATCGGGAAACTAGTCAATCTGGGCCAAATATTGACACACGTGTAAGCATGGCTCGATTAGAAGGAGAGGTACGCGGACTGCGTCAAATTGCGCGACGCTAGTCCATTCGACCTCACCCGATTAGGGGATGACGCCCCAGGGCGACCCCCATAGCCAAGCAGCCGGCATAGAGGTTTCCGGTCGGGATTGGGGCTGTTCATGAGCAAGTTGAATGCAGGCGCAGGCGCGCGCGTGGTCGATGGTGCGCTGGAAGGCGGGGCTGTTCGGCGTGGGGGGCGGTCGCTGCTCCTGCTGTCCACCGCCTTGGGATGTTCGCTCCTTGTAATCGCCGCGCCTGGCGCCAGCCGCGCCGCATCGGAGTGCGGGACCGGCTCGACCCTGACCTGCGCCGCCGGCGATTATCCCACCGGCATCACCTACACCGGCGTGACGGACCTGAACCTCACCCTGTCACCGGGGGTGACGGTTGAAAACGGCGTGCTCGTCCAGGGCTCGGGCCAGCTCACCCTCGACGCCTCCACCGATACCGATGTCTCGAGCGCCGGTGGCGTCGGCGTAAGGGTCGATGGAGGGGTGGGCGACGTATTCGTCTCGACCGACTCGACGGCCAGCTCCGCGGACGGCGGCGCGGCCATCTTCGTGACGACCACCTCGGGCGCCGCCACCGTCATCAGCAACACGGCGACCACCACCAGCCTCTACGATGCGGGCGGGCACACCAACGACGGGGTCGCGGTCTTCACCCAGACCGGCGCAATCTCGATCCAGAGCGGTACCGCGCAGGTCGTCGGCAACCAGGCCAGCGGCGTCGTCGGATATGCCCACGATGCTGACATCACCATCGAAAGCCACAATGCCTCGTCGAGCGGTGCGAACGGCAACAGCGTGTACGGTTACGCCGAGGCGGGCGGCGCAGTCAGCATCGTAAGCGGAACCGCGACCAGCTCGGGCGCCGGCAACGGCGCGGTGGTGGGCATCGGCCACGACGGCGTCACCATCACCAGCGGTACGGCAACCAGCCATGGCGATGCGGACCTGGTCTACGCCGACGGCATCTATGGCTACAGCGCGGCCGGGGACGTCTCCATAACTAGCGACGTCGTCGAAACGGATGGGTTCAAGGCCGTGGGCATTCGTGTGCCCGCTGGACAAGCCATCACCATCGATAGCGGCAGCATCACGACGCACGGAGACCGGTCGCAGGGTATCCTGGTCAAAGCAGGGGCCGGTGATGTGTCGATCACCAGCGACACGATCCTCACGGAAGGGGCGGGTTCCCACGGCATCTACGTGGCCAACGCCGGCGGCGCGGACATCGCCGGGATCGGCAGCTGGCGCGCGGCGACCGGCGGGACGGGCGCGCTGAGCAT
>JBLNCT010000084.1:0-6032 GCA_050260915.1 Parcubacteria group bacterium
GACGTCGATGGCGATCCGCTGACGATCACCCAGATCGACAGCCACGACATTTCCGTCGGCCATCCGGTGGCGGTGTCGGGTGGGACCGTGTCGCTGAATGCGGACGGGACGCTGACCTTCACCCCGGATGCGAACTTCAACGGGACGCCCAGCTTCACCTACACGGTCAGTGACGGCCACGGGGGGACCGACACCGCGACCGTGAACCTGACCGTCACCTCGGTGAACGATCCCTCCGTCGCGGCCAACGACGCCTACGCCATGGACCAGGACGGCGTCCTGACCATCGCGGCCGGCTCCGGCGTGCTGGTCAACGACAGCGATCCGGAGGCCGGCTCGATGACGGCGCAGGTCGCCGCGGGCCCGGCTCACGGCGTGCTGACGATGAACGCCGACGGCAGCTTCACCTACACGCCGGACGCGGGTTTCTCGGGCGTCGACAGCTTCACCTACTACGCCCAGGACGGCAGCGGCGCGCCGGGGCTTGCGACGGTTTCGATCACGGTGAAGGCCGTGGCCCCGCCGCCGCCCGCGCCGCCCCCACCGCCGCCGCCGCCTCCGGCTCCGCCGCCACCCCCGCCGCCGCCGACGCCGCAGCCGCCGGCGCCCTCCGTGCCGCCGTTCGAGCTGCCCAAGGAAGCTCAGGGGCAGGGGAGTTCGGTGAGCCCGAGCTTCATCGACACCTCGACGGTGCAGCCGAACTTCGACACGGGCGTCTATCAGCCGATGACGCTGCCGGGCAGCGACGGGAACGTCGTGCTGTTCCGCGGCGTGCCGGACCAGAACTTCGATGGACCGGGCCTGGTGCGCTTCTTCGTGCCGCCGGACGCCTTTGCGCGGACCGGCAGCGACCAGGCCGTGGAGCTCTCCGCCACCCTGATGGACGGCAAGCCGCTGCCCGACTGGCTGGTCTTCAACAGCAAGACCGGCGTGTTCGAGGGCGTGCCGCCGAAGAACACGGAAGGCGAGCTGGTCATCAAGGTCGTCTGCAAAGACAAGAACGGCCACGAAGCCACCGCGCTCTTCAAGGTGAAGATCCACGCCGGCTCGGCCGTGAAGCCGGACGACCACGCCGCGCTCGCCAAGCCCCAGCGGTTCGCGAAGCTGAAGGGCCACGCCGGCCACCCGATGACGCTGGCCGAAGCGCGGGTGGTCAGTGACCTGCGCGCCCGCGCCGCGAGACTTGCCGCCCGGCTATGACGGTCCAGCAGCCCACCGACGCGCAGCCGGCGCTCGAACAGCTCGCGCTGGTGCTCGAGCTGAACCGGCGCGCGCGTTCGGCGGCTGACGCCTCGGAGCTGCGGTTCCTGGCGGTGAACGAGACGCACAATCTCGTGTCCTATCGGCAGGCGGCCCTGTGGTCCGCGGACGAAGGGGTGGTGACGCTGTCGGGCCTGGTCGACGTCGACGCCAACGCGCCGTACGCGCAGTGGCTGAAGCAGCTGTGCGAGCACCTGGCGAAGGAGCCGGGGCTGAGGCCGGTCCGGGCGGAGTCGGTCCCGCCTCATCTTGCGCAGGATTGGCCCGAGTGGTTCCCGGCGGAGGCCGCCTGGGTCCCCATCGTGAAGACCGGCGAGAAGACGACGCTCGCCCTGATCCTCGGCCGCGAAGTCCCCTTCGCCGACCGCGAGGCCGTGCTGCTGAACGAGTGGATGGAGGCCTGGGGCTACGCCTGGCGCCAGATGATGCGCGGCAAGGCCCCGCCATGGCGCACGCGTCTGAAGCGCGCCTTCATCGGCGACCCGGCGCAGAAGGTCTGGTGGAAGCGTCGGGCCACGCGCTGGGTCGCGGCCGCGCTGATCGTCTGCCTGTTTCCGATCCGGCTGTCGGTGTTGGCGCCGGGCGAGCTCGTGCCGCACCAGCCGTCGAACCTGCGCGCGCCGCTGGACGGGGTGGTCGACGCCATCCTCGTGCAGCCGAACCAGCAGGTGAGGAAGGGCCAGCCGCTCTTCCGCATCGACACGGCGCTGACCGCCAGCCGCGCGCAGGCCGGGGACGAGGCGCTGGCGGCGGCCGAGGCCGAGTATCAGCAGGCGCTGTCGATGGCCCTGGCGGACGACGCCTCGCGCTCGAAGCTCGCCGACCTGGCGGGCAAGGTCGAGCAGCGTCGCGCCGAGGCGGACTACCTGTCGCAGGAGGTCGAGCGCGGCACGGTCGTGGCGCCGCGCGACGGCATCGTCCTGTTCGACGACCCGAGCGAGCTGCTCGGACGTCCGGTCACGACGGGCGAGCGCGTCATGCGCATCGCCGATCCCAGCGATGCGGAGATCGAGGCCTGGGTAGGCGTCGGCGACGCGATACCGCTGAAGCCGGGCGCGCCGGCCAAGCTCTACCTCGACGCCCGGCCGCTCTCGCCCGTGCCCGGCAGGCTCCGCTACTTCGCGCACGAGGCCATCGAGCAGCCGAACGGCAAGTACGCCTACCGCGTCCGCGCCAGCCTCGTGCACGGCGGGGCAGGGGAGATCGGGCTGAAGGGGACGGCCAAGCTGCAGGGCGGCTTCGTGCCCTTGATCTACTGGGTCGCGCGGCGGCCCATCGCGGCGCTCCGCACCCACACGGGCCTTTGACCATGTTGCCGGCGTTGCGTGAGGAGATCGTCGTTTATCCGGGGCCCAGCAACTATGCGGGCGAGCCCAGCTGGACGATCCACGACCCGACGCGGAACCGCTTCTTCCGCATCGACTGGCTGACCTACGAGATCCTCGGCCGCTGGTCGTTCGGCGACCCGAAGGCCATTGCCGACACCGTCAACGCACAGTCCCCGCTGCATGTCGGCGAAGACGAAGTGAACGGGGTGGCTCGGTTCCTGGTGGAGAAGGAGCTGATCCGCAGCAATTTCCCGGGCTCGTCGGCCTACATGAACGAGCTGCTGCATCGCCGACACCATTCGTGGTGGCAGTGGCTGCTGCACCACTACCTTTTCATCCGCATCCCGCTGGTGCGGCCGGATGCGTGGCTGGGCAAGCACATCGACAAGGTCCGCTTCTTCGGCTCGCCGCTCTTCCTGATCGCCACGCTGGCCGCCTTCTTCGTGGGCGCGTTCCAGACATTTCAGCAGTGGGATCAGATCCGTTCGGCCCTGGTCGACACCATCAGCCCGACGGGCGCGCTCAGCTATGCGCTCACCCTGACCGTGGTGAAGATATGCCACGAGATGGGGCACGCGTTCACGGCCAAGCACTATGGCTGCCGGGTGCCGACCATGGGCATGGCGCTGCTCGTCATGGCGCCGGTCGCCTACACCGACACCACCGACGCCTGGAAGCTGCAGGACAAGAGACAGCGGCTGCATGTGGCGACCGCCGGCGTGCTCACGGAGCTGACCATCGCGGTGTGGGCCACGGCGCTCGCCCCCTTCATCCCCGACGGGCCGCTGCACACGATGGTCTTCCTGCTGGCGACCACGACCTGGGTCTCGGCCATCGCGATGAACTTCAATCCGCTGATGCGCTACGACGGCTACTTCATCCTGTCGGACTGGCTGGACATCCCCAACCTTCACGAGCGGGCGTTCGCGATCACCCGCTGGCGCATCCGGCAGCTGGTGCTGGGACTGAAGGAGCCGCCTCCGGAGAGCTTCCCCCCCTCGACGGAGCGCATCCTGATCGCGCTCTCCGTGGTCACCTGGATGTACCGGCTGGGCCTTTATCTCGGCATCGCCTTCCTCGTGTACCACTTCGCGGTGAAGCTGGTCGGCATCCTGTTGTTCTGCGTGGAGATGTGGTTCTTCATCCTGGGGCCGATCTTGCGCGAGAGCCGGCTCTGGTGGGCGCTCCGGTCCGAGTGGCGGGGCAACACGCGTTCCAGGCGGGTCATCATGGGCGCGGGGCTGATCCTGGTGCTGCTCCTCCTGCCGCTGCCGACGCCCATCGGCGCGACGGCTGTGCTCGGTCCGCAGGACGTGTTCAACGTCTATGCGCCCGAGGCCGGGCAGCTGACGACCTTCCACACCCAGGTCGGCGAGCGGATCGCCAAGGGCGAGGTCGTCGCCGCGATCAATTCGCCCTCGGTTTCCAGCGACCGGACCATGGCGCAGGCCAACGTCGATGCGTTGCGCCGCCAGGTGGACGCCGCCTCCGTCGATCCGGCCCAGCGCTCGCAGCTTCTGGCGTTACAATCGCAGCTGTCGGCCGCCGAAGCCAATCTCGAAAACAGCGCCGAGCAGGTGCAGCAGCTGGAACTCCGCTCGCCCTACGCCGGCAAGCTGATGGACGTGGACCCAGACCTCCAACCCGGCGACTGGGTGGGGAAGGGCGAGGCGCTGGCGGTGGTGGTGGGCGAGGGGCCTTGGGAGGCCACGGCCTACCTCACCGGCAATGAAGCCCCCCGAGTGCGCCCCGGCGACCATGCCCGCTTCACGCCGGAGGGCCTGAAGGGCTCCTCCGTGTCCATGGTCGTGGAAGGCGTGGACGCCGACGCCACCCACAGCCTGCCCTCGGGCCTGTTCGCGGCCTCCGCCGGCGGGGATGTCCTCGTGCGGCAGAAGGACGGAAAGCTGGCGCCGGAGAAGGCGATCTACCGCGTTCGGCTGCGGGCGGTGGAGGTCCCGGAGAACCTCGTCGGCCGCAGCTGGCGGGGCAGGATGGTCGTACGGGGCGCCTGGTCCTCGCCGCTCTTCAACTGGCTGCGCACGGCCGCCGCCGTCATCGTACGCGAGGCCGGGTTCTAGGCGGGAACGCCACGCTTGTACGGGCGCTTCGTGAGCTGAAGATCAGTTCGCGAGTTCGCCGATGCCTTACGAGAGTTCCGAGCGCCCAAGCCGTATGCCGCTTCTGCTTGCGGTCGCCCTCTTCATGGCGCGCGTGAGTTCCCACCGGCGTGAACGCGACCGCCCGCCGCCTCCGCCTCCTGAAAAGAGCCGCGCCGCGCCGCGCGAGGCTCGCGCCTTCGCTCCCGGAGCCGAAGGCAAGGCCACGCCCGAAGAACCCGCAAGCACCGCCGCCGCGGAAGCCGAGCGCGGGCGTCATGCCGAAACGCCGGCGGAAATTCCGCCGAAGGGCTGGAAGGACGTCCTCTGGCGCACCTTCCGGGGCTATCGGAACGACAACATCGGCTCGGTGGCGGGGACCATCGCCTTTTCCGGCATCACGGCGCTGTTCCCCGCGCTGGCGGCCTTCGTGTCGATCTACGGCATGTTCGCCGACGTGCAGACCGCGCGCCAGCAACTCGCGGCCTTGGCGGGCGTCATCCCCGCCGACGCAGCCACGCTCATCGGCCAGCAGATGGTGCGCATCGCCGCCCAGAAGCAGGCGACGCTGTCCGTCACCTTCCTGCTCAGCCTGCTGCTGTCGATCTGGAGCGCCAACGCCGGGATGAAGGCGCTCTTCGGCGGGCTCAACGTCGCCTATGGCGAGAAGGAGAAGCGGAACTGGTTTCGGCTGAACGTCGTGACGCTGGCGTTCACCTTCGGCGCGGTGGTGTTCTTCGCGTTGGCGATGGGCGCGGTCGTCGCCGTGCCGGTGATCCTGCACTTCCTGCACCTGGACGTGCTGGAGACGGTGCTGCGAATCCTGCGCTGGCCGCTGCTGCTCCTCATCACCATGGTCGCCCTGGCCTTCATCTACCGCTATGGGCCCAGTCGCGAGCGGCCCAAGTGGCGCTGGGTCAGTCACGGCGGCATCATCGCCTCGCTGCTGTGGCTGTTGGGGTCCTTCCTGTTCAGCTGGTACCTGGCCAACTTCGCCCACTACAACGCGACCTACGGCTCGCTGGGCGCGGTGTTCGGCTTCATGATGTGGCTGTGGCTGTCGTCGGTGATCGTGCTGGTCGGCGCCGAGATCAACGCCGAGGGCGAGCGCCAGACGCTGAAGGACTCCACCACCGGAGAGCCCGAGCCGCTGGGCAAGCGCGGCGCCGAAGCAGCCGACACCATCGGCGAGGCGAAGACCGACAGCATCCTGCCGGCCTTCATCTCCAAACATTTGCACTAAAAAGCCCTTCCCCCAGAGAGGGGGAAGGGAGGGTGGCGGTTAGTGGTGACTGGTCCGCGTCTCGACTTCGCGCTTGACGGTGTCGACGCCGGCGCGGGCGAC
>JBLNCT010000085.1:0-3075 GCA_050260915.1 Parcubacteria group bacterium
TCTCGGAGGCGCCCGTACCGGACCACGGAAGGGCCGAATGGTTTGGCGGCGCGGTTGGGGCGACCCCCCGCGCCGCTTCCTTTTTCCCCCGGACGCAGCCGCGCGGCACGGTGGTGCTCAGCGGCGGGCGCACCGAGCCTATCGAGAAGTATTTCGAGACGATCCAGGAGCTGCTGGACCGCGACTTCGCCGTCCTGACGCACGACTGGCGAGGGCAGGGGCTGTCGCACCGCGCCCTGCCGGACCGGCTGAAGGGCCACGCGCGAGGATTCTACGATTTCCTCGGCGATTACGAAGTCTTGCTGGACATTTTTGAAGCGCGGATGCCGAAACCCTGGATCGCGCTCAGCCACTCCATGGGCGGGTGCCTGACGCTGCTGGCGCTGGCGCATGGGGAGAAGCGGTTCTCGGCAGCCATCCTCTCGGCCCCGATGCTGGGGCTGAACACGGGCAAGCGGGGCAAGACCGGCGCGCGGGCGCTGGCCTGGCTGATGTCTCGCCTGCAGCCCGACGGTTATGTGCTGGGCGACCCCGGCCAGCCGTTCGGCGTTCCGTTCGAGGCCAACGTCCTGACCCACGACCGGCGGCGCTACGAGCGCAACAACGCCCAGCTGGCGGCGGAGAACAACCTGGCGCTGGGCTCGCCGACCTGGAGCTGGCTCGACTTTGCGTTCCGGGCCATCGCCTACCTGAAGACCTCGCCGGACGTGACGAAGATCGAAATCCCCGTCTGGGCCCTCGGCGCCGAGCACGAGCGGCTGGTGGATAACAAGGGCCAGATCGCGGTCATCGCCCGCGTGCCGCAAGGGCGGTGGCTGGAGGTCCCCGGCAGCTATCACGAAATCCTGCAGGAAACGGACGAGGTGCGGGCGTTCTTCTGGCGGGAATTTGACGCGCTAGCGGCTCAGGTCACTTCGCGGAGCGCTTGAGCGCCACCAGCGCCTCATCCAGCACCGCACGATCACCGGCAATCGCGATCTGGCCGCCGTTGGAGCCCACCGGCTCGCCGCGCCAGTTGGTGACAATGCCGCCGGCGCCTTCGATGACCGGGATGGCGGCCTCGATGTCCCAGGCCTTCAGGCCCGCTTCGACGACGAGGTCCATCGTACCCTGCGCCACCATCGCGTAGGCGTAGGCGTCGCAGCCTAGCCTCGCCAGCTTCGCCGCCGCGCGGACTTGCGTCCAGGCGCCGAGTTCAGCCCCGTTGAAGCAGCCTTCCGGATCCGTCGTGGCGATGACGGCGTCGGTCAGCTTCGGGCAGGCGCGGACCTTCAGCGCAACTTCACCGCCGCCGACCACCAGCCGCGAACCGCTCGGCCCGCCGATGAAGACCTCGCCCAGGAACGGCTGGCCGATGGAGCCGATCACCGGCCTGCCCTGAAACCGCAGGCCGATCAGCGTCGTCCAGAGCGGCAGGCCGGCGATGAAGGCGCGGGTGCCGTCGATGGGGTCGAGCACCCAGACGAACTCGGCATCGGGGCGATCCTCGCCGTACTCTTCGCCGATGACGCCGTGGTCGGGGTAGCGCTCGGCGATCATGCGCCGGATGGCGGCCTCCGCGCCCCGGTCAGCGTCGGTGACGGGGTCGAAGCCGCGCTTGCCCTTGTCTTCCAGCCCGTGGTCGGCGCGGAACAGCGGCAGGATCACGTCGCCTGAGGCGCGGTTCAGCGCCAGCAGGAAGGCGTCCAGTTCGGCGGCGCGGGCGGCGTCGAGGGTCATCGCGCCAGCCTTAGCCTTGAGCGGGGCCCCGCGCCAGCCTACCAAGGGCCATGGCGAACGACGCGCGCGTCTCCTTTGGGCAGGACCTGGCCTGGCGGCTGGAGGCCATCGGCTTCGACATCTTCACCTTCCTGTTCCGCCTGCTTCCGACGGATGCGGCCTCATGGCTTGGCGGGGCGTTGCTGAAGGTGCTCGGCCCCTTGAGCGGCTCGCACAAGACGGCCGAGCGCAACCTGCGTATCGCCTTTCCTGAGAAGGACGCCGCCTGGCGGGCGCGGATCCTGAAGGCGCAGTGGGAGAACGTCGGCCGCGCCTTCGCCGAATTCTCGCTGATGGACCGCATCCGGCCCTCTACCGGCCGCGTGGAGCTGGTGAACGGCGAGCGGCTGGCAGAGATCGCGCGGACCATGACGCCGGTGGTGTTCATCTCCGGCCACTTCTCCAACTGGGAGGTGATGCCCGCCGCCATCGTGGATTCCGGCGTCGTCTGCCAGATGACCTATCGCGCGGCCAACAACCCCTACGTCGACGACCGCATCAAGAAGAGCCGCTTCCGCTACGGCGTGCGGCTGTTTGCGCCAAAGGGTGGAGACGGCGCGCGCGAGCTGCTGGACGCGATGAAGCGCGGCGAGTCGGTAGCGCTGATGAACGACCAGAAGTTCAACGGCGGCGTGGCCGCGCCCTTCTTCGGCAAGCTGACTCATACAGCGCCTGGCCCGACGCGGCTGGCGCTACGGTTCGGCACTGTGTTGCAGCCGATGAGCGTGCAGCGGACGAAAGGGGCCCGGTTCAGGGCCATCGTCCATGACCCCATCGTGCTGGAGCAGACCGGCGACCGCACCGCCGACATTGAGGCCGGCGTGCGGCAGGTCAACGCCTTCGTGGAAGCGCGCGTGCGCGAGCGGCCGGAGGAGTGGTTCTGGGTCCACAAACGCTGGGCGAACGAGGTCTACGACGAGCTCGCCCGGCAGGAGGGGCGCTAGGCCTTGTGAGTTTCCTGCCAGCGCTGCAGCGCCTCGGCGGGACCGGCGTAGGCCTCCTGCAGCTCGGGGCTCCAGTAGCGCAGCGCATCGAGCGGGATCTTCTTCCCCGTTACCGCGCAGACCACGTACTTGCCGGGCCGCAGCACCACGTACTCGCCGTCCCCGTAGTGCAGGCTCGCGAGTTCCGATTTCCCAAGGTCGCGGTCGAAGGCGTTCATGGGGGTTATTTAGACGCTGACTATTTCCGAACCAACCCATCTCCGTTTCCGCGGCGAAGGCCGGGGCCCAGATTCAGCCTGAGCGGTCGGGGGGGTTAATCTGGACCCCCGCCGTCGCCGGGGCAATCGGGCTAGAATAAGGAGCCTTGATCGGG
>JBLNCT010000086.1:0-19729 GCA_050260915.1 Parcubacteria group bacterium
ACCAGCGCAACGCCGCCATCGGCCCCTGGACAGACAGCTACAACCTCATCCGACCCCACGCAGGCATCGGCGGCGCTTCACCCTGGCTCAGAGTGAACAACCTTCTTGGAAACGACACTTAAACCGCCTGCTCCCTCCAGCTATCCATTTAGATCGTCATCACACGGCTGGCGCAGCCAGTCCGGGTGACCCAAGCGGCGTCGCAAACCTTGCAACACGGTCTGGGTCCCCCGGATCGCCTGCGGCGACCGTGGGATGACGGTGTATAGCTAGGGCGCAAACGGATCGCGCATCAGGATCGTGTCGTCGCGCTGCGGGCTGGTGGAGAGCAATGCAACCGGCGCCTTGATCAGCTCCTCAATCCGCCGGACGTACTTGATCGCGTTGGCGTTCAGGTCGCGGAAACTGCGGACCCCGCCGGTGCTTTCGGTCCAACCGTCCAGCTCTTCGTACACCGGCTCTGCCGCCGCCTGGTCGCGCAGGCTCGACGGCAGATAGTCGAGCACTCGGTCGCCGATGCGATAGCCGACGCAGATCTTCAGCTTTGGCAGACCGTCCAGCACGTCGAGCTTGGTCAGCGCGATGCCGTCGATGCCGTTGATCGCGACCGACTGACGGACCAGCACCGCGTCGAACCAGCCGCAGCGGCGCGGGCGGCCGGTGTTGACGCCGACCTCGCCGCCGACGGTGGCCAGATGCTTGCCGACCTCGTCGGTGAGTTCGCAGGCGAACGGTCCCTCGCCCACCCGGGTGGTGTAGGCCTTCACGATGCCCAGCACATAGCCGGGCCCCTTCGGCCCCATGCCGGACCCCGCCGCGGCCTGACCGGCGACGGTGTTGGAGCTCGTCACATACGGATAGGTGCCGTGGTCGACGTCGAGGAACGCCCCCTGCGCCCCCTCGAAAAGGATGCGCTTGCCGCCCCGGTTCGCCGCGTCGAGGATTTTCCACGCCGGCTGCACGTAGGGCAGGATCTTCGGCGCGATCGCCAGCAGCTCGCGGAGCAGCGCGTCAGGGTCGATCGGCTCCAGCCCCAGCCCCGCCCGCAGCGGGTCGTGGTGCGCGCGCAGGCGGTCGATCTTGACCTTCAGGTCGTCCTCGTTGGCGAGGTCGCAGACGCGGATGGCCCGGCGGCCGACCTTGTCTTCGTAGGCCGGACCGATGCCCCGGCCGGTGGTGCCAATCTTGGCGCCCGGCGCGCTGGCGGCGGCTTCACGGGCGACGTCCAGGGCGGGGTGGATCGATAGGATCAGGCAGGCGTTGTCGGCGACGACCAGCATGTCCGGCCGGATGGTCACCCCCTGCGCCTCGATCTTCTCGATCTCATTGATCAGGTGCCAGGGGTCGACGACCACGCCGTTGCCGATCACCGAGAGCTTGCCCTGCACCACGCCCGAGGGCAGCAGCGAGAGCTTGTAGGTCTGGTTGCCGACCACCAGCGTGTGGCCGGCGTTGTGACCGCCCTGGAACCGCACCACCACATCGGCGCGGTTCGACAACCAGTCGACGATCTTGCCCTTGCCTTCGTCGCCCCACTGGGCGCCGACAACGGTGACGTTGGCCAAATCCCTACCCCTTCAAAGCCGCGCGGCTTCTAGCCCGTCGCGGCCCCGGCGGGAAGGGTCAGGCGCCCGCCCGTTGCGCGAAAGCCCACGACGCGTTGGCGAGCAGAGGCACGCGCGCCTCCATCATCGTGGCATGCGCCGAAGCCGCCGTCCCGTCGCGCACCCGCCCCACGATCCCCTGGCAGATGCCCGCCAGCCGGAAGAGGTTGTAGGAGAAGTACCAGTCGAGCTGCGGCAGGCCCGACCGCCCCGTCAGGCGGCAGTACTCGGCCACATACTCTTCGATGGTCGGAATGCCGTAGCTCTTCAGGTCGTCGATGCCGGAGAGGCCGCCGCGCTGGTCGGACGGCATCACCCAGTTCATCAGGAGGTAGGTGAAGTCGGCCAGCGGGTTGCCCAGCGTCGACAGCTCCCAGTCCAGCACCGCGATCACCTTCGGCTCGGTCGGGTGCAGGATCATGTTGTCGAGGCGATAGTCGCCATGGACGATGGAGGTGCGGTCGTCGTCGGGCACGGTCGCGGGCAGCCACTCCATCAGCCGGTTCATCGTCTCGATGTTGGAGGTCTCGGAGGCCTTGTACTGCTTCGTCCAGCGGTCGATCTGGCGGGTGAAGTAGTTGCCGGGCTTGCCGAAATCGCCCAGGCCGATGGCCTCGTAGTCGGTGTTGTGCAGGCGCGCCAGCGTCTCCAGCTTCGCCTGATAGATCGCCCGGCGCTCGGACGGCTGGTACTCCGGCAGCGTGCCGTCCCAGAGGATGCGGCCCTCCACGTTGTCCATCACGTAGAACATGGTGCCGATGACGCTGTCGTCGGTGCAGAGCGCGTAGGCGTGCGCGACCGGAAACCCCGTCTTGCCGAGAGCCGAGATCACTTTGAACTCGCGGTCGACCGCGTGGGCCGAGGGCAGCAGCTTGCCCGGCGGCTTGCGGCGCAGGACGTAGCGCTTGTCGGGCGTGACGAGCTGGTAGGTCGGGTTCGACTGGCCGCCCTTGAACTGGCGGACCTCCAGCGGGCCCTGGTAGCCCTCGACGTTCTCCTTCAGCCACGCCTCCAGCGTAGCCTCGTCGAACCGGTGCCGCTCCTCGACCGGCTTCGTCCCGGAGTTCAGCTCCTGAGCGGTCATCTCGGCGGCTTCGGCCATGGGGGATCCTCTCTCGTACGCTTGTTTGAATTCACCTTAGCCCTTCCCCCGCTTGCGGGGGAAGTGGGCCGATGTGCGAAGCACGAGGCTCGTTGGGGGAAGTGCATTTTGTACTCCCCCATCGACCCTCCAGGCTCCGCCTGTCGGGCCACTTCCCCCAGATGAACTGGGGGAAGGGCTTAAAGCGCCCGCCAGCCGATGTCTGAGCGGTAGAACCCCTCGGGGAAGTCGATGGCGCCTACCGTGGCGTAGGCGATATCGCGGGCTTCGTGCAGCGTCATCCCGAGGGCGCAGACGTTGAGGACGCGGCCGCCGGCGGCGCGGAGCGTCCCGTCGGGGTCGCGCTTCGTGCCGGCGTGGAACACCTCCGCCTCGCCGCCAAAGTCGGCGTCCGCGCCGGTGATCAGGCCGCCGCTCTTCGGCGCTTCGGGATAGCCCTCGGCCGCCATGACGACGCAGATGGCCGCCTCGTCCCGCCACTTTGGCTCAGGCATCTCCGCCAGCTTCCCGGTCGCCGCGGCGAGCAGGTAGGGGACGATGTCGCTCTCGAGCCGCAGCATCAGCACCTGGCACTCCGGGTCGCCGAAGCGGGCGTTGTATTCGACGAGCTTCGGGCCGTCGTTCGTCAGCATCAGGCCCGCGTAGAGCACGCCCTTGTAGGGACAGCCCTCGGCCGCCATGCCGCGCACGGTCGGCTCGATGATCTCCCGATAGGCGCGGGCCTGAAGCTCGGGCGTCAGCACCGGCGCGGGCGAGTAGGTGCCCATGCCGCCGGTGTTTGGGCCCTGGTCGCCGTCGAAGGCGCGCTTGTGGTCCTGCGCCGCGCCGAACAGCACCGCCGTCTCACCATCGGAGAGGGCGAAGAGCGACGCCTCCTCCCCCTCCATGAACTCTTCGATCACGACCCGTGCGCCGGCGGTCCCGAACCGGCCGCCCAGCATGTCGGCGACGGCGGCGTCCGCCTCCTCGCGCGTGGCGGCGATGACGACACCCTTTCCCGCCGCCAGTCCGTCCGCCTTGATCACAAACGGCGCGCTCAGCGTATCGAGGAACTCGCCCGCCGCGTCGGCCGTCTCGAAGACGCCGTAAGCGGCCGTCGGCAGCTTGTGGCGGGCGCAGAAGTCCTTGGTGAAGGCCTTCGACGTCTCCAGCCGCGCCGCCGCGGCGGTCGGCCCGAAACAAGGAATGCCGATCTCCGCCAGCCGGTCGGCCAAGCCCACCTCCAGCGCCGCCTCCGGTCCCACGACCACAAGCCCCGCGCCGCTCTCCTTCGCCAGCGAGACCAGCCCGTCCACGTCGGTGACCTTCACGGCCCGCGTCTCGCACAGCGTCTCAATGCCCGGGTTGCCCGGCGCGGCGACGAGCCGTTCGCACAGCGGTGATTGGGCGATCTTCCAGGCCAGCGCGTGCTCGCGACCGCCGGAGCCTACGAGGAGGATGTTCATGGGCGCGCTTTGGCGTGACGCGCCGATCGGGTCAAGGCCGGGCGACCACCGCCTCCAGCGGGGCGCTCATCTCGCAGATCGCGCCCGAGCGCGGGAAGGACACATTCACGTCCGCCTTCAAGTCGCCGGCCAGCCCCCGATTGAGGAGCCGGCTGCCGAAGCCCGCGACAGTCGGCTCCTGCACGGGCGGGCCGCCGTCCTCGCGCCAGGTGAGCCGCAGCGCCTCACCCTCAATCCACCAGTCCAGCGCCACGCGGCCATCGGGCGAAGACAGCGCGCCGTACTTGGCGGCGTTGGTCGCCAGTTCGTGCAGCCCAAGCGCCAGCGCCACGGCCGCGCGGGGCGTGAGCTCTACGTCCGGCCCGGTGATGACGAACCGGCCTTCCTCCTCGCCGCCGTGAGGGCTGGCCATCTGCTCGGCGAGCAGCCGGATGGAGGCGGTGGGGCGCTCGCCTGTCACAAGGACGTCGTTGGCGCGGGCAAGCGCCATCAGCCGGCTCGTGAACCGCTCGCGCACCGTCTCCGGCACGCCGTCGCGCAGGCTCTGGGCGGCAATGGCCTGGACGGTCGCCAGCGTATTCTTGACCCGGTGGTTCAGCTCGTTGACCAGCAGCCGCTGGCGCTCCTCGGCCTCCCGGCGCTCCGTGATGTCGGTCAGGCACACGGCGACGCCGCCGTCGCGCATCGGCAGGACGCGCAGTTCGACGAAGTGGCCGGGGCTGAGCAGCGACGGCGCCTCGAAGCTGTTGGCCTTGCCCTCGTCGCGGGCGGCCCGCAGGAACTGCTCGTACTGGGTGCCGACGCCTTGCGGGAAGATTTCCCAGAGGTTCCTCCCAAGCACCTGCTCGCGGGAGACGCCGAAATACTGCTCGGCGGCGCGGTTGAAGACGACCATCGTCCAGTCGCGGTCGAGCGCGTAGAAGCCGTCGCTGATCGTCTCCAGCACGGCTTCGAGCCGCGCTTCGTAGGAGAGCGGGTCGGCAAGCGCGTGGGGGGATCCCGCTTCGTCCGGCACTGACCTCTCCCGACTTCACCCAACGCCACCTTAAGACGGCTCTACCGAGGCGGGAAGTGCGGCCTTTGGGCCTGCTCAGGGCCTGAAGAGCCGCCGCCGCGCCGCGCCCTCGCGCCACTGGTCGGCCTCGGCCGACAGCCAGCGGATGGCCTTCCGCGCGGCGCCCTGCATGGCCGTCGACGTGGGGCGCTCGCCGAGTTCCAGCTGCAGCGCCTCGAGCTTGGCGGCGATGATGCGGCTGCGCAGGCTCTGGTCCTCGAACTCGAGCTTGGCTTCCAGCGCCATGGTGGCGGCGCCGATGGCCGGGATGACGGTGCCGGCGATCACCACCACACCGCCCGCCCAGTGCGGCGGCTGGGCGAGGAGGTCGGCGAACGCATAGCTCGCCAGGACCAGCAGCAGCACGACGAAGCTGACGTCCTCGATGAGGTGAATCCGGCGGGCGATGCGTCCGTCGCGGCTGCTGAGATGCCGGTGATAGGCCGCTTGGCCTCCGACCAGCTCCGCCATGGCCCAGGCTCCCCACCGGCGCGCTCGTTCGCCGTCGAAGCGGCCGAGCGGCGGCCCCGCGCGCCGGACGGCGTCGTGGCCCAGGACGCTGTGCTCGGCGAAGGCGGCCATGCGGCCCGGATGGAGGGCCGTGACCCCCGCGGCCCAGGCGGCGCGCTCCAGCCGCAGTTGCTCGGCGAAGCGCCGCAGTTCGCTCCAGCGCTCGTGCTGGTGGGCGCGCGCCGCGGTCAGCCAGATGAAGAGCGCCGCCACGCTTAGCGCCAGTTCCATCAGCACCGCCCCCAGCTTCAGGCCGGGCCACAGCGCCGGCGAGGAGCCCACCACTGCCGCCGCCACCATGCCGAGCAGCAGCAGGATCTGTTCGGAGCGGTGGACGGCGGCCAGCCGATTGGCCCGCGCGTCGGCCGCCTCGTAGGCTTTCGTGAGCGCCTGGAAGCCAGGCTGGGCCGCCAGGTCGGGCGGCGCCGCAGGGTGCTGGTCGTCGCGCAGCGGCGGGCCGCCGGCGAGGCGGCAAAAGACGAGATAGGTCTTCCAGAGCCATCGGTGCAGCCAGCCATCGATGCGCCGCCACGCGCCGTCCTCGGCCGGGAGTTCGAGCGCCGAGCCATTTCCCTGCCGGAGGGCCTCGCGCAACCCTTCGGGGGTGGCGAGTTCCAGCCGGTCCCTGCCGCCGGATTCGAGGAACTCCGTGAAGTCGAAGCCCTCCTCCGCTTCCGGAGGGCGGATCAGGCGCAGCAGCCCGGGCGCGGCGGGCTTGATCCAGAGCACGGGCAGGCCTCGCTCCAGGGCCAACCGAACGGCGTCGGCGGTCCCGCCCGCCCCGCGCGCTTGCGCGCCGGTCCAGACCACGATCAGCAACTCGGCCGCCGCCAGCAGCCAACGGGTCTGTTGCAGGTGGGCGTTTCGCCCCGCGGCCTCGGCCGCCGCCCCATCCAGCCAGGTGGCGGCCTGGGCCAGACCGGCGGGGCCGATCTCACCGGCCACGCCGTCCGTCAGAAAAGGGAAGACGATGTGCGCCGGGCCAAGCCCTGCATCCTTCCAGACAGCCAGCGCCAGTTCGTCGGCGCCGCTGGCGAAGCCGCTCACCAGCCGCGCGCTGTCGACGCCGGCGGCCTTGAGCATGGCGAACGCCGCCGCGAGATCGCGGCTGAGCGCGCGCCGGCCGCGCAGGTCGTTCGGCCTGTTGTGGCCTGCAAAGGCGACCTGGATTGTCGGCAGCGCCCCCGCCACGCTCAGCCGTTCTTGATGTACGGGTCGATGGTTCGCATCGCGCCGGTCGGGTCCAGGACGACCAGCTGATAGACGTGGTACGGCACGCCCTTCGTGTTCAGGTATTCGAACGAAAGGGCGCGGGCGGTGACCTGCACGTTCTGGAACTGGCTGGACGCGCTGGGCGCATGGGCCCTGGGCGGGACCATGGAGCTTTCGCTCGTGTTCAGGCCCTGAAACTGGAAGCCTTGCGGCAGCAGGTTCATCGTCACATCGACGGGCCCGACCACGCTGGAGAGATCGATCGTCCCCGTCACGTCGGTGTTGGGACCGCGGAATGCGACGTTGGGCTTCGCGATCGGCCCGGTGATGTCGATGTCAATGCTCAAGGCTGGCATGTCACTGATCCTTCTGTGCTTGAGGGTTCCCAGCGAAGACGGCGCGCTGGGGCGCTGAAGACTGTTGCGATGCGAGGTCCCGGGCCTCGGCGGCGACGCGGGCCAGCGCGAGGTCTTGCGGGCGGCGGGCAAGGAGCCGCTCCAGCCGCGCGGCTTCGGCGGGGGCGTCGGCGAGCGCCTCTCGCCGGGCGGAGGGCGAACGGGCGGCCCTGGCGGCGACCTTCATCTTCAGAAGCCGGGCCGAGCCCAGCTGCACCCCTTGCCACTTCGCGACCGTGGGGTCCTTGGCGACGAGGCCCTCGGCGAGCGTCAGCGCCCGGTCCGCGGCGGCCTCTGCGCCGGGAGAGCGGGCCTTCAGCCGCGCTTCGCCGAGCTCGATCAGCGCGGTGACCGCCTTTTCGCGATAGTCGACATTGTCGGGCTCGCCCGCGACCAGGCCTTCGAGGTCGGCGGCGGCGCGGGTGAGTTCGGCCAGCGCCCGGGAAGTGCGCCCTTCCTGCATCAGGACGCGACCCGTGCCGGTCCGGTTCACCGCAAGCGCGAGCTGGGCTTCCTTGTTGCTGGGCTTGGCGGCGAGGAGGCGCTCGTAGATCCGGCGCTCCGCTGCCCGGTCCTCGGCCGCCGCATCGGTGCGGTCGCGGGCGAGCTCGGCGTCGGCGAGCCAGCCGTAGCTCTGCGCCAGGTCCATGGCGTGGACGCGGTCGTTCGGCTCCTGACTGGCGAGCGCCTGGTTCAGGGCCAGCACCCGTCCGAACGCCTGCGCCGCCTCGTCTGCCTGGCCCTGGGCCAGCAGCACCGTGCCGAGGTTCATGTTCGCGTAGCCGACTTCGGCCTGCCACTCGGGTTTTCGCGGGTTCATCGCGACCAGGCGGTCGGCCAGCCTGCGGTATTCGGAGAACTGCCGCTCCGCCTCCTCCAGCGAGCCGCGCCGCCAGGCGACGAAGCCCACCCAGAAGACGCTCTGGGCGTGGTCGTAGATGCGGTCCGGATCGTCGGGGTCGCGGGCGAGAAGCTCTCGGGTGCTGGCGGCGGCTTCCTGGAACACCTTCATCGCGCCGGGCAGGTCGCCCTGCTGCTCGCGGATGGAGCCCAAGAGATGCAGCACCCGGGCGCGACGGCCGAGCGACGCCGCGTCCAGCCGATGCGTGCCCTGTGAGGCGTAGTAGGCGATGGCGCGGTTGCCGACTTCGTTCAGGGCGTCGAGGCGTCCGGCCGGCTCCAGCGTGTCGCGCAGGTCGGAGAGCATGAACTCGACCAGTCCCTCCGCCTGGGCATGCTGGGCGCGGGCCTCGTTACGGCTCTGGATCGCTTCGGCGGTAAGGCCGCTCATCGCCAGGGCGGTCGCCATCGAGACGCCGGTGACGATCGTCATGCGCCGCTGGCGTCGCTGGGCGTCGCGCTGGATGATCTCGTCGAGGCCGACGCCCAGCATTCCGGCCGCCAGCTTCAGCAGGACGAGGCGTCGTCCCTCGCCTTCGGGCCGCAGGTCGGCCGCGATCGGCTCGGCGCCCAGAGCTGCGGGGAAGCAGTCCGGCGGCTCTCCGCCCACGATGACCGCGAAGACGCGCTCGGGGCCGTGGCCCTGCCGGAAGCGGTCGACCTCGTTGGCCACCCAGGGGGATTTCGCGGAAGCCATGGAGCAAACGACGATCAGCCAGGCGGAACCGTCGATGGCCCGCTCGATCCGCGCCCCGAGATCGGCGTCGGCGGGCAGCTCCTCGCGGTCGCAGAAGATGGGCCGAAATCGCGCCGGCGCCGGCCCGGCGGGGGTCGGGCGACCCACGAACCGGCGCGGAATGGGCCAGGTTTCAAGCGAGCGATGCAACCACTGGGCCCAGCGCCGATCCTGGTGGCTGTAGCTCAAGAACGCCCAGTACTGATGCTGCTCTGACATCAGAGTCACGGGGCAAGCGGCGCTCGGGGGGCGGCGCCACGATCAGGAGATCACGGGCGCCGGGTCGAGTCCATTCTGCGTTCGCCGTAGGCTAGTCCACGTCCAGCGAGTATCCGGCGGAGCGCACGGTGCGGATCGGATCGTCGTCGCCCAGCGCCTTGCGCAGGCGCCCGATGTGGACGTCCACGGTGCGCGCCTCGACGTAGATTTCCGAGCCCCAGACGGCGTCCAGCAGCTGCTCGCGGGAAAACACCCGGCCGGGGTGGCGCAGGAAGTGGTCGAGCAGGCGGAATTCGGTCGGGCCGAGGTGAATCTCCTTGCCGCCGCGCTTCACCCGGTGCGCCACGCGGTCCATGACGATGTCGCCAAAGCGGGCCACGTCCTCGGTCAGCCCCGGCCGGATCCGACGCAGAACGGCGCGGATGCGGGCGGCGAGTTCGCTCATGGCGAAGGGCTTGACCACATAGTCATCGGCGCCGGTGTCCAGGCCCCGGATGCGGTCGCCCTCCTCCCCCCGCGCCGTCAGCATGATGATCGGCAGGTTGCGGGTCTTGGAGCTCTGGCGCAGGCGGCGGCAGACTTCGATGCCGGAGACCTTCGGCAGCATCCAGTCGAGAAGGACGAGGTCCGGCGTCTCCTCGTCGACCTGCAGCAGGGCCTCCTCGCCGTCGGGCGCCAGCGAGACCCGGAAGCCCTCCTTGCCTAGGTTGTACTCAAGCAGGGTGGCCAGCGCGTCCTCGTCCTCGACGACCAGGATGTGGGGCTTCATGGCGCGACGGTTTCGACCTTGGGCCGGTCGGCGGCGAGCGTCTGGCCGGTCAGCTCGTAGTGGATGATCTCGGCGATGTTGGTGGCGTGGTCGCCGATGCGCTCGAGATTCTTGGCGATGAACAGCAGGTGGGCGCCGGGCGTGATCATCTTCGGATCGCCCATCATGTAGGTCAGCAGCTCGCGGAAAAGGCTGTCGTAGTGGCTGTCGATCTCCTCGTCCCGCGTCCAGACGGCGACGGCGCGGTCGACATCGCCGGAGGTATAGGCGTCCAGCACCTCCTTCAGCCGTGAGGCCACCAATCGACCCAGCCGGTCCATCGAACGGCTCAGCGGCGTCGCGGCCTCCGAGCCCGCGAGCACCAGCGAGCGCTTGGCGATGTTCTTGGCCAGGTCGCCGATCCGCTCCAGGTTCGAAGAGATCTTCATCGCCGCCACCGCGTGGCGCAGGTCGTCGGCCATGGGCTGGCGAAGGGCGATGACGCGGATCGCATGGCGCTCGATCTCGGCGTCGAGTTCGTCGAGGACCTTGTCGCCTTCGCGGACCTTCTCAGCGAGGCGCACGTCGCGGCGCAGCACGCAGTCGAGCGCGTCGGCGATCTGGGCTTCGGCCAGCCCGCCCATGCGCGCGACCTCGGCGGTGAGTTGGCCAAGATCCTCGTCGAAGGACCGCAGGATATGTTCGCTCATCGGGTCCTCTCTGCCCGCCCCATGCTACCGCGCCGTGACGGTTGTGCGACAGTTCTATGACAGCGTGGGAAGGTAGGCGGTAAAGGATGCGCCCTGCCCCTCGGCGCTTTCTACAAAGAGCCCCCCGCGGTGGCGGTTCATGATGTGCTTGACGATGGCGAGGCCGAGCCCGGTGCCGGAGCGCTCGCCGCTCTTCTGGCCGGGCGCGCGGTAGAACCGCTCCGACAGGCGCGGCAGGTGCTGGCGGGCGATGCCGGGACCCTCGTCCGTCACGCGCACGGCGACATAGCGGTTTGCCCCGTCGCGGTCGGGCATGAGCAGCGACTGGCGACCGGCGTCCTTCATGTGCGGAGCCGTCAGGCTGTCCAGGGTTTGGTCGGGGAGAAGTTCGATCCGCACCGTCTTGCCCGGCGGCGTGTACTTCACCGCGTTGTCGACGAGGTTCTGGATCACCTGCACGATCTGGTCGCGGTCGCCCTCCACCGTGACGCCGGAGCGCGGCGGGGCGAAGTCGATCTTCACGCGCCGCTCCTCGATTTGCGGGGCCAGCGCGCTGACGACATCGGCGGTGGCGGAAGCGAGATCGACCTCGCCGGCCGGCGGGATGTGCTCGTTGAGTTCGATGCGCGAGAGGCTGAGCAGGTCGTCGATCAGCCGGGCCATGCGGTCGGCCTGGGCGTGCATAATCGACAGGAAGTGGTCGCGGGCGGCGGGGTCGTCCTTGGCGTGGCCCCGCAGCGTCTCGATGAAGCCCGTGAGCGAGGCCAGTGGCGTACGCAGCTCATGGCTGGCGTTGGCCAGGAAGTCGGCCCGCAGGCGCTCGGAGCGACGCGCATCCGTCTGGTCGCGGAAGATGACGACGGCCTGGTTCTCGCCCAGCGGCCGGGAGAGCACGAGCCAGTGGCGGTCCTGGGCGCCGACGGCGTCATAGGCGACCTCACGCTCGGCGCCCTCGAAGAGACTGGCCTCCACCGCGTCCAGCACCTTCGGGTGACGAATGGCGGTGATGAGCGGCCGGCCGTCGCCTTTGAGTCGGAAGGTGTCGCGCGCCGCGGCGTTGGCGAAGGCGATGCGGCGCTCGCCGGGGCTTGCCGCGACGACCATCACCGGATCGGGCAGGCGCTCCAGGATCGCGGATTCAAAGGTCGTATCGGGCATCGATTCCCCTGAATCGCGCGGATATGCTCAAAGGACATATGGCGCCCATCAAAGCCTTGCGATAGACGGGGCTGGGCCCTTGCCACAGCGGCGTTGAAGCGACGCAATTTCGCCGCATGGGAAGGGGACCTACGGGGGGCGCAGAATTGGTCGGGGTGTTTACTCGCATGCATCGCAAGCGTCTGGTTGCAACGGCCGCGGCCGCTCCTCTGCTCCTCTTTGCGTCCGGCGCCTTCGCCGAGACCACGATCACCACGGCGACCACCACCCCGGTGACGACCTCCGGACAGGACGTCCGCGTCACCTCGAGCGGCAGCATCAAGCCGACCGTCTCCGGTCCCGCGCTGCTGCAGGACACGTCCAACTCGATCACCAACGAAGGCACGATCAGCACGAACGGCGTCGACGGCTCCGTCGGCATGCAGGGCACGGGCGGCAAGACCGGCAGCGTGACCAACAAGGGCGTGATCTCGATCGTCGAGGACTACACGCCGACCGACACGGACAACGACGGCGACGTCGACGGTCCCTTCGCCTCGGGCACGGGCCGCTACGGCATCCGCGTGACCGGCGGGACCGGGCCCATGGCCGGGTCGGTGACCAACGCCAGCGGCGCCTCGATCAACGTCGAGGGCAAGAATTCATACGGCATCAGCATCGAGAGCGGCCTGGCTGCCGCCGGCAGCGACCCCGGATCGCTGGTCCACCGCGGCTCGATCAGCGTCACGGGCGAGAACAGCTACGGCGTGCGCACGACGGGCGCCATCGCCGGCTCGGTGGTCCTGGACGGCTCCATCACGGCGCGCGGGCCCGGAGCGGTCGGCGCGGCGGTCGATTCGAACGTCGGCGGCCAGCTGCACATCCAGAACACCATCAGCGCGACCGGCTACCGCAGCACCAGCCGGCCGCAGCCGACAATCGACTCCAACGGCAACACGGTCCAGCCTCCCGCGCCTGACCTCGACGACACCATGGCGGGCGGCCCGGCGGTTCGCGTCGCCGGCAATGTCGGGCAGGGCATCCTGATCGACACGCGCCCGGCGGCCAGCAGCGACACCACGGTCACCGACGCCGACTCCGACGGCATCCCCGACGCGCAGGAGAGCACGGGCGGCCTCTACAGCTACGGCACGGCGCCGGCGCTGCTGATCGGCTCGACGACCAACGACATCAGCATCGGCGCGGTGGGTAGCGCCGCCGCCGATGCCTACGGCCTGATCTCCAAGGGTACGATTCAGGCGGACGGCATCTACGACGGCAAGGCCTCCACGGCGCTGCAGATCGGCGAGACCACTGGCAACCACCTGACCAACATCGCCGGCGGCGTGCGGCTGCACACCAACAGCAACGTGCTCGCCCGCGCCTATCAGGCGAACGCGACGGCCATCCGCCTGACCAACGGCGCGAACCTCACCGGGTCCAGCACGCTCTGGAACAGCGGCACGATCACCGCCCAGCTGCTGGTGGTCACGCCCGTCGCCACGACGACGCCGCCCTGGTTCACGGCGACCGGCATCCAGATCGATGCGGGCGCCACCGTCCACACCATCAAGAACGACGGCACGATCCTGTCCCAGCTGGCGGGCGCCAACAGCTACGCGATCGGCATCAAGGACCTGAGCGGTTCGCTCACCTCGATCCAGAACACCGGCACGATCCGCTCGCAGATCGTCGCCAACGACGCGGGTCTGGGCATCCTCAACGGCCGCTCCATCGCCATCGACGTCTCGGCCAACACCAGCGGCGTCTCGGTCGTCCAGGACCAGAGCAGCGTGGAGAATGCGGCGGCTCCGCTGATCGCGGGCGACGTGCTGTTCGGCTCGGGCGCCGATACGCTGACGCTGAACGCCGGCGCGCTCATCGGGGAGATGGACTTCGGCGCGGGCGCAGACACGCTGAACATCAACGGCGGCGCCATCGCCAGCGGCAAGCTGACGGACACCGACGGGGCGCTGGCCATCAACGTCAACGACGGCAAGCTGCTGGTCGGCAACGCGGCGCAGATCGACGCCACGAGCCTGAACGTCGGCGCGAACGGCTCGCTGGTGGTCGGCATCGATGCGACCAACAACACCGTCACCGAATTCAACGTCGACACGGCGAACTTCGCCACGGGGGCGCAGATCGGCGCCCAGCTGACCGGCGGCCTGCTCGACTTCAGCGACCTCGCTCAGCACAACTTCACCATCGTCCGCGCCAACACCCTGACGGCCGGGACGATCAACGACAGCCTGCTCGGCCTCTCGCCCTACATCTACAAGGTGGGCGTCGCGGCCGACACGACGGCAGGCACGGTCGACATCACCATCCGCCGCCGCACGGCCCAGGAAGCCGGGCTGAACCTGGCGGAGACCGGCGCTTACGACGCCTTCTACGCGGCGCTGGGCGGCGACACCGGGGTGCGTGACGTGTTCCTGGCGCAGGCCACCCGCGAGGGCTTCCTGCGCTACTACGACCAGCTGCTGCCGGAGCAGGAAGAGGGCCTCTTCTCCGCCCTCGACTACGCCGCTTCCGACATCGCCCAGACGGTGGCGACCCGGCCCGACCCGCGATCCCACTACGGCCCGGACAGCTTCTGGATCCACGAGATCAACACCTGGGTGAAGCGTGACACGACCGATACGCTCGGCTCCTCCACCAAGGCCTTCGGCTTCGTCGGCGGTTACGAGAGCATGAGCGCCCGGGGCGGCGCGCTCGGCGCCACGCTGGCCTACATGACCGCCGAAGAGCGCGACAAGCCGGCCGAGGTCGGCGAGCACACCGGCGCCAGCCTGTTCGAGCTCGGCGCCTACTGGCGGCAGGCTTCCGGTCCGTGGCTGTTCAGCGTACGCGGCGGCGGCGGCTACGTGATGCTGGACGGCGTGCGCAAGTTCATCGCGCCCGCCACCCAGGTCTCGCCCACGCCCACGATCCGGACGAGCAAGGCGTCCTGGAGCGGCTACACCGGCTCGGCCAGCGCATCGGCCGCCTATGAGGCGAAGTTCGGCCGCTACTACGTGCGCCCGACGCTGGCGGCCGACTACTTCTACCTGAGCGAAGGCGGCTACACCGAGAAGAGCAACAGCGACGCGTTCAAGCTGCACGTGGACTCGCGGTCCTCGTACCGCCTGGCGGGCGTGGCGAAGGTGGTGATCGGCGCCGACTACGGCCGCGAGGTCTGGTGGCGTCCGGAGCTGACGCTGGGCTACCGCAACGTCTTCGCGGGCCAGCTCGGCGAGACGGTGGCGAGCTTCGGCAGCGGGACGCCGTTCACGCTCGCGGCGGCCGATCCGAAAGGCGGCGCGGCGATCGTCGGCCTGGCTCTGCGGGCCGGCACGCCGATGTCGTACGTCGCCGCCGAGGTTCAGATGGAAAAGTTCCGGCACGAGTACCGCTACAACGCGCTGCTCTCCGGCCGGGTGATGTTCTGATCTGAAATCGTTCAGCTTTCCGGCGGGAACCCGAGCCCGGCGCGCGCATTTACCGTTACTGGGTTAATGTACGCGCGCGATCGGGCGCCCCGATGGACGATCTTTCCGCAACTCGCACCACCAGCGCTCCGCCCGCCGGACGCGACGACCTGAAGCACACTCTTGAGCAGAAGACCGCCCTGCTCCACGAGGTGGACCACCGGGTCAAGAATAACCTTCAGCTGATCTCCGCCCTGCTGCTCCTGCAAAGCCGGCAGGCGAAGGAGCCCGCCGTGAAGCAGGCGCTGAAGAGCGTGCTGGAGCGGGTGAACGCGGTGGCCACGGTACATCGCCGCCTGTTCCAGGACGACGACGTCCAGCGCTTCGACATCTCCGCCTTCATCCGCGACCTGGTCAGCGACGCGGTCGGCGCCTCGGGCCGGACCGACATCGTGGTGCGCCTGAACCTGGAGCGCATCGACATACCGGCCTCGAAGGCGACGCCGCTGGCGCTGGTCATCAACGAGCTGCTCTGCAACGCCCTCCACCACGCCTTCCCCGAAGGGCGCGAGGGGCACATCGACATCACCGCCGCGCGCGAAGGCGACCACTTCCGGATCGAAATCGCCGACGACGGAGTTGGGGTGACGTCCGGCGGCGCGGAGCCCGCCCCGTGCTTTGGTCTGAATATCGTGCGGCTGCTCGGGCAACAGCTGCGCGCGCGTATCGACACCGAAACCCGCGGCCCGGGCCATCGCGTCACGGTCAGGCTGCCCGTAAACGGCGTGCACTGATGGCGACGAACGACAACACCAACGGCCCGCTCAGCGTCCTCATCGTAGAGGATGAGGTTCTGCTGGCGACCGAACTTTCATTCCTTGTCGAAGAGGCGGGCTGCCTGCCGGTCGGCCACGCCATGTGCTCGGAGGAAGCCCGCGAGCTGGCGACCGCGCTGCATCCGGACCTGGCGCTCGTCGACGTCCACCTGCGAGACGGCCCCACAGGCGTGGAGGTCGCGCGGCTGATCGCCCACGACTGCGGCGGCATCGCCCTCTTCATGACGGCCAACGTCAAGCGCCTGCCCGCCGACTTCGCCGGCGCAGTCGGGGTGATCGGCAAGCCCTACTCCGAGCACGGCGTGAAGACGGCCCTGACCTTCCTCTCCGCCTGCCTGCGTGAAGGCCACGCGCCGGGACCCGCGCCCGCGGGCCTTGAGCTGTCGCCGGTGTGGGCCGAGCGCTGGGGCGTCTCCCGCAGTATCGCCCAGGCCTCCTGAGTGAGGATCGTCGATGTCGTTGGCACGGGCGCTGCCCTCTGCTCCATGGCGAGCTTCACGCCCCAGCTGGTGAAGATCTGGCGAGAACGCGACGCCTCGTCGGTGTCGCTGCGCATGTACGCGATCACGGTGACGGGCTTTGCGCTGTGGATCGCCTATGGGGTGCTGCTGAAGAGCTTCCCGATCATGGGCGCGAACACGGTGTGCCTGATCGAGTCCGGCGCGATCCTTTTCCTGAAGTGGCAGTTCGAGCACAAGGGTGCTCCCCCTCTGGGGGAGCTGTCCCGAAGGGACTGAGGGGGCGAGTCAGCAGGCCCCCATCCCGGCCTTCGGCCGTACTTCCCCCAAAGGGGGAAGATCTGGGCCTTAGCGCGCTGCCAGCCCTTCGAAAACCGCCTTCAGCTCGCGGTCGAGGATTTCGCTGAGTTCCTTAGCGTCGGCGCCTTCCGCCACCCGCAGGTAGTTGAAGCCGTACAGCGAGACCAGCATGTCGAGCGCCAGCTCGATATCGAGGTCTGCGCGGACCTCGCCGCGTTCGATCGCGGCGGCGAGCAGGTCGCGCATCGGGGCCCGCAGCGCCGGGCTCGCGCCCATGCGCACGAAGCCGCTCGCCCGCTGCACGTGGAACGACACGCTGAGATAGGCCAGGTACAGCTTCGGCCGGCGCATCTGGAAATCGTAGTGGATGGCGATCAGCGAGCTCATCCGGTCCACGATGGAGCCGCGCAGGTTGGGCACGACCTTCTCAAGCTCGGCCGACAGCTGCTCGATCCGCTCGTTCATGATCTGACCGAGGATCTCGGCCTTCGAGGCGAAGGTGGTGAAGACGCTGCCGACCGACACGCCCGCGCGCTCGGCGATGGCGCGGATCGTGGTCTCCTCGTAGCCGGCGCTGTCAAAGAGGTCGCGGGCCGCGTCCAGCACCTTGGCGCGGGTGGCCTGCTTCTGCTGCTCGCGTACGCCCACCAGACCCCCTTCCGCGCCCCGTTGCGCTTTAGGCCCTGACGCCGGCCAGAATGATCTTAAGCTGCTGGGCCAGGCGGGCGATCATGTCGTCCGCCGTCCAACCCTCGTAAACCGCCGCCCGATACCCGGACAGGTAGACTTCCCAAACGATGCCGCGCAGTAGACGAACATCGGCATCTGAAGCAAGTTCGCCGCGCTCGACGCCGTCCTGCAGGGCGCTGCGCACCAGGTCGGCGATAGGCTTGAGGGCGTCACGGCTGCGGCGGGCCGACTGAGGGTCGCGCGTCCAGCCGACCGACATGGCCGCGCAGACCATGGGCAGATGGTGGATGTGCGAGCGATAGGCCGCGCCGAACAGGCCCAGCAGCGCCGACTCCACGTCGCCCGCGGCTTCTACCGCCGCCGCCATTTCCTCCCGCAGCGCCTCGCAGTCCGAAGCGACGATCTCATCGAACAGCTCGGCCTTGTCGGCAAAGCTGGCGAAAACCGCGCCGGTCGACATCCCCGCCGCCCTGGCGATGTCGCGAATGGTGGCGCCTTCGTAGCCGCGCGTCATGAACAGCTCGCGGCCGGCAGAGAGGATCTTCTCCCGGGTCTGCTGCTTTGCGAGCGCGCGGCGGGTGGGCCGGATGCGGGATTGGGCCGCGAGGGTCTTCTGGGTCAGATAGTTCATGTTCTCGAGCCGCGAACGGCCATTGTTGCGCCGTGCGGGCCGCCGCGCCGTCCGCGCAGCCGCCCATCCCAGGCGAGATTAAGGTTGATCGCGTTCACTGAACGTTGAGCGCCCGACTGCGCTCGAAGCAAGTTGGCTCTATAAACCGCCTAAACGACGCACGTTCCAATCACATTTGGTATCACTCTCGGGACAGAACGCCGCACGCCCGTCGCGTTCTCGACCAAAGTGGCCCAAAATGCGTCGTCGAACATACTCGCCGGACAATGTTCACCTGCCGCTAGCGCGCGGGCGCGCCCGGCCTTAGGTTCGCGCCATGGACCGCATGTTCGACATCCTGATCTTCGTCGCCCTGGCCGCCGTCGCGATCACACTGGCCGCCGGCATCTACAGCCTCTACCGCGGCGGCGATTTCGGCCGGTCCTATTCGAACAGGCTGATGCGGCTGCGGGTGCTGCTGCAGTTCATCGCCGTCATCATCCTTGTCGCCGCCTTCTACTGGCGCCATCGGACCGGCTGACGTGGTCACGCTGAACCGCATCTACACCCGGACGGGCGACAAGGGCTCGACGCGGCTCGCCACGGGAGAGCCCGTCAGCAAGGCCTCGCCGCGCGTGGAGGCCTACGGCCACGTAGACGAGACCAACGCCTGCATCGGCCTGGCCCGCCTGCACACGGCCGGCCATTCGCTGGACGACATCCTGTCCCGCATCCAGAACGACCTCTTCGACCTGGGCGCCGACCTGGCGACACCCGGCGAGCCCGGGTGGGAGCCGCTGCGCATCCTCGACTCGCAGGTTGACCGGCTGGAGCAGGAGATCGACCGGCTCAACGGCGAGCTTTCCGAACTCACCTCCTTCGTGCTGCCGGCCGGCACGCCCGCCGCCGCGCACCTGCATCTGGCCCGCACCGTCTGCCGCCGCGCCGAGCGGGCCTGCGTCTCACTTATAGAGAGCGGCGACGCCGTCAGCCCCGCGGCGCTGAAGTACCTGAACCGCCTGTCGGACCTGCTCTTCGTCGCCGCCCGCTACGCCAACGGCAAGGGCGAGGGGGACGTGCTGTGGGTGCCGGGAGGAAACAGGAGTTAGGGATTAGGGGTCAGGGACTAGAGATGGTGGCGCGGATCACTGACTACTAACCCCTAGTCCCTCGCCCCTAATCCCTACAATCCCTTCTGGAACGCTTCCGCGGCCTTCTTCTTCGACCACTCCTCCCGGCTCATGCCGGCCGGCCGGCCGGTGATGTCGGGGATGTAGATCGGGTGCGCGCAGGTGCGGCTCGACGCATCCCACCAGTTGCCGTCCGCTTCGCAGTTCTTGGCGGGCCACACCCACAGCGCCTGGTAGCCCCACGAGGCGGCGGCCCCGAGGAAGAAGATGCCGAGGAAGATCAGCTTCAGGCGATCGATGGTGCGGTTCATGCGGCGGCTCTAGTCGGCGGTTCGGACAAAAATACGGCTCAGCGTGACGCTACGGTCGGACTTGCATTGCGCGCATAAGACGCTATGCCCTCGTCCGCGCAATTTTTTCGCAATGCAACAACCTCGGTGAGAGACACGCGATGAAGGTTCTCGTGACCGTTAAGCGGGTCATCGACTCCAACGTCAAGGCGCGGGTGAAGCCCGACCAGACG
>JBLNCT010000087.1:0-4385 GCA_050260915.1 Parcubacteria group bacterium
TTCATCAAGGACATGGCCGCTGTGTGCGAGGCGCAGGGTCTGGTCGAAGGCTCCAACGCCGAGCCGGGCGACTTCGTGCTCGAGCGGGCTTTCGTGGGCTGACCCGGAGGGGTTGACCTTCCTAAGGTAAGGGCGCGCGCTATCGGGTCATCCGAGGAGAGCCGCCATGACGTTTGCGCCCGACGACCTGATGTTCCGCCCCGGCCTGATGCAGGGGCAGCGCATCCTGATCACCGGCGGCGGGACCGGGCTCGGCAAGGTGATGGCCGAGGCGTGCCTGATGCTGGGCGCCGAAGTCTACATCTGCGGCCGTCGGGGCGGGGTGGTCGAAGCGGCCGCGAAGGAGCTGATGGACGCGCACGGCGGCAAAGTAGTCGGCATCGCGTGCGACATCCGCGTGCCGGAAGCCATCCACGACATGCTGGACCAGGTCTGGGCCGACGGCGGCGCGCTGACGGGGCTGGTCAACAACGCCGCCGGCAATTTCATCAGCCGCACGGAAGACCTCTCGCCCCGCGCCTTCGACGCCATCGCCAACATCGTCTTCCGCGGCTCCTTCTTCGTGACGCTCGACTGCGGCAAGCGCTGGATCGCGGAGGGCAGACAAGCCTCGGTCATCTCTATCCTGACCACCTGGGTCTGGAACGGCTCCCCGTTCACGGTGCCCTCGGCGATGTCGAAGGCGGGTCTGAACGCCATGACGCAGTCGCTGGCGGTCGAATGGGGCGGCAAGGGCATCCGCTTCAATGCGATCGCGCCTGGGCCCTTCCCGACCGAGGGCATGAGCGCGCGGCTGAACCCCGGCAGCCAAGAGAGCGCCTATTCCGACATGAGCTCCAACCCGATGAACCGGGTGGGCGACATGCGTGAGCTCGCCAACCTCGCGGTCTACCTGCTGCATCCCTTAAGCGGCTACGTGAACGGCCAGACCATCGCCATTGACGGCGCCGCCTTCCAGGCGACCGGCGGCAACTTCAGCGCCCTTCGCGCCTGGGACGACGAGCGCTGGGAGCAGGTGCGGCAGATGATCCGCGCGACCAACGAGAAGGATCGCGCCCAGCGCACCGTCTGATACAGTTGTTTGAAATCTAGGAGTTCGCCTATGGGATCCCCCCTCCCCAAGGCCTGCATCATCGGCGCGGGCTGTTCCGGCTTCACCACCGCCAAGCGGCTGAAGGACGCGGGCGTCCCCTATGACTGCTTCGAGATGTCCGACGAGATCGGGGGCAATTGGTACTACAAGAACCCCAACGGCCTGTCGGCCTGCTACGAAAGCCTGCACATCGACACCTCGAAGTGGCGCCTGGCGTTCGAGGACTTCCCGGTCCCGGCGGACTGGCCCGACTTCCCCCACCACGCCCAGCTGTTCCAGTACTTCAAGGACTACGTCGATCACTTCGGGCTGCGCGAGACGATCACCTTCAACACCGCGGTCACCCACGCCGAGCGCACGGCCGACGGCCTGTGGGCGGTGACGCTCTCGACCGGCGAGACGCGCCTGTACGACGTGCTCTTCGTCTGCAACGGCCACCACTGGAGCCCGCGCGTCCCGCAGTATCCGGGCAAGTTCGACGGCGCCGCGATCCACAGCCACGAGTACCGCGATCCGTTCGAGCCGGTTCAGATGCGCGGAAAGAACATCGTGGTCGTCGGCATGGGCAACTCGGCGATGGACATCGCCTCCGAGCTCTCCCAGCGGCCGATCGCCAAGACCCTGTGGGTCTCGGCGCGGCGGGGCGTGTGGGTGCTGCCCAAGTACATGAACGGCAAGCCGGCCGACAAAGCCGCCCTGCCCACCTGGATTCCGCGCAAGCTCGGCCTCGCCATGGCGCGGAAGATGATCAAGAAGAACATCGGGAACATGGAGGACTATGGCCTGCCCAAGCCCGACCATGAGCCGCTGGAAGCCCACCCTTCCGTATCCGGCGAGTTCCTGACCCGGGCCGGCTGCGGCGACATCAAGTTCAAGCCGGCCATCGAGCGGCTGGAAGGCAAGCAGGTCCGCTTCGCCGACGGCAGCGTGGAGGACGTGGATGTCATCATCTACGCCACCGGCTACGACATGAAGTTCCCCTTCTTCGACGACGCGGCGCTGGTCCCGGACGCCGAGCACCGCCTGCCGCTGTTCAAGCGCATGATGAAGCCGGGGATTCCCAACCTCTTCTACATGGGCTTCGCCCAGCCGCTGCCGACGCTGGTGAACTTCGCCGAGCAGCAGGCCAAGCTCGCCGCCGCCTACCTGACGGGCCACTACGCGCCGCCCTCCAAGGCTGAGATGGAGCAGGTCATCGTCAAGGACGAGGAATTCCACCTCGGGCCCTACTACCGCTCGCCCCGCCACACCATCCAGGTCGACTTCAACCACTACGCCGCCGACCTGCTGAAGGAGGTCAGGAAGGGCGAGAAGCGGGCCCGGACGCAGGGCTACCGCCTGCCGGTCCAGCCGCACGCCGACCAGCCCGTTCCTATGGCCGCCGAGTAGGGCCTGTTGACGCGGGACGCTAAAGCGGCTCGATAGAGCGACTAGCCTGCGTTTAGTATGGCGAAGCTTCTTCCTGCCCGAGTCCCGAATGCCCCAGGTCGCTTACCTAGCTCCCACCGGAAAACGCGAACGGACCAAGGTCGCCAATCGGCAGGCGATCCTCGACGCCGCGCGCGAGGTGTTCGGGGAGCTGGGCTATGAGGCCGCCACCGTGCGCGACATCATCCGCCGCACGGGCTTAGCCAGCGGCACCTTCTACAATTACTACCGCTCCAAGGAGGAGGTGTTCGAGGCGCTGGCCGATGACGGCGCGCGGCGCTTCCGCCCGATCCTGCGCGAGCAGTTCGAGAAGACACAGGACTTCGCCTCCTACCTGCGAGGCGCGGTGCTCGCCTATTTCGAGTTCATCGCCAACGAGCACGAGACCTGGCAGGCGCGCCGGCCCGCCGGCGAGCGCCAGCCGCACATGCAGGTCGAGACCCCCGAGATGCACCGCGTCTTCGAGGAGGTCCGCGACAGCTTCATCGCCGCCATGCAGCGGGGCGACGCGCCGCGCGTGGACGCCGACTACCTGGCGGCTTCCGCCATCGCCGTCGCGCGCGAGATCGGTCAACAGATGCTGGAGCGGCGGCCCATCGATCTACACGCCGCGGCGGACTTCGCCGTGAGCTTCATCCTGGGCGGCGTGCCTGCACTGCCCCGCCAGGAGCCATAACCGGGGGAAACATGGCTCAGAGCTTTCCGAAATTCGCCGTCAAGGCGGTGATGTCCTTGCCCACGCCTGTGCTCCGGCTGATGTCGGGCGGCGGGGTGGTCTATCAGGGGGGCCGCACCCTCGATCCGCACTTCCAGTTCCTGACCGCCGCGGCGAAGGCGCTGCCGCCGATCTATACGCTCAGCGCCCAGGCCGGACGCGCGGCCAGCGCCGCGGGGCTGAAGGGCGTGGCGGGCAAGCGCGAACCCGGCGTGAAGGTCGAGGACTTCACCATCGACGGCCCGGGCGGCGCTCTGCCGCTGCGCTCCTACCGTCCGATCAACCAGGACCCGCAGGCGCCGGTGATGGTCTTCGCCCACTTCGGCGGCGGCGTGATCGGCGATCTGGAGACCTGCGACGCCTTCTGCTCGATCATCGCCCGCATCGCCCGGTGCGCCGTGGTATCGGTCGACTATCGCCTCGCGCCCGAGCACAAGTGGCCGGCGGGTCTGGACGACGTGCTGCACGCCTACCGCTGGACGCGCGACAACGCCGAGCGGTTCGGGGCGCCGGCGGGCCACGTGGCTATCGGCGGCGACTCCATGGGCGGCAACTTCTCGGCCATCCTGGCGCAGGAGATGAAGCGCAACGGCGAACCGCAGCCAGCCGTGCAGCTGCTGATCTATCCCGCCGTCGACGTCTCCTCCGAGACGCAGTCGATGATCACCTATGGCGACAGCTATCCGCTCTCGCGGCCGATCATGGACTGGTTCATGGGCCACTACATGGGCCCCGACGCCGATCCGACGAACGTGCGGCTCTCCCCGATCAAGGAGACGGACCTCACCGGCCTCGCACCCGCCATCGTGGTCACCGCCGGCTTCGACCCGCTGGTCGACCAGGGCGAGTGCTATGCCAAGCGCCTGAAGGACGCCGGCGTGCCGGTGATCTACCGCTGCTACGACGGCCTGGCGCACGGCTTCACGGCCTTCACGGGCGCCGTCCCCGCCGCGGACACCGCCTGCCGCGAGATCGCGGGCTTCGTGCGGCAAGCCTACGACGGGATGTTGCACTAGGGCCTGCCCCACCCCCGTCATCCTCGGCCTTGTGCCGAGGACCCATAAACGCCGACTTTTCCGAAGCGTGACGCTGCGGCGCCGCTGCTAATCTCCCCGCGCCTCGTGTCTGGGTCCTCGGCACAAGGCCGAG
>JBLNCT010000088.1:0-8463 GCA_050260915.1 Parcubacteria group bacterium
AGGTCCTGACGCCGAAGGAAGACTAGGCGCTTCCTTCGCTGCTGAGGTTGAAGCGCCGCCTCGGGAGACCGGGGCGGCGTTTTTTGTTTCCGGACCCCAACGTGCTCCCCCGCTGGGGGAGCTGTCCGCGAAGCGGACTGAGGGGGCTCAAGCCCACCGCTTGCGCCCTACGAGCCCCCATCCCCGGCTTCGCCGGTACTTCCCCCAGAGGGGGAAGACCTGGGCGTTACTGCTGCGTCCTGGCCCGGGCCTGGATGGCCGCGCGGCGGGCCTCGACGGCTTCCGGCGTCACCGCCCGGTTATGCGCGCTGGAGCTCTTGTGCTCGTGCGCCAGCGCCTGGCCGTAGGGCAGGGCGAAGCCTTCGTCGATGATGCGCTTGTAGAGGCTCAGCGTCTCCACCGGGATCGTCGCCATGTCGGCCGCCAGCTTCTTCGCCGCCGCCATCAGCTCGCCGGCGGGCACGACGCGGTTGACGAGGCCCCACTCACAGGCCGTCTTCGCGTCGAGGAAGTTGCCGGTCAGCGACAGCTCCTTGGCGCGGTAGATGCCGATCAGGCGCGACAGCTTCTGGGACAGCCCCCAGCCCGGCATGATGCCGACCCGCGCATGGGTGTCGGCAAAGCGGGCGTTCTCGCTCGCGATCAGCACGTCGCAGGCCAGCGCCACCTCGAAGCCGCCGGTGATGGCCACACCGTTGATCGCGCCGATCACGGGCTTCCTGCAGGTCTCGATCGCCTTGACCGGGTTCTCGTCGGCGCCCTCCGCATTGGCGGCGCTCATGGCTTTGGGGTCGGAGCCCAGCTCCTTCAGGTCGAGCCCGGCCGTGAACGCCCGCTCGCCGGCGCCGGTCAGGATCACCACTGACACGTCCGGATCGTCGTTCAGCGCCGTCATCGCCTTGTAGAGCTCCGAGCGCATCGCCTTGGACATGGCGTTCATCGCTTCGGGGCGGTTGAGGGTGACGACGGCGATTGCGCCTTCCTTCTCGACGGTCAGCATGGCGGTCCCAAGGTTGCGGTTTTCCTGCGCCACCGCTAAGCCACCCGCGTCCAAAAGGGGAGCCTCCATGACCGAGATCGTCGACATCATCGCCCGGGAAATCCTGGACAGCCGGGGCAATCCGACGGTCGAGGTGGACGTGATCCTCGAGGACGGCGGCTTCGGCCGCGCGGCGGTCCCCTCCGGCGCCTCCACCGGCGCGCACGAGGCGGTCGAGCGGCGCGACGGCGACAAGAAGCGCTACGGCGGCAAGGGCGTCAGCCAAGCCGTCGATGCGGTCAACGGAGAGATCTACGACGCGCTGTCAGGCGTCGACGCCGAGGACCAGCGCCGGGTCGATTCGCTGCTGATCGAGCTCGACGGCACGCCAAACAAGTCGCGGCTGGGCGCCAACGCCATTCTCGGCGTCAGCCTCGCGACCGCGAAGGCCGCCGCGGCCTCGGCCAACCTGCCGCTCTACAAGTACGTCGGCGGCGTCTCGGCTCGCATCCTGCCGGTCCCGATGATGAATATCATCAACGGCGGCGCGCATGCCGATAACCCGATCGACATCCAGGAATTCATGGTCATGCCGACCGGCGCGGCCACCTTCTCCGAGGCGCTGCGGATGGGCGCGGAGATCTTCCACGGCCTGAAGAAGGCCCTGAAGGACGCCGGCCACAACACCAACGTCGGCGACGAGGGCGGCTTCGCCCCCAACATCGGCTCCGCCGAGGAGGCGCTGGCCTTCATCATGAAGGCGGCTGAAGGCGTGGGCTACAAGGCCGGCGACGACTTCGTGCTGGCGCTGGATGTCGCCTCCACCGAGGTCTTCAAGAAGGGCAAGTACGAGCTGGAAGGCGAGGGCAAGAGCCTCGATCCCGCCGGCATGGTCGACTACCTGGCCAACCTCGTCGGCAAGTTCCCCATCGTGTCCATCGAAGACGGCATGGCCGAGGACGACCTCGACGGCTGGAAGCTGCTGACCGAGCGCCTCGGCAAGCAGGTGCAGCTGGTGGGCGACGACCTCTTCGTCACCAACCCCGAGCGCCTCTCGATGGGCATCGGCAAGGGGCTGGCCAACTCCATCCTCGTGAAGGTCAACCAGATCGGCACGCTGTCGGAGACGCTGGACGCCGTCGATATGGCCCACCGCGCCGGCTACACTGCCGTGATGAGCCACCGTTCCGGCGAGACGGAGGACTCCACCATCGCCGACCTCGCCGTGGCCACCAACTGCGGGCAGATCAAGACGGGCTCGTTGGCGCGGTCGGACCGGCTGGCCAAATACAACCAGCTCCTGCGCATCGAAGAGCAGCTGGACGACCAGGCCATCTACGCCGGCCGGGCTGCGCTGAAGGGGCGGTAGCTCTTCCCCCAGTTCATCTGGGGGAAGTGGCCTGAGACGCGAAGCGGCGAAGGTCGATGGGGGAGTTGTCCTCACTTGTTTTTTTACTCCCCCAACGAGCCTCGCCTTCGGCTTCGGCCCACTTCCCCCAGATGAACTGGGGGAAGAGCCCATTAACCATATCTGCTAAATATGGGTCATTCCTCGGGAATCACCCATGTACGCGCGTATTCGCCCCTATCTGACGACCATCATCCTGATGGCTTTGATCGTCTATTTCGCCGTGCAGGGCGCGCTCGGCGACAGGGGTTTTCTGACCGCGCACCAGCGCAGCGCCGAGCTGAACCAGCGGCTGACCGAGCTGAAGCAGATCCACGCTGAGCGCATGGACCTCGAAGTCCGCGCTCGGCTCCTGCGGGACAACGATCTTTCCGCGGACCTTCTGGAGGAACGTGCGCGTTCCCTGCTAGGCTTCGCCGATCCAAGGGATTATGTGATCCGGACGAAGCCTTAGGCACGGACTGTCCCCCACAGTTCGAAAGAGAGGCTAGAGGGACCCTAAAGATGGCGCGTGCGCGCAAAAGCCCTTCCCCCAAGGGCGGCGCTGCCGGCAAGGACCGGCTACTTTCCTGGTATCGAGACATGCTGCTCATCCGCCGCTTCGAGGAGCGCGCGGGGCAGCTTTACGGCATGGGGCTGATCGGCGGCTTTTGCCACCTCTACATCGGCCAGGAAGCCATCGCCGTCGGCATCCAGTCGATCAAGCAGGATGGCGACCAGATCATCACCGGCTATCGCGACCACGGCCACATGCTGGCCGCCGGCATGGACCCGAAGGAGGTCATGGCCGAGCTGACCGGCCGCGCCGGCGGCTCGTCCAAGGGCAAGGGCGGGTCGATGCACATGTTCTCGAAGGAGGCCGACTTCTACGGCGGCCACGGGATCGTCGGCGCGCAGGTGAGCCTCGGCACCGGCATCGCGCTGGCCAACAAGTACCGGGAGAACGGCGCAGTGGCCTTCGTCTACTTCGGCGACGGCGCGGCCAACCAGGGCCAGGTCTACGAGAGCTTCAACATGGCCGAGCTGTGGCGCCTGCCGGCTGTCTATGTGATCGAGAACAACCAATACGCCATGGGCACGTCCGTCCAGCGCGCCTCGGCTGAAACGCACCTCTACAAGCGCGGCATCTCCTTCGACATTCCGGGCGAGGAGGTCGACGGCATGGACGTGGAGGCGGTCGCCGCCGCCGGCGCCAAGGCCGCCGAACGCGCGCGGAAAGGCGAGGGGCCGTACATCCTCGAGATGAAGACCTACCGCTACCGTGGTCACTCGATGAGCGACCCGGCCAAGTACCGCACGCGTGAGGAGGTGGACGAGGTCCGCAAGACCCGCGACCCCATCGATCACCTCAAGGACAAGCTGGAGAAGGCCGGCGTCTCCGAGGACGAGCTCAAGGCGCTCGACGGCGAGGTGAAGAAGATCGTCGCCGACGCCGCTGAATTCGCTCGCACTTCGCCCGAGCCCGACCCGGCCGAACTCTACACCGACGTCTATGTGGAGAGCGCGGCGTGAGCACCGATGTCCTGATGCCCGCGCTCTCTCCGACGATGGAGGAGGGCACCCTCGCAAAGTGGCACGTGAAGGAAGGCGACGAAGTCCACGCCGGCGACGTGATCGCCGAGATCGAGACTGACAAGGCCACCATGGAGGTGGAAGCCGTCGACGAGGGCAAGGTCGAGGCTATTCTGGTTCCGGAGGGGACGGAGGGGGTGAAGGTCAACACCCCGATCGCGCGGCTGAATGGGGAGGGGCAGCCCCCTCAGTCGGCTGCGCCGACAGCTCCCCCAGAGGGGGAGCATCCGCGGTCAGCGCCGACCGAGGGTCCTCCCCCTCAGGGGGAGGTGGCGCGAAGCGCCGGAGGGGGCAAGGAAGGTGAAGGGGAAGCCTCGGCCGGCGAGCCTGAAAAGCAGCCCCCCGAAACCGCGAAGCCAAAACCCCAGGGCGAAGGCCCCGCGCCTGTCACCCCCACCGCCCCGCTCGAAGACCGCGAAATCCCCTCAGGCGCCCAGATGGTGAAGATCACCGTCCGCGACGCTCTCCGCGACGCCATGGCCGAGGAGATGCGCCGCGACCCCGACGTCTTCCTGATGGGCGAGGAGGTTGCGCAGTACCAGGGCGCCTACAAGGTCAGCCGCGACCTGCTGCAGGAGTTCGGCGACAAGCGCGTGATCGACACGCCGATCACGGAGCACGGCTTCGCGGGCCTCGGCGTCGGCGCGGCGATGGCGGGGCTGAAGCCCATCGTCGAGTTCATGACCTTCAACTTCGCCATGCAGGCGATGGACCAGATCATCAACTCGGCCGCCAAGACGCTCTACATGTCCGGCGGCCAGATCCGCCCGCAGATCGTCTTCCGGGGCCCCAACGGCGCGGCCGCCCGCGTGGCGGCCCAGCACAGCCAGGACTACAGCGCCTGGTATGCCCACATCCCCGGCCTGAAGGTGATCGCGCCCTACGACGCCTCCGACGCCAAGGGTCTGCTGAAGGCCGCGATCCGCGACCCGAACCCGGTGGTCTTCCTCGAGCACGAGATGCTCTACGGCGTCGAGTTCGACATCCCGCAGGTCGACGACTGGGTGCTGCCCATCGGCAAGGCCAAGGTCCGCCGGGAGGGCCACAGCGTCACCTTGACCGCCCACTCCCGCATGGTCGGCTTTGCCCTGCAGGCGGCCGAGGAGCTGGCCAAGGACGGCATCGAGGCCGAGGTCATCGACCTGCGCACCCTTCGCCCACTCGACCACGCGACCATCGTCGAGAGCGTCAAGAAGACCAACCGCCTGGTCTCCTGCGAGGAAGGCTGGGGCCCCATGGGCGTCGGCGCCGAGGTGGTGGCGCGGGTGATCGAGCACGCCTTCGACTACCTGGACGCCCCGCCGCTCCGGGTCCACCAGGAGGACGTTCCGCTGCCCTACGCCGCCAACCTCGAAGCCCTGTCGCTGCCCTCGGTCGAGAAGATCGTGAAGGCGGCGAAAGAGGTCTGCTACCGATGACCGACATCCTGATGCCCGCGCTCTCTCCGACCATGGAGGAGGGCACGCTCGCCAAGTGGCACGTCAAGGAAGGCGACGAGGTCCACGCCGGCGACGTCATCGCCGAGATCGAAACCGACAAGGCCACCATGGAGGTCGAGGCGGTCGACGAGGGCGTGGTCGAGAAGATCCTCGTGCCGGAGGGTACGGAAGGCGTGAAGGTCAATGCGCCGATTGCGCGGTTGAGCGGGGAGGGTGCGTCCTTCGACACGCCTGCTCCGCAGGCTGCTCAGGATGACGCGCGTGGTCAAAAGCCACCATCTCCCGAGCCCACCAAACCCAGTCATCCTGAGCAGGCCGCGTCAGCGGCCGTGTCGAAGGACGCACAGCCTCCCTCGCAAGCGGCGGGCGAAACCGGCGGCACGACCAAGACTCCGCACCCGCAGGCCGACGGTGAGCGCCTCATGGCCTCGCCGCTGGCTCGCAGGCTCGCTGAGGCGGCCGGGCTGAACCTCAAGACCATCAAGGGCAGCGGCCCGCACGGCCGCGTCGTGAAGGCCGACGTGGATGCCGCGCGGGGCAAGGCGCCTGCCGCCGCGCCGCAGGCCGCTCCCGCTGCTCCGCGCCAGGTGCAGACGCTCGAACAGCAGGGCATACCCGCCGGCAGCTACGACCTCGTGCCCCTCGACGGCATGCGCAAGACCGTCGCGCGGCGGATGACCGACAGCTTCCGCGACGTGCCGCACTTCCCGCTGACCATTGACCTGGAGATCGACGCCCTGCTGGCCGCGCGCGGGCGTATCAACGCCATGCTGAAGGCCGACGACGTGCGGGTCAGCGTCAACGACATCATCATCAAGGCCGCCGCCATGGCCTTGAAGCGGGTGCCGGACGCCAACGCCTCCTACACGCCCGAAGGCATCGCCATGCACCACCACGCCGACGTGGCCATGGCGGTCGCCGTTCCGCACGGCCTGATCACCCCGATCATCCGCGAGGCGGAGACCAAGGGCCTCGCCCAGATCGCCCGTGAAACCAAGGACCTGGCGGCGCGAGCTCGCGACCGGAAGCTGAAGCCCGAGGAGTACCTGGGCGGCACCTTCACTGTCTCCAACCTCGGCATGTACGGCATCAAGTCGTTCGGCTCGATCATCAACGAGCCGCAGGGCGCGATCCTGAGCGTGGGCGCGGGGACCCAGCAGCCGGTCGTCAAGAACGGCCAGCTCGCCATCGCCACCGTGATGACCGTGACCATGTCCTGCGACCACCGCGTCGTCGATGGCGCGACGGGGGCCAAGTTCCTCAACGCCTTCAAGGCGATGATCGAAGATCCTGCGACGATGCTGGTTTAACTCTCACCCGATTGCCCCGGCGAAGGCCGGGGTCCAGGTGAAACCCACCTGGCGCTCAGGCTGAATCTGGGCCCCGGCCTTCGCCGGGGAGATCGGAATAGGAGACGATGAGTACAGATTTCGATCTCGTAGTGATCGGAGCGGGGCCGGGCGGCTACGTCGCCGCCATCCGCGCCGCACAGCTGGGCCTGAAGACCGCCATCGTCGAGCGTGAGCTGCTCGGCGGCGTCTGCCTGAACTGGGGCTGCATCCCGACCAAGGCGCTGCTGAAGAGCGGCGAGCTCTATGAGCAGCTCGGCCACCTCGGCGACTACGGCCTCTCGGCCGACAACCGGGCCTACGACTTCGCCAAGGTCATCGACCGCTCGCGGAAGGTCGCCAAGCAGCTGAACAGCGGCGTCGCCTTCCTGATGAAGAAGAACAAGGTCGAGGTCATCATGGGCGAAGCGCGGCTGGAGAAGGGCTCTCCCGCGCCGAAGGTGATCGTCGGCAACCGCACGATCACGGCAAAGCACGTCATCCTCGCCACCGGGGCGCGGGCTCGCACCATCCCCGACATCGGCCTGGAGCCGGACAGCGAGCGCGTCTGGACCTACCGCGAGGCCATGGTCCCCAAGGCCGCGCCCAAGTCGCTGATCGTCATCGGCTCCGGCGCCATCGGCATCGAATTCGCGAGCTTCTACAGGGCGCTAGGGGCGGATGTTACAGTCGTCGAGATGATGGACCGCGTCCTCCCCGTCGAGGACGAGGAGGTCTCGGCGGCTGCGCAAAAGGCCTTCGAGAAGCGCGGCATCAAGTTCCGACTCTCGGCCAAGGTCGAGAAGCTCACCAAGACCAAGACCGGCATCTCCCTGAAGCTCGGCGGCGAGACCCTCGATGCCGACGTCTGCATCGTCGCCGTCGGCATCGTCGGCAATGTCGAGAACCTCGGCCTCGAAGCGCTAGGCGTGAAGATCGACCGCACCCACGTCGTCATCGACGGCGAGGGCCGCACCAATGTGCCCGGCCTCTACGCCATCGGCGACATCGCCGGGCCGCCCTGGCTCGCGCACAAGGCCTCCCACGAGGGGGTTCACTGCGTCGAGGCCATCGCGGGCTTCAAGTCACCCAACCTGCACGCGCCGATCCCCGGCTGCACCTACTCCAACCCGCAGGTCGCCTCCGTCGGCCTGACCGAAGCCGCGGCGAAACAGGCCGGGATCGAGGTGAAAGTCGGCCGCTTCCCCTTGAGCGCCAACGGCAAGGCCATCGCCGCCGGTGAGACCACCGGCTTCGTCAAAACCATCTTCGACGCCAGGACCGGCGCCCTGATCGGCGCCCACATGATCGGCGCCGAAGTCACGGAGATGATTCAGGGTTTCGCCATCGCCATGACGATGGAGGCGACGGAGGAAGACCTGTTCGCCACCGTCTTCCCGCACCCGACCATCAGCGAGACCATGCACGAAGCCTCGCTGGATGCATTCGGCCGTGTGCTGCACGTTTAAGGTTCCTTGTTCCGAGTGTCCCGGCGAAGGCCGGGATCCAGATGGAGCCGCACTGAGGTGGGCTCCCCCGATTCGACGCAAATCCAATCAGGTTCAGCGGCCGGGATCTGGGCCCCGGCCTTCGCCGGGGTGATCGGTTTAATGGGGCTAGGTGTCGAAGCTATGAAGGTTGTTCACCCGGGGAGTGTCTTGAACGAAGCTGGGGTTGCGACACTCCACTTCCACCGGAGCTCCCCGGATGAACGTACACAAGAATGCTCGGCTTACG
>JBLNCT010000089.1:0-15399 GCA_050260915.1 Parcubacteria group bacterium
GCAGGCCCCCATCCCGGCCTTCGGCCGTACTTCCCCCAGAGGGGGAAGACCAGTCAGTCACCGCAGCGCCGCGTTGACCTTCTCAAGCGCCGCCGAGCCCGGCACCAGCTCCGCATCCGACAGCCGGTTCAGCGCGGTGTCGACCGTGCCGAGGTTGTCGTGCAGGTCCTCGGCCTCCGGGTCGATGTAGAGGAGACCCGTCACCACCTCGCCCGCCGCGTTGCGCTCGGCCAGGAAGGCCATCGCCTGCGTCCGGTCGGTCGGGTCGTAATCGGCGGCGACCTTGCGCAGCGCCAGGACCGTGCCGTCGTGCTGCTGCACGGTGATCACCTCGCCGGGCGCGTACTGCGCGGTCATCGGCGCGCGGCCGACCATGACGTCCAGCTTGTTCACCGCCTCGTTGTGCTCGCGCACCCAGTCGAAGCTCTTGGTCGAGCCAGTGTGGTTGTTGAAGGCGATGCAGGGGCTGATCACATCGATGAAGGCCGCGCCCTTGTGGCGCAGCGCCGCCTTGATCAGCGGCACCAGCTGGTCCTTGTCGCCGGAGAAGGACCGCGCCACGAAGGTCGCGCCGAGCTGCAGCGCCATGGCGACGAGGTCGATGCCGCTGTCGTGGTTGACCACGCCCTTCTTCGACTTAGAGCCCCGGTCGGCGGTGGCGGAGAACTGGCCCTTGGTCAGGCCATACACGCCGTTGTTTTCGACGATGTAGGCCATGTTCACGCCGCGCCGCATGGCGTGCGCGAACTGCCCAAGTCCGATCGAGGCGCTGTCGCCGTCCCCGGAGACGCCGAGGTAGATGAGTTCGCGGTTGGCGAGGTTTGCGCCGGTCAGCACCGACGGCATGCGGCCGTGCACGGTGTTGAAGCCGTGGCTGGCGCCCAGGAAATAGTCGGGCGTCTTCGACGAGCAACCAATGCCCGACAGCTTCGCCAGCCGATGCGGCTCCAGGTCGATCTCGAAGCAGGCCTGCACGATGGCGGCGCTGATGGAATCGTGCCCGCAGCCGGCACAGAGCGTCGAGACCTTCCCCTCGTAATCGCGGCGCGTGAAGCCGAGGGCATTCTGCTTCAGGGACGGGTGATGGAAGACGGGCTTGGCGATGTAGGTCATTTGGCCATCTCCCCCTGAGCCGACGCCGTGGGCCGGCTCATGCGCGCCTTCAGTTCGCCGGTGATGAAGCGGGCGGTGATCGGCGTGCCGTCGTAGTGGGTCACCTTCACCAGCCGCGCCGGATCGACGCCGCCTTCGTTGATGAGCAGGCTGCGCAGTTGCCCGTCGCGGTTCTGCTCGACTACGAACACCAACTCATGGGAGGCGATGAAGTCGAACACCTGCCCCGGGAAGGGGAAGGCCCGCACCCGCATCGCGTCGAGATAGAGCCCCTGCGCCTCCAGCTGGTCCAGCGCCTCGTCCATGGCGGGTGAGGTCGAGCCGTAGAAGATCACGCCATAGGGCGTCTTCTTCCTGGCTCGGCGGGAAAGCGGCGGCGGGACCAGCTGCTTGGCGGTGTCGAACTTCCGCAGCAGCCGCTCCATGTTGTCGACATAGACGCTGCCCTCTTCGGAGTAGCGGGCGTAGCGGTCGCGAGACGTGCCGCGGGTGAAGTAGGCGCCCTTCGTCGGGTGCGTGGCTGGATAGGTGCGGTAGGGCACGCCGTCGCCGTCCACGTCGAGATAGCGGCCGAAGTCGGCGCCCGCGTCCAGCATCTCGGCGGTCATCACCTTGCCCCGGTCGAGGCTCTTGCTGTCGTCCCAGGTGAAGGGCGCGGTCAGCCACTCGTTCATGCCCATGTCGAGGTCGAGCATGACGAAGACCGTCGTCTGCAGCCGGTCGGCGAGGTCGAACGCCGTCGCCCCGAACTCGAAGCACTCGCCGGGGCCTTCGGGCAGCAGCAGCACGTGCTTGGTGTCGCCATGGCTGGCGTAGGCGGCGGTCAGGATGTCCGACTGCTGGGTGCGCGTCGGCATGCCGGTCGAGGGCCCGCCCCGCTGCACGTCGAAGATCACCGCGGGGATTTCGGCGAAGTATGAGAGGCCGATGAACTCCTGCATCAACGACACGCCGGGGCCGGAGGTGCAGGTGAAGGCCCGCGCCCCGTTCCAGCCCGCGCCGACGACGATGCCGATGGAGGCGATCTCGTCCTCGGCCTGGACGATGGCGTACTTGCCCTTACCGGTCAGCGGGTCCCTGCGCAGCTTCTTGCAGTAGCTGGTGAAGGCCTCGGCCAGCGAGGTGGACGGCGTGATCGGATACCAGGCGCAGACGCTCGCCCCGCCATAGACGGCGCCGAGCGCGGCGGCCGTATTGCCGTCGACGAAGATGCGGTCGCCCACGGCGTCCGACTTCTTCAGCTGCAGCCCGAGCGGCGGCAGGTGGGAGCGGGCGTATTCCAGCCCGATGCCCAGCGCCTCGATGTTGGCCGGGATCAGCTTGGGCTTGCCGGCATATTCCTCCGCCAGCAGCGCCTCGACCACCGCGGGGTCGATACCGAGCAGATGGGTCAGAGCGCCGAGATAGATGATGTTCTTCAACACCTTGCGCTGCGATGGCTCGGCGTAGGCGCTGTTGCAGAGCTCCGTCAGCGGCAGGCCCACGACGTTGATGTCGTCCCTGAACTTGGACGGCGGCAGCGGCTTGGTGGAGTCGTAAAAGAGGTAGCCGCCGGGATCGATCTCGGCGACATCCCTGTCCCAGGTCTGCGGGTTCATGGCGACCATCAGGTCCACGCCGCCGCGGCGGCCCAACCACCCGGCGCCGCTGACGCGCACCTCGTACCAGGTGGGCAGGCCCTGGATGTTCGACGGGAAGATATTCCGCGCCGCCACCGGCACGCCCGACCGCAGGATCGCCTTCACGAACAGCCCGTTGGCCGAGGCGGAGCCCGACCCGTTCACGTTCGCGAACTTCACAACGAAATCATTGACCGCACTCAACGCCCGCATGCGCCGCCTCCGGCGTGTGTCATGTCCAGCAGGAACTTCTGCATGTCCCAGGCGCCGGTGGGGCAGCGCTCGGCGCAGAGGCCGCAGTGGAGGCAGACGTCCTCGTCCTTCACCATCACCCGGCCCGTCTCCAGCGTGGTGGAGACGTAGAGGTCCTGCGTCACGTTCAACGCCGGCGCCTTCAGCCTCGGCCGCAGCTCATCCTCCTCGCCGTTGGCGGTGAAGGTGATGCAGTCGGTGGGGCAGATGTCGACGCAGGCGTCGCACTCGATGCAGAGCGGCGCGGTGAAGACCGTCTGGACGTCGCAGTTCAGGCACCGCTGCGTCTCGCGATAGGCCAGCGCCCGGTCGAAGCCGAGCTCCACCTCTGCCTTCACGTTCGACAGCGCCCTGGCCGTCTCCAGCAGCGGGACCTTGTTACGGTCCTCAGGGTCGACGTCGTTGTCGTAGCTCCACTCGTGGATGCCCATCTTCTGCGAGGTGAGCGTGACGCCGGGCGGCGGCCGCAGCGCCACGTCCTGACCCCGGCAGAACTTGTCGATGGAGACCGCCGCGTCATGGCCGTGCGCCACGGCCCAGATGATGTTCTTGGGCCCGAACGCCGCGTCGCCGCCGAAGAAGACCTTCGGGTTGGTCGACTGCATGGTCAGCGGGTTCACGACCGGCATGTCCCACTCGTCGAACTCCAGCCCGATGTCGCGCTCGATCCAGGGGAAGGCGTTCTCCTGGCCGATGGCGAGGAGGACGTCGTCGCATTCGTAGTGCTGGTCCGGCTCGCCGGTCGGGACCAGCTTGCGACGGCCCTTCTCGTCGACCTGGGGCGCTACCTTCTCGAAGGTGACGCCGGTCAGGCGCCCGCCCTCGTGCGTGAAGCCCTTCGGGACCAGGTAGTTGAGGATCGGGATGCCCTCATGCATCGCGTCCTCCTTCTCCCACGGCGAGGCCTTCATCTCCTCGAAGCCGGAGCGGACGATGACCTTCACGTCCTCGCCGCCCAGACGCCGCGAGGTGCGGCAGCAGTCCATCGCCGTGTTGCCGCCGCCCAGCACGATCACGCGGCGGCCGATCTTGTCGATGTGGCCGAAGGAGACGTTCGACAGCCAGTCGATGCCGATGTGGATGTTGGCGGCGGCCTCCCGGCGGCCCGGAACGTCGAGGTCACGTCCACGCGGTGCGCCGGAGCCGATGAAGATCGCGTCGAAGTCTTCCGCCAGCAGCGACTTCAGACTGTCGATCCGCACGCCGGTCCGAAGCTCGGGCCCGAGCGCGGTGATGTAGCCGACCTCCTCGTCGATCACCTCTTCGGGCAGGCGAAAGCGCGGGATCTGGCTGCGGATCATGCCGCCGCCCTTGGCCTCGGCGTCGAACACCACGACCTCGTAGCCCAGCGGCGCGAGGTCCCGCGCGACGGTCAGCGAAGCCGGTCCGGCGCCCACGCAGGCCACCTTGAAGCCGATCTTTTTCTCAGCCGGCTTCGGCAGCAGGCCGGTGATGTCGTCCTTGTTGTCGGCGGCGGCGCGCTTGAGGCGGCAGATGGCCACCGGCTCCTCGTCCACCCGACCCCGGCGGCAGGCCGGCTCGCAGGGGCGGTCGCACGTCCGTCCCAGGATCCCGGGGAAGACGTTGGACTTCCAGTTGACCATGTAGGCGTCGGTGTAGCGTCCGGCGGCGATCAGCCGGATGTATTCGGGAACGGGCGTGTGGGCCGGACAGGCCCACTGACAATCGACGACCTTGTGAAAGTACTCGGGCGCCTCGGTGTTCGTCGGCTCCACGTCCTACTCCTTGGCGCCTTTCCTCGACTCGCCTTCTGATGAGGCGTTTGAACAAATGTTAGGCCCCTCCTGAGAAGCGCGCCAGTGGCAAAGGGGTCGCGGATCGAAGCGGCGCCGGTCGCGTTCAACCGCCACAGACCAAAGGGCGGGCGACTGACGGCCGATGACGCAAAACCTCGACCTGTTTCCCATCGGCAACTGCACGGTCAGCGCCTTGATCGACCGCCGGGGCCGCTTCGTCTGGGGCTGCGTGCCCAGGGTCGACAGCGACCCCTTCTTCTCCGCCCTGCTCGGCGGGCGAGAGTACGACGAGCCGCAGGCCCGGGGCCTGTGGGTCATCGACGTCGAGGGCGCGGAGACCTTCAGCCAGTCATACCTGCGCAACACGGCTATCCTGTCGACCGAGATCACCTGCGCCGACGGCTCGGCGGTGGAGATCGTCGACTTCTGCCCCCGCTATCGCCAGCACCACCGCACCTATCGGCCCACGGCGTATGTGCGGATGATCCGGCCGCTGGAGGGCGCGCCGCGCATCACCGTGCGCCTGCGGCCGACCGTGAACTGGGGCGAGCGCCGGGCGGAGACGACCTCCGGCTCCAACCACATCCGCTACCTCGGCGGCGAGTGCGTGCTGCGCCTGACCACCGACTGTCCGGTCACCCACATCCTCTCGGAGCGCACGTTCAGGCTGGAGCGGCCGATGGCGTTTTTCCTGGGCCCCGACGAGAGCTTCGACGCCGAGGTCGCGACCACCTGCAACCGCATGCTGCACGAGACGCAAGGATACTGGCGTGAATGGGTCCGCACGCTGGCGGTGCCGCTCGACTACCAGGAGGCGGTGATCCGCGCCGCCATCGCGTTGAAGCTCTGCGCCTATGAGGAGACGGGCGCGATCGTGGCGGCGCTGACCACCTCGATCCCCGAGCACGCCGACAGCGGGCGCAACTGGGACTACCGCTACTGCTGGCTTCGGGACGCCTACTACGTGGTGCAGGCGCTGAACCGGCTGGGCGCCGTAGACATCCTCGAAAACTACCTCGGCTACCTGCGCAACCTTGTCGACGAAACGGACGGCCATCACATCCAGCCGGTCTATGGCGTGGGGCTGGAGCCGGCGCTGACCGAGCGCATCGCCGAGCACTTGCCCGGCTATCGCGGCATGGGCCCGGTGCGCGTCGGCAACCAAGCGCACGAGCATTTGCAGCACGACGTCTGGGGGCAGATCATCCTGTCCAACGTACAGGCCTTCTTCGATGAGCGGCTGCTGCGCCCGGCCACCGACGCCGACTTCCACGCGCTGGAGCCCATCGGCGAGCGGGCGTTCGCCCTGCATGACCAGCCGGACGCCAGCCTCTGGGAATTCCGTGGCCGCGCGGCGGTGCACACCTATTCGGCGGTCATGTGCTGGGCCGCCTGCGACCGGCTGGCGAACGCGGCGGCGAAGCTCGGGCTAGCCGAACGGGCCCACTTCTGGGCCGACCGGGCTAACATCATCCGCGAGGCCATCGAGCGCCGCGCCTACAACACCGAGCTCGGCCGCTTCGCCGCCACGTTCGAAGGCGACGGCATCGACGCGAGCCTGCTGCAGCTCACCGACGTGCGCTTCATCGACGCGCGCGACCCGCGCAACCTCGCCACCGTCGCGGCCGTGGAGACGGGCCTGCGGCGCGGCTCCCACATGCTGCGCTACGCCACCGCCGACGACTTCGGCGAGCCGCAGACCGCCTTCAACTTCTGCACGTTCTGGCTGATCGAGGCGCTGCACCTGGCCGGCCGCTCCGACGAGGCGCGCAAGCTGTTCGAGGAGATGCTGGCGCGGCGCACGGCGGCGGGCCTGCTCTCCGAGGACATCGCCTTCACCGACGGCGAGCTGTGGGGCAACTACCCGCAGACCTACTCCCTCGTCGGCCTCATCAACTGCGCCATGCTGCTGAGCCGGCCGTGGTCCGCCGTCCGCTGAAACAAACGGGAGCGAAGCGGCGGCCCGGGCGTTTACCCCGCTCAGGAGAACAGACGTTGAGTGAGTACCCATCCGTGCTGGACCGCGGTCCGGCGCCGCCTCCACCGCTCGACCCGTCGCGAACCGCCCTCTTCCTAGACCTCGACGGCACGCTGGCGCCGATCGCCCAGCGGCCGGACGCGGTCCTCCCTTCGGAGGCGCTGACGCGGCTGCTCAAGCGCGCCTCGCGCCGCCTCGACGGGCGGCTGGCGGTCGTCAGCGGCCGTTCGCTGGAGGACATCGACCGCATCCTGCAAGGCGCGGTGACCGCCGCCGCTGCCGTCCACGGCCTCGTGCGCCGCACGGCCTCCGGCTCGGTGCTGACCCGGCCGCCGCATCCGGGCCTGAACTATGCGCGGATCAAGCTCGACCGCCTCACCGACCGGCCGGGCGTGCTGATCGAGGACAAGGGGCTCGGCTTGGCCGTTCACTACCGCAACGCGCCCGACGCCGAAGCGGCCGTGATCAGGAACTGCCGCGAGGTCGCCGCAACCACCGGCCTTGTCCTGCAGTTGGGACGAATGGTGGCCGAACTTCGAACCCCCGGGGCGGACAAGGGCGACAGCGTTCGCGCCTTCATGGCCGAGCAGCCGTTCCTGGGCTCGACGCCCGTGTTCGTCGGCGATGACCTGACCGATGAAGACGGCTTCGCCGCGGCCGCGGAGCTGGGCGGCTACGGCGTGCTGGTGGGCGAGGAGCGCGGGACCTCGGCGCTGCACCACCTGGCCGACGTCGAGGCGGTGCTGGGCTGGCTGGCGGGGGTCGCATGAACCGCCTGATCGTCGTTTCCAACCGCGTGAGCCCGCCCGCCGGACGTGGCGAAGAGACCGTCGGCGGCCTCGCCATGGCGCTGTCGGCGGCGCTGCGCGAATACACCGGCATCTGGTTCGGCTGGAGCGGCGAGACCACCCCGCAGTTCACCGGCGAGATGCACACCCAGACGGCCGACGGCGTGACCGTGGCGACCGTCGATCTCGAGGAGGCCGACGTCCAGGAGTACTACAACGGCTACGCCAACAAGACGCTCTGGCCGCTGTTCCACTACCGCGTCGACCTGACCCAGTACGACCGCTCGTTCGGCGAGGGGTATGGCCGGGTGAACCGCCGCTTCGCCGAGACGCTGGCGCCGCTGATCGAGGAGGGCGACCTCGTCTGGGTGCAGGACTACCACCTGATCCCGCTGGCCCGGGAACTCAGGGCGCTCGGCGTGAAGAACCGGATCGGCTTCTTCCTGCACATCCCCTGGCCCGCCTACCAGCTGGTCGTCACCCTGCCCCGCCACCGGCAGCTGGTGGAGAGCCTGTTCCACTACGACCTCGTCGGCTTCCAGACCCGCGAGCACCTGCAGGCCTTCGAGGGCTACGTGACCAACGAGGCCGGGGGCGAGGTGCTGGAGGACGGCTGGCTGCGCTGCTTTGGGCGGATGGTGCGCGCCGACGCCTTCCCCATCGGCATCGACGCCGACAGCTTCGCGCAGATGCTGGAGTCGGAGAAGGCGGTCCGCTCCTACGACATCATGGCGGCGCACTCGGTGTTCCGGACGCTGATCCTGGGCGTCGACCGGCTCGACTATTCGAAGGGGATCGAGGAGCGGCTGCTGGGCTTCGAGCAGTTCCTCCGCGACAATCCGGAGTTCCGCCGCCAGGTGCTGTTCCTGCAGATCGCGCCGATCTCACGCGACCAGGTCGAGGCCTACCAGGACATCCGCGGCCGCCTCGACAGCATGATCGGCCGCATCAACGGCGAGTTCGGCGACATGGACTGGGCGCCGATCCGCTACGTGAACAAGAACTACCGCCGCGACGAGCTGGCCGGCATCTATCGCGCCGCCAAGGTGGGCCTGGTCACGCCCCTGCGTGACGGCATGAACCTGGTGGCCAAGGAGTATGTGGCGGCGCAGGACCCCGCCGATCCGGGCGTGCTGATCCTGTCGCGGTTCGCCGGCGCCGCGCGGCAGATGCGCCAGGCGCTCATCGTGAACCCCTATAGCCCGGAGGAGCTGTCGGACGCCCTCAAACGCGCCGTGACGATGCCAAAGCACGAGCGGGTCGAGCGCTGGCAGGCGCTCTACGAGTGTGTCCAGCACGAGGACGTCACCGCCTGGCGCGACGCCTACGTGCGGGCGCTGTCAGGCGTGGACGAGGAGCAGCCGCCCGGCGAGCTTCCGTTCATTTCCCCTCAAAGCGGGGCTTACGTTTCTCATTGAAGGCGGCGATGCCCTCGCGCCGGTCGGCGGTGGGGGTGAGTGTGTCGTAGTGGGTGAGTTCCACCTCGATGGCTTGCTTGAGCGGCAGGCCTCGGGTTTCGCTGAGGGTCCGTCGGATGGCGCGCACCGACAGCGGCGCGTTCGCGGCGATCTTGGCGGCTGTCGCGAGAGCCTCGCCGACGACGTTATCTGAGATGCGGTTGATGACGCCCCACGAGAGGGCCTCTTCGGCCCCGAAGGGCTCGCCCGTCAGCAGCACCTCGCGCGCCCGCCGCTCGCCCGCCGCCTGCGCGAGGTTCAGCGCGCCGCCCAGCCCCGGCATGATGCCGAGCTTCACCTCGGTCAGCGCAAACCGGGCGTTCTCGGACGCGTAGGCGAAGTCGCACGCCAGCGCGATTTCCGCGCCCCCGCCGTAGGCCGCGCCGTTGACCGCTGCGATCACCGGGCACGGCAGGTCGAGGAGCGCGTCGCGCATGGCCTCGAACAGCCGGTGCTGCTCGACCCACTGCGCATCGGTCATCCCGTCGCGCTCCTTGAGGTCCGCCCCCGCGCAGAAGATCTTTTCGCCTGCCCCGGTGAGCACGATGCAGCGCTGGGCGCGGGTGTCGTCAGCGCTCCACAGCGTCAGCAGCTCCTGCGCCATCTGGGAGCTGAGTGAATTGCCGGCCGCCGGGCGGTTGAGGGTGACGAGCAGGACGCCCTCGCCCTTCGGCTCGATGAGCAGGGTTTCAAACATCCCCACCTCCATCCCCATTCCCGTCATCCAGGACCCTGTGCCCAGGACCCAGAAAAGCAGGCGGTTCAATTCAGTCATCCACCGTCCAGCCTCGCTCAGCGACAGCGGTGCTTCTGGGTCCTGGGCACAGGGCCCAGGATGACGGGGGGTAGGTGCGCGCGACCACCTAGAAGCTCTTCGGCATCCCCAGCACGTGCGTCCCCACGTGGCTGAGGATGAGGTTCGTGGAAATCGGCGCCACCTGGTAGAGCCGCGTCTCGCGGAATTTGCGTTCGATGTCGTACTCCTCGGCGAAGCCGAAGCCGCCGTGGGTCTGGATGCACATGTCGGCGGCGGCCCAGGAGGCCTCCGAGGCCAGCATCTTGGCCATGTTGGCCTCCGTCCCGCAGGGCTCGCCCGCGTCGAACATGGCGGCCGCCTTTTCCACCATCAGCGCGGCGGCGGAGAGCTGAACGTAGGCCCGAGCGATCGGGAACTGGACGCCCTGGTTCTGGCCGATAGGGCGGCCGAAGACCTCGCGGGTCTTGGCGTACTCGGACGCGCGGTCGATGAAGAACCGGCCATCCCCGATGCACTCGCTCGCGATCAGGATGCGCTCGGCGTTCATGCCGTCGATGATGTAGCGGAAGCCCTGCCCCTCCTGGCCGATCAGGTTCTCGGCCGGGACCTCCAGGTTGTCGAAGAAGAGCTCCGTCGTGGCGTGGTTCAGCATGGTGCGGATGGGCCGGATGGTGAGCCCGTTGCCCACCGCCTCGCGCATGTCCACCAGCAGCACGCTTATCCCGTCCGAGGGCTTCTTCGCCTGCTCGCGCGGCGTCGTCCGGCAGAGCAGCACCATCAGGTCGGAGTGCTCGGCCCGGCTGATCCAGATTTTCTGGCCGCTGACGACGTACCTGTCCCCGTCGCGCCGGGCGAAGGTGGAAATCCGCGTGGTGTCCGTCCCTGCCGTGGGTTCGGTCACCCCGAACGCCTGAAGCCGCAGCTCCCCGGACGCGATCTTCGGCAGGTAGCGCTCCTTCTGCGCCGGCGAGCCGTGCCGCAGGATCGTGCCCATGGTGTACATCTGGGCGTGGCAGGCGCCGCCGTTGCAGCCCGAGCGGTGGATTTCCTCCAGCACCGCCGTCGCGGCGCCCAGACCCAGGCCCGAGCCGCCGTACTCCTCCGGGATCAGCACCGACAGGAAGCCCGCGTCCGTCAGCGCTTGCACGAACTCAGTGGGATAGGCCCGCTCGCGGTCCAGCTTGCGCCAGTACTCGCCGGGGAAGCCTTCGCACAGCTTGCGGACGGCTTCGCGGATTTCGGGGTGGCTCTGGCTCATCGGCGCAGGGGTAAGCCCAAGCCGCCCCGCCGCCAAGCCTGACCCGACGTGAAGAAGCCGCCCGCATCGCTGCAGGCGGCTCCTTTGCCCTCAGATCGGCCGGGGCTTACCCGGTGATCCGGTAGCGGCCGTCGGCGTCCGGACAGACGCGGACGTAACGGTAGGTCTGGCCGTAGGCGTCGGTCGGGGCCGGGGCCAGACGGCAGGAGGCGTACTGCGGCGAAGGCGCCGTGGCGTGCCACGTGCCGTAGGCGTCATAGTAGCCTTCGCGATACGGCTGGGTCTGGTTGTAGCTGTAGTAGTAGCCGCGGCTGTCGCAGCGGGCCGTATAGGTCGACTGGCGGCCCAGCGCATTGTCGACCACCGCGCCCAGCACCGCCTGGTTCACCAGGTTGCTGGTCGACATCGAGCCGCCCATCGCCGCCTGCGCCAGCGCGCTCAGCATCGAGAGGTTCGGGGTCGAGCCCGTCGAGCAGGGCACGCCGCTCGTATAGGCGGCGTTGGCCCCGTAGGCGCCCGCGTAATAGGGGTTGGAGCTGTAGGGGTAGCTCGTGCTCGGATAGCTCGAATACGGGTAGGTGTTCGAGGCGTAGGGGTAGCTCGAGTACGGGTACGTCGTGGCCGGGTAGCTCGAGTACGGATAGGTCGCGGCCGGATAGTTGTAGCTATAGGCCGGCGCATTCCAGACGAACGGGCCGTAGGCGCGCTCGTAGGCGCCGTAGCCCCACCGGGCGTCGTAGGCGGCGCGGTCGGCGTCGTAGTTGGCGCGGGCGGCGTTATAGGCGGCCTGGTTGGCGTTATAGACCGACTGCTGGCTGTAGTAGGTGTTCTGCGCCGCCTGATAAGCGTTCCAGGCCTGACCGTAGGTTTCGGCCGAAGCGGTCGTGGCGCCGGCGGCCAAAACCGCCGCGACCGCGAGTTTCACCGGGGTCATCTTCATCGCTGCTGCTCCGTTTCGTTTCACGGCGCGCAGGCTCTTTCGGACCTGAGCGCCCGTCTGGCGAAATGTCGCCCCGCTCCGTCCACAGTTGAGAACGCATCTCACTGCGAGGGGTTTCTACGGCCCCGCTGGACTCTTCGTGATCGCTGTGCAGTTTGGGCGTTCAAACGGCCGTTCAAATCGAGTGCTTTCCCGCCCCATGAAGACCCTTGAACAGATGCTCGCCGCCGACTTCGGGACCATCGGCGAGCTGATCGCCATCCATGCATCCGAGCGGCCAGACCACCTCGCGCTGGTGATGGAGGACGGGGCCCTCACCTACGCCGAACTCGACCGGCTGATGAATCGGGTCGGGACGGCGCTGCGGCGGGATGGCATTGGGCAGACCGAGGCGATCTCCGTCTGCGCGACGACCTCACTGGAGTATGCGGCGCTGTTCCTCGGCGCGCTGCGGGTCGGCGTCGCGGTGGCACCGCTGGCCCCGTCGTCCACGCCTGAGCAGCTGGCCGGGATGGTCGCCGACTGCAAGGCGCGGCTGTTCTTCTCCGACAGGGGTGTGGCAGAGGCGATGGCGCCTGTCGCCGACCAGGTCCCCTGCCGCCGGATCGCCCTGGACGGGCAGGCGTTCGTCGACTGGCTCGCTCCCGAAGGCTCGAAGCCGCGGCCGGTCGAGATCGAACCCTCGATGCCGTTCAACATCATCTACTCGTCGGGCACGACCGGCGCGCCGAAGGGAATCGTGCAGTCCCACGGCATGCGCTGGCGCCACGTCGTGCGGCTGGACGGGGTGGGCTATGGGCCCGACGCCATCGCGCTGCTGTCGACGCCGCTTTATTCGAACACCACGCTGGTCTGCTTCTTCCCGTGCCTGGCGGGCGGCGGGACGGCGGTGCTGATGCCGAAGTTCGACACCCTGAAGTTCCTGCAGCTCGCCGAGAAGCACCGCGTGACCCACGCCATGCTGGTGCCGGTGCAGTACCGGCGGCTGATGGAGTTCGCCGGCTTCGACGGCTTCGACCTCTCCAGCTTCCAGATGAAGTTCTGCACCTCGGCGCCTTTCCCGGCCGAGCTGAAGGCGGAGGTCCTGCGCCGCTGGCCGGGCGGACTCGTGGAGTACTTCGGCATGACCGAAGGCGGCGGCAGCTGCATCCTCTTCGCCCACGAGCACCCGGACAAGCTGCACACCGTCGGCCGCCCGGGTCCCGGCAGCGACATCCGCCTGATCGGAGAGGACGGCCGCGAAGTCCCCACGGGCGAAGTCGGCGAGATCGTCGGCGCCTCGCTCGCCACCATGAACGGCTACTTCGGCCGGCCGGACAAGACGGCGGAGGCCATCTGGACCGACCCCGACACCGGCAAGCGCTACATCCGCACCGGCGACGTCGGCCGCTTCGACGCCGACGGCTTCCTGACGCTGATGGACCGCAAGAAGGACATGGTCATTTCCGGCGGCTTCAACATCTACCCGAGCGACCTGGAGGCCGTGGTGATCCAGCACCCCGCCGTCGCGGAGGTGGCCGTGGTCGGCGTGCCCTCGCGCGAATGGGGCGAGACGCCGGTCGCCTTCGTGGCGCTGAAGTCCGGCCAGTCGGTCACGGCGGAAGACCTGCGCCAATGGGCCAACGGCAGGCTCGGCAAGACCCAGCGGCTGTCGGACGTGCGCATCGTCGAACACCTGCCCCGCAGCCACATCGGCAAGGTGCTCAAGCGCGAGCTTCGCGACGCCTACCAGCCCGCCTGACGTGCCGCCACGGCACAGCTAGATTGGCGCAATTCTTGCAGCGCCACCCTCAAAAAGAGTGGGTGGTGGGCATGTCGTTTCATTCCAACACAGAGAGGCTTGTCGCCTATTGGCAAGCCATGCGCGGCGAAGCCGTCCTTCCCCCAAGGACCGCTATCGATCCGGGCGCGTTCGCAGACCTGTTGCCGCAGGTCTTCATGTTCGAGCGGGAGGGCCCCGGCCGCTACCGCTTCCGCCTGAGCGGCGGCTTCGTGGCCAACCTGCACGGGCGCGAGCTGAAGGGCGAACAGGCGCTGCCGCTCTGGATCGGCCGCGACCGCTCGCGGGTGCAGGCGGCGGTGGAGCTTAGCCGCGCCAACGCGGACCCGATCGTCATCAACGCGCAGGTGACGGCGCAGGGACTCGAGCCCTTCCCGATGGAGGTGCTGGTGGCCCCGCTCGCCGGTCCCAACGGCGAGGCCGACCGCTTCATCGGCCTCTACCAGCCGACCGCCACGGTCGGGCCGCTGGAAGAAGGCGTGCACCGCGAGCTGACGGCCGACGCCGTGCTCAGCACCGCGTCATCGCTGGAACTCGAGCCCCGCCTGCGGCTCGCGGTGATCAACGGCCGGCAGATCGCCTAGGAACTCGCCTCATCCAGCCGCTTGATCTGCTCCGCCGTCAGCGTCAGGCGCGCGGAGCCCATGATGTCGTCGAGCTGCGGCACGCTGGTCGCGCTGGCGATGGGCGCGGCGACGGCGGGACGGCTCATCACCCAGGCGAGCGCGACCTGCGCGGGGCTCGCCACCAGCTCGGCCGCCACCGCGTCCAGCGCCGCCAGGACCCGCATGCCGCGCTCGTCGAGGTACTTCTTCACGCCTGCCCCACGAGGGCTTTTGCCGAGGTCGGCTTCCGAGCGGTACTTGCCGGTCAGGAACCCGCTGGCCAGCCCGTAGTACGAGACGATGCCGATCCCCTCCTCCACGCAGAGCGGCTGCAGCTCGCCTTCGATGCGGCGGTCCATGAGGTTGTAGGCCGGCTGCAGCGTCTCGTAGCGGGGGATCGCCTTGTCGGCTGAGACCTTCAGCGCCTCGCGCAGGCGCGGCGCGTCGTAGTTGGAGGCCCCGATGGCGCGAACCTTCCCCTGCTCGACCAGCCTGGAAAACGCGTCCAGCGTCTCGTCGAGCGGGGTCTCGGCGTCGTCGCGGTGCGACTGGTAGAGGTCGATGTAGTCTGTCTGCAGCCGCTGCAGCGACTCTTCGCACGCGGCCATGATGGTGTCGCGCTTCAGGCCCGAGTGCCGCGGCCACATGCCGACCTTGGTGGCGATCACCACGTCGTCGCGCCGGCCCCGCCGTTTCAGCCACTTGCCGATGACGGTTTCGCTCTCGCCGCCCGTGTGGCCGGGGACCCAGGCTGAATAGACGTCGGCGGTGTCGATGGCGTCGAACCCGCCCGCCACGAAGGCGTCGAGCAGCGAAAAGCTCGTCGCCTCATCCGCCGTCCAGCCCAGCACATTGCCGCCGAACATCAGCGGCGCAATCGAGATGCCGGATCGACCTAAGGGGCGCTTTTCCATGTGAGCACAATGCGCGCCGGAGGGTGTTGGCTGCAACTCCCTTCCCCCTCGAGGGGGGAAGGGTCGGGGATGGGGGTGAGTGCAGAGTACTGACGGATAAGCGCGTGAGGCTCTGAGCCCACCAGCGCTCATCGCCCAATCTCAGCGGGCACACCCTCCACCCTGCCCTCCTCCCCTCGAG
>JBLNCT010000090.1:0-88900 GCA_050260915.1 Parcubacteria group bacterium
GCGGAGGCTTCCGGCGCGGCGCGACTTTCGACCACGGCGGCGGGCGAAGGCTTCCAGTGCGGTCCGGCCGCCGAAACAGCCTCGACGAGGTCGCGGCCGGTGGAGGCCTCCGCGAACAGCTCCTCCGGGAGGGTCGTGTTGAACGCGGCTTCCAGCCGATGGATCACCTCGACCCGGCCCAGGCTGTCCAGGCCGAAATCGTCGTCGAGGTCGCCGTCGAGGCCGGGCGGCGTGCGCCCACGCTGGTGGGGATGCAGCTCCTCGGCCAGCTCGACGACGATGCGCAGGACCTCATTCGCGAACTCGGCGTCCGGTCCGGCAGGCGCTCCGGGGGAAGAGACCTGCGCCATGGCGGCCTCAGCAAATCCTGAAGGGAGGATCATCGCGCTCTTCGGCGGGCGTAGATTTGCGCTCGGTCAAAACCGGCCATTGACGCCGCGCAAGGACGCGTCGGTCGGCCCGTGCGCTCAGTTCGCCGATGGCCGAGCCCTTCCCGCTCCAGCTCTTCGCGCTCGACGCTTCCCACGACCTTGGTGAGGCCGTGGCTCGCACGCTGGGTGAGCCGCTGGCCGCGCATGAGGAGCGCGAGTTCGAGGACGGAGAGCACAAGGCGCGGCCGCTGGAGGAGGTGGGCGGGCGTGACGTCTACCTTGTCCAGAGCCTGCACGCCGGCCCGGACCAGAGCGCCAACGACAAGCTGGTGCGCCTGCTGTTCTTCATCGCCACGCTGAAGGACCATGGCGCCGCACGGGTGACGGCCGTCGCGCCCTACCTCTGCTATGCGCGTAAGGACCGCCGCACCAAGCCGCGCGATCCGTTGTCGGTGCGCTATGTGGCGACGCTGTTGGAAGCGGCCGGCGCGGATGGGCTGGTGACGCTGGACGTCCACAACCCGGCCGCCTTCGAGAACGCCTTCCGGGGCCGCGCGGTGACGCTGACCGCCGCGCCCCTGTTTGTCCGCCGCTTCAAGGGCGCCGCCGAGGAGCGGCTCTGCGTCGTTTCTCCCGATCCTGGCGGCGTGAAACGGGCGCAGATCTTCCGCGAAGCGCTGGAGGCGGCGATGGGGCGCCCGGTCGGCTTCGGCTTCCTGGAAAAGCGCCGCAGCGCCGGGGTCGTCAGCGGCGACCTCTTCGCGGGCGAGGTGGACGGCGCGACGGTGCTGATCGTCGACGACCTGATCGCCAGCGGCCACACCATCGCGCGCGCCGCCCAGGCCATGAAGCGGGCCGGCGCGGCGCGGACGATCGCCCTGGCCACCCACGGGCTCTTCATGGAAGGCGCCGAGACCGCGCTCGCCACACCGGACATCGAGCAGGTGATCGTGACCGACGCCGTGCCCCCGTTTCGGCTGGGGCCCGGCGCGCTGCAGAACAAGGTCGAAATCCTGCCCTGTGGGCCTTTGCTGGCCGAGGCGATCCGCCGGCTGCACCGGAACGAGCCGCTCGCCGACCTGATGGTCAACTAGATCAGCCGCTCCAGGCGGCGGGCGTCCCGCACCGCAAGCGCCAGATAGGCGCGCGCCAGCGGCGGCCACTTCGCCGGCGTGCGCGGGACGGGCTCCATCAGATGGGCGATAGCCAGCCGAGCCCGCAGCATCGCCCGCGTGCAACGGTAGAACAGGTAGAGCGCTTCCGGCGGCCCATCGTGCAGCGCGGCGATCATGCGCCGGCGGATGCGCTGCCCGACCTGCGGCGCGCCGAGCCGCTCGCATTCGAGGTCGAGGAAGGCGATCTCGTCGAAGGGGTCCACCGCCCGGAAGGTGGGATTGAACTCCAGCCGGTCGATGATGCAGAGCGGCTCGCCCAGCCAGATGTGCTCGGGCCGCAGGTCTCCATGGCCGTCGACGATCCGCCGATGGCGCAGCAGGTTCGCGCGGCGCCGCAGGAAGCGCCGCTGCACCGAGGCGACGTAGCGCACGGCGCTGGACCGCAGGCCGAGCGCCGGATCCAGCAGCACGTCCAGGTTCGCCTTCAACAGGTCGCGCCAGTCGCGCAGCCGGCTCGCGGGCGCGGGATGGAGCGTGCGCGTCCGCCGATAGAAGCGGGTCAGCACGTTCGTCAGCCGGGCGATGTCGGCCGCATCCACCTTTCGCGCCCTCAACAGGCTCTCCAGCGTGCGGCTCTCGTCGAAGCGGCGCATGACGACCAGCCAGTCGACCACCCGACCCTGCCCGCCGAGCGCCAGCCCCTCCGGCCCGAGCGCCAGCGGCGTCACGCCCAGGTAGATCGGCCGCGCCAGGCAAAGGTTCAGCGTCGCTTCCGCCCGGCAAGCGGCCTCACGGCGGGCCAGCGTCGAGAAGTCGAGGTAGGGCAGCCGGACCGGCTTCTTCAGCTTGTAGACGGCGTCGTCCGGGAAGAAGAGCCACGACATGTGGGTCTCGCGCAGGCGCACCGCCTCGCCAAGGCCATAGGTCTGCGGCCGGCCAAGAAACGAGACCTTGTCCGCAAGCGACGGTTCGACGGCGGTTTCAAAGGCCACGCGCTATCCTCGGAACAGGCGGAGGCGGCAGGGCCTGCAAGACGCCGCCTCCGCTATTCGTGATGAAGCTAGCGAGCACGGCCGCCCATCCAATTGACGCCGATCAAGGCGCCTCCGAGCCGTCCGCGATTTTCTGTCGTGGACAGGGAGGAACGCCATGAGCACCGGACTGTCCGTCTTCGACACCACCGTTCAGGAATCCAACGCCTGGCTCGCCGCGGTCGAGGACCACCTGAAACCCTGCGATCGCCAGCAGGCCTATGCGGGCCTGCGCGCGGCGCTGCACGCGTTGCGGGACCGCCTGCCGACGGAGGGCGTGATCTCGCTGTCGGCGCAGTTGCCCATGCTGCTGAGAGGTCTGTTCCTCGAAGGCTGGAGCCCTCACCCGGCCGGGGGCGAGCGCAGCCAGCAGGAATTCTGCGCCACCATCGCCGAGCGCCTGCCGCCGGCCTACCCGCGCGAGGCGAACGCGGTCGCGGAGGCCGTCTTTGCCGTGATCACAGACAAGGTCGATCCCGGCGAGGCCCGCAAGCTGATCACCCAGTTGCCCGCGCCGCTGCGCCCGCTCTGGCCGGAGATTCTCTGGGCGGTGTAGCGGCATGGCCAGGGACCCGATCCGAATTTCGCTCTGCGGGGACGTCATGTTGGGACGCGGCGTCGACCAGATCCTCGCCCACCCGTCCGACCCGGCGCTCTTCGAAGAGGCCATCACTTCGGCGCTCAAGTACGTGGACCTGGCCGAGCGGGCGAACGGGCGGATTCCTCGCCCGGTCGGCGACGACTATGTCTGGGGCGAGGCGCTGCGGATCTGGCGCGAGCGGCCGCCGCATGCGCGCATCGTGAACCTGGAGACGGCGGTGACCACAGGCCGCCACCCGTGTCCGAAGGGCGTCAACTACCGCATGCATCCAGATAACGTCGGCTGTCTCAAGGCGGCCGGCATCGACTGCTGCGTGCTGGCCAACAATCATATCCTCGACTGGGGCATGGAGGGCCTGCGGGAGACTGTGGCGACCCTGCGAAAGGCGGGGATCGCCACCGCCGGCGTCGGCGAGCGGCGGGACGAGGCGCGCGAGCCCGCCACGATCGACTTGGCCGACGGAAACAGGGTCCTCGTCTATGCCATGGCCTGTTCCAGCGCGGGCGTCCCGCTCAATTGGGCCGCCACCTACGCGGACGCCGGCGTCAACTTCGTCGAGCTGTACGACAGTTTCGTCGATCGCATCACCGAACAGATCGCCCGCGAACGCCAGCCCGGAGACGTGGTGATCGCCTCGATCCACTGGGGCGGCAACTGGGGCTATGACGTTCCGACAGGCCACCGCGACACCGCCCACGCCCTGATCGATCTTGCCGGCGTGGACCTGGTCTACGGCCATTCCTCCCACCACCCGCTGGCGGTGGAGGTCCATAACGGCCGGCCGATCCTCTACGGCTGCGGGGACTTCATCACCGACTACGAGGGGATCGCCGGGCACGCGGAGTTCCGGAGCGATCTCGTGGCGCTCTACCTCGTCAGCCTCGATCCCGACACGCACCGCCTGACGGACCTCGAACTCGTGCCCTTCCATATCCGCAAGATGCGGCTGGAGCAGCCCTCGGCCGAGGATCGCGCCTGGCTGGCCGCACGGCTGGCGCGGGAATACGCACCCTTTGGGCTCGGCCTGGACGACACCGGCGGCACCTTCCGCGTCGTCGAAAAGGTGACGGCGTGAGCGAGGCCCAACCGCAGGCCGTCACTATTCCGCCGCTCGGGCTCAACGGCGACCTGACGGTTCCCGCCAACGCCCGGGGCCTCGTGATCTTCGCGCACGGCAGTGGTTCGAGCCGGTTCAGCCCGCGCAACAGGGAGGTAGCCGAAGCCCTGGTGGACGCGGGTCTCGCCACCTTGCTGATGGATCTCCTCAGCGACGACGAAGCCGCCGACCGCGCCAACGTGTTCGACATCCCACTGCTGGCGGCACGGCTGGCGGACGCCGTGGAATGGGCGAGCACCCAGGAGCGCCTTCGCGGGCTGGCGGTCGGCCTGTTTGGAGCCAGCACCGGCGCCGCGGCGGCGCTGCTCGCGGCGGCCGCCGCGCCCGAGCGGGTCTCGGCGGTTGTGTCGCGAGGCGGCCGTCCGGACCTGGCGTCGCCGAGGCTCGGAAAGGTTCGCGCGCCCACCCTGCTGATCGTGGGCGGCGACGACGAGCCGGTGCTCGGCTGGAACCGCGAGGCGCTGGCCGAACTGGGCGGGGAAGGCAGGCTGGAAGTTATTCCGGGCGCGACCCACCTGTTCGAGGAGCCGGGCGCGCTGGAGCGAGTCACCGCCCTGGCGCGGGCCTGGTTCCTTCAGACCCTGGCGCGGCCTTCAGCAGCCTGAGCACCTCCTCGTCCGAGACCTGGTGGAAATCGTAGTAGAAGGCGCCGACGCCCCAGAACATGGCGGGCTCATCCAGGCAGACCACCTCGTCGGCCACCTCGCGCATCGCCGCGGCGGTGTCGGGCGGCGCCACGGGGACGGCGAGTACGATCTGCGACGCCCCCGCCTTTCGCAAGGCGCCGATGGCCGCCCGGGCGGTGCCGCCGGTGGCCAGACCATCGTCCACGACAATCGCCGTTCGGCCGCGAGGGTCGGGCCGGAGCCGGTCGCCGAGGTAGAGCTTCCTGCGCCGCTCGATCTCGTCCAGCTCCCGTCGTTTCGATCGCTCGATGAAGTCGTCGTCGGCGCCCGTCTCGAGGCAGAGCGCCCGGTCCAGATAGACGAATGGCTCCGGCCCTTCCGCCACCGCGCCCACCCCCAGCTCGGGCTGGCGCGGCGCGCCGAGCTTCCTGACGAGCAACAGGTCCAGCGGGGCGTCGAGCGTCTTGGCCACCTCAAGCGCGACCGTCACGCCGCCGCGCGGCAGGGCGTAGACGATCGGCTTTCCGGCCTTGAACCGCTCCAGCCGCTCTGCGAGCAACCGCCCCGCCTCTGCACGATCCGCGAACATGCCTCTCAACCCCTGAGCAGCGGTTTGATTTCCGCCCACGAGCGCGTGTTCAGGACATCGCCCGCCTCCAGCCAGCCGCGCCGGGCCTGGTCCACGCCGTAGCGCATGTTGGACAGGCCGGCGTCGGAGTGGGCGTCCGACCCGATGGCGATCTTGACGCCCATCTCCTTGGCTGCCCGGACATGCACGTCGTCGAGGTCGAGGCGGCTCGGGTGGGCGTTGATTTCCAGGAAGCAGCCGCGCGCCTTGGCGCCTTCCATCACCTTCGTCAGGTCGATGGCGTAACCCGCCCGCTCGCCGATCAGCCGGCCGCTTGGATGGGCGAAGATGTCGAAGTGCGGGTTGTCCATCGCCTTCAGCACCCGCGCCAACTGGGCCTCGGCCGACAGCTCGAAGTCCGAGTGGATGGCGCCGATCACGAAATCCAGCCGCGAGAGCACGCTGTTCGGCAGGTCGAGCCTGCCGTCCGCCAGGACATCGACCTCGCACGATTTCAGCACGCGGATGCCGGGCCTAGTCTCGTTCAGCCGCTCGATCTCGTCGATCTGTTTCGACAATCGCGCGGCGTCGAGACCGTGCGCGACGGTGGCGTGCTTCGAGTGGTCCGAGATGGCGATGTACTCGTACCCCCGCGCCTTGGCCGCCTCGACCATCTCGGCCAGCGTGCTCTTGCCGTCGGAGGCGCGGGTGTGGACGTGGAGTTCCCCGCGGATGTCGGTGAGCTCCACGAGCTTCGGCAGGCGGCCCTCGAAGGCCGCGTCGATCTCGCCCCGGTCTTCGCGCAGCTCCGGAGCGATCCAGGGCAGGCCGACGGACGCATAGACCTCTTCCTCCGTGCGGCCGGCGATCCGCTGCATCCCGCGAAAGACGCCGTACTCGCTGATCTTCAGGCCCTTCTCCTGGGCCATGCGGCGCAGCGCGATGTTGTGAGCCTTCGAGCCGGTGAAATAGACCAGCGCCGCGCCGTAGCTCTCCTCCGGCACGACGCGGAGATCGACCTGCAGCCCGCCCTCCAGCAGGACGGTAGCGCGGGTGGGGCCCTTTGCGGTGACCGTCTCCACCTCCTCGTACTTCGTAAACCGCTCGGTCGTGGCCGGGCCGTCGGCGCAGATGGCGAGGATATCGAGGTCGCCGACCGTCTCCCTGCGCCGCCGGAAACTGCCCGCCACCACGACCTGCGTGACGCCCGGCGAGCGTTCCAACCAGGCCTTCAGCGGGCCCGCGAAGTCCTCGGCGGTGGAGAGCCGGAAGCGCTTTTCCTCCGGCGAGCGAGTCTTCTGCAGCTCCGCCAGCAGCTTGATCTGGAACCGCTCCCCGAAGCGGGGCAGCGGGGCGACGCGGCCCTGCTCGCAGGCCTTCACCAGGTCGTCGAGTCCGTTCACGCCGAGCTTCTCGTGCAGCACCTGCACCCGCTTGGGTCCCAGCCCCGGGATGGCAGACAGCGCCGCCAGCGCCGACGGCGTGCGCGCCTCCACCTCCTTCAGCGCCGTCAGGCCGCCGGTCTTGCAGATTTCGGCGATCTTTCCCGCCAGGTCCTCGCCGATGCCGGGCAGCTCGTCGAGGTCGGCCCCGCGCGCCAGCATGCCCGTCACGCTCTCGGGGAGGTCCTCGATGGTGGCGGCCGCGCGGCGGTAGGCGCGCACGCGGAACGGATTGGCGCCTTCGATCTCCAGCAGCTCGGCCATCCGGTAGAAGGTCTCGGCGATGTCGGCGTTGTGAACGGTCATGGGCAGGCGCCCTGCGCGGCGACCGGCTTCAGCACCGCGCCCCGGATCGCGTTGGGCCTGAAGACGCTGAGGCTCTTGCAGCCCATCCGCCAGGCCTGCGCATAGAGGTCGTGGAAAGCCTCGAACGGCAGGTCTGCCGGGCAGTTCACCGTCTTCGAAACCCCGCTGTCGACCAAAGGCTGGGCGGCCGCGAGCACGGCCAGGTGCGCCTCGGGCGGAAGCTCCGCGGTTGTGACGTACGGAAACGCCGCACTGCCCCGCCTCGAGCGCCAGGCGCGGGCCGCATAGGCCTCCACCTGCCGCTCCTCCGTACCGGCGCCGAGCCTGACGCGTCGCACGTGCCTGGGAGCGAAGATCGGCTCGATGCCCGAGGATGCGCCGCCCGCCAGCAGCGAAATCGTCCCTGTCGGCGCAATGCAGGTGAGACAGCCGTTGCGCAGGCCATGGCGTCCAATCAGGTCCCGGGTCTCCGGGTCCAGGCGGCTGAGGTTGGGGCGAGACAGGATGGCGGCGGAGTAGTCCGGAAAGGCGCCCTTCTCGCCCGCCAGAGCCGCCGAGCTCCGGTAGGCCGACCGCTTGATGAGGCCCAGCCAGCGCCGGGTGAGGGCCAGGGACTGCACCGATCCGTATTCGACGCCACAGAACGCAAAGGCGTCGGCCAAGCCGGTAACGCCCAGTCCGATCCGGCGGGTGGCCTTCTCCTCCGCCTCCTGCCGCGGCAGCGGAAAGGCCGAGACATCGATCGCATCGTCGAGGAAGCGCACGGCGACCTCAGCGAGCTGGGCCAGTGCCCGTTCGTCCAACGCGGCGTCCAGTTCGAACGGCCGGTCCACCAGCCGCCCCAGGTTGATCGAGCCGAGCAGGCAGGCTCCGTAGGGCGGCAGCATCTGCTCGGCGCAGGGATTGGCGGCGGAGATGGTTTCCCGGTAGCCGAGGTTGTTGTCGCGGTTGACCCGGTCGATGAAGATCACACCCGGCTCGGCCGTGTCGTAGGCCGCCCGCACAAGCCGCTCCCACAGCGCTCTCGCGCGCGGGTCGTGGTCGAGCGAGCCCATGAAGGCGTCCGGAACCAGGACCGAAAGGTTGAAGCAGCTGAGCGTCTGGCCGCGCTTAGCCTCTACGAAGGCTTCGATCTGCGGGTGGTCGATGGAGAGGCAGGCCATCATCGCCCCGCGCCGCCGACCCGCGGCCGAGACGCGGCGGCACATGGCGTCCCAGCGCTCCAGCGCCGCGACGATGCCGGAGCCCAGCGGCGTCAGGTCGATGCCAATGCCGCCGCCGGCGCGCAGGGTGGCCTCGGACTCCGCGAGCGCGCGGTCCAATGCCTCCGCCTCGTCGGAAAGCCGCCCCATGACAAAGCAGCTGAACAGGGTGTCGTGACCGGCAAGACCCGCGCTCGCCAGGATTCGGCCGCCGGGCAGGAAGCGGAAGTCCTCCATGGCTTCGCGAAAGCGCCGCGCCCAGGGCTCCCGGCTCTCGGCCGGTTCGGCGGACGCGACCGCCATCGCGACCCGCGTCCAGCTATCGGGCAGACCGGCCTCGCCCGGCGCGCGATAACGGCTCGACCAGATTTCCCGGCCAAGGGCGTCGATCCCGGCGAGGTCGCCCAGGCCCATGGCTCGACGCCCGCCCGCTCACCTGGCGGGAGCGGCCACCGGGGCGGGCAGCTGCCGCTCAGCGTGAGACAGGGTGTTGACCACCCGCCTTTCTCCGACCACGCCGGAATCGCCCACGGTCCAACCCTCGGGGCAGGCGCCCAGCTTGCGGTAGTGCAGGCTGCGTTCGAACCGGGCTTCGACGCGATCTTCGGTCACAAAGGACGCATCGACCGTGAAGTCGCTGTTGCGATCGCCCTTGATCATGGCGTTGACCTTGAAGTGGTCGTCGCCGATCCGGCAGCGGGCGGCGAACATGTCGTCCTGCACGACCGGTTCGCCAGTGATCCGGCAGGGCTGGCCGTTGGCGGTCGGCAGGGTTCGCGTAAAGCCGTTGCGCAGCTGGGCGTCGGCGCAGATCAGGGTGGGCTGGCCTCCATCCGTGCTGGCGATCGACCACAGCGCCGGCTGCTCGGGCGCGAGGCCCTTCCCCGATTGGGGCGCACGACCACAGGCCGCGAGCGCGAGCGCTCCGGCAATCACGACTATCGCTGCTGTTCTGGACATCGGCGGGCTCCTCGATCCGGGCAGCCTGAACGCTGCCGGTCGCGGGCGCCTTGACGCCGATCAAGCCCACGCCGCGGCGGACGCTCTGACGCCGCTGCAATTGGGCGGGGCGGTGCTTATCTGTTAAGGACCGCCTCTCCTGAGTTTGCCGAGCGATCCGTGAGCGTCACCCTCGATCTTTCCCGCGCGACGAAAGCGCCCGCGCCCGCCGCGCCCGTGAACCTTACGGGCCTAACGCGCGCGCAGCTGTCGGCCGCGCTGGTGGACAGCGGCGCGGTGGAGCCCGCGAAGGCGAAGATGCGCACCGCCCAGATCTGGCGCTGGGTGCAGCACTTCGGCGTCACCGACTTCGAGCGCATGACCGACATCGACAAGGCCACCCGCGCGAAGCTGGCCGACCGCTTCACCCTGGCCCGGCCCGAGGTGGTCGAGCGGCAGGTCTCGAAGGACGGCACGCGCAAGTGGCTGATCCGCACCGCGCCCGGCATCGAGATCGAGAGCGTCTTCATCCCCGGCGTCGGACGCGCGGGCGCCTTGTGCGTCTCCAGCCAGGTCGGCTGCACCCTGAACTGCACCTTCTGCCACACCGGCACCCAGCCGCTGGTGCGCAACCTGACGGCCGCCGAGATTGTGGCGCAGGTTCAGGTCTGCCGCGACGACCTCGGCGAATGGCCCTCGCCCAAGGAGGACCGGCAGCTCTCCAACGTCGTCTTCATGGGCATGGGCGAGCCGCTCTACAATCTCGACGCCGTCGCCGACGCCATGGAGATCATCAGCGACAACGAAGGCATTGCGCTGTCGCGACGGCGGATCACCGTCTCGACCTCCGGCGTCGTCCCGGAGCTGAAGCCGCTGGGCGAGCGGACGCAGGCGATGCTGGCGATCTCGCTGCATGCGACCAACGACGAGCTCCGCGAGAAGCTCGTGCCGCTGAACAGGAAGTACCCCATCGCCGAGCTGATGGCCGCGATCCGCGACTATCCGGGCCTGTCGAACGCGCGGCGGGTCACCTTCGAGTACGTGATGCTGAAGGGCGTCAACGACAGCCCGGCGGATGCGAAGGCGTTGGCGAAGCTGGTGCAGGGCATACCGGCCAAGATCAACCTGATCCCCTTCAACCCCTGGCCCGGGTCGCCCTACGAGTGCTCCGACTGGGGGACCATTGAGGCCTTTGCCGCCATCCTGAACCGCGCCGGCTACGCCTCGCCGATCCGCACGCCGCGAGGGCGCGACATCCTCGCCGCCTGCGGCCAGCTGAAATCGGAGAGCGAGAAGCTGCGGGCCAGCGCGCGGCGAAAGCTCGCGGCGGCTGGCTAGCGACCCGATTCTCGACCACATCCTATGCGCATGCTGACGCTTGGAGACGCGCGCCCATGACCGAGCTGCAATCCCCGGAGATCCAGGCGTTCGCGACCGGATTTCCGATCACCCTGCTGCATGCGGGGATGACCATCCTGTTCCTGGTGATCGGGGCGGGCATCTACATCCTGCTGACGCCGCAGAAGGAAATCACGCTGATCCGCGAGGGCAACGTCGCGGCGGCCGTGTCGCTGGGCGGAATGCTCGTCGGCCTGGCCATACCGCTGGCGGTTTCGCTGAGCGCCTCGACCTCGGCCGCCGAGATCGGGCTCTGGGGCGCGGCGACCATCGCGGTGCAGCTGCTGGTGTTCCGGCTGACCGACCTCGTGCTGCATGGCCTGCCCAAGCGCATCCAGGACGGCGAGATGGCGGCGGCCGCCCTGCTCGTGGGCGTGAAGCTCGCCACCGCCATCATTCTTGCGGCCGCAATGGCCGGGTAGGGCATGGTTTTCCCGCGTCTTCCGGATTGGCTTGTGTACTCGGCGGTCGTCGCCGCCCTGCTCGTGACGGCGATCGGCCGGCAGGAAAAGGCGAACGCGCCAGCTCCGCCGCCGCCGGTGCCGGGGGAGGAGGGCATGCCGCTGGCGCCGTCATCGCCCTTCGACCCGGCGGTGGTGGTGGAGGTGCAAGGGGCGACGGAGCCGGGGTCGGGCACGGCGTTTTCGGTGGCCGACAGCGGGGTCTGGATGACCGCGCGGCACGTGGTCGACGGCTGCCGGCAGGCCGCGCTGGTGGTGGCGGAGGGCCGAGGCGTCGCGGCCAAGGTCATGCTCGATCCCGATGGCGATGCGGCGATCCTGACGACCGAGGGCGGAGCGCCGGCCATGCCGCTCGCCATCGACCGGCCGCTGCATCGCGGGGACCGCGCCTTCCATCCGGGCTTTCCGCAGGGCGAGCCCGGCGAGGCGACGTCGCGGCTGCTCGGGCGCGAGAACCTGATCGTGCGCGGACGCGGCGCAAGGACTGAGCCGGTGCTGGTCTGGGCCGAGACGGGACGCACCGACAGCGTCCACGGCTCGCTCGCGGGCCTTTCCGGCGCGCCGGCGCTGGACGCGAGCGGCCGGGTGATCGGGGTGACGATTGCGGAGTCGCCGAGGCGCGGGCGCATCTACACGACCGATCCGACCGCCATCCGGGATGCGCTGGCCGCGGCCCACCAGCGCGGATCGACCGACGCGGCGGGCGAGCCGATCACCGTCGACAACTATGGGCGGGTCGCCGACAGCCTGCGTCGCGACCTGCGGGTGGCTCAGGTGGTCTGCCTCACCGCGTGATCGCGCGGCATCCCGGGCTGCGTCGCCGCGATCAGGAAGCAGAGCAGCAGGGCGGGGATGCCGATCAGCCCGCAGCCGATGAAGTAGACCGCGTAGCCGCCCATCGCGCCGTAGGCCGCCTGGAGCTGCTCGACCACCGCGCCTGAGAAGCCCTTCAGGATCTTGCCGACCCAGGTGTAGCTGGAGCTGAGCAGGGCGTACTGGGTCGCCGTGTAGCCGAGGCTGGTCAGGCTGGACATGTAGGTCACCAGCAGCACGCCGGCCGCGCCGACGCCGGTGTTGTCGAAGAACATGACGGCCGCGAACAGCCTCGGGTCCGGGCCGAAGACGGCGAGCAGGGCGAACGAGGCGACGGCCAGGCCTTGCAGGACCGCGCCGACCATCAGCCCCCGGATGCGGCCGAGCCAGGCGGCGAGAAAGCCGCCGAGGCTGATGCCGAACAGCGTGCCTGCCAGCCCCGCCGACAGCCTGACCTCGCCCACGAACGCCTTCTCGAACCCGAGGTCGTGGTAGAAAGGCGTCGCCATCGGGCCCATGACGAACTCGGGCAGCCGGTAGAGGGTGATCATCAGCAGCATCACCAGCGCAAACCAGCCGTAGCTCTTGAAGAAGGCCACGAACGGTCCGACCACGGCTGAGGCGAGGCCGGACGGCGTCCACAGCGGCCGCGCCTTGGCCAGGGCCTCCTCCGCGCGGGCCGGCTCCTTGATGAGGAAGGTCGAGAGCACGCCGACGCCCATCAGGATCGCCATCAGGGTGTAGGAGCTCGGCCAGCCCATGTACTGGGCGACGATCAGGATCAGCGCGTCGCTGGCCAGCACCGCCAGTCGGTAGCCGAGCTGGAAGGCGCCGGTGACAAGGCCCAGTTCCTCCTCATCGTCGGCCACCTCGATCCGTAGCGCATCGACGGCGATGTCCTGGGTGGCCGAGGCGAAGGCGACGACGAGAGCCGCGGCGCCCAGCGCCAGCAGGCCTCCGGCCGGCCCGATCATGGCCATCGCGAGCAGGGCGGCGGCCAGGACCAGCTGGGTCAGCAGCAGCCAGCTGCGGCGCCGCCCAAGGAAGCCGAGGCCCGGCACCGTCACCCGGTCCACGACCGGCGACCACAGGAACTTCCAGGAGTAGGCGAGCCCCACCCAGGAGATGAAGCCGATGGCGGTCAGGCTGGTGCCCGCGTCGCGCAGCCAGTAGCCCAGCGTAGCGCCGGTCAGCATGAAGGGCAGGCCGGACGAGAAGCCGAGGCCCAGCATGATGGCGACCTTGGGCCGACCCAGACTGCGGACCACGTCGGTCAGGCCGTGCTTGGGGGTGGGGGTCTTCGCCGCCTTGTCCTGGCTCATTCAGCTCGCCTCTGCCGGTGAAGGCCAGACCTTGGCCCGCGCGTGAGCCTGCGTCCAGCAACCTAGATGACGGATGAATAACTCGGGATAGCGACGGGTTGCTCGGGCGCGGCGGGACCGACACGGCGATAGATCAAGGCTTCGGCGACATGGACGCGGCGAACTGACGTCGCGCCCTCCAGGTCGGCGATGGTTCGCGCGAGCCGGATAGTGCGCGTCCAGCCCCGCGCGGTGAGCTGGCCCGCCTCGGCCGCCCGCGCCATCAGAGCCCGCGCCGGTTCGTCGAGCGCGGCGGCCTTTTCCAGGTGCGAGCCCTCGGCGCGGGCGTTCAGCACCGGCGCGTCCTCGCCCAGTTCGGCGGCGCGTTCGGCCTGGACTTCGCGGGCGCGGGCCACGCGGGCGGCGGCTTCGGCGGTGCCTTCGGTGGGCGGCGGCAGCGCGAGGTCGGCGGCGGTGACCGGCGGCACGTCCACCTGCAGGTCGATACGGTCCAGCAGCGGGCCGGAAATGCGGTTCTGGTAGTCGCGCTGGCAGCGCGGGGCCTTGCCGCACGCGCCCTTGCCGGCCCCGCCGACGCCGCAGCGGCAGGGGTTCATGGCGGCGACCAGCTGCACCCGGGCGGGATAGCGGATGTGGGCGTTAGCGCGGGCGACCATCACCTCGCCCGTTTCGAGCGGTTGCCGCAGTGAATCGAGGGCCTGCGGCTGGAACTCAGGAAGCTCGTCGAGGAAGAGCACGCCGTTGTGCGCCAGCGACACCTCTCCGGGTTTTGCCTTGATCCCCCCGCCGGTCAGCGCGGCCATGCTGGCGGAGTGGTGGGGCGCTCGGAACGGGCGCGAGCGGGTCAGGGTCCCCTTGGCGATCAGCCCCGCCACCGAATGCACCATGGAGGTTTCCAGCAGCTCCGCGGCCGAAAGCGGCGGCAGCAGGCCCGGCAGGCGCTGGGCCAGCATCGACTTGCCCGAACCCGGCGGGCCGACGAAGAGCAGGTTGTGGCCGCCCGCCGCGGCGATCTCCAGCGCGCGCTTGGCGTTCTCCTGTCCCTTCACGTCGCGGAGGTCGGCGACGCCCTCGCCATCGACCATGGGTCCCGGCTGTGGCTGGCCCATGATCTGGGTCCCGCGGAAGTGGTTCACCAGCGAGATCAGCGACTTGGGCGCAAGGATCTTCGCGTCCCCCGCCCACGCCGCCTCAGGCCCGCAGGCCTCGGGGCAGATCAGGCCAAGGCCCATCGCGTTCGCCGCCACCGCCGCCGGCAGTGCGCCTGCCACCGGCATGATGCGCCCGTCCAGCGACAGCTCGCCCACCGCCGCCCAGCCGTTCAGGCTGTCGGGCGGGATGACGCCCATGGACGCCATGATCGAGAGCGCGATCGGCAGGTCGTAGTGGCTGCCTTCCTTCGGAAGGTCGGCGGGCGCCAGGTTCACCACGATCCGCTTGCCGGGCATGGCCAGCCCCAGCCCCGCGAACGCGCCGCGCACCCGTTCGCGACTTTCACTGACCGCCTTGTCGCCCAGGCCGACCACGACAATGGCCTGCTCGCCCGACGCCTGCTGCACCTCGACGTCGACGCGGCGCGCCTCAACCCCTTGAAACGCAACCGTAATGACCCGCGCGACCATGCTCCCCCCGGTTCTCAGGCGTGCGACTTATCCACACTTCCAGCATGCAAAAGAAACCGGATCAAGAACAAAAATAGAACTTTCCGGGAAGACATGACGCGTCCGTTGGGGCCGACATAGCTCTCGTTGCGAGCTAATGGGCGACTCTCAACGCCTCGATCCGGTCCCACAGGATCGCCGCCGCATCCGCGCCGCCGAAGCGCTTCAGCTGCTGGGCGCCGGTCGGCGAGGTGACGTTGATCTCGGTGAGGTAGTCGCCGATCACGTCGATGCCGACGAAGAGGAGGCCGCGCTTCTTCAGCTCCGGCCCGATGATGGCGCAGAGTTCGTGGTCGCGGGGCGTCAACTCGACGGCCTCAGCGCGGCCGCCGCGCGCGAGGTTCGAGCGCACCTGCCCCGAGGCGGGAATGCGGTTGATGGCGCCGACCGGCTCGCCGTCGACCAGCAGGATGCGCTTGTCGCCGTTGACCACCGCCGGGATGAAGGCCTGGCAGATGACGGGCTCGCGGCCGATCATGGCGTGCAGCTCGAGCAGCGCGTCGAGGTTCGGATCGTCCGCCTTCAGCCGCACCACGCCCGAGCCGCCGCCGCCGTAGAGGGGCTTCAGCACCATATCCCCGTGCCGCTCGCGGAAGTCGTAGATGGCGTGAGGATCCAGCGTGATCAGGGTCGGCGGCTGCACGCCGGGAAAGTCGGTGACGAACAGCTTCTCCGGGGCGTTCCTCACCTCGGCCGGATTGTTCACCACCAGCGTCCTGGGATGCACCCGCTCCAGGAAGTGGGTAGCGGTGATGTAGGCCATGTCGAAGGGCGGGTCCTGCCGCATCAGGACCACGTCGACGTCGTCGGCGAGGTCCAGCGTCTCGACCGGTCCCGCCTCCACATGCTCGCCCTTGGCGTGGCGGAGCCTGATCGAGCGGCCCCGGGCCCGCACGCGGCCGTCCTCCAGCGACAGCCGGTCGGGGGTGTAGACCCACAGGCTGTGGCCCCGAGCCTGCGCCTCCATCATCATCATGAAGGTGGTGTCGGTTTCGATGTTGATCCCTTCGACGGGATCCATCTGGACGGCGACTTTCAGCGGCATAGGGGCCCCAGGGCTGCGCTAATTCAGGCGCAGCCTTACACGTTCACGCGCCGCGCGGGCTGCGATTGCAGCGCCACCGTCCAAGATTTGTGCTTGGGACAGCGCCTGCAAGGCCCCCGCCAGCGCGCCCTGGCCTTCGCGCGCCGCTGCAACGTCCAGCCAGGGGCGGTGATCGGAGGGGTCGAGCAGGGCGCGGCGGAGCGCCGAACGCTCGGCGCGGGCGTAGTCGCGGTTGGCGGCGGCGCGGGCGAAGACGTTGTTCTGCAGCCGGATCAGCACCTGCCGGTCGCTCACCGGCGCCATCAACCGATCGAGCCTGCCGGCCACATCCGGGGTTAGCCCCGTCCGCAGCGCCCGCCGCGTCAGCTCCGAGGGCAGCACCACCCGGCCCTCGCTGAACGGATCGAGCGCCAGCGGCCCTTCTTCGGTCTCGATACGCAGCAGGAAGTGGCCGGGGAAGTCGACGCCCTGCAGGGCAAGCCCGGTCTTCCGCGCGGCATGGATGTAGTAGATGCCGAGCGCCACCGAGAGCCCCTTGCGCCGCTCGGCCACGGCGATGATGTCGGCGTTGTCCGGATGATCGTGGGTGATGAGGTCGCCGTTCAGGTGCAGGTCGCCTGCGATGGCTTCGGCGATGGCTTCCTCGGGAGTCTCGCGCTCCATGCGCTCACGCACGCGGCGAACGGCGTCGACGCCCAGGCGCCGCGCGAGCTCCGGGTCGCGGTCGGGGTTTTCGTGCAGGGCGCAGGCGATGGCCGCTTCCAGCAACGGGAAGTCGTCATCGCCGGCGCCGCCCGCCGCCGCCAGAATATCCTGAGCCTCTTCGCGCGTCATAATCTCCGGGGCGTCTCCCCAATTTGCATTAGCCGCCCCGCCAAGCGTCGGGAATATGACGCGGCATCCGCCCCGGCGCGAGTGCGAACAGGTCGAGACGGATCGCCGCATTCTTCAACGCGGGACGGCGCGAAGCGATCTGCGCGGCGGCGCGGCGCAGGCGCTCGCGTTGCGCGGGGCGCACAGCCTCCAGCGCCGCTTCCAGCGTGCGCCGACGCTTGACCTCCACCACCGCCAGCACGCCGCGCCGCAGCGCGAGCAGGTCGATCTCGCCCTGGTTGGCGGCGAGCCGGAAGCCCAGAATGCGGTAGCCCTTGGCCATCAGCCAGACCGCCGCCAGCACCTCGCCCCGGCGGCCGGAGATGCGAGCGGCGGCGCCCCTGACGCGACGGGCCTCGCTCACGAGGCGCCCCGCAGTTCCAGCGCCCGGCGGTAGAGGTCGCGGCGGGGGAGGCCGAGGGCCCGGGAGACCTCCGCAGCGGCTTCGCTCGGGCCTACCCGGGTGAGCGCCTCGGCCAACGCGGTGTCGGCGTCTTGCGCCGTCGCGGCGACTTCCTCGCCGGGTCCGACCAGCACGACGATCTCACCCTTGGGGCTATCGAGACGCGGATCGGCGGCCAACTCCGGCAGCGTTCCCCGGATGCAGGTTTCGTGCAGCTTGGTCAGCTCGCGCGCGACGGCGGCGTGCCGCGGCCCAAAGACCTCGGCCATGTCGGCCAGGCTGGCGGCCAGTCGAGAGCCACCCTCGAAGAAGATCAGCGTGGCGCGGATCGGCGCGAGCTCGGCGAAGAAGCTCCTTCGCCCCGCGCTTTTCGGCGGCGGGAAGCCCGCGAAGAGAAACCGGTCGGTGGGCAGGCCGGCCAGCGTCAGAGCCGCCAGCGGCGCGGAGGCGCCCGGGATCGGATGCACCGCCGAGCCCTGCGCCAGCGCCTCCCGCACCAGCCGGTAGCCGGGGTCGGAGACGAGCGGCGTCCCGGCGTCCGACACGAGCGCCACGCGAGCTCCGCTCGCCAGCGCCTCCAAGACCTTTGGTCGGGCTCGCGCGGCGGCGTGTTCGTCGTAGCGCTCCATCTTCTTCGACAGGCGATAGGCGTTGAGCAGCTTGGCGGTGACGCGGGTGTCCTCCGCGAGAACGATGTCCGCCTGGGCCAGCACATCCAGCGCCCTGAGCGTGATGTCGCGCAGGTTCCCGATGGGCGTCGCCACCACATAGAGCCCCGGCTCAAGTGGCGAGTCGGACAGCGGCGGAGGCGGCGGGTGACTGGGCATCGGCGAGAGCAAGGTGCGGTCAGACGCCGCAGGTCAAGATTCTTCGTCAGGGTTGGCGCGCCGTTAACCGTGGCCGCCGTACAGCGCTAGCAAGAAACGGGCCAAGGAGGGGCGCTTTGGCGCTGAGTGCCAGACTTGAGCTGCGGCAGGGGCAGGGCCTTGTGGTCACGCCCCAGCTGCAGCAGGCGATCAAGCTGTTGCAGCTGTCGAACCTCGAGCTCGAATCCTTCGTGGAGACCGAGCTCGAGCGCAACCCGCTGCTGCAACGGGTCGATCCGCCCGCGAAGGTCGCCGATAGCGCGGCCGCGCCCGCGCCTGTGGAAAGCCCCGTCTGGCGCACCTCATCCGGCACGGGCCTGGGCGGCGTCGAGATCGAGGACCGGCACGCCCACTCCAAGAGCCTCCACACCCACCTGCACGACCAGCTGTCGGTGACGCGCCTGTCGCCCGTCGAGCGGGTGGTGGCGGGCGTGCTGATCGACGCGGTGGACGACGGAGGCTACCTGCGCGCGGACCTCTCGGAGATCGCCGAGCGCCTCGGATGCGAGACGGCGCTGGTCGAGAAGGTGTTGGGTGCGCTCCAGGGCTTCGAGCCGGTTGGCGTCGCCGCCCGCAGCGTGGGCGAGTGCCTGGCGATCCAGCTGAGGGACCGCAACCGCTATGACCCCGCCATGGCGGCGCTGCTCGACAACCTCGACCTGCTGGCGCGCGGCGACCTGCCGGGGCTGCGCAAGGCATGCGGTGTCGACGCCGAGGATCTGCAGGAGATGATCTCGGAGCTTCGCGCGCTCACCCCGCGCCCAGGCGCGGCGTTCGGGGGCGAGCCTGCCCAGGCCGTCGTGCCGGATGTGATCGTCCGCGAAGGCTCCGACGGCCAGTGGCATGTGGAGCTGAACAACGAGACCCTGCCGCGCGTGCTGGTGAACCGCCGCTACCACGCGTGGGTCGATAACGCCGCGCGCACGGACGAGGACCGCACCTTCGTCGCCGACAAGCTGGCCGAGGCCAACTGGCTGGTCCGCAGCCTCGACCAGCGGGCCAGGACCATCCTCAAGGTGGCGGGTGAGATCGTGAAGCGGCAGGACGGTTTCCTGGTCCACGGCGTGACCCACCTGCGCCCGCTGAACCTGAAGACCGTGGCCGAGGCCATCGGCATGCATGAGTCGACGGTCAGCCGGGTGACCTCCAACAAGTACATGGCCACACCCCGCGGGGTCTTCGAGCTGAAGTTCTTCTTCACCACCGCGCTCGCCTCGGCCGGCGGGGATGGCGAAGCGCACTCCGCCGAGAGTGTTCGTCACCGCATCCGGCAGCTGATCGAGGCCGAGCGCTCGGCGGCGGACGTCCACTCGGACGACGCCATCGTCGAGATCCTGAAGGAGGCCGGAGTCGATATCGCCCGTCGCACTGTCGCGAAGTACCGGGAGGCCATGCGCATCCCCTCCTCGCCCGAACGGCGCAGGCTCCTCAAACGCCCGGCATGAGCCGCAGTCCAGCTTGACACCCAACCGCGCCCGGCGCGTTCATCGGGCATGGCCTTGCAAGTCAATGTCTCCGGGAAGAACCTGGATGTCGGAGAGGCCCTGCGATCGCGGGTTTCGGACGACCTTTCAACCAGCATCTCAAAATATTTCGAACGCGGCGGCGACGCCGACGTCGTGGTCCAGAAGGACGGCCACGGCTTCCGCGTCGATTGTTCGGTGACGCTCGCCTCCGGGCGCCAGCTGAACAGCCACGGCCTGGGCGGCGACGCCTACTCCGCCTTCGGCGATGCGCTCGCCAAGATCGACAAGCGCATCCGCCGCTACAAGCGGCGACTGAAGGACCACTCCGAGGCGGCCAACGCCAAGGAGCAGGAGACCGCCGCCCTCTACGTCCTGCGCACGCCGGAAGAGGAGGAGGAGACCTGGGACGAGTCATCCGGTCATCCCGCCGGGGCGCCCTCGTCCCTCGTCATCGCCGAGACTGCCGCGGAAGTGCGCACCATGACCGTTGCGATGGCGGTGATGGAACTGGACTTGACTGATGCTCAAGCAATCGTGTTCAGGAACGCCGCCCACGGCGGCCTTTCGGTGGTATATCGCCGCCCCGACGGGAATATCGGGTGGGTGGATCCTGAGCGAACCAGGCCGGCAAAGGGCAACGGGAGCGCTTGAGGCTCCCGTACGTTCAGCCGCCCGCGTATTGAAGGGTCTCCCCCGCGGCCCCAACCTTGAGAGCGTAACCTCGTATGAATCTCGGAGATCTGCTGGACCTGCGCGCCATCTCCCCCCGTGTGGGCGGCTCCAGCAAGCGTCAGGTCCTGTCGGTCATCGCCGACATCGCCGCCCGTAACTTCGGCGTTCCGGCCGATGTCGTGCTCGACGCGCTTCTCGAGCGGGAAGCCGCCGGCTCGACCGGCGTCGGCCACGGCGTGGCCGTGCCGCATGCCCGCATCGAAGGCATGGACCGCATCCGCGGCGTCTTCGTGCGGCTGGAGCAGCCGGTGCCGTTCGAGGCCGTGGACGACCAGCCGGTCGACCTTCTGTTCGCGCTGTTCGCCCCGAAGGGCGCAAGTTCCGAGCACCTGCGGGCGCTGGCCCGCGTCTCCCGCCTGATGCGCCAGCCCGACGTGCGCGAACAGCTGCGCCAGGCCCGGACCGCGGACGCCATCCACGCGCTGCTGGTGAGTGAAGCCCAGCCCTCGGCGGCTTGAGGGATCGATTTAGGCCTTCCCCCTCTGGGGGAAGTACCGCCGAAGGCGGGGATGGGGGCTTCATCCGCTGAGTCAGCGGGCTTGAGCCCCCTCAGTCCCCCCGGATCAGGTCCGGGGGGGCCAGCTCCCCCAGAGGTGGAGCACCCAAAACCCTAGTGCACCGACACCGGCGCAAGCTCGTGAGCGAGCGCGGCGGCTACGGCGGAGTCGCGGTCGGTCAGGACGGCCAGTCGTTCGCCGTCGGCCCGGTGAACCGCATAGAGGGTTTGTTCCGGATCGAGGGAAAATCCCTGGATGGCGGCGACGGGGACATTGGCCAGAATTTCGCTAGCTTTGACAGGGCGCACATAGACCAGGTCGGGCGCGCCCAACGCTGCGAAGGCTTCCTTGGTTAGTACTGCGGGTGTCATTACGACCACCTCCTTCACTTGCGGAACGCGCCGAACGGTCGCCGGTTCAGCCGGCCGAGAGCGGGCTCCATTACGAATACTTGGCTACGGAGCGGGAAACCTTGACCGTAGTCAGCGGACTGTTTTGATCGGAATGCGATGGATTTCGCGTTCCGGCTCAGGCCTGGCGACATCCACATGGAGCAGGCCATGCTCCAGCGTGGCGCCTTCCACCTTCATGCCGTCCGCCAGCACGAAGGTGCGGATGAAGCCCCGCGCGGCGATCCCCCGATGGAGGAAGTCGCGCCCGTCGTCCGCGCCGTCGCCCTTGCGGCCGGCGACGGTGAGCTGGTTGTCCTCCACCTGCACCTCCAGCTGGTCGGGCGAGAAGCCCGCCACCGCGAGCGTGATCCGCACCCCGCCGTCGTCCCGCCCCTCGACATTGTAGGGCGGGTAGCTGTCGGCGGCGGCCCTGGCGGCGCGCTCGATCAGGTTTCGGGTATGCTCGAAGCCCAGCAGGAAGGGGCTGTCGAAGAGGACAGTACGGTTCATGGCGAAGCCCTAGACGAAGCGACTTCGCATCACCGGGCCGGACCCTTCAGAGGCGCCCCGTCCGGCGACGCTTCTCATAGGTGGGGTTGCAGGAACTCGGCTTCAAGCACCGGAAAGGCGAAGGCCCGCCGGGGTTAGCGGCGGGCCTTCATTGGTGGAGCTAAGCGGAGTCGAACCGCTGACCTCTTGAATGCCATTCAAGCGCTCTACCAGCTGAGCTATAGCCCCGAGGTCTGTTTGTCCGCGCCGGGGAGGGCCCCTTCGCGAAGGCGCGGAACCTAGTCGGACCGCCTTCGCCTTTCAAGCCCTTCCCGAGCGCGATATTCGGCCGCTGGTTTCGGCCTTTAGACGTCGTCGTCCCCTTCGGGCGAGACATCGATCTCGTCGTCAGGGAAATCGTCCTCATCCTCGTCTTCGAGGAAGGGCACGGAGTCGTCGTCGGCGTCGGCGAGCTCCTCGTCCTCCGCGAAGTCGACGCCCAGGTCGTCCGCCGGCGCGGGCGCGGCGCCCGGTTCGACTTCGGCGTCCTCGTCGTCGGTCTCGATGACGTCGGCCTCGACGGCTTCGTCGATCTCCGGCGTCTCGTCGGCCTCCTCCTCGAAGCCGTCTTCCGATTCCGCGGGGGCGGCCACCTTCTCTTCGGTGTCCTCCGCGTCCTCGTAGTCGGGCGTGGAGATGCGCGAGCGGACGCGGCGGTTGCGCACCGCCTCTTCCGGATCGAACGCCTCGCCGCACTTCGGACAGGTGGCCGGGCGGCGGTTCAGGTCATAGAATTTAGCCGAGCAGGCAGGGCAAATCTGCTTGGCGCCGAGTTCGGGATTGGCCAAGGCCGGGGTCCTTCCGATCCGTAAGCGGCGGCTCCCTTGCCACGCGCCAACGCCGCTGTCAAAAGCAATCCCCTTGCCCGCAAACACCGCCTTGAAGGAGCCCGGTTCAGGCATGATCGCGGCCGCGATGACCGCGCGTCCCGGAGGCGCCCTGAAGGGCTGCATCCGGGCCCCCGGCGACAAGTCCATCTCCCACCGCGCGCTGATCCTCGGCGCGCTCGCTGTCGGCCGCACCGAGATCGAGGGGCTGCTGGAAGGCGAGGACGTCCTGCGCACCGCTGACGCCATGCGGGCGTTCCGGGCCTCGGTGACGCGCGAAGGCGAGGGCCGGTGGACGGTGGAAGGGCGCGGCGGCTTTTCGGCGACCGATGGCGTCATCGACTGCGGCAATTCCGGCACGGGCGTGCGGCTGATCATGGGAGCCGCGGCGGCCTTCCCGATCGTGGCGACCTTCACGGGCGACGCCTCGTTGAGAAAGCGGCCGATGAACCGGGTGCTGAATCCGCTCGGCGAGATGGGCGCGGCCTGGGAGGCCTCGGAAGGCGGACGACTGCCGTTGACGCTTCGCGGCGGCAACCTCCACCACATCCGCTATCGCGTGCCGGTGCCTTCGGCGCAGGTGAAGTCGGCGGTGCTGCTGGCGGGCCTGAACGCGGACGGCGGGGTCGAGGTCGAGGAGCCGGAAGCCACCCGCGACCACACCGAGCGGATGCTGCGAGCCTTCGGGGCGCAGGTGCACACGAAGGATGGCGTCATTATCTTGCCGGGCGGCCAGAAGCTGACCGGGACGCACGTCGCCGTGCCGGGCGATCCGTCGTCGGCCGCCTTCCCGCTGGTGGCGGCGCTGATCACGCCGGGGTCGGAGGTGACGGTCGAGGGCGTGCTGCTGAACCCGCTGCGCACGGGCCTCTTTGAGACATTGAAGGAGATGGGCGCGGACCTGACGGTCTCGAACCCGCGCGCCTCGGGCGGCGAGCATGTCGGCGACGTGACCGCACGCTATTCGGCGCTGAAGGGCGTGGTCGTTCCGCCGGAGCGCGCGCCGTCCATGATTGACGAGTACCCGATCCTGGCCGTCGCCGCCGCATTCGCCGAAGGCGACACCGTCATGCGCGGCATCGGCGAGATGCGGGTGAAGGAGAGTGACCGGATCGCGCTGATGTCGCGCGGGCTGGAGGCCTGCGGGGTCGATGTGGAAGAGGAGCCGGAGGGCTTCATCGTCCACGGACCGGGCCGGCCGCCGCGCGGCGGAGGCTCCATCGACACCGCCGGCGACCACCGCATCGCCATGAGCCACCTGGTGCTGGGGCTAGCGTCCGAAAAGCCGGTGAAGGTGGATGAGCCCGGCATGATCGCGACCTCCTTCCCCGGCTTCGCCGAGCTGATGGGCTCGCTCGGCGCGGAGATCGCCTGATGGGGTTCGTGATCGCCGTCGACGGACCGGCCGCCTCGGGCAAGGGCACCATAGCGGCCAGGCTCGGCGAAGCGTACGGCCTGCCGGTGCTGGACTCCGGCCTGCTCTATAGAGCGGTGGGCGTGCGAGTCCTGAAGGAAGGCGGCGATCCCGACAACCAGGCGACCGCGGCAGCGGTGGCCTTGAGCCTCGATCCGGCTGAGCTGGAAAACCCGGAGGTTCGCGCACGGGCCGCCAGCGATGCGGCGAGCCGGGTCGCCGTCCACCACGACGTCCGCGTGGCGTTGCGCGAATTCCAGCAGAGCTTCGCCGCCCAGGAGCCGGGCGCCGTGATCGACGGCCGCGACATCGGCACGGTGATCTGCCCCACCGCCCAGGTGAAGATCTACGTCACCGCCTCGCCGGAGATCCGGGCCGAGCGGCGCTGGAAGCAGCTGGCGGCGAACGGCGAGAGCGTGAGCTACGAAGACATCCTCGCCGATATCCGCACGCGCGACGCCCGCGACGCCGGCCGGGAGGACTCGCCCATGCGCCCCGCCGACGACGCCGTCTTGCTGGACACCAGCGAAATGACTATAGAAGCCGCCTTCGATGCGGCCCGCCGCATCGTCGAGGCGGCGCGCGCTCCCCTAGGGGGCTAATCCACCCGCGCCTTTCCCTCAGACGGCCGCGGGGCACTCACCTGACAACCCAACGGACGCCCGGACTCCGGCGCGGAATGCGTCGTCCCCCGTCCCCCAACCAGAGATGTTAAAGACAGCATATGGCTGACGACCTGAGCATGAACCCCTCGCGGGACGATTTCGCCGCCCTCCTCGATGAGAACTTCGGCGGCAAGGAATTCATGGAAGGCTCGGTGGTCCACGGCACGGTCGTGGGCATCGAAAAGGACTTCGCCATCGTCGACGTGGGCCTGAAGACCGAAGGCCGCGTGCCGGCCAAGGAATTCGGCACGGACGAGAACGGCAAGCCGACCGTGAAGGTGGGCGACACGGTCGAGGTCTTCCTCGAGCGTATCGAAAACGCGATGGGCGAGGCGGTCATCTCCCGCGAGAAGGCCAAGCGCGAGGAAGCCTGGACGCGCCTGGAAGGCGTGTTCGCGGCGAACGAACCGGTCATGGGCGCCATCGTTGGCCGCGTGAAGGGCGGCTTCACCGTCGACCTCGGCGGCGCCTCGGCCTTCCTGCCGGGCAGCCAGGTCGACATCCGGCCGGTCCGCGACGTCGGCCCGCTGATGGGCAAGGAACAGCCTTTCGCCATCCTCAAGATGGACCGCCCGCGCGGCAACATCGTCGTCTCCCGCCGCGCCATCCTGGAAGAAGCCCGCGCCGAGCAGCGCACCGAGCTGGTCAGCCAGCTTCAAGAGGGCGAAATCCGCGAAGGCGTGGTCAAGAACATCACCGACTACGGCACCTTCGTGGACCTGGGCGGCATCGACGGCCTGCTGCACGTCACCGACATGAGCTGGAAGCGCGTCTCCCATCCGTCGCAGGTTCTGGCGGTCGGCGACACGGTCAAGGTGCAGATCGTCAAGATCAACCCCGACACCCAGCGCATCAGCCTCGGCATGAAGCAGCTGCAGTCCGATCCTTGGGACGGCGTCGAAGCCAAGTACCCGGTGGGCGCGCGCTTCACCGGCCGGATCACCAACATCACCGACTACGGCGCCTTCGTGGAGCTGGAAGCCGGTGTCGAGGGCCTGGTCCACGTCTCGGAAATGTCCTGGACGAAGAAGAACGTGCACCCGGGCAAGATCGTCTCCACCTCGCAGGAAGTGGACGTGGTGGTGCTGGACGTCGATCCGTCCAAGCGCCGCGTGTCGCTCGGCCTGAAGCAGGCGATGCCGAACCCGTGGGAGGCCTTCATCGAGGCTCACCCGATCGGCTCGACCGTCGAAGGCGAAGTGAAGAACGCCACCGAGTTCGGCCTCTTCATCGGCCTCGAGAACGACATCGACGGCATGGTCCACCTCTCCGACCTCGACTGGAACGTCCCGGGCGAAGAGGCGATGGCCAAGTACAAGAAGGGCGACGTCATCAAGGCCAAGGTTCTCGATGTCGACGTCGAGAAAGAGCGCATCAGCCTGGGCGTGAAGCAGCTGGCCGGCGATCCGATGACCGGCGACACCTACAAGAAGGGCCAGACCGTCACCTGCACGGTGACGGAGGTCACGTCCGGCGGCATCGAGGTGAAGTTCGGCGAGGACGACGCGCCGATGACCGCCTTCATCCGCAAGTCGGACCTGTCGCGCGACCGCCAGGAGCAGCGCCCCGAGCGCTTCGCCGTGGGGGACCGCGTGGACGCCCAGGTGTCCAACATCGACAAGGCCGCCCGCCGGGTGTCCCTGTCGATCAAGGCGCTGGAGATGGCCGAGGACAAGGAAGCGATCGAGAAGTTCGGCTCGTCCGACTCCGGCGCCTCGCTCGGCGACATCCTGGGCGCGGCGCTTCGCGAGAAGGCCGGCTCGAAGGAGTAGGCGCTCGCTTTGCTCGCTTTAGGGGCGAGGGGCTAGGGATTAGGGACGAGAGGTGCAGCTGCACCTGCTAACCCCTAGCCCCTGACACCTCGCCCCTTTTTCTTTACCCCCCTTCCGCTAAACCCTTGAAACGACCATGCTAATTGGGCAATGGTCCAGTTCCGGGACGAGGGGACTTCCATGATCAAGTCGGAGCTGATCGCCAAGCTTGCGGCCGAAAATCCGCACCTGACGCAGCGCGACGTCGAGCGCGTGGTGGGCGTCATCCTCGACCGCATCATCAATGCGCTGGAGCGGGGCGGCCGCGTGGAGTTGCGCGGTTTCGGCGCCTTCTCCGTCCGCTCCCGCCCGGCCCGCGCCGGTCGCAACCCGCGCACCGGCGATCCGGTCGACGTCCGCGCCAAGCACGTGCCCTTCTTCAAGAGCGGCAAGGAACTGCGCGCCCGACTGAACGCCGAAGATGCCTGAGATCAAGCATCGCACGGTCATCGGCGAGTTCCGCGAGTTCATCGCTCGCGGCAACGTCATCGACCTGGCCGTCGGCGTGATCATCGGCGCGGCCTTCAACAACATCGTCAAGAGCCTGGTCGACCAGGTGGTGATGCCGCCGATCGGACTGGTGACCGGCGGCATCGACTTCTCCCACATGGAGTGGGTGCTGCGGCCCGATAATCCCGCCACCAAGCCGGTGGAGCTGGTCGCGGTCCAGTACGGCGCCTTTATCAACGCGGTGATCCAGTTCCTGATCGTGGCCTGGGTCGTCTTCCTGCTGGTCAAGCTGGTGAACTTCCTGCGCCGCCAGGAGGCCGAGACGCCGACCGCGCCGCCATCGCCGACGCCCAGCGAAACGCTGCTCACCGAAATCCGCGACCTGCTGCGCGCCGAACAGAGCGCCCCTCTGCCGACGCCGAAGAAGACGCCGGTCAGGAAGGCCTGAGTCCGCATGGGCGGGCGCCTGCTGCTCGGCGCGGCGGTCGCGGTCCTTCTGCCCGTCGCGGCGGCGGCGAGGCCGGTGTCGCCACCCTGGAAGATCGAGTGCGGCAAGGGAGGCGACGAGTTCGCCTCCAACTGCCTTGCCCTCGCCGAGGCCCGGGGCTTCCGGTTCGAACTCTCGACTGGTGACAGCCAGTTCTTCGTCAACGTGACCGCGCCTGCCTGTCCCTTGCCGGAAGGTTACTCAGGCCGAAACTGGTGGCGCGACCAGATCGCCTTCATGGACTACGCCCAGCGCCGCAAGCTCGTTCAAGCCGCGCTCCGGGACAGCGCCGCCGAAATCGCCCGCCGCTGCCCGCATGCCAGTCGGACCCCGCCGGCTTTCGACGAGATTCCGGATATTGCGGCGCTCGGCGAGCCGGGTTTGTGACCCACGCCGCGGAGCAGCCTCGACGGCTCTGGTAAACGCGCCTTAACCCTCTTGCGCCACGACTGTCGGTTCAGGGTTCGATTCGAGGTTTGCGTATGGCCAGGGCTGTTCGGCGCACGGCGGGCGAGATGATCTGGGAGCTGGTCCGCTACGCCTGGACCCGGCCCTTCACCGCGCGGCTGCGAGGCGCGGTCGTGGCCGGCATCGGCGCGGCGCTGGTGCTGGCGTTCGCGACCTACAACGCCGCCGATCCCAGCCTGAACGCCGCCTCCGTGCGCGCGCCGACCAATCTGCTCGGCGGCACGGGTGCGGTGCTCGCAGACCTGTTCATCCAATCGTTGGGGCTTTCCGCCTGGATCGCCGCGCTGCTGATGGTGATCTTCGGCGTCAACCGCGTGGCGGATGCTGCGCCCGACGTCTCGCGCCTGAAGGTCCGCATCCGCGCCGCCGTGGCGCTGATAGGCCTGATCGCGCTCGCGGGCGTTCTGGCCGCCCCCGCGCCACCCGCTGCCTGGCCGATTGCGGCGGGGCTCGGCGGCTTCTGGGGCGATGGGCTGCTGAACGGGCTCGCGGGCCTGATCGCGAAGACCACCGTGCCCGGCGCCGAGCTGATCGCCGCCGTGACGCTGGGCCTGATCGCCGCCGGGACGCTCGCCTTCGCCGTGGGCCTGAGCCGCCGGGCCATCGCCGACTGGTGGCTGCAGGTCACGGCCAAGCCGGCCCCGTCGCCCGTGCCCGTCAAGCCGGCCAAGGTCGCCAAGGCGACGCGGCTTAAGATCGAAGACGAAGACCTCGACGAGGACGACGACGAAGATGTGGACGGACGGCCGCTGGAAATCCGCCAGCCCAAGCCGCTCGCCAAGGAGTCGCCCCGCGAGAGCCGCGAAAAGCAGAAGAGCTTCGATTTCGTCCAGCCCGGCGGCTTCCGGCTGCCCGAACTCGCCATGCTGGCCAAGCCTGCGGCCCGCGCCTCGGCCTTCGACGAAGGGGCGCTGCGCCAGAACGCGCGCCTGCTGGAGAGCGTGCTGGCCGAGTTCGGCGTGCGGGGGAACATCGACCAGATCCGGCCGGGCCCGGTCGTCACCCTCTACGAGCTGGTCCCCGCGCCCGGCGTGAAGCACGCGCGCGTCGTGGCGCTGTCCGATGACATCGCGCGCTCGATGAGCGTCTCGGCCTGCCGCGTGGCGGTGGTCTCGGGCCGCAACGCCATCGGCATCGAGCTGCCCAATGCGCGGCGCGAGACCGTCTACCTGCGCGACCTGCTGGCCAGCGCCGATTACGAGAAGTCGAGCCAGGTGCTGCCCATGGCGCTCGGCGAAACCATCGGCGGCGAGCCCTACATCGCCGACCTCGCCAAGATGCCCCACCTGCTGATCGCCGGGACTACCGGCTCGGGCAAGTCGGTCGGCGTCAACGCGATGATCCTGTCGATCCTCTACCGCCTGCCGCCGGACAAGTGCCGCTTCATTATGATCGACCCGAAGATGCTGGAGCTTTCCGTCTACGGCGGCATCCCGCACCTGCTGGCGCCGGTCGTGACCGATCCGAAGAAGGCCATCGTTGCGCTGAAGTGGACGGTCCGGGAGATGGAGGACCGCTACCGCCGCATGTCGAAGATCGGCGTGCGCAACATCGCCGGCTACAACGAGCGGGTCGCCGAAGCCGCCGCCAAGGGCGAGCACTTCGAGCGCACCGTCCAGACCGGCTTCGACGAGCACGGCCGCCCGGTCTACGAGAGCGAAAAGATCCGGCCCGACCCGATGCCCTACCTCGTCGTCGTGATCGACGAGGTCGCCGACCTGATGATGGTGGCCGGCAAGGACATCGAAGGCGCCGTCCAGCGCCTCGCCCAGATGGCGCGGGCCGCCGGCATCCACCTGATCATGGCCACCCAGCGCCCGTCCGTGGATGTTATAACAGGCACCATCAAGGCCAACTTCCCGACCCGGATCAGCTTCCAGGTCACCTCCAAGATCGACAGCCGCACCATCCTCGGCGAACAGGGCGGCGAGCAGCTGCTGGGGCAGGGCGACATGCTCTACATGGCGGGTGGCGGGCGCATCACCCGCCTGCACGGGCCGTTCGTTTCCGACGGGGAAGTGGAGGCCGTCGCCCAGTTCCTGCGCTCGCAGGGCCAGCCGCAGTACCTCGAGGAGGTCACCGCCTCTCCGGAGGAGGACGAGGAGGGCGATTTCGACTTCGGCGGCGGGGGCGAGGGGTCGAACGACCTCTACGACCAGGCGGTCGCGGTAGTCACTCGCGACGGCAAGGCGTCGACGTCCTACATCCAGCGCCGGCTGCAGATCGGCTACAACCGCGCGGCCTCGCTGATGGAACGCATGGAGAAAGAGGGCGTTGTCGGACCCGCAAACCATGCCGGCAAACGCGAGATCCTGGCAGGACCGCCGCCGGTCTAGCGCCCTCACGATGAACGCCTGGTCATCCTGGCGCCGCAATGCCGCCCAGCCGCGGCCATTTGCGCGCCGATGCGGCAAGCCATAGTGAGGGCCAACGAGAAGGAGCTCTCGATGACTTTCTTCACGACCCGCCGAGCCGCCGTGATCGGGCTGGCCCTGGCTGTCGCCCCGATCCAGGCCTTCGCCGCGCTGGCGCCCTCCGACCAGGCGCTGGTCGACAAGGCCGTGGCCTATCTCCAGTCGATGAAGTCGGTGAAGGGCCGCTTCGTCCAGACCGACGCGCGCGGCGCCGTCAGCCGTGGCGAGATCTACCTGCAACGGCCGGGCAAGGCGCGCTTCGCCTACGATCCGCCGTCGGGCCTCACCGTGGTGTCGGACGGCTCGAGGGTCTCGGTGGCGGACAAGCGGCTGAAGACCTTCAACCAGTATCCGCTGAGCGCCACCCCGCTCGCCCTCTTCCTCGCCCGCGAGGTACGGCTGGACAAGGGCGTGCAGGTGACCGGCGTCACGCGCCTGGCCGACGGCTTCACCCTGACCGCCCGCGACGCCCGCAAACAGACGCGCGGCCAGATCGCGCTGACCTTCGCCGACTCCCCGATGCGGCTGGTCGGCTGGACGGTGACCGATGCCCAGGGCGGCACAACGCGCGTGCAACTGACCGACCTGCAGTCGGCCAGCATCGACCCCGGTCTCTTCCGTCTGAAGGACCCACGGCCGAAGGGCGGTCCGCGCCCAATGTGATAACTTCGCCACAGGCAAGCCGTGAATTGATAGTCGATTGACTTTCCGTCGCGGCAGTGGCAGTTTTGCAACGTGGCCATAGGCGCTGGTTTTGGCGCCTGTCCGCCCAACCCTGCCGGATCCTATCCCCTCCCGGCGGCGGCGTGAGACATGACCTTGCAGGCCCCGGCGCGACCCCCTCGCACCGGGGCCTTTTCTTGCCTAAGTACCAAGCCATGCGCCTGCGGATCGCCACCTGGAACATCAACTCGGTCCGTCCCCGGACGCACCACATCGCCCGCTATATCCGCGAGGCCGCGCCCGACGTGCTGTGCCTGCAGGAGATCAAGTGCCGCGAGGGCGAGTTCCCGCGCGAGGCGTTCGAAGAGCTCGGCTACCGCCACCTGAAGATCGCCGGCCAGAAGGGCTGGCACGGCGTCGCCATCGCGTCTCGTCTGCCGATCGAGGACGCCCCGCCGCTCGACGTCTGCCGGGAGGGTCATGCCCGGTGCGTGGGCGCGAAGGTGGCGGGCGTGGAGATCCACAACTTCTACATCCCGGCCGGCGGCGACACGCCCGACCGTGAAGCCAACCCCAAGTTCGACCACAAGCTCGACTTCTACGAAAAGCTGACCGCCGAACTGGCCCGCCGCGACCCGAAGGAGCCCATCGTCGTCACGGGCGACCTCAACGTCGCGCCGGGCGAGCACGACGTCTGGAACCACCGCTACATGTCGAAGATCGTCTCCCACACCCCGGCCGAGGTGGAGGCGTTCGAGGCGCTCAGACGCTCGCTGAACTTCATCGACCTGCCCCGCGAGACGATCCCGGAGCCGCAGAAGCTGTTCAGCTGGTGGAGCTATCGCGCGCTCGACTTCCGCGCCTCGAACCGTGGGCTCCGCCTCGACCACATCCTGGTCACGCCCGCCCTGCGTGAGGCGGCCTTCCGCCTGGGCTCGGCCGCCTCGCGGGTGCACGACGACGTGCGCGAATGGGAAAAGCCCAGCGACCACGCGCCGGTCAGCGCGGACCTGATCCTCTAGGGCTGCAGCCGATACCCGCCTGCCTGGGTTATCAGGATCGAGGCGTTGGCGGGATCGGGCTCGATCTTCTGGCGCAGGCGGTAGACGTGGGTTTCCAGCGTGTGGGTGGTGACGCCTGCGTTGTAGCCCCAGACCTCCGTCAGCAGCTCCTCCCGCGTCACCGGCTTCTCGCCGGCGCGGTAGAGGTACTTCAGGATGTTGGTCTCCTTCTCCGTCAGGCGGAGTTTCTTGCCCTTGTCGTCGACCAGAACCTTTGCCGAGGGCCGGAACTCGTAGGGGCCGATGCGGAAGTGGGCGTCTTCGGAAGCCTCATGGCTCCGCAGCTGGGCGCGGATGCGGGCCAACAGCACGCCGAAGCGAAAGGGCTTCGTCACATAGTCGTTGGCGCCCGCATCCAGCCCCAGGATGGTGTCGGAGTCGCTGTCGGCCGCCGTCAGCATGATGACCGGCGCGCTCACCCCGCCCTTGCGCATCAGCCGGCAGGCCTCGCGGCCGTCCATGTCGGGCAGGTCGACGTCGAGCAGGATGAGGTCGGGCCGCCGCTCGCGCGCCACCCGCACGCCCTCGCCGGCGGCCTCGGCCTCGATGGCCTGGAACTCCTCGTGGAGCTGCAGCTGCTCGGCGAGCGCGCCGCGCAGCTCCTCGTCATCGTCTATGATCAGGATGGTCTTGCGTTGCGCCATGCCCGCGCAAGATGCACTGGAATGGCTGGCAGGGCAAAGGACGCAATCCGATGCATTTCACCGCCTTCTCGGACGGGACGTTCGAGCTGAACGGCCGGCGCGTGCGATGCGCGCTGGGGCCGGCGGGCGTGGTCGCGGCCTCGGACAAACGCGAGGGAGACGGGGCGACGCCGCTGGGTGCGTGGCCGATGCGGCGCGTGCTCTATCGGCCGGACCGGGGGCCCGCGCCGCAAACTGCGCTGCCGGTCGCGCCCATCGACCCGAAGGACGGCTGGTGCGACGACCCGCGCGATCCGAACTACAACCGCCCGGTCGCGCTGCCCTATCCGGCGAGCTGCGAGACCATGTGGCGCGAGGACGAGCTCTACGACGTCGTGGTCATCCTGGCCCACAACGACGATCCCCCCTTTCCAGGGATGGGCTCGGCCATCTTCCTGCACTGCGCCAAGCCAGGTTACCCGCCGACGCAGGGCTGTGTGGCGCTCGCCAAGGCCGACCTGCTGGAGCTGCTGGCGGTAGCGAAACCGGGCGACGCGCTGGAGGTCAGGCGGGTCTAGGCGACCGCGCTCCAAACAGCGCCGAGCCCACGCGCACGCTGGTCGCCCCGAACCGCACCGCCGTCTCGTAATCGGCGCTCATGCCCATCGAGAGCTTCGACAACCCGTTCCGGGCGGCGATCTTCGCCAGCAGCGCGAAGTGCGGTCCCGCGGGTTCGGCTTCCGGCGGAATGCACATCAGGCCCTCGATGGTCAGGCCGTAGGTCTGGCGGCAGGTCGCGATGAAGGCGTCAGCCTCGGCGGGCGACACGCCCGCCTTCTGGGGCTCCTCGCCGGTGTTCACCTGCACGTAGAGACGCGGCGTCCTGCCCGCGTGGGCGATCTCCTCGGCCAAAACGCGGGCCAGCTTCTCGCGGTCGAGGGTTTCGATGACGTCGAACAGGGCGACGGCTTCGCGGGCCTTGTTGGTCTGGAGCGGGCCAATCAGGTGAAGCTCGACGCCGTCGCGGCGGAATGCCCAGCGCGCTTCCGCCTCCTGCACCCGGTTTTCGCCGAACACCCGCTGCCCCGCCGCGAGCATGGCGTCGATCCGCTCATCCGGCTGCTGCTTGGACACGGCGACGAGCGTCACCTCGGCCGGATCGCGCCCCGCCGCCTTCGCAGACGCGGCGATCCTGTCCAGCACCGTCTGACGCGCGGCGGCGATTTCCTGATAGAGGGCGTCGGATGGCGCGGACATCTCTGGACCAGCTCTGGGCGACGGCAAGAGCCATAAATCGCCGATCCCGGTGGCGAAAGCCCCTGCCGCCGTTGCTGTTCGTGACGGACCCAGAGCGTACGCCCGATCCCACCGCCATCGCGGAGCGCCTGCCGCGCGGCGCCGGGATCGTCTATCGCGCTTTCGGAGCCTCAGACGCGCCGGATCGAGTCAGAACGCTCGCCCTTGTCGCGCGTCGGCGCGGCCTGACGCTCCTGATCGGAGCCGACGAGCAACTCGCGAGCGCGGCCCAAGGCATTCACCTGCCCGAGCGCCTCGCGCGCCGCTTGCCGCGCATCCGAGCGCGTCACCCTCGCTCGCTCATCACCGCCGCCGCCCATTCTCCGCTCGGCGTCCGCAAGGCCGCGCGGCTCGGCGCCGACGCCGTCCTGCTCTCCACGGTCTTCGAAAGCCGCAGCCCTTCCGCGGGAAGGCCCATCGGGCCCGTCCGCCTGGCCGCCATCACCCGCCGCTCGCCTGTCCCGGTTTACGCGCTCGGCGGCGTAGACATGAAAAACGCCCGCAGGCTGATGGCCTCGGGCGCGGTGGGTATCGCGGCGGTGGACGCCTTTAGAACTTGAACGCCGTCTCCAGCCGCACCTTGGGCGCGGCTTGCTGGGTCTTGTTGCGCTCCTGCACCGGCGTGTCCTGGGTGGATTCGAGGCCCACCGCGCCGCCGACCCGCAGCGAGGGCGTGACCCGGAAGAAGGCGCCGACATCGACGTCCTTCCACTGGGCGTCGCGGCCGGCGAGGTCCAGCTTCAGGCCCCAGCGGCCCTTCTTGGTGTCCCACTGCAGGATCTTGTTAGGTTGCGCGGCCGCCGCCTGGGCGTTGAAGTCGCCCCTCACGGTGAACGCCTCGGCGGCGGCCGGCGCGGCGCTGTTCGCCGGAGCATTCGCGGCATGAGCGGCCCCCGCGGTCCCGAACAGGACCAACGCGGCCATCCCCGCCAAGATGCGCCCCTGCGCCATCGCCACCTTTGCCCCCCGGTCAGCCCCAAGTCTCCATTCGGAGACGATACGTCACTGTCGATTAAAGACCGATCAGCGCCGGGGTCAACGCCTCGCACCGCGACTCAGATGCGCACCGCGACGATTCACTGCGGCCCTGTGGCGCGAACGCCACGCGATTCCCGCTTGGGAGCGGCGAAGCCTTGTTGTAGACCCGCTTACTGGGTTTTGGGGGCTCGTCGGCGTGATCGCCGGCGAAACACGAGCGGAGCATATGAAATGGCGTTTGTGCGTGGGCCGGTGATGCGGGGCGTCACGATCGGACTTGCGGCCCTGAGCCTGGTCGGCCTTTCCGCCTGCGGCCATACCCGCGGCCCCAAAGTCGTCAATGAAGAGCATCACGGCATCTTCGGCTTCCTGAAGGGCAAGCCGGCCGAAAGCGGCCCTGCCGAGATCGGCGTCAACAGCTACCTGTGGCGCGCGGCGCTCGACACGCTGAACTTCATGCCGCTGGCTTCCGCCGATCCGTACGGCGGGGTGATCATCACCGACTGGTATTCCGACCCGCAGGTCCCGACCGAGCGGTTCAAGGCGACCGTCTACATCCTCGACACCCGCCTTCGCGCCGACGGCCTGAACGTCACCGTTTTCAAGCAGGTGAACAACGGGACCGACTGGGTGAACGCCGAACCCTCGCCGCAGACGGCCGAGGATCTCGAGAACGCCATCCTCACCCGCGCCCGCCAGCTGCGGCTGGCCAACGTCAACGGCTAACAAGCAACCGGTATCCGGCCTTCCCCGATGGCCCGCTACAATCCGAAAGAGGTAGAGCCCAGGTGGCGTGACGCGTGGGCTTCAGCCGACGTTTTCCGCGCCTCAAACGCGGCCACTGACAAGCCGAAGTTCTACATCCTGGAGATGTTCCCCTATCCGTCGGGGCGCATCCACATGGGCCACGTGCGCAACTATGCGATGGGCGACGTGGTGGCCCGCTTCAAGCGCGCGCGCGGCTTCAACGTGCTGCACCCGATGGGCTGGGACGCTTTCGGCATGCCGGCCGAGAACGCGGCCATGGAGCGGGGCGTCCACCCGAAGGGCTGGACCTACGACAACATCGCCGCGATGCGCGAGCAGTTGAAGCTGCTCGGCCTGTCGATCGACTGGTCACGCGAGTTCGCCACCTGCGATCCGGCCTACTATGGCCAGCAGCAGCGCTGGTTCCTGAAGCTGCTGGAGCGGGGGCTCGTTTACCGCAAGGAAGCCCAGGTGAACTGGGATCCCGTCGACATGACCGTGCTCGCCAACGAGCAGGTGATCGACGGGCGCGGCTGGCGCTCTGGCGCGGTGGTCGAGAAGCGCAAGCTGACCCAGTGGTTCCTGCGCATCACCGACTATGCCGACGCCCTGCTGGAGGGGCTGTCGACGCTCGACCGCTGGCCCGACAAGGTCCGCATCATGCAGGAGAACTGGATCGGACGGTCCAGGGGCCTGCGGCTGACCTTCCGCTGGGCGGGCGAGGCGCCGTCTCCGGCGATGAACGAGGGGCTGGAGGTCTATACGACCCGGCCGGACACCCTGTTCGGGGCATCGTTCGTCGGCATCTCACCGGATCATCCGCTGGCCGAGCAGCTGGCCGCCGCCGATCCGAAGGTCGCCGCCTTCGTCGCCGAATGCCGCAAGGGCGGAACCTCGGAAGCCGACATCGAGGCGGCCGAGAAGCTGGGGCTGAACACCGGCATCGAGGTCGTTCATCCCTTCGACCCGAACTGGAAGCTGCCGGTCTGGATCGCGAACTTCATCCTGATGGACTACGGGACAGGGGCGATCTTCGGCTGCCCCGCGCACGACCAGCGCGACCTCGACTTTGCGCGCAAGTACGACCTGCCGGTAACGCCGGTGGTGCTGCCGCCCGGCGCCGATCCCGAGACCTTCGATGTGGCCGACGAGGCCTATGTCGGCCCAGGCTCGATCTACCACTCGGACTTCATGAATGGCCTGGGCGTCGAGGAGGCCAAAGCCGCCGCCATCGCGCGCGTCGAGGCGCAGGGGCAGGGCGAGGGCGCGACCGTCTATCGCCTGCGTGATTGGGGCGTCTCGCGCCAGCGCTACTGGGGCTGTCCGATCCCGGTGATCCATTGCGCCAAGTGCGGCGTGGTCAACGTGCCTGACGACCAGCTGCCGGTGGTGCTGCCCGACGACGTGAGCTTCGACCGTCCCGGCAACCCGCTGCTGCGCCACCCGACCTGGCGGCACACGACCTGCCCCGGCTGCGGCGGGCCGGCCGAGCGCGAGACCGACACGCTGGACACCTTCGTCGACAGCTCCTGGTATTTCGCGCGCTTCGCCGATCCCGACGCGGCCGCGCCCATCGACAAGGCGGCGGCCGACTACTGGCTGCCGGTCGACCAGTACATCGGCGGCATCGAGCATGCCGTCCTGCACCTGCTCTACGCCCGCTTCATCACCCGCGCGCTGGCCGACGAGGGAATGCTCTCAGTCGAGGAGCCGTTCGCGGGCCTCTTCACCCAGGGCATGGTGACCCACGAGACCTACCGCGCCGCGGACGGCGCCTGGGTCGAGCCCGTCTTCGTCGAGCTTTCGGGCGAGGGCAAGGGCCGCAAGGCGCGTCACACGAAGACCGGCGAAGCGCTCGAGATCGGCGACATCGAGAAGATGTCGAAGTCGAAGAAGAACGTCGTCGCGCCGGAGGAAATCTTCGAGACCTACGGCGTCGACGCCGCGCGCCTGTTCGTGATGTCGGACAGCCCGCCGGAGCGCGACGTGCAGTGGACCACCGGCGGCGTCGAGGGCGCCGGCCGCTTCGTCCAGCGCGTCTGGAATGAGTTCGAGACTCAGCCCGCGAATGTTCCCGCCGCCGAACCGGACCAGGAACTGCGCCGCGCGACCCACAAGCTGATCAAGGCGGTCACCGAATCCATCGACCACTTCCGCTTCAACAGCGGCATCGCGCGCCTGTACGAATTCCTGAACATCCTCAAGGAGTTCAAGGCTGACGGCGCGAGCCCGTCCGTGCTGGCCGCCCGCGCCGAGGCGCTCTCCGTGTTCGCCCGCCTGATCGCCCCGTTCACCCCGCACCTGGCCGAGGAGTGCTGGACGAAGATCGGCGCCGAAGGGATGGCCGTCGACGCGCCCTGGCCGACCTACGATCCCGCGCTCGCCGAAGACGCCGAGGTCGTGCTGCCCGTGCAGGTCAACGGCAAGCGCCGGGGCGAGGTCCGGGCGGCCAAGGACGCCTCGGAAGAGACCGTCCGCGAATTGGCGCTTTCCGATCCGACCGTCTCGGGCCACCTTGCAGGCATGACCGTTCGCAAGGTGATCGTGGTGCCCGGCCGTATCGTCAACATCGTGGCAGGCTGACGTGAAGCGCGCGCTGATCGCCCTTCTCTTCCTGCCCCTGGCCGCCTGCGGGTTCACGCCGCTTTATGCGACGCCGGGCGTGGCGCCGGGGCTCTCCTCCATCGACGTAATCGCGCCGAAAGGCCGCGTCGGCGAGCTGCTGCGCGAGGAGCTGGACGACGCGCTGGCTCGCAAGGTCGGAACGCGGCCCGCTTATCGGCTGGAGCTCGCCTTCACGACCTCCCGCGTCGGCCGGGGCCTGCGCGAAGATGCGGTCGTCAGCCGCTACGAGTATGGTCTGGGCGTCGACTACCGCCTGGTTGAGGCCGCGAGCGGGGCGGCCGTGAAGTCCGGCCATGTCGATTCCGAAGTCACCTACGACAGCGAGGACCAGCCCTACGCCGGCATCGCCGCGCAGCAGGACGCCGAGGCGCGGGCGGCCGCCGACGCCGCGCACCGCATCCAGCTGGAGCTGGCGAGCTGGCTGGCGGGCCGCGCGGGCGGTTAAGGCCCGTGATCCTCTCCCGCCGCCCCGACATCGAGCGCTTCCTGAACGCCCCGGGGGGAGAGATTCGCTGCGCGCTCATCTACGGCCGTGACCGGGGCGTGGTGCGCGACCGGGCCACACAGCTGGCGAAGAAGATCGTCGCCAACCCCGACGATCCCTTCGACGCCGCCTCGCTGACCGAAAACGACCTCGACGACGCGGGTAAGCTGGAGGAGGAGCTGTCGGCGCTCTCCATGATGGGCGGCCGCCGTCTCGTCCGCCTGCGGCTCGGCAGCGACAAGATCGGCCCGGACCGCGCGGCCGCGGAGGCGCTCACCGCCCACGCGGACTGCCAGTTCAACCCCGACGCCTTCTTCATCGTCGAAGCCGGAGAGCTGCGCCGCGACTCCCCCCTGCGCAAGGCCGGCGAGAAGGCGGCCGGCTGCGCCACCATCCCCTGCTATGAGGACGAGCCCGGCGACATCGCGCGCCTGGTCCGTGAAACATTGGCGAAGGACAAGGTCGGCCTCGATTCCCAGGCGCTCGACCTGTTCGTCCAGCGCCTGCCAAAGGAGCGCGGCGTCGCCCGCCAGGAGATCGAGCGGTTGGCCCTTTTCCTCGGCCCCGGCAGCGGCATGACCGCCACGTCCGCCGACCTCGAAGCCTTCCTCGGCGTCGAACCCGAAGCCTCGCTGGCCGACGCCGCGGCCGACGCGTTCGGCGGCCGCCCCGGACCCGCGCAGGCAGGCCTCCGCCGCGCCGTCGCCGAGGGCGAGACGGGCCCCGCGGCCGTTCGCGCCATCGGCATGCACCTTGGCAAACTCCGCCGCACCCTGACGCTCGCGCAGAACGGCGCGTCCTTGCAGGAAGCGGCCAAGGCCTCCGGCGTCTTCTGGAAGAACGAGCGCGAGTTCCTGCGTCAGGCGAGGGCCTGGACCCTGCCGCAACTCGACTCCGTCCAGCCCGAGGTGCTCAACGCCGACCGCGCCTGCAAGACGGCCGGCTCGCCCGATACGCTGATTGCCGAACGTCTCGCGCTGACGATTGCGGGGAAGGCAAGGAGGTTGGGCCTCTAGGTCTTCCCCCTCTGGGGGAAGTACCGGCGAAGCCGGGGATGGGGGCTCGTAGGGCGCAGACCTGCGCGGTAAGCCCCCTCAGTCCGCTGCGCGGACAGCTCCCCCAGAGGGGGAGCACCTTATGACCGCATCAGCCGCCGGCAGAGGTCGTCGAGCTGCTCCAGCGTGGCATAGCGCAGTCGAAGCTCGCCTGCCCCGCCACGGTCCAAGAGCTCCACATCGAGGCCGAGGATTTCGGAGAGGTCGTTCTCCAGCGCCTCGATGTCGGGATTGCGCACCACGCCGCCCTTGCGCGCAGGCTTGGCGGACTTGGTTTCGGGCGCCTTGCGGGTCAGCGCCTCGGCCTCGCGAACGTTAAGGCCGCGTTCGACGATCTCTTTGGCCAGCGCCAGCGGGTCGGGCGCGGCCGCGATGGCGCGAGCATGGCCGGCGCTGATGCGGCCGTCGGCCAGCATGGCCTGCACCTCGGCCGGCAGGTTCAGCAGGCGAAGGGCGTTGGCCACATGCGGGCGGCTCTTGCCGACCACCTGCGCCACCGCCTCCTGGGTGCGGCCGAACTTGTCCATGAGCGCCCGGTAGCCGAGCGCCTCTTCGACCGGATTGAGGTCGGCCCGCTGGACGTTCTCGACGATGGCGATTTCCAGCACCTGCAGGTCGTCGAGCTCGCGCACCAGCGCCGGCAGGCTGCGAAGCCCGGCCTTCTGCGCCGCGCGCCAGCGACGTTCGCCGGCCACCAGCTGGTATTGCCCCTCCACGCCCGGCGCGGGACGGACAAGCACCGGCTGCAGCACGCCCTTTTCGCGGATGGAGGCGGCCAGTTCCTCGATCTCCGCCTCCGCAAAGGCGCGGCGGGGCTGGTCGGGGTTGCGGACGATCAGCTCGATGGGGATTTCGCGGGGGCCCGACGGCTCGCCTGCCGCCGCCCTGGGCGCCTCCGCCTCGCCCAGAAGAGCGGAAAGTCCGCGTCCGAGACCCCTGCGGCCCTCGGCCATCGTGCTGTCGGCCATGATTTAACCCCGTGAAATCTAAGCGGCTTTCGCCTGACGCTGCCGCTCGCGGCCGACCACCTCGCGCGCAAGCTTCAGGTAGGCCTGCGAACCCGCGCACTTGAGATCGTAGATCAGCACCGGCTTGCCGAACGACGGCGCCTCGGAGACCCGCACGTTTCTCGGGATCACGGTGTCGTAGACCTTCTCGCCGAAGTGCTGGCGCACGTCGCGGGCAACCTGTTCGGAGAGGCTGTTACGTCGATCGTACATCGTCAGCACCAAGCCCTGGATCTCCAGCGACGGGTTGAGGCTGCCGCGCACCAGTTCGACAGTGCGCATTAGCTGGGTCAGACCCTCCAGGGCGAAGAACTCGCACTGCAGCGGCACGAACACCGCGTCGGCTGCCGTCATCGCGTTCACCGTCAGCAGGTTCAACGACGGCGGGCAGTCGATCAGCACGTAGGTATAGCCGCCCTTTTCCCGCAGCGGCGCCAGCGCATCGCGCAGGCGGAACGAGCGGCGCGGCTGCGCGCCCAGCTCCAGCTCGACGCCGGACAGGTCGGCGTCGGCCGGCACCAGGTCAAGGCCGGGGAGGGTGGTGTGGACGGCGGCCTCCGCAAGCGGCAGGTCGCCCATCAGCACGTCGTAGAGGCTGGTCTTGCGCTGGGTGCGCGGCACGCCGAGGCCGGTGGAGGCATTCCCTTGAGGGTCGGCGTCGATCAGCAGCACCTTTTCGCCGACCGCCGCCAGCGCGGTGCCCAGGTTGATAGCCGTCGTGGTCTTGCCGACCCCGCCCTTCTGGTTGGCGATCACGAGTACGCGTAGCGCCGGGTCAGACTTTTCGGACACGGACAAGCCCCTTCACCCTCACGATCTGGCCCTCCGAACTGGACAGGCTGGGGGTCAGATCGACGTCAAATTTCCAATATTTAGTAGCTTCCGTCAACTCGGACGCAACATCTTGTCCCTTGAGGAATACCCCCACAGCGCCCCGCTTCAGGTATGGCTCAGCGTATCCGAGCAGCCTGACCAGCGGCGCGACAGCCCGCGCCGTGACCGCATCCACCTTCAGCGAAAGCGCCTCCGCCCGGGCATTATGCACTGTCGCCGGAAGATTCAGAGTCCCAACTATGGTTTCCAGGAAGCGACACCGTTTTGTGAGACTCTCGACCAGATGGACCCGCGCGCCGGGCGCGCCCTTCAGCAAGATGCCGAGGACCAGCCCCGGAAATCCCGCCCCGGCGCCGAGGTCGGCCCACACCTTCGCGTTCGGCTCGATCTTGAGCAGCTGCGCTGAGTCCCAGGCATGGCGCGGCCAGAAGGCCTCCAGCGCCGAGGGGCCGACAAGGTTCATGTGCTCGTTCCACTCGGCCAGCAGCTCGCGGAAGCGGACCAGGTCGGCGAGCTGGGCGTCGCTGCACCCGCTCGCCGCCTGAAAGCTTGCCGCGTCGTGGACGTCAGGCCGCGCGGGCGCGTCGGGCATGGGCGAGCAGGGCGGTAAGCGCGCCGGGCGTGACACCTTCGATGCGCGCAGCCTGGCCAAGGGTGAGGGGGCGAACAGCCTTCAGCTTCTCGCGCACCTCGTTGGAAAGGCCGCCGACGGCGTCATAGTCGAGCTCTGCGGGCAGGCGCAGGTTCTCGTCGCGCCGGAAGGCCTCAACGTCCGCGGCCTGGCGGTCGAGGTAGCCGTGGTAGGCGGCGTCGATTTCGATCTGCTCGCGCACCTGCGGGGCCCACTCGCGGACCTGCGGCCAGACGGCGGCGAGGTCGTCCAGCGTTACGGAGGGGTAGGCGAGCATCTGGATCAGGTTCCGCCGCTGGCCGTCGGCGTTAACCTTGAATCCGGCCTTCACCGCCTCGGCTGGGGTGAGCGTCGAGGCGGCGGCGAGGGCGCGGGCCTCGGCCAGTGCACGCTCTTTCTCCCGGAACTTCGCGGCGCGGTCTGAGCCCACGACGCCCAGTTCGATACCGCGCCGGGTCAGCCGCTGGTCGGCGTTGTCGGCTCGCAGCGTCAGCCGGAACTCGGCCCGGCTGGTGAACATGCGATAGGGCTCGGTGACGCCGCGCGTGACGAGGTCGTCGATCAGGACGCCGATGTAGGCTTCGTCCCGGGCGAAGGTGACCGGCTCCGCGCCAGAGGCCGCGCGCGCGGCGTTCAGGCCGGCGACCAGGCCCTGCGCGCCGGCTTCCTCATAGCCCGTGGTGCCGTTGATCTGGCCGGCGAGATAGAGGCCCGGCAGGCGCTTCACCTCCAGCGTCGGATAGAGCTCGCGCGGGTCGACGTAGTCGTATTCGATGGCGTAGCCGAAGCGCTTGATGGCGACGTTTTCCAGCCCCGGGATGGTGCGCAGGAAGAGCGCCTGGGTCTCCTCCGACACGGAGGTCGAGACGCCGTTCGGATAGACGGTGTCGTCGTCCAGCCCCTCGGGCTCCAGGAAGATCTGATGGCTCGCCTTGTCGGCGAAGCGGACGACCTTGTCCTCGATGGAGGGACAGTAGCGGGGCCCGCGTCCAGCGATGCGGCCGCCATAAACGGCCGACTCCGTCAGCCGCTCGGCGATGATCCTGTGGGTCTCTTCCGTCGTCCAGGTGATGCCGCACTTCACCTGCGGCAGCGCGATCTTTTCAGTCAGGAAGGAAAAGGGGACCGGCTCGTCGTCGGCCGGCTGCATCTCCAGCCGCTCCCAGGCGATGGTCTTGCCGTCGAGCCGCGCGGGGGTGCCGGTCTTCAGGCGGCCCATCTGCAGGCCCGAGGCGTAGAGACGGTCGGACAAGCCGATGGCCGGCGAATCGCCCACCCGGCCGGCGGGGATGCGCTTTTCGCCGAGGTGTATGATTCCCTTCAGGAAGGTCCCGGTGGTCAGCACGACGCGTGGCGCGGGGTACTCGGTCCCGGAGCCGCCGACTACGCCCGCGACGGCGCCATTGTCGAGGACCAGGTCTTCGACGGCCTCGGCGATGATCTCCAGGTTCGGGGTCGCGGCGAGTTCCGCCTGCATGGCGTCGCGGTAGAGCTTGCGGTCGATCTGTGCGCGCGGGCCGCGGACGGCGGGACCCTTGGAGCGGTTCAGCATCCGGAACTGGATGCCGGCCTTATCCGCCATCCGGCCCATCAGGCCGTCGAGGGCGTCGATCTCCCGCACCAGGTGGCCCTTGCCCAGGCCGCCGATGGCCGGGTTGCAGCTCATCTCGCCGATGGTCTCGATCTTGTGGGTGAGCAGCAGGGTGCGCGCGCCGACACAGGCCGAAGCGGCGGCCGCCTCGCACCCGGCGTGCCCGCCGCCGATCACGATCACATCCCAGGACCTCATGGCGCGCGATATAGGCGATGAGGGCGGTCAGGTCGATGTTTCACGTGGAACATGGGTGCGTCCTTCGACACGCCCGCTTACGCGGGCTGCTCAGGATGACGAACTTTGTAGTTCACAAACGTCGTCATGGTGAGCAGGGCCGTCGGCCCGTGCCGAACCACGCACCGCCAGTGTTTCACGTGAAACACTCACTTGCCGATGCAGAAGGTCGAGAACACCCGATCGAGCACATCCTCGGGGGAAACCTCGCCGGTGACCTGAGCCAAGGCGCGCGCAGCGAGCCGCACATCCTCCGCCGCCAGCTCGACCTCCTCGGCGTTGGCCAAGGCCGAAGCGATCCGCGCCCGCGCTTCCCGCAGGCGCTCGGCGTGGCGCAGACGAGTCGCCGCGGGAAACTCCGACGCGGAGAGGGCAGCGATCACGCGCTCCGTCAGGCGCTCGCGAACCGGTGCGGCGTCTTTCGCCGCTGAGACCTCCACCGTCTCGTAACCCAGCGCGCAGACCGCTTCCGCATCCGCGCCGCGCTCCACATCGATCTTGTTGAGGATCAGCAGGTCGCCGGGCCGGACCAGGTCTTCCGCAAACCGCCACGCGCCGTCTGAGCCTGACGCGTCGACCACCCACAGCCTCAGATCGGCTTCAGAAGCCCATGCCCGCGCCCGCCTGACCCCCTCGGCCTCGATGTCGTGCTCGGTGTCGCGCACCCCGGCGGTGTCCGCCAGCAGGACGCGGTACCCCGCCAGCACCATCGGAACCTCGATCACGTCCCGTGTCGTGCCGGGGGTCGGCGTGACGATGGCTGCATCACGGCCGGCCAACGCGTTCAGCAGGCTCGACTTGCCGGCGTTGGGCGCGCCGATCAGGGCGACGCGGAAGCCCTCCCGGACGCGGCGACCCCGCGCTTCATCCACCAGTGCGGCGTCGATCTCGGTCAGCAACCGCTCCAGCGCGGGCCCGGCCCGAGCGGCGACGTCGGCGGGGAGGTCCTCGTCCGGGAAGTCGACCGCCGCCTCGAGCACCGCCAGCGCCTCGATCAGGATATCCCGCCAGGCGTCGTAGCGCCGACTGAGCGAGCCGCCGAGCTGGGCGAGCGCCTGTTTCGCCTGGTTCTGCGTCTCGGCGTCGATCAGGTCAGCGACTGCTTCCGCCTGGGCGAGGTCGAGCTTGCCGTTTTGGAAGGCGCGGCGGGTGAATTCGCCCGGCTCCGCCAGCCGTAGGCCCAGCGCCGCCAGCGCCTCGATCAGCGCCTCGACCACTGCCGGGCCGCCGTGCACCGAAATCTCGGCGCAGTCCTCGCCGGTGTAGCTCGCCGGGGCGGGGAACCAGAGGACCATCGCCTCGTCGATCACCGCGCCGTCCCGCCCGCGCAGGACACGTACCGTCGCCCGTCGCGCCGGCGGCAATCGCCCCGCCAGCGCCTGCAACGCCGCGCCAGACCTCGGCCCCGACAGTCGCACGACCGCGAGCGCCGCGCGGCCGGGGGCGGTGGCCGGGGCGAAGATGGTGTCGCTCATCCGGCGGGCTTCGTCCCGGCCGCCGCGGTCATCAGCTTCATGAACTGCTCCTGCGCGCCGGCGCCGAAGGCCATCCAGTTCTTCATCAGCTCCTCGGGCGCCAGCGCGGCCATGTTCTCGGTCATGCGCTTCTGCATCTCGGCGACCATGGCTTCATTCAGCGCGCTCACGTCGGGCAACCCCAAGAAGGCGCGCGCCTCGGCCGGGGTGCATTCGATCTCGAGCTCGATCTTCATGGCGCCGTCTTCCTTTTTCCGCCGCGAGCTTGTTACTAGCGCAGGCCAGCCTTGAGAGGGAGACGACAATGGGCGAGACCACCACCATCCAGACCGCCGACGGCAGCTTCAGCGCCTATGTGGCGCGCCCGCAGGCGGCGAATGCGCCGGCCGTGGTGGTGATCCAGGAAATCTTCGGCGTGAACGCGGTGATGCGCGGGATCACGGACGACCTCGCCGCCGCGGGTTATCTGGCGATCTGCCCCGACCTCTTCTGGCGGATCGAGCCCGGTATCGACATCACCGACCAGTCGGAAGCCGAGTGGAAGAAGGCCTTCGAGCTCTACCAGGCGTTCGACGTGGAACAGGGGGTGGAGGACATCGCCGCCACCGTCGCCGCGATCCGCAATGATGAAGGCTGCAACGGCAAGGTCGGCGCGGTCGGCTTTTGCCTCGGCGGCCTGCTGGCTTTCCTGACGGCGACCCGGACCGATGTGGACGCCTCGGTCGGCTACTACGGCGTCGGCGTCGAGAACTTCGTCGATGAGGCCAAGACGCTGGCCCGGCCGCTGCTGCTGCACATCGCCGAGGAGGACCAGTTCGTGCCAAAGGAGGCGCAGGCGAAGATCGTCTCGACGCTGCAGGGAAATCCCAAGGTCCAGATCTTCACCTACCCCGGCCGCGACCACGCCTTCGCGCGCAAGGGCGGCGAGCACTATGACGCCGCCGATGCGGGGAAGGCGAACCAGCGTACGCTCGATTTCTTCCGCGCGAACCTGGGCTAGCCGCCATGCTTGCGGTCCAGGTCCAGCGGACGGGGGGGCCGGAAGTTCTCGAAGTGGTCGATCTGCCGGAGCCGAAACCCGGCCCCGGAGAAATCCTCATCGCCCAGGAGGCCGTGGGGTTGAACTTCATCGACACCTACCACCGGGGCGGCCTCTATCCGATGAAGCTGCCGATGGTGCTGGGGACCGAAGGCGCGGGCGTCGTCGAGGCGGTGGGGGAGGGCGTCACCCGCTTTTCGCCTGGCGACCGCGTGGCCTACGCGGGCGGGTTCGGCGCCTATGCTCAGAAACGGACTTATCCAGCCGACCGGGCGGTGAAGTTGCCGGAGGGAATTTCCACGCGGCTGGCGGCGGCAAGCATTCTGAAGGGCATGACGGCGGAGTTCCTGCTACGCCGCTGCTATCCCGTGAAGCCGGGCGATCCTATCCTCGTCCATGCGGCCGCGGGCGGGGTCGGCATGATTCTCGCCCAATGGGGCAAGGCGCTCGGCGCGCTAGTGATCGGGACGGCTGGATCAGCGGAGAAGGCTGAGATCGCGAAAGCGCACGGCTGCGAAGACGTCATCCTCTATCGCGAAGAGGACGTGGCCCAGCGGGTGAAGACGATCACCGGCGGAGCAGGGGTGCGGGTCGTCTATGACGGGGTGGGCGCCGACACTTTCGAAGCCAGCCTGGCCAGCCTTGGCCGGCGCGGCGTGCTGGTCACCTACGGCAACGCCTCGGGCCCGGTCCCGCCGGTCGCGCCGCTGAAGCTGATGCGAGGATCGCTGTACCTGACCCGGCCGACGCTGTTCGACTACATCGCTAGCACACGGGAGCTGGACGAGAGCGCAAACGCTCTGTTCCACGTGCTGGAGAGCGGCGCGGTGAAGGTCGAGATCGGGCAGGAGTTCCCGCTGGCCGAAGCGCGCCGGGCGCACGAAGCGCTGGAGGCGCGGCAGACCGTCGGCTCGACGCTGCTGATCCCTTAGGCGACAGCGGCGGCGCGCTGGAAGGCCGGGCGGCTCGTCAGGCGGTCCTGGTAGGTGTGCAGGCGCTCCGGATACCGTTCGCCCAGCCCGAACAAGACGCCGAACCCCAGCGCATAGCCGACCGAGATATCCGCGGCCGTGAACTGATCGCCGGCCAGGTAGTCGCTGTCGGCCAGCTTGTTGTCGACCAGGGCGAGCTGACGGATGAAGGTGTCGGCGTTGTTCCGCAGGGTCCAGTTGTCCTTCTGGTCGTCGGGCGCCATGAACCGCGCCCGCACCATCGGCGTCAGGCCGGCCGCCAGCGAGGCCTCGCCCAGGACCAGGAACTGGAGGTAGTCCGCATAGCCGGAATCCTGCGGCTGCGGGACCAGCGGCGCCGGCCCGTACTTCGCGCCGAGGTACTGCAGGATCGCCACGGACTCGGTGATCACCACATCCCCGTCCACCATGACAGGCAGGGTCCGGCTGGGGTTCGCCTTCAGGAACGCTTCGCTAGGGTGCATCAGCGAGGCGGGTTCGACCTCGTAAGGCAGGCCCATTTCCTCCAGCATCCAGATCACACGCAGCGAGCGCGTCTGCGGAGAGTGGAAGACCTTGATCATCGTTCAGCCCCGGTGCGTTGCGATTATGGACGCACTAGAGCAACTTATCGCGCACGGCACAACCCTTCTCCCCTTGTGGGAGAAGGTGGCCCGCGAAGCGGGTCGGATGAGGGGTTTCTCAAACCTCGACGAAGCGGATGCGCTGAATCGAAGCTGAAACGATCTTCAACCCCTCACCCCAACCCCTCTCCCGCAAGGGGAGAGGGGCTCTCCTTACGTATTCATGGACTGGAAGAACTCGCCGTTGGTCTTGGTCTGCCGCAGCTTGTCGAGCAGGAACTCGATGGCGTCCTGGGCCCCCATCGGATTGAGGATCCGGCGCAGCACATAGGTCTTCTGCAGCTGGTCCTTCGGCGTGATCAGCTCTTCCTTGCGGGTGCCGGATTTCAGGACGTCGATGGCCGGGAAGATGCGCTTGTCGGCCACCTTCCGGTCCAGCACGATTTCCGAGTTACCGGTGCCCTTGAACTCTTCGAAGATGACTTCGTCCATCCGCGAGCCGGTGTCGATCAGGGCTGTGGCGATGATGGTCAGCGAGCCGCCTTCCTCGACGTTCCGCGCGGCGCCGAAAAAGCGCTTTGGCCGCTGCAGGGCGTTGGCGTCGACGCCGCCGGTCAGCACCTTGCCGGAGGAGGGGACGACGGTGTTGTAGGCGCGGCCTAGGCGCGTCACCGAGTCCAGCAGAATCACAACGTCGCGCTTGTGCTCGACGAGGCGCTTGGCCTTCTCGATCACCATCTCGGCGACCTGCACGTGACGAGTGGCCGGTTCGTCGAAGGTCGAGGAGATGACCTCGCCCTTCACCGTGCGCTGCATGTCGGTGACTTCTTCCGGCCGCTCGTCGATCAGCAGCACGATCAGGTAGCACTCGGGGTGGTTGGTCTCGATCGACTTGGCGATGTTCTGCAGCATCACCGTCTTACCAACCCGCGGCGGCGCCACGATCAGGCAGCGCTGGCCCTTGCCGAGGGGAGCGACGATATCGATGACCCGGCCGGAGCGGTCCTTCACCGTCGGATCCGGCAGCTCCATCGTCAGCCGCTCTTCGGGATAGAGGGGGGTGAGGTTGTCGAAGTGGACCTTGTGGCGGACGTTCTCCGGCGCCTCGAAGTTGATCCGGTCGACCTTCACCAGCGCGAAATAGCGCTCGCCGTCGCGCGGCGCGCGGATCGCGCCTTCGACCGAGTCGCCGGTGCGCAGGCCAAAACGCCGGATCTGCGAGGGGGAGACGTAGATGTCGTCGGGGCCGGGCAGGTAGTTGGCCTCAGGGCTGCGCAGGAAGCCGAAGCCGTCCTGGACGACCTCCATGGTGCCCGAGCCGCTGATCTCGATGCCTTCCTCGGCCAGCGTCTTCAGGATCGCGAACATCATGTCCTGCTTGCGCATGGAGTTCGCGTTCTCGATCTCGAGCTTTTCGGCGAGCGCCAGCAGGTCGGCCGGCGACTTTTCCTTCAGCTCCTGCAGGCTCATGCGGGTGACGCCGAGCGAGGCGATGGCTGCGCTGATGTCGGACCCTTCGTCCTCGGCGCTCTCGCCGAGATCGACGCCTTCTTCAGCCACGGTGAGGCCGGTGTCTTCGTCGAGGACGTCGGTGGGGGTTTCTTCGTTCATGGGAATGGACTCGTCGTGCGGACGCAGCTTGGGCGTCCTTTGGGAAACATGGACCGCCCTGAGGCGGAGATGGTTTGCGGGCCCGACGTCAGCAGCGATTGGCGATGTCGGGAGAAAAGGCGGGAACGCGGTTTACGCGTCGGTCTTCAGGAGAACCACAGCCGGGCGGGGTGGGTCAAGCGGTGCGTCCTTCGACACGCGCCTTTCAGGCGCTGCTCAGGATGACGATTTCTGAGTTCGTCATGGTGAGCAGGGCCATAGGCCCGTGTCGAACCACGCACCTACCGCCCAAACTCCAGCGTCACCGCCAGCACCATCACGATAGCCACCAGGAACGGCAACTCGTTGGTCATGCGCCAGAAGCGCTCGGAGCGCACGTTGCGCCCCTGCGCGAAGCGCTTCCTCGCAATCGCCAGATAGTGATGCCAGCCGGTCTGGAAAAGGATGCCGCCGATCTTGGTGCTCATCCACGGCTGGCCGAGGTAGCTCCAGGAGCCGTAGCGCGCGCGGTCGGCGAAGATCAGGCCAAGCCCGAACACCCAGGTCAGCACGAAGGCCGGGTTCATGATGATGCGCAGGAGCTTGGCTTCCATGGTCTGGAAGGTTTCGTCCATCTCCGAGCCGGGCGTCGCGCGGGTGTGGTAGGCGAACAGGCGCGGCAGGTAGAGCAGGCCCGCCATCCAGGCGATCACCGCGATGATATGAAGGCCCCGCAGCAGGTCGTAGTGGCCGGCCAGCCAGTTGGTCATGCCGCTGTCTCCGTTCTCGGGCACTTCGACCAGCGCCGGCATTCGTAGGAAGAGCCCGGGCAGGTCCCGCCCGCCCGCTGTAGAGCTTCGAGCGCGATCTTCGCAAGGGAGCCGATGAAGGCCTCCTCCACGCCAAGCGCGGGCACGCGGATGTAGGCGGGGCAGCCGTTGCCCTTGGCCAGCGCCGCGTACTCGTGATCGAGCTCGACCAGCGTCTCGATGTGCTCCGAGACGAAGGCGATGGGGACCACCACCAGCGCCAGCCCCTCGCGCGAGGCCTCGACGATGGCCTGGTCCGTCGCCGGCCCGATCCACTTCAGCGGACCGACCCGGCTCTGGTAGCTGATCTTCCAGTCAGTCAGGCCCGAAAGGCGCCTGGCCACGGCCGCCGCGGTCGCCTCCACCTGCGCCTGATAGGGATCGCCGCCCTTGACGACCTTCTCAGGCAGGCCGTGAGCGGAAAACAGCGCCCGGGCGGGGCGCGGGCGGCCCGCCGCCTCCCAGGCCTTCTCGATCAGGCCCGCGTAGCCCTCCACGAACCCGTCGGCCTCCGGATAGCAGCAGACCGTGCGGGTCCAGCCGGGCCCGCGATAGGTCTCGCCCCACAGCTTCAAGGACGAGGCGGTCGTGGTCGTCGAAAACTGCGGATAGAGCGGCAGCAGCACGATCTCGTCGGGCGCGAAGGCCGCGACGGCTTCCGCTGTCTCCGCCGTCATCGGATGCCAGTAGCGCATGGCGATGAAGCAGCGCACGGCGTCGTTCGGCAGCTCGGCCGAGAGCGCCGCCTCCAGCGCATCGGCCTGCTTCTTCGTCTCCGGCAGCAGCGGCGAGGCGCCGCCCATGATGGCGTAATTGGCCTGCGCCGCCTTCTCGCGGCGACTGGAGATGAACCGCGCGAGCCGCGTGCGGATGAAGTCGGGCGCGCCGATGATCGCCGGGTCGTTGAACAGGTTGAACAGGAAGGGCTTCACCGCGGCCGGTCCGTCCGGCCCGCCGAGGTTGAACAGGACGACGGCGATGCGCCGGCTCATTTTCCGGTCACCGCTTTGAGCACCTGCTCCACGTGCGCGATGGGCGTGTCGGGCAGGATGCCGTGGCCGAGGTTGAAGATGTAGGGCCCGCTGCTCCACTGCTCGAGCAGCTGATCGACGCGCCGGTCCAGCTCCAGCCCGCCGGCGCGCAGAAGGAGCGGATCGAGCGCGCCCTGGATGGCCTTCGTCTGCTGCACGCGCCGACCGAGTTCCGCGCCCGCCTGGGTGTCCAGCGCCACGCCCTCGACCGGGACCGCCACGGCGTAGTTCTCGACCAGCGCCCCGGCGCCGCGCGGAAAGCCGATGAAGGGCGCGTCCACGCCGGCCGCCCGGACCTTCTCGACGATCTCCCGGTGTGGCCGGATGACGATGCGTTCGAACAGATCCTCCGGCAGCCCCTCGGCCCAGCTCTCGAAGAGCTTGAGCACCTGCGCGCCGGCCTGCGCCTGCATGACCAGGTACCGCGCGGTCGCCTCTACCAGGACATCCAGCAACGCATCGAGCTTGCCCGGAAACTGATAGGCGTAGGTCCGAGCCCCTGTTCGGTCCGACGAACCGCCCTCGATCATGTAGGTCGCCACCGTCCAGGGCGCGCCGGCGAATCCGATCAGCGCCCGCTCCGGCTCCAGCGCCTGACGCACGATCGACAGCGTCTCCCCGACCGCGGCCAGCCTGCCGGTGGACGCGTCGATCTCGGCGTTCAACTCGTCGATAGTCGGCAGCTCGCCAAGCTTCGGCCCCTCGCCCGCCTCGAACCAGACCTTTTGGCCAAGCGCGCCGGGGATCAGCAGGATGTCGGCGAAGACGATGGCCGCGCTGAAGGGAAACCGCCGCATCGGCTGCAGGGTGGCTTCGGCCGCCATCTCCGGGTTCAGGCAAAAGCTGATGAAGTCCGGCGCCTGGGCGCGCAGCTCCCGATACTCCGGCAAATACCGTCCCGCCTGGCGCATGAACCACACCGGCGGGCGCTCCAGCCTCTCGCCGGCAAGGACACGAAGGAGATCGGGACGGGGCGCGCTCATCGCCTAGCTTCTTAAAGGCCCGGCCCGGAGGCTTAAACCCCTCCCCACCCTTCCTTCTCTCTTAAAGATTTTAAGAAGAGAGAGGATGAGGTGGTGAAGCATGGGTAAAGCGGGGACGACGGCGGCCGCCCACCGACCTTCAGCCCTGCATCGAAGCCTCGCCCAGCGTTTGTCCCCAGCGCGGTGGACGCCTGTGAACTGCGTGGACAGCCGGCCATCGCCTTCAAGCGCCAAGCGGAATCCGGCGCGAATGTGGCGAGCTGAGCTGTGAACGAGGCGAGGATTGCGGCGTCTGTCGATGAGCGCCCGCGCGGCCGCTCACAGGCCTGAAGCACTGGGGATGACGGCGCACGAAAACGCCCGCGCCTCACAGGCTCCTCGCGGCGAAGAGCCAGGCGCATGTTTGCTCCACCGGCGAACGCCAGTCGGCCGGTGCTCAGTCAACGCACCATCCACAGGGTGGTTCCTTGCGCTCGCGCAAGTTAAGGGAAGGCGATGAGCCCGGCCTCGCGGATCGCGACCTACTTCCACATCCATCTCGTCTCGGACTCGACGGGCGAGACGCTGAACGCGATGGCCAGGGCCGTGTGCGCCCGCTTCACCGACGTGCTGCCGATCGAGCACATCTATGCACTGGTCCGCTCGCACCGACAGCTGGACCGCGCGCTCCACGAGATCGCCGGTTCGCCTGGCATCGTCATGCACACCATCGTCGACCCCGACCTGCGCGCGGCGCTGGAGGAAGGCTGCCGCAAGCTCGACATGCCGGTCGTGGCGCCGCTCGACCCGGTGGTTTCGGCGATGTCGCGCTATCTCGGCGTGCCGCTGACCAACCGGGTGGGCGCGCAGCACGCGCTGGACGCCGACTATTTCAACCGGATGGAGGCGCTGAACTACGCCATCAGCCACGATGACGGTCAGGGCGGGCAGGACCTGGAACAGGCCGACGTGGTGCTGGTCGGCGTCTCGCGGACTTCGAAGACGCCCACCTGCATCTACCTCGCTCACCGCGGCATCCGCGCCGCCAATGTGCCGCTGGTGCCGGGCCGCGAGCCGCCGACCAAGCTGCTGGCGTTGAAGAACACCCTGATCGTCGGCCTGATCGCCTCCCCCGACCGCCTGATCCAGATCCGCCGCAACCGCCTGCTGTCGCTGAAGGAGAACCGCGACACCAGCTACATCGACCAGGAGGCCGTGCGGCAGGAGATCATCGCCGCGCGCAGGCTCTACGAGCGTCACGGCTGGCCGGTGATCGACGTGACCCGCCGCTCGGTCGAGGAGACGGCGGCGGCCATCATCAACCTGCTCTCCGGCGGCCGAGGCCAGGTCGAGGTGCTGGGATGATCCCCGTCACCCTGGCCTCGAAAAGCGCGGCGCGGGCAAGCGTGCTGTCGTCCGCGGGGGTGACGTTCGACACCGTAGGAGCCGGCGTCGACGAGACCGCCGTCAAACTGGAGCTGCTGGCGAAAGGCGCGGGCCCCCGCGAGGTCGCGGATGTCCTCGCCGAACGAAAGGCGGTGGCCGCCTCCCGAGGCCGCCCCGGCCTGGTGATCGGGGCGGACCAGACACTCGATTTCGAAGGCCGCCTCTTCGATAAGGCCGAGAGCCTGCACGAAGCCCGCGAGCGCCTGCGCATGCTGCGCGGCCGGCCGCACAAGCTCCACTCCGCCGTGGTGGTGGCGAAAGACGGCGAGCCGATCTGGCGCGAAGTCCCGGCTGCCACGCTGACGATGCGCGACTTCTCCGACGAGTTCCTCGACGCCTACCTGGCCCGCCACGGCGAGGGCCTGCTGGCGTCCGTCGGCTGCTACCGGCTGGAGGACGACGGGGTACAGCTGTTCGAGAAGATCGACGGCGACTACTTCACCATTCTCGGCCTGCCGCTGATGGGCCTGCTCGACACCCTGCGCCGCCACGGAGCGCTCACCGCATGAGGATGATCGCAGGCGTCGTCGGCAACCCCATTGCGCACTCGCTGAGCCCCGCGATCCACAACGCCTGGATCGCCGCGGCCGGGCTAGACGCCGAATACGAACCCTTCCTCGCGCCGCTCGACGGCTTCGCGTCCTTCATCGACGACCTGCGCAAGAGGGGCGTGCGCGGGGTGAATGTGACCATCCCGTTCAAGGGAGAGGCGCTCGCCGCCGCGACCTCGGCCAGCGACCTCGCCCGGCTGGCCGGCGCCGCGAACCTGCTGGTCTTCGAGAACGGCGACATCCGCGCCGACAACACCGATGGCCCCGGCCTGCTGGAGGCGCTCGCCACCCAAGGCTTCCAGGCGGCAGACGGTCCGGCGGTGATCCTCGGCGCTGGCGGCGCTGCACGGGGCGCGGCCGCGGCGCTTGTGCTGGCCGGCTCGCCACAGGTGCGGATCGTGAACCGCACGCATGAACGGGCGCATGCGCTGGCCGCGCAGCTCGGGGAGAAGGTGATCGATTACCAGCGCGCGGAGGACGCCTTCGCGGATGCGGCGGTGATCATCAACGCCACCTCGCTCGGTCTGGGCGGCGGCGAAGGGCCCTACGCGCCGTTCGAGTGCGCGCCGGGATCGGCGGTAGTGATGGACATGGTCTACAAACCGCTCGTCACCGACTTCCTCGACCAGGCCGCCGAGCGCGGCCACCCGACGGTCGACGGGCTCGAAATGCTGATCGGCCAGGCCAAGCCGAGCTTCGAGGCCTTCTTCGGCCGCCCACCTCCCCCCGAAGTGGACGCCCGCGCCGTGGCGCTGGAGGCCATGCAGTGATCGTCGTCGGCCTGACCGGCTCCATCGGCATGGGAAAGTCGACGACCGCGGCCATGTTCCGGGACGAAGGCGTGCCGGTCTATGACGCCGACGCCGCGGTCCACGAAATCTACGCTCCGGGCGGCGCAGCCGTCGCCCCCATCGAGGCGGCCTTCCCCGGCACGACGGGCCCGAACGGCGTCGACCGCGCGAAACTCAGCGCCCGCGTCGTCGGCCACCCCGAGGAGCTGAAGCGCCTGGAATCCATCGTCCACCCGCTGATCGCGGAAAGCCGCGCGCGCTTCTTCGCAGACGCGCAGGCGAAGGGCGCCGACATCGTGGTGCTCGACATCCCGCTGCTGTTCGAGACCGGTGGCGAGAAGGCGATGAACGCCGTCGTGGTCGTGAGCGCCCCTGCCGAGGTGCAGCGCTCACGCGTGCTCGGCCGCGAAGGCATGGACGAGGCCAAGCTCGACGCCATCCTCGCCCGCCAGATGAAGAACGAGGAGAAGTGCGCCCGCGCCCACTTCGTCGTCGACACCGGCCAGGGCCTCGACCACGCCCGCGCCCAGGTCCGCGACATCCTTGCGACCCTTCGGCGCGAGGGCGTCCCCGCGCTTGCCGCCGATTCCAAAGCATCGCACTAAGAGGCCATGGCCCGCGCGATCGTCCTCGACACCGAAACCACCGGCCTCGACCCCAAGTCCGGCCATCGGCTGGTCGAAGTGGGCTGCATCGAGCTCGACGACTACATCCCCACGGGCAAGACGTTCCACCGCTACATCCACCCCGAGCGCGACATCGACGCCGACGCCGAGCGCGTGCACGGCATTTCGCTGGCCATGCTGGCCGACAAGCCGAAGTTCCACGAGATCTGCGACGAGCTGCTGGACTTCGTGGCCGACGCCCCGCTGGTCGCCCACAACGCCGCCTTCGACCGCGGCTTCATCAATCACGAGCTGGAGCGCGCCGGCCGCGACATCCTGCACGAGAGCCGCTGGGTCGATACGCTGAAGCTCGCCCAGCAGCGCTTTCCCGGCATGTACAATTCGCTGGACGCGCTCTGTAAGCGGTTCAAGATCTCGCTGGCCGAGCGCGACAAGCACGGGGCGCTGCTCGACGCCCGGCTCCTGGCCTCGGTCTATCTGGAGCTGCAGGGCGGTCGCGAACGGGCCTTCGATCTCAGTGTCCAGACGGTTGTGGCCACAGCGACCTCGGCTGCGGTTCAGGCGTCCTATGGCTCGCGCCCACGACCCCTCGCGCCGCGTCTCACCGAAGAAGAACGCGCCCTGCACGAGACCTTCGTGCGCGATGTGCTGAAGGACAAGGCCGTCTGGCTAAAGCACGGGCTGTAGTGGAAGGTGCTTCCCCTTTGGGGAAGCTGTCGCGAAGCGACTGAAGGGGCTCAAGCCCGCTGACTCAGCGGGTGAAGCCCCCATCCCGGCCTTCGGCCGTACTTCCCCCAGAGGGGGAAGACCTTTTACGCCGTGCCGCCGGGGTTCTCGCTGGCGGCCTTGCGCGCGAAGTAGATGCCCTGGAAGTCGATGGGGTCGATCATGAAGGGCGGGAAGCCGCCTTCCGTGGTCAGGTCCGAGATGATCCGGCGCGCGAACGGGAACAGGTAGCGCGGGCACTCGATCAGCAGCACGGTTTCCATGCTTTCGGCCGGCACGCCTTCGATGGCGAAAAGGCCGCCGTAGAGCAGCTCGATGTGGAACACCGGCTCCTCGCCACGCGTGGCGCGGCACGACAGCTTCAGCTCCACCTCGAACAGGCCGTCGGGACGGCCCTTCGCGTTCATCTCCACGCCCATATCGATGTCGGGCGGAGCGCCGGCGGACCGCAGGCTGTCGGGCGCGCGCGGATTTTCGAACGACAGGTCGCGGACGAACTGGGCGAGGATGCGGAAACCCGCTTGTTCGACAGGCTGGCCCGCGGGCGGCGCGCCGGTCGGGGTTTCGTAGTTGCTCATCTAAGGTAAGTCCGTCTGAAGCCGAAGGGCGCGCTGCTATCACGCGCCATGGCGCCACGCAATCTCACGGGACCTGACGGCGAGGCGCGGGGCGCCTATATTGGCGGCGACATGCAGCTCTTCGAACTCATCATCTTCGCCGTGCTGGCCGCCGTGGTGCTGTTCCAGCTCTATTCGGTGCTCGGCCGCCGTGTGGGCCGCCAGCCGGAGGAGGCGCGGCCGGGGCCGCCTGCCGATCGCCTGCGCGACGAAACTCCTCAGGCTCAGACGGGGGTGCCGCTGACCGGCGTCGCCGCCGTGCGGGCGCGCGACTCGAACTTCGACATCGGCAAGTTCCTGGACGGCGCGCGCCAGGCCTACGAGATGATCGTGACCGCTTATTCGCGCGGCGACCGCGAGGCGCTGAAACCCCTGCTGTCCACGCCGGTCATGGACAATTTCGAATCCCACATGGCGGCGCGCGAGTCCGAGGGCCGCTCGGAAGAGGTGCAGTTCTTCCACCCGCCCCGCGCCGACATCGAGAAGATGGACGTCACCGGTGATGTGGCGACCGCCGTGGTGCGTTTCCTGGCCGAATTCCGCTCGCGCACGAAGGGGCCGGAAGGCGAGGCGGTGGACGACCGCCGCACGGCCGAGCTCTGGACCTTCGAGCGCAACCTGAAGAGCCGCGACCCCAACTGGACGCTGGTCCACGTGGACACCGCCGAGGCCTGATGCGCTGGAAGGGGGGTCTAGCCGCCGCGTTCGCCACGCTGACGCTGGCCGCCTGCGCGACGGTTGCGCCGCCAGCGCCGGCGCCCCGACCCGTCCCGCCGGCCGAACGGCCGCCTGAAGTCCCGCCGCCGGTGTCCTATGAGCTGAGCGCCCTGCCTGGCTGGGCGCAGGAGGACCACGCCGCCGCCTACGCCGCCTATCGCGCCACCTGCCAGGTCTCGCGCGAACCGGCCTACGCGGCGATCTGCCGAAAGGCCCAGGCGGCGGGCGTGCTAGACGAATTCCCCGCCCGCCAGTTCTTCGAGGCCAACTTCCGCGCCGCGCCCAGCGGACCGAACGGCCTGCTCACTGGCTATTTCGCGCCCGAGTACGAGGCGCGCTTCTCCCGCCAGGACGAGTTCACGGCGGTGGTCCGGCCAAAACCCGCCGACCTGACCTCGCCCTATCTCGACCGCGCGACCATCGAATCCACGCCGGAAGAGCGCCCGCTCGCCTGGATGCGGCCGGAGGACCTCTTCTTCCTGCAAGTGCAGGGGTCGGGAACGCTGCGCCTGCCCGACGGGCGCCGCGTGCGGGTCCTCTACGACGGCAACAACGGCCAGACCTACGTGCCCATCGCCGCCCCCATGCGCGACCAGGGCCTGCTCGGTTCCGACACCTCGGCGCAGGCGATCCGCCAGTGGCTGGCCGACCATCGTGGACCGCAGGCCGACGCGGTCATGCAGCTGAACCCGCGCTACGTCTTCTTCCGGACCGCGCCCGATGACGGGGCGGACCCGGCCGGAGCCGCGGGCGTCCCGCTGCCGGCGGGCCGCGCCATTGCCGTGGATCTCAGCCGCCATCCGCTCGGCGAGCCCTTCTGGATCGACGCGAGCGCGCCGACGCTGCCGGGCGCTTTTCCCGTTTATCGGAGGCTGGTCATGGCGCTGGACACCGGCGGCGCCATCAAGGGCGACGTTCGCGCAGACCTCTACGTCGGGCGCGGCGACGCGGCCGGAACGGAGGCGGGCCGTATCCGCCACACACTGCGCATGTACCGGCTGATCCCGCGATGAAGCGGCGCGCCGATGACCACCGCCTCTGGGCGCGCGTGGCCGCGACCGTGCATCCGCTCCCGGGCCGTGCCGTTCCGGAAATCGAGCTGGAGGAGCCCCCCGCCGCTCCCGTCCAGCTGCCGCTCGCCGCGAAGAGCCCGCCGAAAGTCCGCGCGCCCTACACGCCGCCGACAGACATCGAACCGAACCGCCTTCGCCGCATCGCCCGCGAGCCGCTGGAAGCGCGGATCGACCTGCACGGCATGGATCAGGACCGCGCGCAGGCCGCGCTCGAAGCCTTCCTGATCCGCGCCTGGAGCGAGGGCTACCGCTCGGCGCTGGTGATCACCGGCAAGGGTACGCGCGGCGAGGGGGTGCTGCGCAAACGAACGCCGGAGTGGTTGGCGGCGCCGAGCTTGCGTGAGATCGTCGCCGGCGTGTCGGAAGCGCACCGTCAGCACGGCGGCGAGGGTGCGCTTTACGTGGCGCTGAAGCGTCGGCCGAAGGTTTAGTGCGTCCTTCGACACGGCGCTTCGCGCCTGCTCAGGATGACGAACTCAGAACCAGTCATGGTGAGCAGCCCGAAGGGGCGTGTCGAACCACGCAAGGCCTATCCGCGCGAAGCCTTTTCAGCGAGGCCGGACGTCCCCTCGCGCGCAGCCAACTTCTCCGCTACCGCATCGGTGCTCACCCCGCTCGCCGCCAGCAGGACAAGCCAATGGTAGAGCAGGTCAGCGCTCTCCGCGGCGATGGCGTCCGGGTCTCGCTGGCCCACCGCGATGACGGTCTCCACCGCTTCCTCGCCTAGCTTCTTCGCCGCCCGCGCGGGATCGGCGAGCAGCTGGGCGGTGTAGGACGACTTCGGATCGGCCCCGCGCCTCGCATCGATGGTCGAGGCCAAGCGGTCGAGCACTTCGGCGAGACGGCTCATGCGAACGCCTCCTCGGGCAGGCGCACCGGGATACCGGCGCGCGCCATGGCGGCCTTGGCCTCGCCGATGTTGACCTCGCCGAAGTGGAAGATGGAGGCCGCCAGCACCGCGTCGGCGCCGCCGATCTGAACGGCTTCGATCATGTGGTCCACGTTGCCCGCCCCCCCGCTGGCGATCACCGGCACGCTGACCGCCGAGCTCACCGCCCGCAGCAGCGCCGTATCATAGCCGATCTTGGCCCCGTCGCGGTCCATGGAGGTGAGCAGGATCTCACCCGCCCCGCGCTCGACCGACTGGGCCGCGTACTCCACCACGTCGAGCCCCGTGTCCCTGCGTCCGCCATAGGTGAAGACCGACCAGCCGCCGCCCTCCCTCGCCTTGGCGTCGATGGCGACCACCGTGGCTTGCGACCCGAAGGCGTCGGCCATGCCGCTGACCAGCTCTGGCGTTTCCACGGCCGAGGTGTTCACCGAGACCTTGTCCGCGCCCGCGAGCAGCAGGCGGCGCGCATCCTCCACCGTGCGAACCCCGCCGCCCACCGCCACCGGCATGAAGCAGACGTCCGCGGTCCGCGCGACCACATCGAGGATCGCACCCCGGCCCTCGTGGCTCGCGGTAATGTCCAGGAACATAAGCTCGTCCGCGCCCGCCGCGTCGTAGGCCCGCGCCTGCTCCACCGGATCGCCCGCGTCGCGCAGCTGGACGAACTGGACGCCCTTCACCACGCGCCCGTCCTTCACGTCCAGGCAGGGGATGACGCGGACCTTCAGCATCAGGCCGCCGCCGCCAGGGCTTCCGCCGGACGGATCGCGCCGGCGTAGAGCGAGCGGCCGAGGATGGCGCCCGCGACCGGCACGCCCTTGCGCGCCTTCAAAAGCTCGATGTCGCGCACCGATGCGATGCCGCCCGACGCGATCACCGGGATGTGGACCGAGTCCGCCAGCTCGCCGACCTGCTCGACGTTGACGCCGGTCATGGCGCCGTCGCGGCTGATGTCGGTGACGATGAGCGCCGCCACGCCCGCATCCTCGAACCGGCGCGACAGGGTGATGGCGTCGAGGTCGGAGGCGCCGACCCAGCCTTTCACCGCGACCTTGCCGTCCTTCACATCGACGGCGACGGCGATCTGCTCCGGCCACTCACGGGCGGCGCGCTTGACCAGCTCCGGATTTTCGACGGCGACGGTGCCGAGGATCACGCGGCTGACGCCGGCCTCGATCCAGGCCTCGACCTGCTCATAGGTCCGCACGCCGCCGCCCAGCTGAACGGGGATGGAGACGGCGTTCAGGATGGCGTTCACCGCCTCGCCGTTCACCGCCCGGCCCTCGATGGCGCCGTTGAGGTCGACGACGTGCAGCCACTCGAAGCCGTCCTTCGCGAACTGCCGCGCCTGGTCGGCGGGCGAATTGTTGAAGACGGTGGCCTTGTCCATGTCGCCGTGCAGCAGCCGCACGCACTGGCCGTCCTTCAGATCGATAGCCGGGTAGAGGATCACGGCCGCCACTCCAGGAAATTGGCGAGCAGCCGAAGGCCCGCATGTTGAGACTTTTCGGGGTGGAACTGCACGCCAGCCACATTGTCCCGCGCCACGGCGGCGACATAGCGGCCGCCATGCTCGAAGGTCGCGAGCACGTCGGACTGGTCGGCCGGCTGCAGGACGAACGAGTGGGTGAAGTACATGTGCGGGCTCTGCGGCTCGCCCGCAAACAGCGGGTGAGGGCGCGCGATGTCCAGCGCATTCCAGCCCATGTGCGGCACCTTCAGCGAGGGATCGCCGGGCTCCATCCGCACCACGTCGCCTTCGATCCAGCCAAGGCCGGGCGTCTCGCCGAACTCCAGCCCGCGCGTGGCGAGCAGCTGCATACCGACGCAGACGCCCAGGAACGGCGCGCCCTTCGAGCGCACCGCCTCGGTCATCGCCTCGACCAGCCCTTCCCGCTCGTGCAGGGCGTTCATGCAGGCCGCGAAGGCGCCGACGCCCGGCAGCACGATGCGGTCGGCGCCGGCCACCACGTCGGGGTCGCTGGTCACCTGAATGTCGGACGCGGAACCGCCTTCGCTCGCGGCCCGCCGCAGCGCCTTTTCGGCCGAGCGCAGGTTGCCCGACCCGTAGTCGATCAGGGCGACGCTCTCCATGGGATGATCCTAGAGCACGCCCTTGGTGGAGGGGGCGTGGCCGTGGGTCTTGGGGTCGATCTCCACCGCCGTCCGCAGCGCCCTCGCCAGCGCCTTGAAGCCGCTCTCGGCGATGTGGTGGCTGTTCTCGCCGTAGAGGGTCTCCAGGTGCACGCAGGCGCCGCCGTTCATCGCGAAGGCGTGGTGGAATTCCTTGAACAGCTCGGTGTCCATCTCGCCGACCTTCGGGCGCGAGAAGGCGACCTTCCAGACCAGGTAGGGCCGGTTCGACAGGTCGATGGCGCAGCGGGTCAGCGTCTCATCCATCGGGATGTAGGCATGGCCGAAGCGCCGGATACCCTTGAAGCCGTCCAGCGCCTTCAGCACCGCCTGGCCGATGACGATGCCGGTGTCCTCGACGGTGTGGTGCATGTCGATGTGCAGGTCGCCCCGGGTCTCGACCTCCAGGTCGAAACCGCCGTGCCGGGCGAACGACTCCAGCATGTGGTCGAAGAATCCGACGCCGGTCGCGATCTTCGATTTACCGGAGCCGTCGAGATCGATGGCGACGCGGATCTGCGTCTCCTTCGTCTCGCGAACCACCTCAGCCGTCCTGGCCATCGTCTAGAGTCCTTGCGCGGCCGCGAGCTCCTTGAGCGGAACCTGCGGGCGTGGGCCGTAGTGCGAAATCACCTCCGCCGCCGCCATCGATCCCAGCCGCCCGCACTCGGCAAGCGGCCGTCCGCGACTGAGGCCGAAGAGAAATCCCGCCGCGTATTGGTCGCCAGCGCCCGTCGTGTCCATGACTTTTTCCACAGGGGCTGCCGCAACGGCGTGCGTCTCGTCGCCCGAGACGATGACCGAGCCCTGCTCGCTGCGGGTCACGGCGGCGATCCTGGCGTGCTTGCGGACCTCGGCGATGGCGGCGTCGAAGTCGGTCTCGAACAGGGCCGTGATCTCCGCCTCGTTGGCGAAGAGGATGTCGACCTGGTCCTCGATGAACTCCATCAGCGCGCCGCGGTGGCGGTCGACGACGAAGCTGTCCGACAGCGTCAGCGCGATCTGCCGCCCCGCCGCCCGCGCCAGCCCCGCGGCCTTGGCGAAGGCGCGCCGCGCTTCGTCGGGGTCGAACAGGTAGCCTTCGAGGTAGACGATCTTCGAGGCCTCGATGATGTCCTTGTCCACGTCGAACGGCCCGAACTTCGTCGACGCGCCGAGGTAGGTGCACATGGTCCGCTGGCCGTCCGGCGTGACGTTGATCAGGCACCGCGCGGTGGCGGGCCCGACCTTCAGCGGCTGGGTCTGGTACTTCGCCCCCACCGCCCAGATGTCGTGCACGAAAACCGAGCCGAGCTGGTCGGCCGCAACCTTGCCCATGAAGGCCGCGCTGCCGCCGAGGCTGGCGACGCCCGCGATGGTGTTCGCCGCCGAGCCGCCCGAGGCTTCGATGCCGGCAGCCATCTTCGCGTAGAGCTTGGTCGCCTGCGCCTCGTCGATGAGCTGCATCGAGCCCTTCACGAGCCCTTCGGCGGCGAGAAAGTCGTCGGTCGCCGGTGCGATCACGTCGACGATGGCGTTGCCGATGGCGGCGACGTCGTATTGTTCAGTCATGCGCGCTCCATAGCCGCGGCGAAGCTAGATGAACAGGTCGCGCGAGGGGCAAAGGTCCCACACCACGCATTCATGGCACTTCGGCTTGCGCGCCACGCAGACATAGCGGCCATGCAGGATGAGCCAGTGGTGGGCGCGGGTGAGATAGGCCTCGGGCACGATGGCCATGAGGTCGTGCTCGACATCGTCCGGCGTCTTGCCGGCCGACAGCTTCAGCCGGTGCGAGACGCGGAAGACGTGGGTGTCGACGGCGATGGCGGGCTCGACGCGGAGCTCGTTCAGAACCACCGAGGCCGTCTTGCGCCCCACGCCCGGCAGCGCCTGCAGCTTGTCGCGCTCAAGGGGGACCTGGCCGCCGTACTGCTCCACCACAATCCGGCTGAGCTTGATGACGTTCTTCGCCTTGGTGCGGAAGAGGCCGATGGAGGCGATGTAGGGGATCAGGCCCTCTTCGCCGAGCTCCAGCATCTTCTGCGGCGTGTCGGCGACGGCGAACAGCTTCTCGGTCGCCTTGTTCACCGACTTGTCCGTCGCCTGCGCCGACAGCACCACCGCGACCACCAGCGTGAAGGGGTCCTGGAAGTCTAGTTCCGTGCGCGGCTCCTCGATGGTCTGGCGAAAGCGCCGGAACAGCTCCTCGACGCGCGCCTTTTCCTTTGGCGGCAGGCGCTTACGGCTCGGCTTCTTCGTCTTCATCGGGCGCGGAAGATGGCCTGACCCGGGCGCGCCGCCAAGCTAATGTAAGGCCATGCCCGGCCGGCTCTACATGGACGCGACCATCACCCTGAACCGCTCGCTGTCACCGCGCGGGTTCAAGGTGCTGTTCGGCTGCGTCGTGGCGGCCAACGTCCTCTTCGCCATCTTCCTGTTCGTGCTGGGCGCCTGGCCTGCGCCGATGTTCCTTGGGCTGGACGTGCTGGCCGTCTGGATCGCCTTCCGCGCCAGCTTCCGGGCGCAGCGGCGGGCCGAGCGGGTGCAGGTCTCGGCCGAGGAGGTCACCGTCTCGCGCGACGGCCAGACGCTGTGGCGCTCGCCGACGGCCTTCACCCGCGTCGACTTCGAAAAGATCGGCGAGTTCGACAGCCGCGTGCGCCTCATGCTGTCGGGCAAGCGCCTGACCATCGCCCGCGCGCTCGCCCCCCGCGAACGCGGCAAGTTCGCCCGGGCGCTGGAAGCCGCCATCCGCGAGGCGCGCCTGGAGCGGTATTAGCCCTTCCCCCAGCTTGTCTGGGGGAAGTGGCCTGAGGCGCGAAGCGACGAAGGTCGATGGGGGAGTTGACTCTTGTTTTTGTACTCCCCCAACGAGCCTCGCCTTCGGCTTCGGCCCACTTCCCCCAGACGAGCTGGGGGAAGAGCAAGAAGCGGGTCGATTGGCCCGCCAGCGAGGCCTACCTTTTGATCATGGCACTCGATCTCCACCCCTCGGACACCCTGGCCCGGCTCGACGAGCGTTCGCGCGACTATGAGCGGATGGCCAAGGCGCTGCGCTGGCTCGCCGAGCGCTGGCGCGAGCGGCCTTCGCTGGACGAAGCCGCCGAAGCGGTCGGCCTCTCGCCCTTCCACTTCCAGCGCATCTTCACCCGCTGGGCCGGTGTGAGCCCCAAGACCTTCGTCGCCGCCATCGCCCACGCTGAAGCCCGCAAGATGCTGGAGGAGGGCGCGAGCGTTCTCGACGCCGCGCTGGACGCCGGCCTCTCCGGACCGTCTCGCCTGCACGACCTCTTCATCGCCCACGAGGCGGTCACCCCGGGCGACGCCCGCCGCCGTGGCGAGGGCCTGACGCTGCGGTGGGGCTTTGCCCCGACACCGTTCGGGCGCGGGCTGTTCGTGGTCGCGCCAAGGGGCCTCGCGGCGCTCGGTTTCGCCGAGCGGGGCGAGGAAGACGCCGCCTTCGAGGACGTCCACGCGCGCTACCCGGCCGCCACCTGGGTTCGCGACGACGAGGCCGCTGCCGAAATGGCGGTGCGCGCCTTTGGCGGCGAGGAAGGCCCCGTGCCGCTCGTCCTGATCGGTCCACCTTTCCATGTGCAGGTCTGGAAGGCGTTGCTGCGCATCCCGGCCGGGTCGACGGCCAGCTACAGCCAGGTCGCGGCCTGGGCGGGCAAGCCCGGCGCATTCCGCGCGACCGGCGCGGCCATTGGGGCCAACCCCATCAGCCTGCTGATCCCCTGCCACCGGGCCATCGCCCGCGACGGGCGGCTGACCGGCTACCATTGGGGGCTGGAGCGCAAGGCGGCGATGCTGGGCCTTGAGGCCGTGGCCGCCCACGGCTGAGTTGCCGGTCGCGCATCGCGGGCGCATGAAGGCCCAATGAGCTTCACCCCTGACGAGGTCGACCGCTACGCGCGCCATCTGGTGCTGAAGGAGATCGGCGGCCAAGGTCAGCAGAAATTGAAAGACGCCAGCGTGCTCGTGGTCGGCGCGGGCGGGCTGGGCGCTCCTGCGGCGCTTTATCTCGCCGCTGCGGGCGTGGGCCGCATCGGCCTCATCGACCCGGACAGCGTGGCGCTCTCCAACCTCCAGCGGCAGGTGATCTACGCCACCGGCGACGTCGGTCGCACCAAGGTCGCCGCCGCGGCCGAGTGGCTCTGCGCGCTGAACGACCGGACCGAGGTCGATGTCCTCGATTTCGCGCTCACGGCCGACAATGCCCTCGAACTCGTCCGCAACTACGACCTGGTGATGGACGGCACCGACGACTTCGCCACCCGCTTTGTCGTCAACCAAGCCTGCGTAGAAGCCGGCCGGCCGCTGGTCGCCGGCGCCATCGGCCGCTGGACCGGGCAGGTCGGCGTCTTCACCGGCCAACCCTGCTACCGCTGCCTGGTGCCGGAAATGCCGCCGGACGCGGAGACCTGCTCGGCCGTGGGCGTGGTCGGCGCACTGGCCGGCGTGATCGGCTCGATGATGGCGCTGGAGGCGATCAAGCTGATCGCCGAGGCGGGCGAGCCGCTGACGGGGCGGCTCCTGATCTACGACGGGCTTGTCGGCGTCAGCCGCACGGTCCGGGTGGCGGCGGACGCGAGTTGTCCGGTGTGTTCAGGCGGGCGTACTTAAGGCCAAGCTATATCTCGGGAGGGGCCGATGAAGACGCTGGGCAAGATCGTTCTTTGGGCGCTGGTGGTCATCGCCGCGATCGCGGTGGTCGGCTGGCTCGCGCTACGCCGCCCCGACATCCCCTTCGCCCGGCTGGAGGCGAAGTACGCCGCCGCTGCCGCTGACAAGTACGTCGATCTTCCCGGCGGTCTGCACGTCCATTACCGCGACCAGGGCAATCCGGCCGGCCCGACGCTGGTGATGGTCCACGGCTACTCGGCCTCGTTCGCCGACTGGGAGCCGTGGGTGAAGCTGCTCGGCGACCGCTACCGGATCCTCACGCTGGACCTGCCCGGCCAGGGCCTCACCCGCTCGCCCGCCGACTACAAGGCCTGGCCGGACGGCTACGTGCAGGTGGTCGACCAGGTGACCGAGAAGGTCGGCGCCAGGCGCTTCGTCCTGATCGGCAACTCCATGGGCGGCATGGTCAGCTGGTCGTATGCGCTGGCGCACCCCGAGAAGCTGGACGGGCTGGTGCTGGTCGATTCCGCCGGCTGGGCGCTTAAACCCAACGGCGCGCTGATCTTCAAGCTGCTGCAGAACCCGGCCGCGGCCGAGGTCATCAAGGACCTCGATAACCGGGCGATGATCAAGCAGGGCCTGCAGGCCGCGTTCCTCGATCCGAAACTCGTCGATGACGCGCTGGTCGACCGCTACACCGAGCTGTCTCGCGCGCCCGGCCACCGGGACATCCTCATCCACCTGCAGGAGGGCCGGGTCGAGGCGACGAAGGAGAAGCTGGCGACCATCAAGGTCCCGACGCTGGTCATGCACGGCAAGCAGGACCAGTTGATCCCGGTCCAGGACGGCGAGCGGTTCGCTCAGGCCATCCCGAACGCCACGCTGATCGAATATGACAACGTGGGCCACGTCCCGATGGAGCAGATTCCGGAGAAGTCGGCGGCGGATCTGAGGCGGTGGTTGGAGGCGAAGGTGTATCCTTCTCCCCTTGCGGGAGAAGGTGGCCTGCGAAGCAGGTCGGATGAGGGGTTTCTCAAACCTCGATGAAGCGGATGGTCTGAGTGGAAGCTGAACCGCCCTTCGACCCCTCATCCGTCGGCCTTCGGCCGCCACCTTCTCCCGCAAGGGGAGAAGGGAATTACAGCATCGACGGGATGACCCGATCCGGCGGCCTGTGGCCGTCCATGAAGGTCTTGATGTTGACGATGACCTTCTCGCCCATGTCGATGCGGCCTTCGACCGTGGCCGAGCCCATGTGGGGCAAGAGGACCACGTTGGGGAGCTTCATCAGCTTTGGATTGATCGCCGGTTCGTGCTCGTAGACGTCCAGGCCCGCGCCCGCGATCTCGCCCTTGGCCAGCATGTTGGCGAGCGCGCCCTCGTCGATCACCTCGCCGCGCGCCGTGTTCACGACGATCGAGTGCGGCTGCAGCAGCTTCAGCCTGCGCGCCGACAGCAGATGGTAGGTCGCGGGCGTATGCGGGCAGTTGATGGAGACCACGTCCATCCGAGCCAGCATCTGGTCGAGGCTTTCCCAGTAGGTCGCCTCCAGTTCCTCGGCGATACGCGGGCTGACGGGTTTGCGGTTGTGGTAGTGGATCGACAGGCCAAATGCCTTGGCGCGGCGGGCCAGCGCCTGGCCGATGCGGCCCATGCCGACGATGCCCAGCCGCTTGCCCCAGATCCGCCGGCCCAGCATCCAGGTCGGAGACCAGCCGTGGAAGCCGCCCGTCTGCACAACGTTGGCCCCCTCCACGACCCGGCGCGCCGCGGCCATGATGAGGCTCATGGTCATGTCGGCGGTGTCTTCGGTCAGAACGCCCGGGGTGTTGGTGACGATGATGTTGCGCTGGTTGGCGGTGGCGACATCGATGTTGTCGACGCCTGCGCCGAAATTGGCGATCAGCTTGAGCCGGTCGCCGGCGCGCGAGAGTATGCGCGAATCGATCTGGTCGGTGATGGTCGGCACCAGCACGTCGGCGCGCTGCATGGCGTCGACGATCTCGTCGGCGGTCATGGGCTTGTCGTCGACATTGAGTTCGGTGTCGAACAGCTCGCGCATCCGGGTTTCCACCGGATCGGGCAACTTGCGGGTAACGACGACTTTGGGCTTTCGGGCGGCCATGAACGATTCTGAAGGACGAAGGGTCGCCCCGACCGGGCGCGTGCGCACCCTTAGCAAAGGCGCCTCGCAGGGCCAAGCAAGAGACGGCCAGTGTTTTGCGACGCTTTCGCGATTGCTGAAGGCGTTGGCGCTCGCGGGCCTGTTCTGCGCGGCCCCCGCACTGGCCGCCGACAGGCCGACACCCTCCGGTCTTCCGGTGCCGCGCTACGTGACGCTGAAGTTCGGCCAGGTGAACGCCCGCTCCGGCCCCGGCGACGATTACAAGCTCATGTGGGTCTACACCGCGCGCAGCCTGCCCGTGCAGGTGATCGCCGAGACGCGGGAGTGGCGGCGCATCTGCGATCCGCAGGGCGGTGCGGCCTGGGTCCACATGCGCACCATCGACGGCCGGCGCTCGGTCTTCGGCGCCAATCCCCCGGCCGAAATCCATGCCCGCCCGAAGGCCCAGAGCCGCGTTGTCGCCTACCTTCGCCCCCGCGCCATCGCCTCGCTCGACCGCTGCAAGGAGGGCTGGTGCCGGATCAAGGTCGACAAGGTGAAGGGCTGGGTGGCGTCCTCCTCCGTGTGGGGAGCAACCGAGACGCCACAGTGCCGTTGAAGGTCGAGACGATTGAGGCCGGGGTGCGGCTCTGCTAACCCCTGCCGGGCCGCCAATAAGGCGGTTCGAGGGCGAGACGCTTGATGACCGTGGCCGAGGCCAAATCGCGTTACGATTACGAAGAGCTGCTGGCCTGCGCCCGCGGCGAGATGTTCGGGCCCGGCAACGCCCAGCTGCCCGCCCCGCCCATGCTCATGTTCGACCGCATCGCCGAGATCACCTCGGCGGGCGGTTCGCACGGCAAGGGCTACATCGAGGCCGAGCTCGATATCAAAGACGACCTCTGGTTCTTCGACTGCCACTTCATCGGCGACCCGGTGATGCCGGGCTGCCTTGGGCTCGACGCCATGTGGCAGCTGGTCGGCTTCTTCCTGGGCTGGTCCGGCGCGCCGGGCCGGGGCCGAGCGCTGGGCGTCGGCGATGTGAAGTTCAGCGGCCAGGTGACACCGGTGGTGCGGAAGGTCGTCTACAAGATCAACATGAAGCGCGTGATCATGCGCAAGCTCGTGATGGGCGTGGCGGACGGGGTTCTCGAAGCCGACGGCAAGCCCATCTATGAGGCCAAGGACCTGCGCGTCGGGCTGTTCGACGCCCGCGACCTGGTCTGAGCTGAAGGAGGGTCCATGCGCCGCGTCGCGGTAACCGGCATCGGCATCGTTTCTTCGATCGGCAACAACGCCAACGAAGTGCTGGCCTCGCTGCGGGAAGCGAAGTCGGGGATTTCGTTTGCGCCGGAGTACGCCGAACTCGGTTTCCGCTGCCAGGTGCATGGCAAGCCCGACCTCGACTGGGAGTCGATGGTTGACCGCCGCGCCGCGCGCTTCCTGGCGCAGGGCACGGCGTTCGGCCACATCGCCATGGAGCAGGCGATCGCCGACGCCGGGCTGGAGGAGAACGAGGTTTCCAACGACCGCACCGGCGTGATCGTCGGCGCAGGGGGCCCCTCGACCCATTCGATTGTCCAGGCGGCCCAGATCGCCAAGGAGAAGGGCCCCAAGCGCGTCGGTCCGTTCGCGGTGCCGAAGGCCATGTGCTCCGGCCCGTCGGCCGTGCTGGCGACCTGGTTCAAGATTCGCGGCCTGAACTTCTCGATCTCCTCGGCCTGCGCGACCTCGACCCACTGCATCGGCTCGGCCTACGAGCAGATCGCGCTCGGCAAGCAGGACATCGTCTTCGCCGGCGGGACGGAGGAGCTCGACTGGACCCTTTCGGTCCTGTTCGACGCCATGGGCGCCATGAGCTCGAACTTCAACGAGACACCGCAGAAGGCCAGCCGCGCGTACGACCGCGACCGCGACGGCTTCGTCATCGCCGGTGGCGCGGGTATCGTGGTGCTGGAAGAGATGGAGCGGGCCAAGGCGCGCGGCGCGAAGATCTACGGCGAGGTCGTGGGCTACGCGGCCAACTCCGACGGCTACGACATGGTCGCCCCCTCCGGCGAAGGCGCCCAGCGCTGCATGCGCATGGCGCTGGAGAGCGCCGGCAACCGCAGGATCGACTACCTGAACCCGCACGGCACGGCGACGCCCGTGGGTGACGTCAAGGAGATGGAGGCGGTGCGCGCGGTGTTCGGCGCCGACGCGCCGCTGATCTCGTCCACCAAGTCGCTGACCGGCCACAGCCTGGGCGCCGCGGGCGCGCAGGAGGCCATCTACTCGCTCCTGATGATGAACAACGGCTTCGTCGCCGAGAGCGCCAACATCGAAAACCTCGACCCCGCGTTCGAGGGCATGCCGATCGTCCGCGAGCGGCTTGATCGCGATCTGGAAACGGTGATGTCCAACAGCTTCGGCTTCGGCGGCACCAACGGCTGCCTGATCATGGCGCGGGCCTAAAGGAGCATCCATGGCCGACGACTACAGCTTCCCCAAAGGCGACCTCATGCGGGGCAAGAAGGGCCTCGTGATGGGGGTGGCGAACCACAATTCCATTGCCTGGGGGATCGCCTCGCAGCTGGCGGCGCAGGGGGCGGAGCTAGCGTTTGCCTACCTGCCGGACATGGAGCGCCGCGTGCGGCCGCTCGGCGAGAGCATCGGGGTGAAGACCTTCATCCCGCTGGAGGTCACTGACGACGGCTCGATGGATGCGGGCTTCGCCGAGCTGGAGAAGGCGTTCGGAACGCTCGACTTCCTCGTCCACTCCATCGCCTTCGCCAACAAGGACGAGCTGAAGGGCTCGTTCGTGGAGAACACCACCCGCGACGGCTTCCTGACGGCGATGAACATCTCCGCCTTCAGCTTCGTGGACAGCGCAAGGCGCGCGGCGAAGATGATGCCGAACGGCGGGTCGATGGTGACGATGACGTATCTCGGCTCGGAGCGGGTCATTCCGAACTACAACACCATGGGCGTGGCCAAGGCCGCGCTTGAGGCCTCGACCCGCTACATTGCTCGCGACCTGGGCCCCAAGGGCATTCGCGTGAATGCGATCTCGGCCGGCGCCATGCGGACCCTGTCGCTGGCCGGCATCTCCGGCGGGCGCGGAATGCTTTCGCAGGGCCGGGCCTTCTCGGCGCTGAAGGAAGACACCTCGATGGAAGGGGTGGCGGGCTGCGCGCTGTGGCTGCTGTCCGAGCTTGGCCGCTCCACGACGGGTGAGGTGGTGCACGTCGATGCGGGCTTCCACATGATGGGCCTGCCCGAACCGGAAGATCAGGGCGCGTAGGCTCTCAGGAACCGCCGGGCCGCCGTTCGGGCGATCCGGTCGATTTCGGCGGGGTCCTGCGAATTGCCGAGTCCGAGCAGCGAGCGCGTCTGCCGCTGGCCGATAACCATGCCCGCAAAGAACTCGGCCGCCTGCATCGGGTCGTCGACGGCAAGCCGCCCGGCCTTCGTCTCCTCGCGCAGGAAGTTGGCCAGCTCCTTGCGCGAGCGAAGCGGGCCGGTCTCGAACACGATCCGCGCGAGGTCTGGCATCTCATCGGCGCTCTGAATCGTCAGGCGCAGGATTGAGTGGCTGCGACCCACCGCCTCCAGCAGCGTGCGGGCGTAGCGGGTCAGCGCCTCCTCGGCATGCATGCCGCCGCCGTCCGTCACGCGAAGCGGCGCCGTCATGCTCTCGACGCGTCGTTCGACCAGAGCGCGGACGATGTCGGCCTTGCAGCGATAGCGGTTGTAGACCGTCTGCTTCGACACCCCCGCCCGCCGCGCGATCTCCTCCATCGGGGCGGCGAGGCCGCGCTCCGCCAGCACGGCGGAGGCGGCATCGAGGATGGCCTCGGTCTTGGCGGGATCGATCTGACCGGCGACCCGGGGCATCAGTGGCCTCCCGTCGGCATGTTGGTCGACTTGCCGGGCTTGCCGAGCAGGCCCAGCACCGCCGCGACGGCGCAACCGGCCGCCAGCCAGAAGAAGGCGTCGCCGTACGCAAGCGTCAGCGCCTTCATCTGCAGGAAGCCGGCGAACGCCTTTCGCCCGGCCGCGGCTGGATCGAGAATGCCGGGCTGTGCGCCCATCATGTGCTCAAACCCGCTCATCATCTGGCCGGCGAAGGGGCTGTCGATGGGGATGGCGCTGGTCAGGTCGTTGTAGTGCACGGCCATCTGGTGGCCGAGGATGGTGGTAATCGCCGCCAGGCCCACCGCGCCGCCGACGTTCCGCGTCAGATTCACCAGCGCCGAGGCGTCCTTCATCAGGCGCTGCGGCACGGTGCTCACCGTCAAGGTCTGGGAGGCGATCATCGCGATCATGGTGCCGAAGCCCCGCAGCGCCTGAAGCTGGGCGAACTGCCAGAAGCCCCACTGGTCGGTGACTCGCGCGCCAAGCCCGATCCCGTAGGCCGCCACCCCGAACCCGATGAACATCGGCAGCCTCGGGTCCATCTGGCGCACCATCCGGCCCGCAATGGGGCCCGTGACGAACATGGTCAGGCCCGACACGAGCATGGTCGTGCCGACTTCGGCCGCCGAGTAGTGGCGGATCTGCGCCAGGAACAGCGGCAGCAGGAAGGTGCCGCCGAACAGGCTGATGCCTGACACGAAGGTCATGACGATGCCCAGTGTGAAGTTGCGGTCCTGGAACGGCGCCAGGTTCACGATGGGCTGCCTGTAGGTGAGCTGGCGCCATACGAAGGCGACGAAGGCGATGACGCCCAGCACGGTGAGCCACAGGATCAGGTCATCCTGGAACCAGCGGTTCTTGGCGCCTTCTTCCAGCACAAACTGGATGGAGAGCAGCGCGACGGCCATGGTGATGAGCCCGAACCAGTCGACTCCTTTGGCGAGGCTCGGGTCGCCCTTGTCGAAATTGCCCCAGCGCCAGACGAGGACGGTCGCCAGGACGCCCGGGGGCACGTTGATGAAGAACAGCCAGCGCCAGTTCAGGGCTTCGGTCACGTGGCCGCCCAGCGTCGGGCCGATGGTCGGCGCCAGCGTCACGATGAGGCCCACGATGACGTTCGCCGTGATCCGCCGCTCCGGGGGGAAGGCGGTGAAGGCGGTGGCGAACACCGACGGGATCATCGCGCCCGCGGCTAGCCCCTGCAGGGCGCGGGTGAAGATCATCATGTCGATGCTGGACGACAGCCCCGTCATCACGCTGGTGACGATGAAGGCGATGCAGCAGGCGACGAAAGTGTTCCGCGTCCCCCACAGCCGCGTCATGTAGGCCGTGAGCGGAATGATCACGACCTCGGCCAGGAGGTAGATGGTCTGGACCCAGGCGATCTCATCCGCCGTCGCGCCCACGCCCGCCTGGATCTGCGACAGCGAGGCGGCCACGATCTGGATGTCGAGGATGGCCATGAACTGGCCGATGACCATCCCGCCAAAGCCGAGGAAGAGCTTCCCCCAGTCGGTCTCGGACTGGTCGTGCGCCCCCGTCATCGGCGGCGCTGCGGTGGTGGCGGAGCCATCGGCCATGGCGGGCGCCTAGCGGGCCTGCGCGTACTGTTCGGCCGACCCGGTCGCTTCGGCGAACGAGGGGCCGGTGCTCTGGGTCACGTCCACCTTCACCTCGACCGACAGGCCCGGCCGAAGAGCCGCGCCGAGCGGGGTGGCCCGGTCGACGACGATGCGGACCGGCACGCGCTGGGCGATCTTGGTGAAGTTGCCGACGGCGTTCTCCACCGGGATCAGGGCGAACTCGGCGCCCGTGGCCGGCGAGAAGCTGTCAACGTGGCCCTTGATGGTGTGCTTGCCGAAGGCATCGGCGCGGATCTCGACCGGCTGGCCGATGCGCAGCCGCGCGACCTGCGTCTCCTTGAAGTTGGCCACGACGTAGGCGCGGCCGAGCGGGACAACGGCCATCAGCGTGGCGCCCGGCTGCACCAGCTGACCCGGCCGCACGCCGCGCGCGCCGACCACGCCGGAGACCGGCGCGCGGATCACGGTGTGCTCGAGGTCGATCTTGGCCTGCTCGACAGCGGCGTGGGCGGCCTGCGCCTGGGCCAGCGTCTGGGCGCGGGTCGAGCCGAGAGAGCCGGCCGTGCGGCGCTCGGCTTCCAGGGCGGCGGCGGCCTGACTGACCGCGGCGGAGGTCTCGGCGGACTGAGCCTTGACGGTCTGCAACTTCTGCGCGGAGACCCAACCCTGTTTGGCAAGTTCGTTATAGCGGCTGAGGTCGGAGCCCGCGCGGGCGGCCTCCGCCTGGGCGCTCTGCACGCCCGCCGCGCGCTGGGCGATCATCGCCTGTTCGAGAGATGCCTTGTCGTCGACGTTCTTCACGGCGGCGTCCAGCGCGGCGGCGTTGGCTTCGGCCTGCGCAAGCTTCGCCTGGAAGGTGGAGGGATCGATCTTCGCCAGCACCTGGCCGGCTTCGACGCGCTGGTTGTCGGAGACGAGCACCTCGGTGATGTAGCCGGCGACCTGCGGGCTCACGACGACGGTGTCGGCCTGGACGAAGGCGTTGTCGGTGCTTTCGTAGTGCTGCTTGTTGGTCCACCAGAAGACCGCGCCGATCACCACCGCCACCAGCACGACGGCGGCGACGATCATCGAAACCAGTCTGTTCCTCGGAATGGACCCCATCGCACTTACCCCAACCACACACGCAAAAACGGGAGGCCGCGCATACGTCGGGCGCGGCCTTGTCGCAAGCGATAAATGGACGCTGACGTCTAAAAATCAAGCGGGCCTTTTACCCGGTTTCGCGGAACGGCGGTTCGCATTAGCTTGCCCGCCATGCTGCTGAGCGATCGCACCAAAGTCGTCCGCGCGGTTCTGGGCTTCCTGGCCTTCTGCGCCCTTGTCGGATTCGTCATGGGGCTGCGCAGCGCCCTGCCGCGCGGCGGCGACGAGGACACCACGCCGCAAGGCCCGCCGGCGGAAGCCACGTCGAACGTTGTGGTGGAGGCGACGCCCGCTCAGGAGACGCCGGCGCCTGTCACGAACGAACCTGCCGCCAACGAAGAGGCCGCCGCCAACCAGGACGCCAAACAGGCGGAGGAAGAGGCCGCTGCCACCAAGGCCGAGCAGACCAAGCCGGTCCAGCCGGCGCCGGCCGCCGCACCGGACGAGGAAGCCCCGTCCAACGACGCCATCGGTCAGGTTCTCGACCAGCAGCCGCAGCAGAACGCGCCTGCCCCGCCGAGCCTCTACTAGGGTTAGAGGTCGAGCAGCAGCCGCTGCGGGTCTTCGATGGCTTCCTTGACCTTCACCAGGAAGGTCACCGCGCCTTGGCCGTCGACCACCCGGTGGTCGTAGGAGAGCGCCAGGTACATCATCGGCCGGATCACGATCTGGCCGTTCACGACCATCGGCCGCTCCTGGATCTTGTGCATGCCGAGGATGCCCGACTGCGGCGCATTCAGGATCGGCGTCGACATCAGCGAGCCGTAGACCCCGCCGTTGGAGATGGTGAAGGTCCCGCCCTGCAGGTCCTCCAGCGCCAGCTGTCCGTCGCGGGCCTTCTTGCCGAGGTCGCCGATGGCCTTCTCGATCTCGGCGAGGTTCATGGCGTCGGCGTCGCGAACCACCGGGACCACCAGGCCCTTCTCGGTGCCGACGGCGACGCCGATGTCGTAGTGGTTCTTGTAGATCAGGTCCTGGCCGTCGATCTCGGCGTTGACGTCCGGAATCTCCTTCAGGGCGTGAACGCAGGCCTTCACGAAGAAGCTCATGAAGCCGAGCTTCACGCCGTGGCGCTTTTCGAAGACGTCCTTGTACTGGCTGCGCAGCGCCATGACCGCGCTCATGTCGACCTCGTTGAAGGTCGTCAGCATGGCGGCGGTGTTCTGCGCCTCCTTCAGCCGCCGCGCGATGGTCTGGCGCAGGCGCGTCATCCGCACGCGCTCCTCGCGCTCGGAAACCGGACGCGGCGCGGCCGGAGCCGGCGCCGGTTGCGGCTGGGCGGCGCGGGCTTCGAGCGCGGCCAGCGCATCGCCCTTGGTGATGCGGCCGTCCTTGCCGGTGCCCTCCACGGTCTCCGGCTTGAGGCCGGTTTCGGTGACGATGCGCTGGACCGAGGGGCTCAGCGGCTTGGCCGCTTCAGCTTTCGGGGCGGGCGCGGGTGCGGGAGCCGGGGCGGATTGAGGCGCCGGTGCGGGCGCGGGTTCGGGCGCTTTGGCCGGAGCCGGAGTCGCCGCCGCGGCGCCTTCCGACACGCGACCGAGCAGCGCGCCAGGGGTCACTGTCTCGCCGTCATTGGCGGCGATTTCCGACAGCACGCCATCGGACGGGGAGGCGACTTCGAGGGAGACCTTGTCGGTTTCCAGCTCGACGAGGATCTCGTCCTTTTTCACGGCCTCGCCCGGCTTCTTGGTCCAGCGCGCCACCGTGGCTTCGGTGACGGATTCGCCAAGGGCGGGGGTCATGATGTCGGCCATGTGTCTTCCGATGTCTCGTGTTTACCTGTCTCGCTTTTTCAGGCGAAAGCCTCTGCGAGGAAGGTCTCCAGTTCCTTGGTGTGGCGGCTCATCAGGCCCGCGGCGGTGGACGCCGAGGCCGGGCGGCCGACGTAGCGAGCGCGCTTGGCCTTGATCTTCAGGCGGGCCAGCGTCAGCTCCAGCCACGGGTCGACGAAGGTCCAGCCGCCCATGTTCTTCGGCTCTTCCTGGCACCAGACGAGGTCGGCGTTGGCGAACCGCTTGAGTTCGTTGCAGAGCGACTTCATCGGCCACGGATAGAACTGCTCCAGCCGCAGCAGGTAGACGTCGTCGCGGCCGGTCTTGGCGCGCGCCTCGACGAGGTCGAAGTAGACCTTGCCCGAGCAGAGGATGACCCGCTTGATCTTGTCGTCGGCTTTAAGCGTCACGCCGCCCACGTCGCAGCCGGCTTCGGCGCCATCGATCATCACCCGGTGGAACGACGAATTGCCGGCCATGTCGGACATGTTCGACACCGCCCGCTTGTGACGCAGCAGGCTCTTCGGCGTCATCACGACCAGCGGCTTCCTGAACTCCCGGTGCACCTGCCGGCGCAGCGCGTGGAAGTAGTTGGCCGGCGTCGAGCAGTTGACGACCTGCATGTTGTCTTCGGCGCAGAGCTGCAGGAAGCGCTCCAGCCTCGCCGACGAGTGCTCCGGCCCCTGGCCCTCGTAGCCGTGCGGCAGCAAGAGCACGAGCCCGCTCATCCGCAGCCACTTGCGCTCGCCCGACGAGATGAACTGGTCGATCAGAACCTGCGCCCCGTTGGCGAAGTCGCCGAACTGGGCTTCCCAGCAGGTGAGCGTGTTCGGGTCGGTCAGCGAGAAGCCATACTCGAACCCCAGCACCGCCTCTTCTGACAGCGGCGAGTCCAGCACCTCGAAGTGCGCCTGGCCCGGCCGGATGTGCTGGAGCGGGATGTAGGCTTCTTCGGTGTTCTGGTCGATCAGGGCCGAGTGGCGCTGGGTGAAGGTGCCGCGCACGCTGTCCTGGCCGGACAGGCGCACCGGATAGCCCTCGTCGAGCAGGGTGCCGAACGCCAGATGCTCGGCCGTCGACCAGTCGATACCCTCGCCGGTGTCGATGGCGTGGCGGCGCGCCTCGACCATCCGGCGCACCGTCTTGTGGACGTTCAGGCGCTCGGGGATGGTGGTCAGCTTGCGGCCGATGTCGAGCAGCTTGGTCTGGGCCACGCCCGTGATGCGCTTCTTGTCGTCGCCGATGGTCAGGCCCGCCCACTTACCGTCCAGCCAGTCGGCCTTGTCGGCGTGGTAGGCCTTGCCGCCCTCGAACTCCTTGTCGAGGAAGGCGTCGAACTCGGCGATCCAGCCGTCAACGTCTTGCTGCGTCGCCACGCCTTCTTCGATCAGGCGCTTGGAATAGAGTTCGCGGGTGGAGGGGTGGTCCTTGATGCGCGCGTACATCAAGGGCTGGGTCATCGTCGGATCGTCGCCCTCGTTGTGGCCGAACCGGCGGTAGCAGAACATGTCGATGACCACGTCCTTGCAGAACTGCTGCCTAAACTCCGTGGCCACCTTGGCGGCGTAGGTGACGGCCTCGGGGTCGTCGCCGTTCACGTGGAAGATCGGCGCCTCGACCATCAGGGCCACGTCGCTCGGATAGGGCGAGGAGCGGCTGTGGTGCGGCGTGGTCGTAAAGCCGATCTGGTTGTTGACGATGAAGTGGATCGTCCCGCCGGTGCGGTAGCCCTTCAGCCCCGACAGCGCGAAGCACTCGGCCACGACACCCTGGCCCGCGAAGGCGGCGTCGCCGTGCAGCAGCAGCGGCAGCACGTGGGTGCGGCCGGAATCCGGCGTCTCGCGAAGCGTGAAGGCCTGCTTGGCGCGGGCCTTGCCCAGGACCACCGGGTTGACGATTTCCAGGTGCGAGGGGTTGGCGGTCAGCGACAGGTGGACGTTGTTGCCGTCGAACTCGCGGTCCGACGAGGCGCCCATGTGATACTTCACGTCGCCCGAGCCCTCGATGTCCGAAGGCATCGAGCTGCCGCCCTGAAACTCGTGGAAGATGACGTGATAGGGCTTGCCCATCACGGCGGCCAGCACGTTCAGCCGCCCGCGGTGGGACATGCCGATGATGATGTCCTTCACGCCGAGCGCGCCGCCGCGCTTGATGATCTGCTCCAGCGCCGGGACCATGGCCTCGCCGCCGTCCAGGCCGAAGCGCTTGGTGCCGGGGAAGCGCTTGTGCAGGAAGCGTTCGAAACCCTCGGCCTCGATCAGCTTCTTGAGGATCGCGACCTTCCCCTCCTTGGTGAAGACGATCTCCTTGTCGCGGCCTTCGATGCGTTCCTGCAGCCAGGCCTTCTCGGCCGGGTCGGTGATGTGCATGTACTGCACGCCGACGTTGCCGCAGTAGGTGCGCCGCACGATCTCCAGGATCTCGCGGAGGTTCGCCGTCTCGAGACCCAGCACATAGTCGAGGAAGATCGGCCGGTCGTAGTCGGCTTCCGAAAAGCCGTAGGAGGCGGGATCGAGCTCCGAGGCGTCGCCGGGCGGGAAGGCGATGCCGAGGGGGTCGAGGTTGGCCCTTAAGTGACCGCGCATCCGGTAGGCGCGGATCATCATGATGGCGCGCAGGCTATCCAGCGTCGCGGCGCGGACCTCGTCGGCGGAGGCGGCCGGCGCGCGCTCTTCGATCTTCTTGCCGAGCTTGGCCTCGACCGCGGGCCACAGCCCGTCGATGGCCGACAGCCAGTCGGGGCGGGCGACGGGCAGGGGCCTGGGCGTCCAGCTCGGCTTGTGCGCGGGTTCGCCGGCGTCGGGCAGGGTGGCGAAGAAGGCCTGCCAGGAGGACTCGACCGACGACGGGTTGGCCCGCCAGCGGGCGTACAGGTCTTCCACGAAGGCGGCGTTGCCGCCGTACAGGAAGGAGGTCTCGGTCAGGACCTTGTTGATGATGCCGGCGTCGTCTGCCATCGCCTCTGCGCCTAATAAGCCGCTCCCGGCCCCGGCTTAAACAAACAGTCGGTAAAGATAGTCTCTCGAAACCCGCTCGCCATGCGAAGGGTCCGCAAAAGCCTATCCCTTCAGCACTTCCACGAGCGTCTCGCCGAGCTTTGCCGGAGACGGCGACACGCGGATGCCCGCGGCCTCCATCGCGGCGATCTTGTCCTCGGCGCCGCCCTTGCCGCCGGAGATGATCGCGCCGGCGTGGCCCATGCGGCGCCCGGGAGGCGCCGTACGGCCGGCGATGAAGCCCACCATCGGCTTGGAGCGGCCGCGCTTGCGCTCATCGGCGATGAACTGCGCGGCGTCTTCCTCGGCCGAGCCGCCGATTTCGCCGATCATGATGATCGACTTGGTCGCCTCGTCAGCCAGGAACATCTCCAGCATGTCGATGAACTCGGTGCCCTTCACCGGGTCGCCGCCGATGCCGACCGCCGTCGTCTGGCCAAGGCCGACGTTGGTGGTCTGGAAGACGGCTTCGTAGGTCAGGGTGCCGGAGCGCGAAACCACGCCCACCGAACCCTTCGAGAAGATGGAACCCGGCATGATGCCGATCTTGCATTCGTTCGGCGTCAGCACGCCGGGGCAGTTCGGCCCGATCAGCCGCGACTTCGAGCCCGACAGCGAGCGCTTCACCTTGATCATGTCCGTCACCGGGATGCCCTCGGTGATGCAGACGATCAGCGGGATTTCCGCGTCGATGGCTTCCAGGATCGAGTCGGCCGCGAACGGCGGCGGGACGTAGATCACCGATGCGTCCGCGCCGGTCGCATCGCGCGCTTCGGCGACGGTGTCGAACACCGGCAGGCCGATGTGGGTCGAGCCGCCTTTGCCGGGCGTCACGCCCCCGACCATCTTCGTCCCGTAGGCGATGGCCTGCTCGGAGTGGAAGGTGCCCTGGGACCCGGTGATCCCCTGGCAGATGACCTTGGTGTTGGAGCCGATCAGAATGGACATGACTTAGGCGGCCCCTCGCACGGCCTTGACGATCTTTTCGGCCCCATCGCTGAGGTCGTTGGCGGCGATGACGTTCAGGCCGCTCTCGTTGAGGATTTTCTTGCCGAGCTCGACGTTGGTGCCTTCGAGCCGCACGACCAGCGGCACCTTCAGCCCGACTTCCTTCACGGCCGAGACCACGCCTTCGGCGATGATGTCGCAGCGCATGATGCCGCCGAAGATGTTGACCAGGATGCCCTTCACGTTCGGGTCGGCGGTGATGATCTTGAAGGCCGCCGTCACCTTCTCCTTCGAGGCGCCGCCGCCCACGTCGAGGAAGTTGGCGGGCTCGGCGCCGTAGAGCTTGATGATGTCCATGGTCGCCATGGCGAGACCCGCGCCGTTGACCATGCAGCCGATCTCGCCGTCGAGCGCGATGTAGCTGAGGTCGTACTTGGAGGCCTCGATCTCCTTCTCGTCCTCCTCGCTCTCGTCGCGGAGCGCCACGATGTCGGGGTGGCGGAAGAGGGCGTTGGAGTCGAACGACACCTTGGCGTCCAGGACGCGCAGGTGGCCGTCGCCGGTGACGATCAGCGGGTTGATCTCCAGCATGCTCATGTCCTTGGCCATGAAGGCCGCGTAGAGCTGCGGGAGCAGGCTGGCCGCTTCCTTGGCGAGCCCGCCGGTGAGGCCGAGCGCCTTGGCGAGCGTGCGTCCATGGTGCGGGAAGACGCCCGTGGCCGGGTCGATGGAGAAGGTGACGATCTTCTCCGGCGTGGCGTGCGCCACTTCCTCGATGTCCATGCCGCCCTCGGTGGAGGCCACGACCGAGACCCGGCTCGTTTCGCGGTCGACCAGCAGCGACAGGTAGAATTCCTTGGCGATGTCGGCGCCTTCCTCGATGTAGAGGCGGTTCACCTGCTTGCCGCGCGGACCCGTCTGGTGCGTGACGAGCACGCGGCCGAGCATCTCCTCGGCGTTCTTGCGGACGTCCTCGACGGACTTGACCACGCGGACGCCGCCCTTGGCGTCGGGGCCGAGGCCCTCGAACTTGCCCTTGCCGCGGCCGCCGGCGTGAATCTGGCTCTTCACCACATAGACCGGCCCGCCGAGCTTCTCGGCGCCGGCGGCGGCTTCGTCCGGCGTGAAGGCGGCATAGCCGCGCGGGACGGGGACGCCGAACTCGGAGAGGACGGCTTTCGCTTGATGCTCGTGGATGTTCATCGAGGGTCCGGTCGGGGAGGACAGGGAGGGTGCGGCAAAGCGCGCGGGGCGTTATAGGCGCCGCTCTCCCGAGGCGCAACCGCCTCTGCCGACAAAAGAAAACCCGCGCGGCGGGGGACCGCGCGGGCTCACCCAGGGTCAGCCGGCTGGGGGGAGTCAGTAGCGCCAGCCGACCCGGAACATCACCGTGCGCGGGGCGCCGTAATAGACCGTGCGGATGTTGCCGACGCTCGAGAACTCCTGCGCGTCGGTGCGGTAGGCCTCGTTGCTCAGGTTCTGGCCATAGACGCCGGCGTTCCACTTGCGGTCGGCGCCTTCCCAGACCAGCCGCGCGTCGAAGAGCCAGTAGTTCTCCGAGAACATGCCGGGCAGCTCGACGTTCGAGTTCACTGGGGTGTTGTCCACGGCCAGCGCCATCTTGGAGCGGTAGCGCGCAGCGCCCCCGAGCGTGAGGTAGCCGTTGTCGGCCAGCGACCACTCGTACTGGCCGGCAAAGCGAGCCGTCCACTTCGGGGAGAAGGCCGGCTCCTGGAAGGCGCGGCTCTTGCCGAAGTTGGTGAAGCGGGCGTCCTTGAACTCGTCGTACCGGGCGTCGAGGTAGCCGATCTCCGACTGCAGCAGCAGGTGGTCGATCGGGGTCGCCGACACCTCGAGCTCCGCGCCCTTGATGTTCAGCTTGCCGGCGTTGAGCACCGACAGCAGCGGGGTCGGGATGCCGGTGACCGGGTCGTTGTCGATACCGGAAACCCGCGCCTGGAAGTCCTTGTACTCGTTCTGGAAGACGGCGACGTTCGCCACCACCCGGCGGTCGAGCCAGCTGGTCTTCGCACCGGCCTCATAGGAGATCATCGTCTCCGGATCGTACCGCGAGCTCTCGGCCGGGCTGTTGGCGCGGCCGTTGAAGCCGCCGGACTTGAAGCCCTTCGAGACGCGCCCGTAGAGCATCACGTTGTCCATCGCCTGGTAGTCCACCGACGCCATCGGCGAGGTGTCTTCCCAGTCGCCGGTCGGCGGGCTGAAGGGGTAGGTCCCATTGAAGGCCGGCAGCTTCGAGAAGAAGGTCGAGGTCGTGCGGTCGTAGTCCTTTTCTTCCTTGGTGTAGCGGACGCCTGCGGCCACGCGCAGCCGCTCGGTCACGGCGTAGCTGGCGTTGAGGTAGGCCGCCTTGCTGGTCGTCTCGAGGCTGTCGTCAACGGTGCGCAGGAAGCCGGAGTTGAGGAACACCGGCCCCAGCAGGTCGTCGGCATAGGCCTCCTGGTGGGAGTCGACGTTCTCACGCAGGTAGTAGACGCCGCCGACCAGGTTCCACGGCCCGGCCACGTAGGTCGCCTGGAACTCCTGGCTGAACTGGTTCTGGTCGACGCCCACGAAGACATCGCCGAGTTCGAGCTGGGAGGCGTCGATGTCGATGTAGTCGTCGGTGTTCAGCGCCCGATAGGCCGTGATCGACTTCAGCGTGAGCGCGTCCGTGAGCTCGTAGGCGAGGTGCGCGGCCGCGCCCCAGCTCTCCAGACGTGTGGAGTTGGGCAGGCCCGGGGTGGTGCGGCCCTTCCATTCCCATTTCGGGATGGAGGTGATGGGCAGCAGCGGGGCGCCCAGCAGGGTCGTCAGCGTGCCGGTCGGCTGGCCGACGTTGAGCGACGCGTTGTCCTTCGAGTAGTCGACGGAGACGTCGGCGCGGAACCGGTCGGTGGGAACATACGCCAGCGCGCCGCGCACGGCGCGGGTGTCCTTGTCGTTGTACCGGATCTGGCGGGCCGGGTCCTTCACGTAGCCGCTATGGCTGGAGACCAGCCCTGCGATGCCCGCGGAGACCGTGTCGGTGATCGGGCCCGAGACGGCGCCCTTCATCTCCAGCGCGTTATAGTCGCCCACGCCGATCTGGCCGGAGGTGTGGAAGTCGCGGCCGGGCTTGCGGGTGACGAACTTCAGCGCGCCGCCGATGGTGTTCTTGCCGTAGAGCGTGCCCTGCGGACCGCGCAGCACTTCCACGCGCTCCAGGTCGAGCAGGTCGAACTGCGCGCCCCGGATGCGGCTGTAATAGACGTCGTCGACATAGACGCCGACGGCCGGGTCGAAGGTCTGCAGCGCGTCGGGCTGGCCGACGCCGCGGATGTAGATGTTGCTGGCGTTCGACGAGCCGCGGCCCTGCACGATGTTGAGGTTCGGAACGGCGCCCTGCAGGCCGGTCGGATCGGTCGCCTGCATGCGCTCCAGCGCCTGTTCGGAGAAGGCGGAGACGGCGGCCGGCACGCGCTGGATGTTTTCTTCGGTGCGCCGCGCGGTGACGACGATCTCCTCGACGGTCGAGGCTTCCGACGACGCGTCCTGGGCGAACGCGACGCCCGCGACGCTCCAAGCCGCGCCCGCGAGCAGGGCGGCCTTCCAAACGGTTTTCATGTTTTCCCTCCCGGCGCCGCGTGGGGGACGCGGCGGTTGCGCCAATTCACCAAAATGGGAATTTCACCCGGATCGTCGGGCAGGAGAGATGATTACGGAAGATACTATTGCAGCGCTTCCGCCATATTTTCACCACGTGATGAAATGGCGCCACACACTCAAATTGGGGAATATCTCAGGCGTGGGCGCGGCGTACCACGGCTTCGAAGCCGGCGGCGCAGTAGGCGTAGAGGCGCGCGCGCACCGCCTCCAGGTCGCTCGAGTGGCAAAGCCCGTCGGACAGTTGGTCGATGCGGCCCGTCTCCGACAGCGCCAGCATCATGGACCCGGTCAGAAACTGGTAGCACCAGTAAAGGTCGGCCTCCTTGGCCTCGGGTATGGCCCGCTTCAGGGTGTCGATCAGCTGACGCACCACGGGATCGAAGAAGCGGTGCATCGTCTCGCCGCCCCAGGCGGGGGTGTTGTTCACCTGGGCGACCAGCGCGAAGTAGTTCTTCCACCCCTGACCGCCGGTCAGCGAGCGCTCGACCAGCGGATCGATGAAGGCCTTGATCACCCCTTCCGGCGTCATCTTGCCGGGATTGGCCGCCTCGTAGGCCGCCATGGACTGAGCGCGCTCCTGGTTCACGACCTCGGCCCGGCGCAGCAGGACGGCGTCGAACAGCTCGCGCTTGGCGCCGAAGTAGTAGTGGATCAGCGCCGTGTCGACGCCTGCCTCCGCCGCCACTTGCCGGGTGGTCACGCCGTAGAAGCCGTGCCGGGCGAAGAGACCCTCGGCCGCATCGAGGATGGTCTGCTTCAGGTCGACGCCCGCGCCCTTCGCGGGGCGGCCTCGGCCCGGTGCGCGGGTCACCATCGTCATCGGCGCGCCAGCCACTGCTCGCGGCTCTGGCCCCAGATCTCCACCGGGGCGTCCTGGAAGGGCGCGGGCAGGCGGCCCGGTCCGCGATTGGTCGAGCCCAGCCGCTGCGCCACCTTCTGCGAGTTCACATTGGCCGGGTCGATGCAGTGGATGACCTCGGTCCAGCCGAGATGGTCGAAAGCCCAGTCGATGGAGGCGGTGGCGGCTTCTGTCGCGTAGCCCTTGCCCCAGAAGGCCGGATGCAGGCCCCAGCCGACCTCGGTTCCGGGCCAACCCTCCGGCATCCATGGTCCCGCACGGCCGACCCATGCCCCGGTCGCCTTCTCCACCAGCGAGAACATGCCGAACCCGAGCAGCGTCCAGCTGCCGGCCATATTCGCCATGAAGCGCCAGCTCGCCGTGCGGGGCTGGACGCCGCCGATGTAGCGGGCGGCCTCCTCGTCGGCCATCATCTCCGCCCAGCCCTCAAGGTCTCGCTGCTCCGGCAGGCGCAGGATCAGGCGTTCGGTTTCGAGGACGGGGCCGGGCATTCCACTCTTATAGCCGAGCCGCCCGGCCTCGCCATCTGCGCCGTTGCAACCGGCGCAGCACTGACCTGTTCTGATCCAATGATGAGCGACTTCCGCGACGACCTGGAGCCCGACCCGGCCCCTGCGGCCCAACGCGCGCCTCGCCGTCCGAGCAAGGGCGTGATCACGGCCGGGCTCGCGGCTGCGCTCGTGCTGGGGATCGCCGGCGGGCTCGCCATGAAGCCCCGCCTCAACGACCAGGCGCTTGGAAAGCAGACGCAGAACCATCGCGTCGTGCCCATCCCGAAGGAGCCCTCCAGCCTTGGCATCGTTGTCGACCGGACCGTGACCGCGGTCACCCAGCCGCCGCCGTTGCCGGTGACGCCCGTAGGCCCGCAGGCGCCGGCGCCTTACCCCGAACCCGCGGTCGCCGCCGAACCGCGCCAGCCGGGCTCCGCGCCGGTAGTGGTCGGCTCCATTCCCGAGCGGACGCGCGCGCCGACGCCGGTTCGGCCGGCCTTCGACTGCCGCCTGGCCCGCTCCACCGCCGACCGGCTGGTCTGCGTGGACCCGCGCCTTGCGGCTGCCGATCGCAGGATGGAGCGCGCCTATCAGCACGCGCTCGACGTCGGCGTGCCGGAACCCGTCCTGCGCCGTCAGCAGGAAGCCTGGCTCAACGCCCGCGACGAAGCCGCGCGCGAAGGCCCGGAAGCGGTGGGCGACAACTACGGCCCGCGCCACGCGGGGCTGCCGGGCGTGGCGCGGTACAAACCCACCACCCTCCAGGGGTGGAGGGCCGGGTGGAGGGTGTATCCGCTGTGTTCGGGTGAAGAACGCTAGTGGGCTCTGAGCCGACCGGCGCTTGCCCGGCGGCTCTGTGCACTCACCCCCATCCCCGGCCCTTCCCCCCTCGAAGGGGAAGGGAGATCAGCCGAGGCTGGGCTCAATCCCCTTGCAGGCCTCGATGAGGCCCTGCACGGAGGCGACGGACTTTTCGAACATCGCCTTTTCCTCGGCGTTCATCGAGAACTCGAGGACGCGCTCGACCCCACCGGCGCCGATGACCACCGGCACGCCGACGTAGAGGTCCTTCTGGCCGTATTGGCCCGACAGGTAGGCCGCGCACGGCAGCACGCGCTTCTTGTCGAGCAGGTAGGACTTGGCCATGGCGATTCCGCTTTCGGCCGGGGCGTAGAAGGCCGAGCCGGTCTTCAGCAGGGCCACGATCTCGCCGCCGCCGCCGCGGGTGCGCTTGACGATGCCGTCGAGCTCTTCCTGCGTCATCCAGCCTTGAGCGACCAGCTCAGGCAGCGGCACGCCCCCGACCGTGGAGTGGCGCACCATCGGCACCATGTCGTCGCCGTGACCGCCCAGCGTCCAGGCGTGGATGTCCTCCACCGACACGCCGGTCTTCTCGGAGAGGAAGTAGGCGAAGCGCGCCGAGTCCAGCACGCCCGCCATGCCGATCACCTTCTCATGCGGCAGGCCGGAGAATTCGCGCAGCGCCCAGACCATGGCGTCCAGCGGGTTGGTGATGCAGATGACGAAAGCGTTCGGCGCATGCGCCTTGATGCCTTCGCCCACGGCCTTCATGACCTTCAGGTTGATGCCGAGGAGATCGTCGCGGCTCATGCCGGGCTTCCTCGGCACACCGGCGGTGACGATGCAGACGTCCGCGCCCGCGATATCGGCGTAGTCGTTGGCGCCCTTCAGCGCGGTGTCCTTGCCGAAGACGGCGGTGGCTTCGGCGATGTCGAGCGCCTTGCCCTGCGGCGTGCCCTCGGCGATGTCGAACAGGATGACGTCGCCCAGCTCCTCGCGCGCGGCGATGTGAGCGAGCGTGCCGCCGATCATGCCGGCGCCGATAAGGGCGATCTTCGCGCGAGCCATTTTGGTCTCCGGGATTGCGGGGAGGAATGTCGGCGCGCGGTCTAGCCCCGCCAGCCCCCTTCCTCAAGCCCCCTTCCCTTGGCGCAACTTGCGTTGCATAGGCCCGCTGCGTCCTTCGACACGCCTGCTTACGCAGGCTGCTCAGGATGACGCACTTCTTGGATTGCATAGAATTAGTCATCCTGAGCAGCACCCGCAGGGTGCGTGTCGAAGGACGCACGGGGGAGCAGATGTCGAAGACCGATCCGGGCAACTACTTCGAGGACTTCCGGCTGGGCCAGGTGCTTGAGCACGCGACGCCCAGGACGGTCACGGCGGGGGATGTGGCGCTCTATACGGCGCTGTACGGCCCCCGGTTCGCGCTGTTCTCGTCGGATGAGTTCGCGAAGAGCTGCGGCTTGGCGGCCGCGCCGGTCGATCCGCTGATCGGCTTCCATGTGGTGTTCGGCAAGACGGTGCCGGACATCAGCCTGAATGCGGTGGCGAACCTGGGCTACGCCGAAGGCCGCTTCGTTGCACCCGTGTTCCCGGGCGACACCCTGACCGCCACCTCCGAGGTGATCGGGCTGAAGGAGAACTCCAACAGGAAGACCGGCGTCGTCTATGTGCGCACCACCGGCAAGAACCAGCGCGGTGAGACGGTGCTCTCCTATGTGCGCTGGGTGATGGTGCGCAAACGCTCGGAAGCCGCCGAGATCGCTGAACAGAAGACGCCGGAGCTGGCGTCGGCGGTAGCCGCCTCCGACCTCGTCCTGCCGAAGGGTCTGGATTTCGGCCGCTACGACTGGACGCTGGCCGGCGCGCCG
>JBLNCT010000091.1:0-24376 GCA_050260915.1 Parcubacteria group bacterium
CCATCGCCCGCAGACTCCTCGTCGCCCTCAACGCCGCAATCCGTCAGCAACAGCCCTTCCACACCCATCCCGCTTGACACCCAACAACACAGTTGCTCGGGCTTGTCCCGAGGACCCAGAAGCACCGCCGCTCCAGGTCAAGCTGGGGCGGCGGTGATCATTTGGCGACGCCCGCGTTTCTGGCCTAGGCACAAGGCCTAGGATGACGGATGAGGGCTGGCTATGTTGCCACGACCGAATCCAGACGAGTGCCCGATGACCCGACGCCCGCCGCGCTACAAGAAGATCCTGCTGAAGGTGTCGGGCGAGGTGCTGATGGGGGAACAGCCCTTCGGCATCGACATGAAGACTGTCGCCGATGTGGCGGAGGATATTAAGGAAATCGTCGCCACCGGCGTCGAGCTCTGCCTCGTCATCGGCGGCGGCAACATCTTCCGCGGGCTGGCCGGGGCCGCGAAGGGGATGGAGCGGGCGAGCGCCGACTACATGGGCATGCTGGCCACCGTCATGAATGCGCTCGCCATGCAGGACGCGCTGGAGCGGATCGGGGTGCAGACGCGGGTGCAGTCGGCGATCCCGATGCCCTCGGTGTGCGAACCCTACATCCGCCGCCGCGCCGAGCGGCACCTGGACAAGGGCAGGGTGGTGATCTTCGCCGCGGGGACGGGCAATCCCTTCTTCACGACCGATACGGCCGCGGCGCTGCGGGCGGCGGAGATGGGCTGCGACGCGCTCTTCAAGGGCACCAGCGTCGACGGCGTCTATACGGCCGACCCGAAGAAGGACAAATCGGCCCGCCGCTACGACCGCCTCAGCTATCTTGAGGTCCTGTCGAAGGATCTTAAGGTGATGGACGCCTCCGCCATCAGCCTCATGCGGGAGAACGGCATTCCGATCGTGGTCTTCTCGATCCGGGGCCGGGGCAACCTGCTCAGCGTGCTGACCGGGGACGGCGTGCACACCACGATCGCGGAAGACCCGCACTTCGTCGAACAATAGGGGAGAGCCGCAGATGGCGACCACCGAAAAGCCGGTGCTTTCCAAGTATCGCGATCGCATGGACAAGGCCGTGGCCGCCTTGAAGGAGGAGTTCGGATCGCTTCGCACGGGCCGCGCGTCCGCCACCCTGCTCGACCAGGTGCATGTGGACGCCTACGGCTCCCAGATGCCGCTGAACCAGGTGGGCTCGGTCAGCGTGCCGGAGCCGCGCTCGATCACCGTCAGCGTCTGGGACCGCGGGCTGGTGGTCTCGGTCGAGAAGGCGATCCGTAACGCGGGGCTGGGCCTGAATCCCGTTGTCGAAGGCCAGAACCTGCGCATCCCGATCCCGCCGCTGACCGAGGACCGCCGCAAGGAACTTGCCAAGCTGGCCGGCAAGTACGCGGAGCAACAGCGGATCGCCGTGCGCAACATCCGCCGCGACGCCAACGACGACCTGAAGAAGGCCGAGAAGGACCACGTCATCACGCAGGATGAGCTGAAGCGGATGGAAATCGAGGTCCAGAAGCTGACCGACGAGGCCATCAAGCGCATCGACGAGGCCTTGAAAACAAAAGAACAAGAGATCATGCAGGTCTGAACCGCCGGCGGCGTTCGGACCGGCGAGGGGAAGCGCCTATGCCCTCCAACAGCGGCTTGCAGCAGCGGGCGGCAGGCTCCTCGGAGGGGCCGGCGCCCTTGCATGTCGCCATCATCATGGACGGCAACGGCCGCTGGGCGAAGCGGCGTGGGCTGCCGCGCTCGCTGGGGCACCGGGAGGGCGTCCAGGCGCTGAAACGCACCGTCGAGGCCGCCCCGGACTGCGGCGTCGGCACCCTGACGGTGTTCGGCTTTTCGACGGAGAACTGGCGCAGGCCCATGGCGGAGGTCGCCGAGCTGATGGGCCTGCTCAAGGCCTATGTGCAGTCCGACCTCGACCGGCTGGAGCGCGAGGGCGTGCGGGTGAAGGTGCTCGGCCGCCGCACGGGTCTCAAGCCGGACATCCTCGAGGTGATCGAGCGGGCCGAGAAGCGGACCGCCCATAACGACCGCTTCCTGCTGCGCGTCGCCTTCAACTACGGCGGCCGCGCGGACATCCTCGATGCGGCCCGGGGCTTTGCCGAGGAGGTCGCGGCGGGGCGGGCGCGGCCCGAAGACCTCGATGAAGCGGCGTTCGAGCAGCGGCTGTCGACAGCCGGCGATCCGCCGCTGGACTTCATCGTGCGCACGAGCGGCGAGCGGCGGATTTCGAACTTCCTGCTCTGGGAAGCGGCTTACGCCGAGCTCGTGTTCCAGGACGTGCTGTGGCCGGACTACGGGCCCGAGCATCTGAAGGCCGCCATCGCCGAATTTCAGACGCGGGAGAGGCGATATGGCGGGGTGAGCAATGACGTCCTCGCAGCCGGTTAGGCGCTTCGACTGGACCAATCTCGGCGTCAGGGCGGCCTCGGCGGTCGTGCTGATCCCGGCGGCCGTGGCGGCGGTCTATTTCGGCGGCTGGGTGCTGCTGCTGCTGGCCGCCGTCTCGGTGGCGCTGCTGGCGCTGGAGTGGGGCGGCATGAGCGCCCCCGGCGCGCCGATCCGGGTTGCGGCGGCCGTGACGGCGGCGATCCTGGTCGCGCTGTTCTCGGCCTACTACGGCCACTACCGCACTGCCTGGGTGCTGGCGGGGCTTGGCGCCATCGTGGCCGCCATCGTGGGCCGCAGCGTGTCGGAGCATCCGGCCGATACGGCGTACGGGGTGATCTACATCGCCCCGGCGGCCATCTCGCTGTTCTGGGTGCGGGCGATGCCGCACGGGATCAGCTGGACGATCATGCTGTTCGCCGTGACCTGGGCGGCGGACATCTTCGCCTTCGCGGTCGGCAATGCGCTGAAAGGGCCGAAGCTCTGGCCGCGCTTTTCGCCCAACAAGACCTGGTCCGGCTTCTTCGGCGGGCTCGTCGGCGCGATGATCACAGCCATGCTGGTGAGCCGCTTCACCGACGCCAAGCTGACCTTTTTCTGGGCCGCGATGGTTGGTCTGGCCGGAGGGCTTGCGACCATGGCCGGCGACCTCTGGGAGTCCATGCTCAAGCGGCGGTTCGGGGTGAAGGACTCCGGCGACCTGATCCCGGGACATGGCGGGTTGCTCGACAGGGTGGACGGCCTGATGTTCGCCATCGTGGTCGTCGCCATCGCCCGGCTGCTGGCGCTCAGAGGGCTGATCCATTGACCCGGACGGTCACCATCCTCGGTTCGACCGGCTCCATCGGCGTCTCGACGCTGAGTCTCTTCGAGGAGTCCGGGGCCGAGGTCGAGATTTTCGCGCTGACCGCGGGCAAGAACGCCGAGCGGCTGATCGAACAGGCTCTGCGCTGGCGACCCAAGGTGGTGGTGATCGAGGACGAGAGCCAGCTTCCCAAACTGAAGACCCGCCTTGGCCGCACCGGCATCGAAATCGCCGCGGGCCAGAAAGCGGTCGTGGACGTCGCGGGGCGGGGGGTGGACTGGGTGATGTCCGCCATCGTCGGCGCGGCCGGCCTCGCGCCTACGCTGGCCGCAGCCAAGGCCGGCTCGACCATCGCGCTCGCCAACAAGGAAAGCCTCGTCTGCGCCGGACCCGCGCTACTGGAGGCGGCGAGAGCGGCCGGCGGGCAAGTGATCCCGGTCGATTCCGAGCACTCCGCGATATTCCAGGTGCTTCAGCCCGCCTGCGCTCACCGCGTGTCGCGGCTGATCCTGACGGCGTCCGGCGGGCCTTTCCGCACCTGGACGCGGGAGCAGATGGCGGCGGCGTCTCCCGAACAGGCCATCGCCCATCCCAACTGGAGCATGGGCGCCAAGATTTCGATCGATTCCGCCACGATGATGAACAAGGGCCTCGAGATGGTGGAGGCCTCCTACCTGTTCGCCACCCCGGCGGAGCGTATCGAGGTCCTGGTGCATCCCCAGTCCGTCGTTCACAGCATGGTCGAGTATGTGGACGGCTCCACGCTCGCCCAGCTCGGCCCGCCGGACATGCGCGCCCCCATCGCCTGCGCCTTCGCCTGGCCCGACCGGTTGCCCTGGCCCGCGCCGAAGCTCGACCTGGCGGCGATGGGCCAGCTGACCTTCGAGGCGCCCGATCCACAGCGCTTCCCATCCATCGGCATCGCCCGCCACGCACTGGAGATGGGCGGATACGCCCCGGCCGCCATGAACGCGGCGAACGAAGTGGCGGTGGCGGCCTTCCTTGACCGCAGGATCGGCTTTCTCGATATTGCCAGCGCGGTGGCTGAGACCCTCGATCGCCTGAACGGCATAGGGGGTTTGCCCGGGGGGGCGAGCGGCGATGCGCTGGAGACTGCGATCATGACCGACGAGAGCGCCCGCCGTGTGGCGGCCGAAGTTCTCGCGGGCCCCCGGCGTCCGTCTGTGGTGAGGAACTAGCTCGCCATGCTCGGCTTCGCGCAATCGGCGCTGATCACCATAGCCTCGTTCCTGTTCGTGCTGACGTTCGTCGTCACGGTGCACGAGCTTGGCCACTTCCTGGCTGCGAAAAGCCTGGGCGTGGCGGTCGACCGCTTCTCCATCGGCTTTGGCCGCGCCATCGCGCGCTGGGTCGACAAGGCCGGCGTTGAGTGGCGGATCGGCTGGATGCCGCTCGGCGGCTACGTCCGCTTCGCCGGAGACGAGAACGCCGCCAGCGTGCCGGACAAGGAAGACCTCCAGGCCATGCGCGACTGGATCGTCGCGGAGGAGGGCCCGCAGGCGCTGAAGCGCTACTTCCATTTCAAGCCGCTCTGGCAGCGCGCCATCGTCGTCGCCGCCGGGCCGTTCATGAACTTCGTGCTGTCGAGCGCGCTCTTCGCCTTCCTGCTGTGCGCCATCGGCGAGGCCACCCTGCCGCCCCGCATCTCGGCCGTGCAGCCGGGCAGCGCCGCGGAGAAGGCCGGCATCCACGCCGGCGACGTGATCCTCGCTCTCGACAGTCACAGGATCAAAGGCTTCGAGGAAGTCGCGCGCTATGTGCGCATGCGCTCCGGCGAGCCCATCGACTTCACGATCCAGCGCGCCGGACAGCAGCTGCACATCGTCGCCACCCCCGCGCTGAAGACCGTCAACGATCCGGTCGCGGGCACGGTGCAGATCGGCCAGATCGGCCTGCTGTCCCCGCCGGAGGATCAGGCGATCAACGTCCGCTACGACCCGATCTCGGCGACTGTCGAGGGCGTGAAGCGGACCGGCGAAGTGCTTGATACCACGGTCTTTTATATCACTCGCCTCGTGCGGGGCGAAGTGCCCGCCGACCAGCTCGGCAGCCTGGTCGGCATCGCCGACGCGTCGGGCAAGGTCGCCAAGGCGGGCGCGCAGGGCGCGCCGGACCTGCCGTCGATGATCGTCGGCGCCGTGGCGGCATTGCTCAGCCTCACCGCCGTGCTGTCGGTCAGCATCGGCTTCATGAACCTGCTTCCCGTACCCGTGCTCGATGGCGGGCACCTGTTGTTCTACGCCTATGAAGCCATAGCCCGCCGTCCGCTGGGGGCTCGGGTGCAGGCGGCCGGATATCGCGTGGGCCTTGCGCTACTGCTCGGATTCATGCTGTTCGCCACCTGGAACGACCTCCAGCGTCTGCGTGTGTTCCATTTCCTCGGCGGTCTGTTCTCCTGAACGCCGCCCAGCCCCGTCGATGGTTGACCTTATGAAGAAATCCAGCGCCCGCGGCGCCGCGTTCGTCTCCGGTCTTGCGCTTCTGATGGGGACGACCTGTCTGACGGCGTTGCCCGCCTATGCGCAGGACGCGACGACGCCCGCACCGGCTCCAGCGCCCGCTCCGACGGACACGACGGCGGCCCCCGCCGAAGCGGCCCCGCCGGCCGCCGAACAGCAGCAGGCGCCCAGCGGGCTCGTGCAGCAGATCGTCGTGCGCGGCAACGAGCGGATCGAGCAGGGGACCATCCTGTCCTACCTGCCCATCCAGGTCGGCGACACGGTCGATCCGGCCCGCATCGACCTGGCGCTGAAGACGCTCTACAAGACCGACCTCTTCTCCGACGTCCAGATCGAGCTGCAGGGCACGACCCTGATCGTCAGCGTGGTCGAGAACCCGATCATCAACCAGGTGGTCTTCGAGGGGAACTCGGCGCTCAAGGAAGACAAGCTGAAGGACGAGGTGACGGTCCGCCCACGCGGCATCTTCACCAAGGCCAAGGTCCAGCAGGACGTTCAGCGCATCATCGAACTCTACCGCCGCTCCGGCCGCATCTCGGCGACCGTGACGCCGAAGATCGTCGAGCTGCCGCAAAAGCGCGTCGACCTGATCTTCGAGATCAACGAAGGCCCCAAGAGCGGGGTCTTGCACCTGTCCTTCCTGGGCAATTCCAAGTTCTCCGACAACGACCTCACCGACGTGATCGTCACCCAGGAGAGCCACTGGTACAAATTCCTGTCGAACAACGCGAACTACGACCCCGACCGGGTCGAGTACGACCGCGAGAAGCTGCGCAAGTTCTATCGGAACAAGGGCTACTACGACTTCCGCGTCGTGTCGGCGATCGCCGAGCTGGCGCCTGACAAGAACGGCTTCGTCATCACCTACACCCTCGACGAGGGCCAGCAGTACAAGTTCGGCAAGGTCAGCGTGCAGACCGAGCTGAAGAAGCTCGACGCCAAGGTCCTCGAACAGCTGGTGCCGATCCGCTCCGGCCAGGTCTACCAGGACGACAAGATCGAGGCCGCAACCGACGCCCTGACCTTCGCCGCCGGCGCCGCCGGCTTCGCCTTCGTGGACGTGACCCCGCGCTACGTCCCCAATCGCGAGACCAAGACGGTCGATGTCGTGTTCGACGTGCGTGAAGGCCCGCGCGTCTACATCAACCGCATCGACATCGTCGGCAACACGCGCACGCTCGACTACGTCATCCGGCGCGAGATGAACGTTGCCGAGGGCGACGCCTACAACCGCGTGCTGGTCGACCGCTCGAAGAACCAGGTCAAGGCGCTCGGTTTCTTCAAGGACGTCGAGGTTACCGAGACTCCGGCCGCCGCGCCCGACCGCACCAACCTGCAGGTGAAGGTCACCGAACAGCCGACCGGCGAGCTGTCGTTCAGCGCCGGCTATTCGTCCGTGGACCAGCTGGTGCTCGACCTCGGCATCTCCGAGCGGAACTTCCGCGGCCGCGGCCAGGACGTGCGCGCCCGCGTCTCCATCGGTTCGCTGCAGAAGCAGGTGGACTTCTCGTTCACCGAGCCCCGCTTCCTGGGCCGCGACCTGCGGGCGGGCGTGGACCTGTATTCCTACCGCTACGACTACTCGAAGCAGACGGCCTACAACACGAGCTCCACGGGCCTTGGCCTGCGTCTGGGCTTCCCGCTGACGCAGAACGCCTCGATGTCGCTCCGCTACACCCTGCGCAGCGACAAGGTGACCATCGACTCCTCGCTCTGCGCGGGCGCGTACGCCACGACGGTGCTGTGCCAGCAGCAGGGCTCGAACATCACGTCACTGCTCGGCTACGGCCTGCGGCTCGATCGCCGGAACGACCCGATCCAGCCGACGCGCGGCTTCTTTGCCGACCTGACGCAGGACCTCGCCGGCGTTGGAGGCGACGTGCACTACCTGCGCACCGAGGCCGATGCCGGCTGGTATCACGGCTTCAACAAGGACTTCATCCTGAGTGCGACCGGCACCGCCGGCTACATCAACGGATGGGCGGGCGATCCTGTCCGCATCAACGACCGCTTCTACAAGGGCGGCAACACCTTCCGCGGCTTCGACACCGCCGGTATCGGCCCCCGCGATACCAGCTTCGGTCGAGACGACTCTCTGGGCGGCAAGCTCTATGCGATCGGGACGGTCGAGTTGACCATTCCGACCTATCTGCCCGAGCAGTACGGCATCAAGGCCGCGCTCTTCTCCGACTTCGGCACCCTCGGGTTGCTGGACAAGGAGGACAAACAGCTTGCTCCGGGGGTGCCAAATACCGGGGTGGAGGACGATCTCGCCCTTCGGGCTTCAGCGGGCATCAGCATCTTCTGGCGCTCGCCCATGGGTCCGATCCGGTTCGACATCAGTCACGTTTTGGCCAAAGAACCCTACGACAAGACGCAAACCTTCCGCTTCTCAACCTCAACCAGGTTCTAAAACAAATGACGTCCAGGAAATTCGGTGTCGCCGCGACCGCGGCCGCCGCTCTCATCTTCGCTTCGGGCGGCCTCGCCCAGGCTCAGACCGCCGGCGCCACCGCGGCCCCGGTCACCCACGGTCCCGCGCTGCCCGGCGTGTGCGTGTTCTCCAGCCAGCAGGCGGTCGGCACCTCCACGGTCGGCAAGTACGTGGCCACCCGCATGCAGCAGATCGTCGGCCAGGTGAACACCGAGCTGACGACCGAGCGCACGGCCATCGACAACGACGCCAAGGCCCTCGACGCGCAGAAGACGACGCTGGACAAGGCGACCCTGCAGAGCCGCGCCACCGCCCTGCAGACCCGCTTCAATACCTGGCAGAGCAAGGCCGGGCAGCGTCAGCGCGAAGTCGAGGCCACCGAGCAGAAGGCCTTCCTGCGCGTCGCCCAGGAAATGGACCCGATCATCAAGCAGGCCTATCAGACCAACCACTGCTCCATCCTGTTCGAGCGTGACAACGTCATCCTGGCCAACCCGGCCATGGACCTGACGCCGACCGTCGTGGCGGGCGTGAACGCGAAGATCCAGCAGTTCGCCTTCGACCGCGAGAACCTGCCCGCGCAGCAGCAAGGGCAGTAACGACTCGACGCAGCCGCCGTGGTCCTTGAATAAGAGGGACCATGCCGGACGCGCGATTCTATGAAGACCTGGGGCCCGTCAGCCTCGCCGACCTGGCGAAGCTGACGGGCTCTTCGCTTGTGGGAGACGGCTCCGTCGCCATCCGAGCCGTCGCGCCACTGGGGCGGGCTGGGGAGGGCGACGTCGCCTTCCTGTCCGACCGCCGCTATGCCGCTGAGCTGAGGGCGACGAAGGCGAGCGCCTGTTTCCTGACCGAAGCCATGGCCGACCAGGCGCCCGAGGCCTGCGCGGTTTTGGTCACGCCCCTACCGCAAGCCGCCTGGGCCGCGGCGGCCTCGGCGCTCCACCGTCCGCGCGGCCACGAGCGTGCGGCGGTCCACCCGTCCGCTGACCTGGAGGAGGGCGTGGTGCTCTCACCCGGCGCGGTGGTGGGACCGGACGCAAAGATCGGCCGCGGCACGGTGATCGGCCCCAACGCGGTGATTGGCCCGGGTGTGGCCATCGGCCGCGACTGCCGCATCGGCGCCGGCGCCTACGTCGGGTTCGCGCTGGTGGGGGACCGGGTGCAGATCATGGCCGGCGCCGTGATCGGCGAGGCAGGCTTCGGCGCGACGGGCTCGGCGAGCGGCGTCATCGACATCCCACAACTCGGCCGCGTCATCCTGCAGGACGGCGTCACCATCGGCGCCAACAGCTGTGTCGACCGGGGCGCCTGGGACGACACGGTGATCGGGGAGAACACCAAGGTCGATAACCTGGTCCAGATCGCACACAACGTCCGGATCGGCCGCAACTGCGTGGCCGCCGCCCACACGGGCATCTCGGGCACCGTCGAAGTCGGCGACGGCGTGGCGTTCGGCGGACGCGCGGGCATCGCCGACCACGTCAACATCGGCTCCGGCGCCCAGATCGCCGCCGCGGCGGGCGTGATGAAGGACGTGCCGGCCGGAGAAACCTGGGGCGGCCTGCCGGCTCGCCCGGTCCGCCAGTGGATGCGCGAGACCGCCTGGCTGATCCGCCAGGCCGCGCGCAAGGAGAGTAAGGAATGAGCGAGACGGCCGAAGATGCGCCGCCGACCAGCGTCGAGATCACCGAGATCCTGTCCCGGATCCCGCACCGCTATCCCTTCCTGCTGATCGACCGGGCCGAGGACTATCGCGCCAACGAGTCCATTGTCGGCATCAAGAACGTCACCTTCAACGAGCCGTTCTTTGTCGGCCACTTCCCGGGCAATCCGGTGATGCCCGGCGTGCTGATCGTCGAAGCCATGGGGCAGACCGGCGCGATCCTGATGTCGAAGACGCTGGAGGTCGATCCGGCCGGCAAGACCATCTTCTTCATGTCCATCGACAACTGCCGTTTTCGTCACCCCGTGCGCCCGGGCGACGTGCTGCGGATGGAGGTCTCGGTGACCTTCTATCGGCGCGGCGTCTTCAAGTTCCACGGCAGGGCCTCCGTAGGCGACAAGCTGGCCGCCGAGGCGGACTTCGCCGCCATGCTGGTGGAGGGCAACTGATGGCCACAGTCCACCCGACCGCCTTGGTCGCGTCCGGCGCCGAGCTCGACGAGGGAGTCGTGATCGGGCCCTACTGCATCGTGGGCGATGGCGTGAAGCTCGGCCGCAACGTCCGCCTTACCTCGCACGTGGTGGTCGAGGGCGTCACGACGGTCGGCGAGGACTCGATCATCCACGCCTTTGCCAACATCGGCGGCCCGCCGCAGCACCTGGCGCACAAGGGCGAGCCGACGCAGCTCATCATCGGCCCGCGCAACATCATCCGCGAGCATGTGACCATGCACACCGGCACTGCCTCCGGCCGGGGCGTCACCACCATCGGCGCGGACGGCCTCTACATGGTCGGCAGCCACGTCGCCCACGACTGCATCGTCGGAAACCAGGTGGTGCTGGCGAAGGGCGCGACGCTAGGCGGCCATGTGGAGATGGGCGATTTCGTCTTCATGGGCGGGCTGGCCGCCATCCACCAGTTCAGCCGGGTGGGGCGCTACGCCTTTATCGGCGGTTTGGCGGCGGTGACCAAGGACGTGATCCCCTACGGTTCGGTGTGGGGCAACCACGCGCACCTCGAGGGCCTGAACTTGGTCGGCCTGAAGCGGCGGGGGTTCAGCAGAGAGACGATCAGCGCCATGCGCGGCGCCTATCGCCTGCTGATGGCGGACGAAGGGACGTTCCAGGAGCGGCTGGAGGACACGGCCCAGACCTTCGGCGAGGTCCCTGAGGTGATGGAGATCGTGAACTTCATCCGCGCCGACGCCAACCGGCCGCTCTGCCTGCCCGAGCGGGAGGTCTGAGGCTTGCTCAAGCTCGGCCTGATCGCGGGGGGCGGGTCGCTGCCCGCCATGGTCGCCGACCACTGCCGCGCGGCCGGGCGCGACTACTTCGTGATCCGGCTCAAGGGCTTCGCGGATGACGCCATGCGCCTGCATCCGGGCGCCGACGTGGGGCTCGGCCAGCTCGGCAAGTGCATCAAGCTGCTGCGCGACGAGGGCTGCAAGGCGGTCTGCTTTGCGGGCAAGGTGACCCGGCCGGACTTCTCCAAACTGGTACCCGACATGCGCGGCATGGCGGCGCTGCCGGGCGTGATCGCAGCGGCGGGGAAGGGCGACGACGCGCTTCTTCGCCAGATCCTGCACGAGTTCGAGAAGGAAGGGTTCGTCATCGAAGGCGCCGACCAGGTCGAAACCGGCCTGACCCTGCCGCACGGCGCGCTCGGCCGCCATGCGCCGGGGCCCGAGCACCAGGGCGACATCGACCTCGCCCTGAAGGTGGCCCGCGAGATCGGGCGCCTAGACGTGGGGCAGGGGGCGGTGGTCTGCGACGGGCTCGTGCTCGCGGTCGAGGCGCAGGAGGGCACCGACGCCATGCTCCGCCGCGTCGCCGAGCTGCCGGCCGCGATCCGGGGCTCGCCGGAGCGCCCGAAGGGCGTGCTCGCCAAGGCGCCGAAGCCCATTCAGGAAACCCGCATCGACCTGCCGACCATCGGCGTCGCCACCGTCCAGCGCGCCGCCCGCGCCGGGCTGGCCGGCATTGTTGGCGAGGCGGAGCGAATGCTGGTCGTTGACCGCGAGCAGGTCATCCGCCTCGCCGACGACCTCGGTCTCTTCGTCTACGGCGTGGAGCCGTGACCAGGCCGCTGACCGTGATGCTGGTCGCCGCCGAGGCCTCCGGCGACACGCTGGGCGCCGACCTCGCCAAGGCGCTTCGAGCGCGGCTGGGCGACGGGGTGTGCTTCATCGGGGTCGGCGGGGAGAAGATGGCCGCGCAAGGCGTCCAGAGCCCCTTCGACATCTCGGAACTCTCCATCCTCGGCCTGTTCGAAGGCCTGAAGGCCTACCCGCGCGTGCTGCGTCGCGTGAAGGACGCCGCCGAGCTCGCCCGCCGCGACCGGCCCGACGTAGCCGTCCTGATCGACTCCTGGGGCTTCACCCTGCGCGTCGCCAAGGCGCTGCGGCGCCTCTATCCCGACCTGCCGCTGATCAAGTACGTCGGCCCGCAGGTCTGGGCCTCGCGGCCGGGCAGGGCGAAGACATTGGGGGGGGCGGTGGATCACCTGCTCGCCACCCAGCCGATGGACGCGCCATTTTACGCCCCCTACGGCCTGCCGGTGACCTTCGTCGGCAACCCGGCGCTCGCCCGCGACTTCTCCAAGGCCGACCCCGTCCGTCTGCGCCAGGCGATCGGCGCCGGGCCTGACGACCAGATCCTGCTGGTCCTGCCAGGCAGCCGCCCGGCCGAGATCAAGAACGTCATGCCCGCCTTCGAGGACGCGGTGAACATCCTCAAGGCCGACCGCCCGAACCTGCAGGTCGTCGTCCCCGTCGCCTCGACGGTCGCCGCCGCCGTACGCGGCCGCGTCGCCGGCTGGCCGCACCGCGCCCACATCATCGAGGACGAACAGCTGAAGGACGACGCCTTCGTCGCCGCCACAGTCGCTCTGGCCTGCAGCGGCACGGTCACGACAGAGCTGGCGCTTGCCGGCGCGCCGATGGTCATCGGCTACCGCATCGGCGCGCTGACCTATGCCATCCTCAAGCGCCTGATCCGCACCCCCTGGATCACCCTCTTCAACATCGCCGCCGGCCGCTTCGTCGCCCCCGAGTTCGTCCAGCACGACTGCACCGGGGAGAACCTTGCGCGCGCCCTCGCCGAGCGGCTCGATGATCCGGCTCTACGCGCGCGCCAGGTCGCGGAGCAGAACGAAGCGCTGGAGAAGATGGGAACGGGCGGTCCCGACCCCTCCGAAGCCGCCGCTGACGCGGTGCTGAAGGTGCTCCGCTCGTAAAGCCTTCTCCCCTTGCGGGAGAAGGTGGCCCGAAGGGCCGGATGAGGGGTTTCTCAGAACGCGATGCAGTCCGATGGTCTGAATCGCGATTGAGACGATTTTCCAGCCCTCATCCGTCGGCCTCCGGCCGCCACCTTCTCCCGCAACGGGAGAAGGGACGTTACCCCCGCTGGTCGATCGGCACGTAATCGCGCTGCGTCGCGCCGGTATAGAGCTGCCGGGGGCGGCCGATCTTTCGGGCGGGGTCCTCGAACATCTCCTTCCACTGGCTGATCCAGCCGGCGGTGCGGGCGAGCGCGAAGAGGACGGTGAACATGCTGGCCGGGAAGCCCATGGCCCGCAGGGTGATGCCCGAATAGAAGTCGATGTTGGGGTACAGCTTGCGCTCGACGAAGTAGGGGTCGTTCAGCGCGATCTTCTCCAGCTCCATCGCCACATGCAGCAGCGGATCGTCGATGCCGAGCTCGTCGAGCACCTCGTGGCAGGTCTGCTGCATCACCTTCGCGCGCGGGTCGAAGTTCTTGTAGACCCGGTGGCCGAAGCCCATCAGCCGGTACTTCCGGTCCTTCACGCCCTGGACGTAGTCCTTGATGTTGTCGACCGTGCCGATGGTCTCCAGCATCTCCAGGGCTTCCTGGTTGGCGCCGCCGTGGCTGGGGCCCCACAGGCAGGCGATGCCGGCCGCGATGCAGGCGAACGGGTGGGCGCCCGACGAGCCCGCCAGCCGCACCGTCGAGGTCGAGGCATTCTGCTCGTGGTCGGCGTGCAGGATGAAGATGCGGTCCATCGCCCGCGTCAGGATCGGGTTCGGCTGCCAATCCTCAGCCGGCACCGCGAACGACATGCGCAGGAAGTTCTCCGAGTAGGAGAGGTTGTTGCGCGGCGAGATGAACGGCTGGCCGATGTAGTATTTGAACGCGCGCGCCGCCAGCGTCGGCATCTTGGCGATCAGGCGATGGGCGGAAATCTCCCGCTCCTTCGGGTCGTCGACGTTGATCGAGTCCGCATAGAAGGCCGACAGGGCCCCGACCGCGCCGGTCATGATCGCCATCGGGTGGGCGTCGCGGCGGAAGCCCTCGAAGAAGCGGTCGAACTGGGCGTGCACCATGGTGTGGTAGGTGATCACGTGCTCGAACTCGGCGTACTGGTCCGCCGTCGGCAGCTCGCCGTGCAGCAGCAGGTAGCAGACCTCGAGGAAGTTCGACTGTTCGGCCAGCTGGTCGATCGGATAGCCGCGGTGCAGCAGGATGCCCGCGTCGCCGTCGATGTAGGTGATCTTGCTCTCGCAAGCCGCCGTCGAGGTGAAGCCCGGGTCGAAGGTGAAGACGTCGGCGTCGCCGTAGAGCTTTCGCACGTCGACCACGTCGGGACCCACGGTGCCCTTGATGATCGGCAGGTCATAGTCCTGCCCCTTCAGCGTCAGCTTCGCGTTCTCAGCCATCTTCATCCCTCTCGTACAGTCGTTCGTGCTTATAACGGCTCAGTGTGACAGCGAAAGCGCGTCGGCCACGCGGGCGAGGCTTTCGTCGCGGCCGAGCGCCGCCATTGTCTTGCCGAGGTCAGGGGCCGGCGACCCGGCGGTCAGAATCCCGCGCAGCGGCGGCCCGATCTTGCCGAAACCAACGCCTTCGGCCTCCGCGAAGGCCTTCAGCAACGCGTCCAGCGTCTCGGCGGTCCAGTCGTTGCTGTTCGCTAGCTGCTCGCGCAGGCGGGTGAGGCGGTCCGTGGTTTCGGGGGAGAGCAGGGCGCGCGTCTTGTCGTCCAGCGGCAGCGGGCGCGGGCGGAACAGGAACGCGGCCTGGTCGGCGAGCTCCAGGATGGTCTTGGCGCGGTCCTTGAACAGGCCGATCGCGTCGGCGAGCTGCGCCTGTTGGGCGTCGGAGAGCGGCAGGCCGCGCTCGGCGAACACCTTCGCGACCAGCGTGGCCAGCCGCGCGTCGTCGGCCTGGCGGATATAGTGGGCATTGACGTGGTTCAGCTTGTCCCAGTCGAGCCGGGCGGCGGCCTTGTTGGCGTCGGCGATGTCGAACCATTCGATCGCCTGGGCGTCCGAGAAGATCTCGTCGTCGCCGTGGCTCCAGCCGAGGCGGGCGAGATAGTTGCGCAGCGCCTCCGGCAGATAGCCCATGTCCTCCAGATCGCCGACCGCCTGGGCGCCGTGGCGCTTCGACAGCTTCGCGCCGTCGGGTCCGTGGATCAGCGGGATGTGGGCGAAGCGGGGTACGTCCCAGCCCAGCGCTTGATAGATCAGCGTCTGGCGCGCGGCGTTGTTCAGGTGGTCGTCGCCCCGGATGACGTGGGTCACGCCCATGTCGTGGTCGTCCACCACCACGGCCAGATTGTAGGTCGGCGCGCCGTCGGAGCGCAGCAGGATCAGGTCGTCGAGGTCGCGGTTCTTGAACACCACGCGGCCCTGCACGAGGTCCTCGATCGGCGTCTCGCCGTCTTTCGGGCCCCGGAACCGGATCACGTGCGGCTTTGAGAGGTCGCCGCCGTCGCGGTCGCGCCAGGGGGAACGGAGCGCGTGGCCGGCCGCGTGCGCCTTCTCGCGCTCGGCGGCGGTTTCTTCCTGCGTCATCCAGCAGCGATAGGCCTCGCCTTTCGCCAGCAGCTCCTCGACGACCTGTCGGTGGCGGTCGGCCCTGGTGTGCTGGAAGAGCGGCGGCTCGTCGGCGTCGAGACCCAGCCAGTTGAGCCCCTCCAGGATCACGTCCACGGCGGCCTTGGTGGACCGCTCGCGGTCGGTGTCCTCGATGCGCAGCAGGAAGCGTCCGCCGCAATGGCGCGCATAAAGCCAGTTGAACAGGGCCGTGCGGGCGCCGCCTATATGCAGGTACCCCGTGGGGGAGGGGGCGAAGCGCGTGACGACGCCTGAAGAGGTCTTTGCGGATCCGGTCATCGAGCCTGGGGGAATAAGGGCGCGGCCTCTTAGCACGGCCGTCGCGCGCCCTCCTAGCCTAGGCGCGCTGTGGGCGGAAGTGGCCGCGCAAGGCGAGCGCTGGACGCTGTGGTCACCCGTGACGTTCGGCTTCGGCGCGGCGCTCTACCTGCACCTGAAGACCGAGCCGCGGCTGTGGCCTGTGTTGGCCGGCGCCGGGGTCTTCATAGCAGCGGTTTGGCTGGCGAGAGGTCGGATTTCGCGGCGTTTGGTGCTGATCCCGCTCTTCCTGCTCGCGTTCGGCGCGGCGGGGTTTGCGGCCGGGAAGATCCGCACCGAAGCGGTGAGGGCGCCGGTCGCGCCGGAGACGGAGGGGCTGACGCAGATCGACGGCTGGGTCGTCGATGTGGTGAGTCCCGGCGCCAGCGGCGGGCGCCTGTTGATCGCGCCGGTCAGTATCGAGGGCCTCTCGCCGGGCCGGACCCCCAAGCGCGTGCGGATTACGGTCGGCAAGGACGCGATGGCTGGGCCGGGCTCGGCCATCCGGCTGAAGGCGATGCTCGGCCCGCCACCTCCGCCCGCCAGCCCCGGCGCCTACGACTTTGCCCGGGATGCGTACTTTGACGGTGTGGGCGGTGTCGGCCTCGCGCTGGAGCCGCCGCAGATGGTCGAGCTGCCGGCGGCCCCCTGGCGTTTGCGACTGAACATGGCGGTGAACGCCATGCGCTGGAGTCTGGCGCGCCGCGTTGTCGGCGAAATGGGTGAGCACGCCGGCGGGCTGGCGGCGGCCATGACGACGGGCCACGAGGCGTGGATCAGCCAGGACCAGACCAGCGATATGCGCGCGGCGGGCCTGGCGCACATCATCTCCATCAGCGGCCTGCACATGGCCATCGTGGGCGGTTTCGCCTTTGCGCTCGCAAGGCTCCTGATCGCGGCCTGGCCGTGGCTGGCGCTGCGCATCAACGGCAAGAAGACCGCCGCTGTGATCGGCCTCGCGGCCGTGCTGGGCTATCTCGTGATCTCCGGCTCGCCCCCGCCGGCTGAGCGGGCCGCCATCACCGCCTCGGTCGCCTTCGCCGCCATTCTCGCGGACCGCAGAGCCATCAGCCTGCACGCGCTCGCCGTCGCCGCACTCATCATCCTGGCCGCCGCGCCCGAAGCGGCTTGTGAGCCAGGCTTCCAGATGTCCTTCGCGGCGACCACGGCGCTCGTCGCGCTGGCGGAGGCATGGAAACGCCCGGCGCGCGAAATCTCGGTCCCGTGGCCCATCCGCCTCGTCCAGAACGCCGGGCTCTGGGTCGCCGCCACCATCGGCGCGAGCTTCGTGGCGGGGCTGGCGACCGGTCCGTTCGCGATCCAGCACTTCAACCGGGTGGCCAGCTACGGCCTTCTCGCCAACCTGCTGGTCGCGCCGCTGTCGTCGTTCGTGATGATGCCGCCGCTCGCCGTCGGCGCGATCCTGGAGCCGTTCGGCGTGGGCGGGCCGTTCCTGACGTTGGCCGGCTTCGGGATCGATGGGATGACGTCGATAGCGGCGAAGGTGGCCAACCTGCCCGGCGCCGTGATGGTCATCCCGAGCGCACCCGCGGCGGCCCTGCCGATCTCCTTGCTCGGCATTCTGGTCCTATGCCTCTGGAGACGCCGCCTGCGCCTGCTGGGCCTCCCGCTCGCCTGCGCGGTGCTGCTGTGGCCCAGACCGCCCGCGCCCGACCTCTGGATCGCCGCCGACGGCGCGGCGGCGGCCATGCGGGAAGGCGGTGAGGCCATTCTGCTCCGCCCCGAAAGCCACCGCTTCGCCGCCGACCTCTGGGCCAGGCGGCGAGGGTTGGAGGAGCCGGATGACTCGCGGATAGAAGCGGTGCTGGACCAGCACTTCGCCTGCGACCGCCGCTGGTGCCTGCCCAGAGCAGGGGAGCCGATCTCAGGCTGGTGGGGCAAGAAGCCGCCGAGCGCTGAACAGATGGCGGCACTCTGTCAGGCGCCCGTTGTGGTCCTGAGGTCGGATGCGCCCGCGCTGCCGCCCGGCTGTTCGGGCCGGCTCGTGCTCGACAAGGCGGCGTTCGAACGCGGGGGCTCGGCCGAGCTTTGGCGAGAGCGGGGCCGGTGGCGGATTGTGTGGGCTCAGGACTTGCGCGGGCGAAGACCGTGGAGCGCCAACTAGGTGCTCCCCCTCTGGGGGAGCTGTCAGCGAAGCTGACTGAGGGGGCTCACGCCCACAGGCCTACGCCCTACGAGCCCCCATCCCCCGCTTCGCGGGTACTTCCCCCAGAGGGGGAAGACCTTTCGATCAGTGATACCGCCGGATAAGGCCGACAAGCCGGCCCTGCACCTGCACCTGGTCCGGCCCGAAGATGCGGGTCTCGTAAGCCGGGTTGGCGGCCTCCAGCGCGATGCTCGCGCCCTTCTTCCGCAGGCGCTTGAGCGTGGCTTCTTCACCCATGACCAGCGCCACGACGATCTCGCCGCTGTTGGCCGTCTGAGTCTTCCGGATCACCACGAAGTCGCCATCGAGGATGCCGGCGTTGATCATGGAGTCGCCCTGGACCTCCAGGACGTAGTGCTCTCCGGCGCCGAGGATGGTCTCCGGCACCTGGATGCGGTCACGCTCGTGCTGGATGGCTTCGATGGGCGTGCCGGCCGCGATCTTGCCCAGCACAGGCAGCTCGCGCACGTCGTTGGCGGCGATGGGCTCGGCGGGCTTGGCGCCCTCGACCACCTTCGGCTGGAACGAACCTCGGCCCTTGGGCGGTGCGGCGGCGGTGGCCTGTTGCGGCAGCTTCACCACCTCCAGCGCGCGAGCCCGGTGCGGCAGGCGGCGCAGGAACCCGCGCTCTTCCAGCGCGGTGATCAGCCGGTGGATGCCGGACTTCGACGCCAGGTCCAGCGCCTCCTTCATCTCGTCGAACGAGGGCGAGACGCCGGTCTCCTTGATCCGCTCGTGGATGAACATGAGCAGTTCGTGCTGCTTGCGCGTGAGCATTACACCCTCGTTCGTGTGGCGGAACAAACCGCTAACTTCGAGGATGTTCTCTAGGTGTTCTTTGTTAATGTCAAGTTGACGATGATGTTCAGGCCAGCAGCGCGCGGGTCGCGGCCTCGACATCGACCTGCCGCATCAGGCTTTCGCCGACCAGCATGGCGGTCGCCCCGGCGCGCTCCAGACGGGCGGCGTCGGCGGCGGTAAAAATCCCACTTTCCGTTACCAGAAGGGCATTTAGCGGTGCGCGCTCAGCCAGACGCTCGGTCACCGCGAGGTCGACGGTGAAGGTGCGCAGGTCGCGATTGTTGACTCCGACGAGCGTCGCCCCGAGGGTCCCGGCGCGGTCCATTTCGGCCTCATCGTGCACCTCGACGAGCGCATCCATGCCGTGGCGCGCCGCTTCCGAGAGCAGGTCGGCAGCCAGGGAATCGTCGACGATCGCCAGAATCACCAGGATCGCGTCGGCCCCGAGCGCCCGCGATTCGGCCACCTGCCAGGGGTCGACCATGAAGTCCTTGCGGATGGCGGGGAGCGCGGTCGCCTCGCGTGCGGCGGTCAGATAGCTGTCGTCGCCCTGAAAACTCGGCGCATCGGTCAGCACCGACAGGCAGGCCGCTCCCCCGGCCTCATACTCGCGCGCCAACGCCGGCGGATCGAAGTCCGCGCGGATCAAACCCTTGGACGGCGATGCCTTCTTGATCTCGGCGATCAGGGCGAGGCGGCCCGGCGCGTGGGCCCGCTCCAGCGCCGCGCGAAACCCGCGGGGCGCGGAGGCGGCCGAGGTGTCCACCTGTGGGCGCGCACGTTTGCGGGCGGCGACGTCCTCGCGCTTGTAGGCGGCGATCTTCTCGAGAATGTCAGCCATTGGTCACTTCGATCAGCTTCTCGAGCGCCGCCAGCGCGGCCCCGCTGTCGATGGACTTCGCCGCCAGCTCCACGCCCTCGCGCAGCGTCTCGACCTTGTCGCCCACGAGGAAGCCTGCCGCGGCGTTCAGCAGGACGATGTCGCGGTAGGCGCCGTCCTTGCCCTCCAGAAGGTCCCGCAACGCATTGGCGTTCTGCCCCGGCGTCCCGCCCGTCAGCTCGCCGAGCGCCGCGCGGCGCAGGCCGACGGCCTCCGGCGTGATGCGGAAGAGGCGGACCGCGCCGTTGTACCATTCGGCCACCTCGGTCTCGCCCGTGGTGGTCAGCTCGTCCATGCCTTCGCCGTGCACGGTCCAGGCCCGCTCGGCGCCGAGCGCGCCCAGGGCGCGCGCGAGCGGCTCGACGAAGCGGGAGGAGGGGACGCCGACGACTTGGCGCCGAGCGCCGGCGGGGTTGGTCAGCGGGCCCAGCAGGTTGAACATGGTGCGAAAGCCGAGCTCGGTCCGCACCGGGATCACGAAGCGCATCGCGGGGTTATGGACGGGCGCAAACATGAAGCAGATGCCGGCTTCATCGAGCGATCGGCGCTCCACCTCCGGGGTCACGTCGATCCTTACGCCCAGCGCCGAGAGCACGTCCGACGATCCCGAACGCGACGAAGCCGCCTTGCCCCCGTGCTTGGCGACCTTCAGCCCGCCACCCGCGACCACGAAGCCCACGGCCGTCGAGATGTTCAGCGTGTGCAGCCCGTCGCCGCCGGTGCCGCAGACATCGACCACATCGTACGGCTGGTCGAGCTTGGTGGACGCCTTGCGCATGGCGCGGGCGCAGGCGGTGAGCTCGCCCACCGTCTCCCCGCGCATGCGCATCGCAGTGACGGCCGCGGCGATCTGGGCCGGCGTCGGCTCGCCGCGAAAGCAGGCGGCGAAGAAGGCCTCGGCGTCCTCTTCGTCCAGCGTCGCGCCGTCCGCCAGGCGGGCCAGCAGGGGCTTGAAGGCTTCGCTCATCAGGCTTCGGCGGTGCGCTTCACGTGCGCGAGGTCGAGGAAGTTGGCCAGCAGCTGGTGGCCGCCTTCGGTGGCGATGCTTTCGGGGTGGAACTGCACGCCATAGACGGGGCGGGTCTTGTGCTGGAAGCCCATGATCTCGCCGTCGTCGGTCCAGGCGGTGACCTCCAGTTCAGCGGGCAGGTTCTCGCGTTTCACGGCGAGCGAGTGATAGCGCGTCGCCGTAAACGGGTTCGGCAGGCCGGCGAACACGCCCTTGCCGTTGTGGTGAATCTGGCTGGTCTTGCCGTGCATGATCGACTTGGCGCGCACCACCTCGCCGCCATAGGCCTGCCCGATCGACTGGTGGCCCAGGCACACGCCCAGGATCGGCAGGTCCTCCGGCGCGCCGCGCAGCAGCGGCAGGCAGATTCCCGCTTCGTCCGGCGTGCATGGTCCCGGCGACAGCAGGACCGCCTCGGGCTTGAGGCCCAGCGCCTCCTGCACCGACAGTGCATCGTTGCGCTTGACGAGCGTCTCCGCCCCCAACTCGTTCAGGTAATGGACGAGGTTGTAGGTGAAGCTGTCGTAGTTATCGATCACCAGGATCATGGCCGCGTTCTAGCGCAGATCAGGCAAACCGCCACGCCTCTTCGGCGGCTCGTTTGAGGGCGCGGGACTTGTGGAGGGTCTCGTCGTATTCGGCGTCGGGGTCGGAGTCAGCGACGACGCCGCCGCCGGCCTGGACGTACATGGTCCCGTCCTTCACCAGCGCGGTGCGGAGCACGATGCAGGTATCGACCGAGCCGTCGGCGCCGAAGTAGCCGACCGCGCCGGCGTAGGCGATGCCGCGCTTTTCGATCTCCAGCTCGTCGATGATCTCCATGGCCCGGACCTTCGGCGCGCCGGACAACGTGCCTGCCGGGAGGGCGGCCATCAGAACGTCGACAGGGTCGAGGCCCTCCGGCGCATCGCCCTCCACATTGGAGACGATGTGCATCACGTGGCTGTAGCGCTCGATGACGAAGCTCTGCGTCACGCGGACGGCCGGGCCTTTCGAGGCGGCGGGCGGCTCGTTGCGGCCGGGTTCGCGCAGGCGGGCGACGCGGCCGACGTCGTTGCGGCCGAGGTCGAGCAGCATCAGGTGCTCGGCCCGCTCCTTCGGGTCGGCCAGCAGCTCCTGCTCAAGCGCCAAGTCCTCCTCGGGCGTTGCGCCGCGGGGACGGGTGCCGGCGATGGGGCGGATGGTGATCTTGCCGTCGCGCAGGCGGACCAGGATCTCCGGCGAGGACCCCACAAGCTGGAACCCACCGAAGTTCAGGAAGAACAGGAACGGCGAGGGGTTGGTCCGCCGCAGCGACCGATAGAGCGCGAACGGATCCAGCGCGAACGGCGCGCGGAAGCGGTGGCTGGGCACCACCTGGAAGATGTCGCCGGCGGCGATGTAGTCCTTCGCCCGGTCCACGATCCGGTGATAGTCGGCGCGGCTCACCGGCGTGGTGAACTCGATGGGCTCGGGCGCAGGATGCGCGGCGGGCGAGGTGAGCGGCGCGTGGAGGTCGGTCATCACCTCCGCCAGCCGGTGCGCCGCGGCGTCGTAGGCCTCGCGCGCCGACAACTTCGATGGCCGCACGGTGGTGACCAGCACGATCTCCTGCGCGATGGCGTCGAAAACCGCCACGATCGACGGCCGGATCATCACGGCGTCGGGCAGGCCGAGCGGATCGTCGTTGACGTTCGGCAGCTTCTCGGCCAGCCGCACCATGTCGTAGCCCAGCGCGCCGAACACGCCCGCGGCCATTGGCGGCAGACCCTTCGGCAGCTCGATCCGCGAGCGGGCGACGAGGTCGCGCAAGGAGTCCAGCGCGCCGCCCTGCTGCGGGGTGAACTTCTCCGCCGCGACGTCGGCGCCCTCGGCGATCTCGGCCGCGTCGCCCCGGCAGCGCCAGACGAGGTCCGGCTTCATCGCCACGATGGAGTAACGCCCCCTCCAGGCGCCGCCCTCGACGCTTTCGAACAGGAAGGCGTAGGGCCGGCCGTGGCCGATCTTGAGGTAGGCGGAGACGGGCGTCTCCAGGTCGTCGACCAGCCGGGTCCAGACGACCTGCGGCCGGCCGGCCTTGTAGGCGGACGCGAACGCCTCGAACGCGGGTTCGACGATCACTCGGCCTTCCCGGCGGGCGCCTTGCCGGCCTTGTCCTTGTCCTTCAGCTGTTCGGGATCGACGCCGATGGCGAGGCGCGCGCGGTCCAGGTAGGTCTTCGCCTTCACCTTCTCGCGGGCGTAGCCCTCTGCGTCCCCGCCGATCTGCTGGAACATGTCCTCGGTGAGCTGCTGGCGTTGCTGCTCGATCAGCTGGGCAGCATCCTGCGGCCGCGCCGCGTGCACGCCGTCGAGCTTGCCCACGAAGATCGCCAGCTGGTCGCTCTGGGCGGTGAAGACCTCGCCCGGCTTGGCGCCGAACATCTTCATCAGGAAGTCGCGGCCGAGCTTGGCGAACTGCTGCGCCTTCGCGCGGCTGACCCCTGCGACCGTGATCGGGCGCGTTCCGACGGAGCTGGCCACCTGCTCGATGGGCTCGCCCTTCTGGACCCGGGCGGACAGCGCTTCGGCCTTCGCCTGCATCGCCTTGCTCAGCTGCTGCAGCATGTAGACCCGCGCCAGCTGCGGCTTGATCTCGGCCAGCGGGGGCAGGGCGGGGGCCACGATCTTGTCGACGCGCACCGCGTAGTATTCGCCCTTACCGGCCTCTTCGATATCGCTTTCACCGCCCTGCGTCAGGTCGAAAGCGGTCTTCAGGATTTCGGCCGGGATGTTGGAGGGCTTGCCGTCCTGAAGCTGGCCCTGCGCGGTCACGAGCGCGGTCGTCTCGACGGGCACGCCGGCCTTGGCGGCGGCTTCGGTCAGGTTGGCGCCGGCGGTGTGGGCGTCCTGGTAGACCTGGCTCAAATCATAGACCTTCTGCGCGGCTTCATCCTGCCGCAGCTGGGCCTCGATCTGCGGGCGGGCCTCTTCGAAGCTGACCTGCTTGCCGGGCGTGACCTTCAGCACCTTGACGACGGCGTAGGCGAGCTGGCCCTGGATCGGGTCGCTGACCGCGCCGGCTGGAAGCGAGAAGGCGATGTCGGCGACCTTCGGGTCGGCGATCGCGGTCCGGGGCTTGTCGGCGTAGAGGATCGGCTCGACGCCGGCCATCTTGGCGGCGGGCGCGATGTCGACGCCGCTCTTCAACGCCTGGGCCACGCGCGCGGCTGTGGCGGCATCCTTTGCGGGAATCTGCACGACCGTGCGAGTTTCCGGCTTGGACAGCGACTCCTTCGCGAAATCGTAGCGCTTCTTCACCTCGGCCGGATCGACCTTCACCGTCGGCTCGACGGCCTTCCCGCTGAAGCGGACGATGGTCAGCTGGCGGAACTCCGGCCGCGTCAGCTGCGCCGCGTTCGCCTTCATGAAGGCTTCCAGCTGGGCGTCGGTCGGCTGCGCGGGCGGCGGGACCATGCGCGGATCGACGAGGAAGAAGGTCGCGTCGCGGCTTTCCATGACATAGGCCGCGCCCAGCGCGCCGTAGGCCCGCGGCATGCGCAGGCCCGAGGCCATCGCCGCCGTCATCTGCTGCTGGGCCATGTCGTCGCGCATGTAGCGCTCGAACATGGCCGGCGTCA
>JBLNCT010000092.1:0-83816 GCA_050260915.1 Parcubacteria group bacterium
CCAAGGTGCTCCCCCTCTGGGGGAGCTGTCAGCGAAGCTGACTGAGGGGGCTCAAGCCCGCGGACTCATTGCGCGTGAGCCCCCATCCCCGGCTTCGCCGGGACTTCCCCCAGAGGGGGAAGACCTTACAGCCCCGTCTCCACCACGCCCGCGCCACCTTCTTCGTCGCCCCACGCTAACCGCTTGCCATCATCCGTCAGCGCCAGTGCACTAATAGGCGGGCCCTTGTCGGCGCGGAGCTGCTCGCGGCGGCCGGTGCTCAGTTCCGCGGCCCAGACGCGGCCATCGTCGAGGCCCGCCGCCACGACGTCGCGGCCCGGCGTTCCCGCGACCCGTACGACCATCGCGTCCTGGTCGTAGCCGATCTCGGCCGCCTCCTTACCCATCGGGCCGTTGGCCCCGGCAAACGGCCAGACCACCACGCCGTTGGAGCCGCTGGTCGCCATCATCAGCCCCTTGCCGATGAAGACGAGGCTTTTGACCTTGGCCGGATAGCCGCCCATCCGCAGGTCCTTCGAATCGGAAAGCCGCCAGCCGTGCAGCTGGTTGTCCTGCATCGAGGTCATCAGGAACTTCCCGTCCGGGCTCCAGGCGATGGCCGTGTGGCTGCCCGCCCACTTCAGCATCTGCGGCTTCTGGCCCTCGATCCGGGCGTACCAGAGCGCAGCCCCGCCATAGGTCGCCGCCGCGACCCGCCGGCCCTTGGGGTCGAAGGCGATGTCCGCCACCGACTTCTCGTGCTGGAAGGTGCGCGCGAACCCGGGATCGGCCGCGTCGCGCACGTGCAGGTCGCGTCCGGAGGCGAAGGCGACCAGGCCGGAGGCGGGGCTCGCCGCCAGCACTTCGATCCAGCGACCCTGCAGCCGCGCCAGCTCCTGCGCGCCGTCCGGCTTCGTCCAGACCAGCCGCCCGTCGTCCCCACCGCTCACCACGCCCTCACCCGACGGATGCGCCACGGCGCAGAGAATCGCGCCGTCGTGCGCCTGCACGCTCGCCCCGCCTTCGAAGCGGATCGTCCCATCGCCCAGCGCGAACGCCGCGCGGCCGTCACGGTCGAACAGGGCCGCGGTCACATATGCGTCGAAATCTTCGCTCATGAGCGACGCATTAGCGGCCGACGCGCGGCCGCGCGAGCGCCATCTGAAAGGCGCGGCGAGAGTTGGGCTTTACTTCTGGCGTAATCCCCGCTTAAGGGTTGCGCCGAACGATAAAACGGCCTCCCGAAGGCCGGCAAAGGGAGTGTTCGATGGCGGCTAAGCTAGCCGGTAAGAGCGGAGGCAAGTACGACCTCGGCCAGAACAGCGACATCAACGTCACGCCATTTGTGGACGTGATGCTGGTGCTCCTGATCATCTTCATGGTGGCCGCCCCGATGGCGACGGTGTCGATCGCCGTCGACCTGCCGCCCGCCACCCCGCCGCCGCCGGGCGTGAAGCCCAAGGAGCCGGTGTTCATCAACGTCCAGAAGTCGGGCGCCCTGTTCCTGGCCGACCGTCCGACCTCGCTCGACACGCTGCCGACCGATCTGGTGGGCGCGCTGCAGGCCAAGGGCGTGATGAGCGGCTTCCAGCAAGAACGCGTCTTTATCCGTGCTGACGCCGATGTTAAATACGGCGACTTCATGGCCGTGCTGAACGTCCTGCAAAGCGCAGGCTTCTTCAAGGTCGGCCTGATCAACGAAGACATCAGCTAACCAAAGCTGAGGTTCAGAGGGGACCACAAGGTCAGGGCCGGCGGGCGACCGCCGGCCTTTTTCTTTGGGGGGGGCGCAAGGGCGTGGCTTGGGACAGGTTCGTCATTGGCGACACGGAATACGATCTGACGCACCTGAGGCCGTTCACCCTGAACGTTACGCCGAAGAGCGAGGGCGCTCCGACCTTCAAGGTGCTGGTGGCTTTCGGGCATCACACTTTCACGCGGGACCTGCGCGCCGGCGACCCCGAGGAACTCCGCTTTGACCACCGGGGCGATGTGCGCTGCTTCTGCACCGAACGGTACGGCTTCTCCACCAACCTGCCGAGGATCGTGACTGCAGCGAGCAGCGGCCGCGCCTACTTCAGTCAGAGCCGAAACTATCTGCTGGTGGAGGACCTGCCCGGGCTGGCGGGGCCATACGCCGTATTCTTCAATATCGAGCGGTCGCGGCTGACCGGCGTCCACGCTAATATGTTCGTGGTCAGCGCCTACCCCAAGCCGCGGCTGCCCGCCAAGAACCGGCTGCCGGCGATCACCTTCGCCGCGCTGGTGTCGAAGACGGCGGCTGGGGAGCCGATAAGGCGGCCTCGCAGATAAAAAAATAGGCCCGGTGAGGGGCCTATTTTCTGTGTGAGAACCCCTTGACCCCCGCGCTCCGCAGGACCCTTTCGGGCGGGGCCGCTCTCTTTCACTCACCCGAAGCGACACCCCATAACTAGGCGAAAAGGGCTTGAGTTTCAAGGAAATTGCGGTCCTCGTCTTGTCCCTTCCTAGGCCGCGCAGGCCTCGAAGCCTGCCTTCAGCGCGGCGTCATCCAGGTCGCGGCCGATGAAGACGAGGCGGCTGTAGCGGGGTTCGTCGGCTCGCCATTCGCGCTGGAAGTCGCCTTCCATGATCATGTGGACAGCCTGGAAGACGAGGCGCCGGTCCTCGCCCTTCACGTCGAGGATGCCCTTGGCCCGCAGGATGTCGGGGCCCTTGGTCTGGATCAGATCGTTCAGCCACTGGGTGACCTTGATGCCGTCCACGGGCTTGTCGAGCGTCAGCGCCACCCCCCGGATGCCGGCTTCGGCGACGTGATCGTGCCCATGGTCGTGGTGGTGGTCGTGGTCATGGTCGTGATCGCAGTGTTCGTCGTGCACATGACCGGGCTCGCCATGCGCCGGGTTCAGGAACTCCGGGTCGAGCTCGCTGATCCGCCCGAGGTCGAAGCTGCCGCGCCCGAGGATGGCGTCGAGCGGCACCTGCGAGCGCTGCGTGCGGTGGATCGGCGCCAGCGGATTGAGCCGCCGAATCTGCGCCTCGACCGCGCGCAGCTCGTCTTCCGAAACAAGGTCGGTCTTGTTCAGCACGATCTGGTCGGCAAACGCGATCTGTTCGACGGCCTCCTTCGAGTCCGCCAGCCGCAGCGGCAGGTGCTTGGCGTCGACCACGGTCGTTACGGAATCGAGCTTCGTCTTCGCCCGCACCTCGTCGTCGACGAAGAAGGTCTGGGCGACCGGCCCGGGGTCGGCCAGCCCCGTGGTCTCGACCACGATGGCGTCGAAGCCGCCCTTCCTCTTCATCAGCCCCGAGAGCACCCGGATCAGGTCGCCGCGCACCGTGCAGCAGACGCAGCCGTTGTTCATCTCGAAGACTTCCTCGTCGGCGCCGACCACCAGGTCGTTGTCGATGCCGACCTCGCCGAACTCGTTGACGATCACGGCGTAGCGCTTGCCGTGGTCCTCGGTGAGGATACGGTTCAGGAGGGTGGTCTTGCCGGCGCCGAGATAGCCGGTGAGCACGGTCACGGGAGTCTGCTGGGTCATGCCCGCCTATCTAGGGCGGCGATGCGCGCTCGGAAAGCGCCGGACGTGTTGACCCAGGAAGATGTTATATAATAACAGCTGCACCATGGCCGAAGACAGCGCCCCTGCAGCCCCGCTGGACGGCTTCCGCGCCGACCGGCTTTACCTGGGCGCAGACCACGCCCGAAACGAGCGCCGCACCCGCATCGCGACCGCCGTTTGCGCGGTGAGCCTGGTGGTGCAGGTCGCCGGCGGCCTTCTCTACAACTCCATGGCGCTGACGGCGGCCGGCCTGCACATGGCCGCGCATGTGGCGGTGCTGCTGACGGCGACGCTCGCCTACACCTTCGCCCGCCGCTATGCCGCCGACCCGCGCTTTTCCTTCGGCACCGGCAAGCTCGGCTACCTGGCGGGCTTCGCCAACGCCGTGGCGCTGGCCGGCACCGCCCTGCTGATCGGGTTGGAGAGCGTAGAGCGGCTGATCCACCCCGAGGCGGTCGAATACGGCTCGGCGCTCTGGATCGCCCTCTTCGGCCTCGCGGTGAACCTCTTCACCGCCATCTTGATCCGGCCCGGGAACCACGGCCACGAGCACGACGTGAACATCGGCGCGGCCTACCTCCACCTGACCGCCGACGTCATCGTCTCGGTGCTGGCGCTGGCGGGCCTCTACGCGGGCCGAAGGCTCGGCTGGGGCTGGGCCGACCCGGTGGCCGGCGTCCTTGGCGCCATCCTCGTCGCCCGCTTCGCCTGGGACCTGATCCGCAAGGCGGCCGCCGTCCTGCTCGACATGAACCCGGGCGAGGCGCTCACGGAGGAAATCCGTCGCCGCCTCGCCGCGCCCGGCGAGCGGCTGATCGACCTGCACGTCTGGCGGCTGGGTCCCGGCCATGACGCGGCGCTGGCGGTGATCGCGGCCGCAGAGCCTCAGGACCCGCAGGTCTACCGCGCCAGGCTCGCCGACTTGCCTGGCCTAAGCCACGTCACCGTCGAGGTGCGCCAAGCCTAGTAGCCGGCGAAGATGCCGCCCAGCATCAGGCCGATCGCCGCCAGCAGCACGATCATCGCCGCATAGGCGAACACCTCGTCGGTGTGCGAAAGGGTGGGTATCGGTCTTGCCATGACACTGAACCTCCTTGTTCAGCGCCCGCCCCGACCGTTGGATTCTAGGCCGATCGGCCTGTGCGGCAAGACCGCCTTCGGGCCGCCTCCTGCGTTGACTTCGGAAGTCCCGCCTGTATAAGAGCGCCTCCTCGCCCGCGGGCCCTCTCGCGGGCGCAAATCTTTTTGCGAACATAGAGTCTGAAGCCATGTACGCGGTGATCAAAACCGGCGGCAAACAGTACCGGGTGAAGGCGGGCGACCTGCTCGTGGTCGAGAAGCTCGCCGGTGAGCCGGGCGCCGAAATCTCCTTCGGCGAGGTGCTGATGCTGGGCGACGGCGGCGAAGTGACCGTCGGCGCGCCTCTGGTGTCCGGCGCGGCCGTGACCGCGACCCTGATCGAGACCCGCAAGGGCGAGAAGGTGAAGATCTTCAAGAAGATCCGCCGCCAGGGCTATCGCCGCACCCGTGGCCACCGCCAGCTGGAAAGCGTTCTGCGCGTCACCTCGGTCGCCGCGAACGGCAAGACGGACAAGTGGGACGGCAAGGTCGACCTGACCACCAAGGCCGAACTCAACGCCCGCGCCCGCAACCTGAAGCTGGCCACGGCCGCCGCGCCGGTCACCCCGGCCAAGGTCGAAGCCGCCGACGTGGTGGTTGAAGGCTCGAAGGCGAGTCCCAAGGTAAAGGCCACGGTCGTCGAGCACGCCGACCCGGTCGCGACCGAAGCGCCCAAGAAGGCCGCGCCGAAGAAGGCCGCCGCCCCGAAGGCCGAGGCCGCTCCGGCCGAAGCGCCGAAGGCGAAGGCCAAAGCCGCGCCGGAAGGCGAAGCGGCTCCGGCGAAGAAGGCTGCCCCTAAGAAGGCCGCCAAGAAGGACAGCGACGAGGCGTAAGCCCCGTCAGGTACGAGTAGGAGAGCGATATGGCTCACAAGAAATCCGGCGGCTCCTCGCGCAACGGGCGCGATTCCGCGGGCCGCCGTCTCGGCGTGAAGAAGTTCGGCGGCGAAGCGGTCGCGGCCGGCAACATCCTCGTGCGTCAGCGCGGCACCAAGTTCTGGCCGGGCGTGAACGTCGGCATCGGCAAGGACCACACCCTCTTCGCGCTCGAAGAAGGCGCCGTGAAGTTCGTGACCAAGCGCGACAACCGCACCTACGTGACGGTCGTGCCGGCCATGCAGGCCCAGCCGGCCGAATAGGCGGTCCTGAGAGACATCTCCGGATCGCCGCAAACAGGGCGATCCGGACACAAGACGACCTTCAGCGGGGAGTCCGGAACGCCGGGCTCCCCGCTTTGGTTTTGGGCCCGAGGGGCCCGGGAGGTGCGTCATGTGCGTGATCGAAACCAGTCCCGTCATCGAAACCCGGCGCCTGACCCTTCGCGCGCCGGAGCGCCGCGACGTGCGCAAGATGGCCGAGCTCGCCAACGACTTTGACGTGGTGCGCATGACCTGCCGCATGCCCTGGCCCTACAGGCGCAAGGACGCCGAGGCCTTCGTCGAGCGTTGCGAGCACCGCGACTGGAGGAGCGACGCCACCTTCGCCATCGATCTGGAGGACGAGGGTTTCGTCGGCTGCCTGGGCTTCTTCCGCAATGCCGACGGCGAGCTGGAGACGGGCTACTGGATCGGCCGGCCTTGGTGGGGCCGGGGGCTTGCGACCGAGGCGCTGAAGGGCGCGCTGGTCTGGGCCTCCCGCGACTGGGGCAAGCGGTGCGTCACCGCCGGCCACTTCGCCGACAACCCCGCGTCGGGGACGGTGCTGACCAAGGCGGGGTTCCTCTACACCGGCGTGGTCAAGCAGCTGCCCTCCATCGCGCGCGGCGAGGCTGCGCCCACGCGCATGATGGTCTGGCTTGCATAGGGATTAGGGATCAGGGGCTAGCGGTTAGTGGCGTCTAGCCCCTAGTCCCTAACCCCTAACCCCTCTACATCGCGAACATGAAGTTCCTCGACCAGTGCAAGATCTACATCCGCTCGGGCGACGGCGGCGCGGGGGCCGTCTCGTTCCGGCGCGAGAAGTACATCGAGTACGGCGGGCCCGACGGCGGCGACGGCGGGCGCGGCGGTGATGTCTGGATCGAGGCGGTGGAGGGGCTGAACACCCTGATCGACTACCGCTACCAGCAGCACTTCAAGGCGGGCACCGGCGTGCACGGCATGGGCCGCAACCGCGCCGGCCCCGCGGGCGACGACGTCGTGCTGAAGGTCCCCGTCGGCACCGAGGTGCTGGACGAGGACAAGGAGACCCTGATCGCCGACCTCGACTATGCCGGCATGCGCATCCGGCTGGCCAAGGGCGGCAACGGCGGCTTCGGCAACACCCACTTCAAGGGCCCGATCAACCAGGCCCCCAAGTACGCCAACCCCGGCCAGGAGGGCGAGGAGCGCTGGATCTGGCTGCGGCTTAAGCTGATCGCGGACGTGGGGCTCGTCGGCCTGCCCAACGCGGGCAAATCCACCTTCCTGGCGGCGACCTCGGCCGCGAAGCCGAAGATCGCCGACTATCCCTTCACGACGCTGACGCCCAATCTCGGCGTGGTGGACCTGTCGGAGGGCGAGCGGTTCGTGATCGCCGACATCCCCGGTCTGATCGAAGGGGCCTCGGAAGGCGCGGGTCTCGGCACGCGGTTCCTGGGGCACGTCGAGCGGACCGGTGCGCTGATCCACCTGATCGACGGGACGCAGGACGACATCGTCGAGGCTTACCGGACCGTGCGCGCCGAACTCGAAGCCTATGGCGAAGGGCTGGCCGACAAGCCCGAGGTGCTGGCGATCAACAAGATCGATGCGCTCGACGACGATCTGCGCCGCTGGAAGCAGGACGAGCTGGAGGAGGTTGCCGGCACGCGGCCCCTGCTCGTCTCGGGCGTCTCGGGCGAGGGCGTGCGCGAGCTTCTGCGCGCGGCCTGGCGTAAGGTGCGCGAGCAACGGGGAGAGGTCGTGGGGGACGACATGGACGAAGCGCCCGCCGCTTCAGGCTGGACGCCATGAGCGGGATCGCGGCCGCCAAACGCATCGTGGTCAAGGTCGGCTCGGCGCTCGTCACCCACGGCGAAACGGGCGAACCCGACCGCGCCTGGCTGTCGGCCTTCGCGGCCGACGTGGCGCGGATGCGCGCGCGTGGCCAGCAGGTGCTGGTGGTCTCGTCCGGCGCCGTGGCCCTCGGCCGCCGCCGCCTTGGCCTGAAGAAGAAGCTGACCCTTCCCGAAAAACAGGCCGCCGCCGCCGCTGGTCAGAGCGCCCTGATGCGCGCCTGGGAGGAGGCCTTCGAGCCTCACGGCGTCGCCTGCGCCCAGGTGCTGATGACCCGCGACGACACCGAGGTCCGCCGCCGCTGGCTGAACGGCCGCGCCACGGTCGAGGCGCTGCTCGGCCTCGGCGCTCTCCCCGTCGTCAACGAGAACGACACCGTGGTGACCGAGGAGATTCGCTACGGCGACAACGACCGCCTCGCCGCCCGCGTCGCCCAGATGATCGGCGCCGACGTGCTGGTCCTCCTCTCGGATATCGACGGCCTCTACACCGCCGACCCGAGGCGCGACCCGTCGGCCAGGCACATCCCCCATGTCGAACGGCTGACTCCCGAGCTGGAAGCGTCCGCCGGCGGGGCGAACGCCGGCGCGGGCGTCGGCACCGGCGGCATGGCGACCAAGCTCGCCGCCGCGAAGATCGCCGCTGCGGCCGGGTGCAAGACCGTCATCACGCTCGGCCATCGCCAGGAGCCCCTGCGCGCCGTCGAGACCGGGGACCTGGCCACCATTATCGAAGCCGCGACCACGCCCGCCGCCGCCTACAAGGCCTGGATCGCGGGCTCGCTGGCGCCTGCGGGCGCGTTGGTGGTGGACGCGGGCGCCGCGTCTGCCCTCCTCTCCGGCAAGAGCCTGCTGGCGGCCGGGGTGAAGGCGGTCGAGGGTGCGTTCGGCAAAGGTGATGCGGTGGCCATCCGCGACGAGCACGGCCGCGAGATCGGCCGCGGCCTCTCCCGCTACGACGCCGCCGACGCCGCGAAGATCGCGGGCCTGCGCTCCGACGCCATCGAGGCCGCCATCGGCTACACGGCCGGGCCGCTGATCCACGCCGACGACCTCGCCCTCGCCCGATCCGGGGAGAAGGTGTAGAGCCGCACCATGGACGACACGGGCGCATCCCTGCAGGCGACGATGAGCGCCATGGGCCGCGAGGCTCGCGAGGGCGCGAAGGCGCTGCGCCTCGCGACGGCCGAGACGCGGACCAAGGCGATCCGCGCCATGGCCGAGGCTATCCGGGCGGACGCAGTGGCGATCCTCGCCGCCAACGCGCGCGACATCGAGGCGGCGAAGGCGAACGGGCTGTCCGGCCCGATGCTCGACCGGCTGATGCTGGATGAGGCGCGGCTGAAGGGCGTGGCGGACGGAGTGGCCGCCGTGGCCGACATCCCCGATCCGCTCGGCGTCGAGACGGCGCGTTGGACCCGGCCGAACGGCCTCGACATCGCCCGCGTCCGCACGCCCATCGGCGTCATCGCCATCATCTACGAGAGCCGCCCGAACGTGACGGCGGACGCCGCCGCGCTCTGCATCCGCTCCGGCAACGCGGCCATCCTGCGTGGCGGATCGGAGTGCCTGCATTCCAACCTCGCCATCCACGCGGCGGTCGTGAAGGGGCTGGACGCGGCGGGGCTGCCGGCCAGCTGCGTGCAGGCGGTGCGCACGGCGGACCGGGCGGCGGTCGGCATGATCCTGGCCGGACTCGACCGCAACATCGACCTCATCATCCCGCGCGGCGGCAAGAGCCTGGTCGCGCGAGTGCAGGCCGACGCCCGCGCGCCGGTGCTGGGCCACCTCGAGGGGCTCTGCCACACCTTCGTCCACGCGGCGGCCGATCCGGCGAAGGCGGTGGCCATCACCGTCAACGCCAAGATGCGGCGCGTCTCCATCTGCGGCGCGACCGAAACGCTGCTGGTCGACCGCGCCGCGGCGGACACGCTCCTGCCGCCCATAGCCGAAGCCCTGAAGGCGGCGGGGTGCGAGCTGCGCGGAGACGAAGCCTCGCGCGCCATCTACCCGATGGAGGCCGCCGACGAGGCCGACTGGACCTGCGAGTACCTCGCCCCGATCATCGCGGTCGCCGTGGTGGACGGCGTCGAGGGCGCCGCCGCGCACATCGCCAAGTACGGCTCTGGACATACCGACTGCATCGTCACCGAAGACCCCGCCGCCGCGGAACGCTTCATCGCGCTGGTCGACAGCGCCATCGTGCTGGTCAACGCCTCGACCCAGTTCGCCGACGGCGGCGAGTTCGGCTTCGGCGCGGAGATCGGCATCGCCACCGACAAGCTCCATGCGCGCGGCCCCGTGGGCGCCGAGCAGCTGACGACCTTCAAGTATGTGGTCCGCGGGACCGGCCAGACGCGTCCCTGAGGCGGGCCGGCCGCAGGCGCTGCGGCTCGGCTTCGCGCTCACGCCCGGCATGCGGGTGGGCCTGTTCGGCGGCTCGTTCAATCCGGCGCATGAGGGCCACGCCCATGTCGCTGAGACTGCGCTGGTGAGGCTGGGGCTCGACCGGGTGATCTGGCTCGTCAGCCCGCAGAACCCGCTGAAGACCGCGGCCCCCGCTTCGCTCGAACAACGGCTGGAGGGGGCCCGCACCCTTGCGCGCGGGCCGTCGATGATCGTCTCCGGCGCGGAGGCGGCGCTGGGCGTGACCTACAGCCTCGACACCATCCGCCTGCTGAAGGCCCGCCACCCGGGCGTGCGGTTCGTCTGGCTTATGGGCTCCGACAGCCTGGCGAGCTTCCACCGCTGGAAGGGCTGGACGGAAATCTTCCGCGAAGTCCCCATCGCCGTGGTCGCCCGCCCTGGCGCGGAGAAGGCGCTCACCTCGCCTGCCGCCCGCCGGTTCGCTCGCGCGCGGGTCGCTCCGGGCGCTCTGGTCCGCGCCAATCCGCCAGCGTGTGCCTATCTGACGGCGCCGCTCAATTTCATGTCATCCACGGCCCTGCGTGGTTCGACACGCCCCTGACGGGGCTGCTCACCATGACGAACCCAGAGCAATCTTCAGCGTTAGTCATCCTGAGCAGCCCCGGACTTGATCCGGGGCGTGTCGAAGGACGCAATGAAACCCCCTCACCACGGACCCAATCCCGTGTTAGGGTGAACGCCTTGCGAGGTCACCAAAGGAGCATTCCGCTGAATCGCGAGTTGGCGCCCAGCGCGCAGGAGGGTTCCGTTTCCTCCGAACCCTCCCCCGAGGACCAGGGTAGAACCCGGTCGCTCGAAGACGTCATCCTGGCCAAACTGGACGACGACCAGGCCCAGGACATTGTTTCCATCGATCTCCGCGGGAAGAGCCCCGTCGCCGATGCGATGATCATCGCGTCCGGCCGCTCCCACCGCCACGTCGGCGCCATCGCCGACCACCTGCTGCGCGCGCTGAAGGACGCGGGCGTCGGCAAGGCGCGGGTCGAGGGACTGCCGCACTGCGACTGGGTCCTGATCGACGCGGGCGACGTGATCGTCCACCTCTTCCGCCCCGAAGTGCGGTCCTTCTACAACATCGAGAAGATCTGGTCGGTGGAACCGCCGGCTCGAGTGACGGCGAACTAGGGCTGGCAGGGCCGGCTTGCGTCCTTCGACACGCCCCGGATCAAGTCCGGGGCTGCTCAGGATGACGAGAATTGTTGTGCTGCACCAAAGTTCGTCATGGTGAGCAGCGGCCCTCAGGCCGCGTGTCGAACCACGCACAGCGATGAAAATAACGCTCCTCACCGTCGGCAAACTCGGCCGCGCGCCGGAAGCGGCGCTGGCTCGCGACTACGCCGAGCGCGCCACCGCCGCAGGGCGCGCGCTGGGGCTGGGACCTGTCGAGATCGTCGAAGTCGAGAGCCGCAAGCCCGGCAAGGCGGCCGAGGCCGAGGTCCTCCTGCCCCACCTGGAAGGCGCCCACGTCATCGCCTGCGACGAGCATGGGACCCAGCGCGCCTCCCGATACTTCGCAACCCAGATCGCCAAACTCCGCGACGACGGCGTACGCCGGCTTACACTCGTGATCGGCGGCGCTGACGGGCTCGATCCGAAGGTTATCGCGGCCGCCAACGGCACGCTGGCCTTCGGACCACAGACCTGGCCCCACGCGCTTGTGCGGGCCATGCTGGCGGAGCAGGTCTATCGCGCGGTGACCATCCTTTCCGGCTCGCCCTACCACCGCGACTAGCGTTACCGTCGCGCCCATGGGCCGCTTCGCCGCCATCGCCGCGCTGAGCCTCGCGATCCCCGCGATGTCGACGGCCGCGGCGCTGGAGCCCGCCAGCGCGCCCCCGCAACAAGCGGCCGAGCAGGAGATCGCGGCCCTCCGCGCCGAGCTCGCCCGCATCGCGGCGGAAGGTCCGAAGAACACCGCCCGGATCGCGGCGGCCCGCGCCAGGCTGCAGGCGCTGGGCGTGCGCGAAACGGCGCTGGACGCGAGGCTCGGCGACGACCGCAACAGGCTCGCCCGCCTCCTGTCGGCGCTGCAGCTCTTCCGCCGCGACCCACCGCCGGCCCTGCTGGTCCGCCCCGACGATGCGCTCGACGCCGTCCGCGCCGTCATCCTGATCCGCGCCATCACGCCGGAGCTGGAGCGCCGCGCGGCCACGCTCACCGCCGAGTCCAAGTCCCTGACCGCGCTGCGCCGCGAGGCGGCCGCCGCCAACGCCGACTTCTTCTCCGCCGAAAGCGTTCAGGCCGAGCAGCGCTCCGACATCGAACGGCTGATGGACGGCGAGCAGCAGGACGCCCTCTACGCCCGCTCGCCCGGCGTGATGACCACCACCCTGCCGCAAGCGCCCGCTGGCCCCGCGTTCACGCACCTGACCGCGCCGGTGGCCGGCCCCGTCGTGCGGCCCTACGGCTCGCCGATGCCGGATGGCGAGCGAGCGCCGGGCATCGCCTACCGGCCGCCGAACGGCTCGACGGTCCGGGCCCCCGCCGCCGGCACGGTCGCTTTCGCGGGCCCCGTCACCGGCTGGGGTATCGTGGTCATCCTGAGCGCTGGCGGCTCCTACAACATCGTGCTCGCCGGGCTTTCCGAGACCACCGTCGCCCCCGGACAATCGGTCGCGTCCGGCGCGCCTGTCGGGCGGATGGGGAATGCCGGAAAATCGCCATCGGATCTCTATATGGAGGTCAGGCAGGGCGGCGCGCCGCAGGACCCCGCGCGCTGGCTCTGAATGAGTCCTTTTCGCCGAACGGCGATAGGGTAGTGTAGGTGGAAAGAGGCCCCGAACGGGCATCAACAATGTCGGCGGCGTGGTCTGGCCGCCTTAGGGAGCCTTCCGGGCATATGCGCAAGTACCTCCTCATCGGCGTGTCGGCCTTCGTGCTCGGCGCCGGCTCCATGGCCTACGTAAGCCAGGCGGCGCACGCCACCGCGTCTCCCAACGCCAAGACCTACCGGATGCTCGAGCTGTTCGGCGACGTGCTGGACACGGTCGAGCGCCAGTATGTGACGCCCGTCGACGACAGCAAGCTCATCGAGGCTGCGCTGGACGGCATGCTGACCTCGCTCGACCCGCACTCGGGCTACCTCTCGCCCGACAGCTTCGAGGACATGCAGGACACCACCCGCGGCGAATACGGCGGTCTCGGCATCGAGATCACCAGCGAGGACGGCGTGGTGAAGGTGATCTCGCCGATGGACGACAGCCCGGCGGCGAAGGCGGGCATCCAGGCCGGCGACTACATCACCGCCGTCAACGGCGAGAGCGTGCTCGGCATGAGCGTTGCTGACGCCGTCAAGCAAATGCGCGGCCGGGTCGGCGAGACGGTCACCCTGACCATCGCGCGAGAGAAAGCCGATCCCTTCGACGTCAAGCTGACCCGCCAGGTCATCAAGCCGAAGGCCGCGACCGCGCACATGGAAGGTGACTACGGCTACGTCCGCCTCTCCAGCTTCAACGAGAAGGCCACCGACGAGGTGCAGGCCGCCATCGAGGGCCTGCGCGCGAAGAACCCGCACATGAAGGGTCTGGTCTTCGACCTGCGCAACAACCCGGGCGGGCTGCTCGACCAGGCGGTCGGCGTCGCGGACCTGTTCCTCGACGGCGGCGAGATCGTGTCGCAGCGCGGCCGCGACCCGCGCGACATCGAACGCTACAACGCCCGCCCCGGCGACATCGTGGGCGGCGTGCCGGTCGTGGTGCTGGTCAACTCCGGCTCGGCCTCGGCGGCGGAGATCGTCGCCGGCGCCCTGCAGGACAGGAAGCGCGCCGAGGTCGTCGGCGTCACCACCTTCGGCAAGGGCTCGGTGCAGACGGTGATCCCGCTGCGCGGCGGCGCCGACGGGGCGCTGAAGCTGACGACGGCGCGCTACTACACGCCGTCCGGCCGTTCGATCCAGAAGACCGGCATCGACCCGGACCTCGAGGTCGCCCAGACCCGCGAGCAGGCCGAGCTGATCGCCAACCACTCCTTCCAGTTCAGCGAGGCGAGCTTCCGCAATGCGCTGAACGCCGAGGAAGGTCGCAGCCGCCAGGGCGCGCACCAGCCGGCCGAGGCCCCGCCGGCGGCCTTCGACGACAAGAAGGGCGACTTCCAGCTGAGCCGCGCCATCGACGTGCTGAAGGCGGGCGGCGTGGCCAACGTGCAGCGCCTCCCGACCGCGCGCGCCAAGCTCGCCGAGGTGATCGCGCCGAAGACCGACAAATAGGCGTCGGCGCGGGGCTCCTTGGACGACGAATACCCCAATCACCGGCCCAACGTCGGGGTGGTCCTGTTCCACCCCGACGGCCGCGTCTGGTTCGGCCGCCGGGCGGGGACGCCGGGCCCCTACAACTGGCAATTCCCGCAGGGGGGCGTCGACGACGGCGAGGACCTGTTTGCCGCCGCGCTGCGCGAGCTGGAGGAGGAAACGGGGGTCACCTCGGTCGCCTTCCTCGCCCGCACGGAGGGCTGGATCGCCTACGACTTTCCCCTCGACTACCAGGGCCGCAAGGTCGCGCGCGGGTGGAAGGGCCAGAAGCAGGCGTGGTTTGCGCTGCGCTTCACGGGCGAGGAGAGCGAGATCCGGCTCGACCACCACCACGACATCGAGTTCGACGCCTGGCGCTGGGGACGGCTCGACGAAGCGCCCGAACTGGTCATACCTTTCAAGAAAGCCGCCTACGAGAAGGTCGTAGAAGCCTTCCGGCCGTTGGCGGCGTGAGGAAACGACAAGGGGCTGCTCAATGGCTACGATCCTGATGGTGCATGGCGTCGGCTCGTCCGCCGACGCCTTCGTGAAACTGGCGCCGGCCTTCCGCGAGCGCGGCTGGAAGGTGGTCGCGCCGACGCTGCGCGACGAGCTGCGGCCGACCGCCAATCCGCCCGAGGCGCTGAACAAGGTCTCGCTGGCGGACTACGTGGCCGACGTCTCAGCGCTGGCGAAGAAGATCACTGCCGAGGACGGTGCGCCGCCGGTGGTCTTCGGCCACTCGATGGGCGGCATGCTCGCGCAAAAGCTGGCGGAGGCCGGCCTGGTGCGCGCCGCCGTCCTGATCACGCCGGCCTCGCCGCCCGATGCGCGGACCGGCCGCTCGCTGGCGCAGGCCGTCACCTTCGCCAACATCCTGTTCTCCGGCCGCCCGGAGAACCGCTCGCACCGCATCTGGAAGACGGGCTTCACCTGGGGCGTGCTGAATTGCGTGCCCAAGGCGCGGCACGACGAAATCTATCGCCATCGACGCTACGATTCCGGGCGCGTCTACGCCGACCTCGCCTATCCGGATGAGGATCCGAACCGGGCCGCGTTCGTCGACGAGGCGAAGATCACGGTCCCGATGCTCGTGATCGGGGGCGCCAAGGACCGCACCACCCCCATCGCCGACGTGAGGAAGTGCGCCGAGAAGTACAGGAAGGTCGGCGCCGACTATCGCGAGTACCCCAACAACGGCCACTGGATCGTCGACGAGCCGGGCACGGACAGGGTGATCGGCGACATCGCCGGCTGGCTGGAGGCGAAGGGCCTGACGCCCGCCGCCACGAAGCCGGCCGCCAAAGCCGCGCCCGCTGCGAAGCCGAAAGCGGCCGCGAAGCCCAAGGCCGCGCCCAAGCCAGCCGCCCGGGCCACTGCCAAGCCGAAGGCCGAACCTGCCCTGAAACCCGCTGCTGCCGCGCCGGCGAAGGCAAAGACGGCCGCCGCGGCAAAGAAGGCGCCGGCCAAGGCCGCAGCCAAACCAGCGGCCAAGCCCAAGGCCGCCGCTGCGAAGCCCGCCGCCGCCAAGAAAACCGCTCCGAAGAAGCGCTAGCGTCGGAACACAAGTGGGGTAGGCTGCGCTTGGGGGAGCGGCTTTAAGTCCTTGTGGCCGCGCAACAGGTTTGAACGCATGGCCACACCCATCGTCATGGTGCACGGCGCCTTCTGCGGCGGCTGGGTGTTCGAGCGGTTCCGCGAACCGTTCGAGGCCGCGGGCCACGCCGTCCTGACGCCCGACCTCCCCGGCCACGCGCCGAACGCCGGCCCTGCGGTGGCGAACAGGACGATGGCGGACTACGCCGGCTTCGTCGCGGAGACCTGCGCCGCGTGTCCTGAGCCGCCGATCCTGATCGGACACTCGATGGGCGGCTTGGTCGCCCAGCTGGCCGCCGCACGGACACCGGTGTCGGCGCTCGTCCTGCTCGCGCCCTCGCCGCCGTGGGGCGTGTCGGGCGCGACGATGGAGGAGGCGGTCTCGGCCGTCAGCCTCTATGCGCTGGGGCCCTACTGGATGCAGGCGGTCGACCCCGACTATGCGCTGGCCAAGCTCTATAGCCTGGACCGCATGGATGGCGACGCCCGCAAGGCCGTGTTCGAGCGCATGGTCCCAGAGAGCGGGCGGGCGCTCTGGCAGACGCTGAACTGGTGGCTCGATCCCTTCATGAGCACCATGGTCCTGCCCGCCGCCATCGGCGCCCCGGTGCTGGCCTTGGCGGGCGGCCGCGACGTCATCCACCCGCCCGCGACGGTGAAGCAGACGGCGGCGCGGCTTTCGGCCGACTTCCGGGTCTTCCCCGAGATGAGCCACTGGCTTCCGGGCGAGCCCGGGTGGGAAGAGGTCGCGCGGGCGTGCCTTGAGTGGTTGCCTGCGCGGAAGCGGAAAGCGGCTTAAACACCTCTCCCTGAGGGAGAGGGAGGGGCCCGCGCCGAGCGCAGCGAAGAGCGCGGGAGGGTGAGGGTTTACGCCCTCTCGGGAAAGGTCCCTAAACCCTCATCCTCCCACCTGCTTCGCAGGCGGGCCCCTCCTTCTCCCTCAGGGAGAAGGGTTCAAGCGCTTCACCGCCAGCCTCACCAACCCGATCAACGCCACAACCGCCCAGGCGCCCTCCATCAGGACCGCCGACAGGTTGAAGTCGTAGGCCAGCGAAAACAGGATCAGCCCCGCGCCGACGAGGTTCAGCGTCAGGGCCGCCGCGCGCTTGGGGTCGAGCCGGCCGGTGGTGGCGCCCGCGTAGGCGGCGAGGATCATGACGACCCCCGCAATCCCCGCGGCGTCAGGTAGCGTCACTGGGCGGCGGGATAGGCGCTGTACATCAGCGTCGAGCGGTCGGCGTTCTTGGCGACCGGCGAGCCGTCCGGGTTCTTCTCGGTCACCAGCACCAGCGCCTCGGTCTGGCCGTTCTGGGTCAGCTCCCATGAACGGGTGTGACGCTTCAGGTCGGTGGTGAACTCGTCGTTCCGGTAGAGGGTGTAGCCGCGCTGGATGGCGTAGTTATGGACGCCCACCGTGATCGGCGCGTCGCCGTTCACCGCGTGGAGGATTTCCACGTTGCAGACGTTCTTGTTCGCGCCCGGCGCAAAGACGGTGATCTGGTAGGGCTTTTCGAGCCGCAGCGACCAGCTGTTGTCGCGGTTCTTCTTGAAGCCGAGCGGCTTGGCGATGGTCTGGAGGTCGCCGCCGGTCACGAGCGGCTTGCAGACGTTGTCCAGCACGTTGAGGACCTGGATGGTCGTCGGGTCCGTCGGCGCGGGCGGCGGCGGCGGGGGCGCTTCAACGACCGGAGCGGCTGGAGCGGGCGCGGGAGCCGGTACCGGCGTCACCGTCGTGGTGGTCACCGTCGTCGCGGTGGTCGTGTCGGTCGTCACCGTGGCGTCGAGAGCCGGCGCGGGCGTGGTCGTCACGACGGTCGTGGCGACCGGCGCGGTCGCGGGCGCCGTCGTCGTGCTGTTGGTGGTGGTCGTCGTGACCGTCGTCCCCGCATCCTGCGCGAAGGCGGTGGCCGAAACCGCTCCGGCGGTGGCGAGCGCGATCAGGCTGACGAGCGTCTTACGCATGGCATTTCCTCGAACTGGTAGTCGGCCCGTCGGCCGATGGTCCCCCTGAAACCGTAAGTTGCCAGCTCTTTGCGGCCAGCTTTTGACTTAGGCGGATTCCACAGCGTGTTCGGCGAGGATCGTCAACCCCTCAGGCGTCACATCGGCGAATCCACCGTGGATTTCAAACACCCTGACCGCCCCGCCGTCATAGATGCTCACGCGGCCCTCACGTAAGGCCGTCATGAACGGCGCGTGGCCGGCGAGCACGCCGAAGTCGCCCTCCGTCCCCGGCGCGTCGACCTGGTCGACATCGCCGGCGAAGAGTTCGCGCTCGGGCGCGACCAGCGAGAAATGGAGCTTGCCGGCGGCGGCCATGCTTACGCGGCCTCCGCCGCCATGCGCTCGGCCTTCTCGACCGCCTCTTCGATGGCGCCGACCATGTAGAAGGCGCCTTCCGGCAGGTGGTCGTACTCGCCGTCGCAGATGGCCTTGAACGAGCGGATGGTGTCGGCCAGCTCGACGAACTTGCCGGGCTGGTTGGTGAACTGCTCGGCCACGAAGAAGGGCTGGCTGAGGAAGCGCTGGATCTTACGGGCGCGCGCGACCGTCAGCTTGTCCTCTTCGGACAGCTCGTCCATGCCGAGGATGGCGATGATGTCCTTCAGCGCCTTGTACTGTTGCAGGATTTCCTGCGTGCGGCGCGCGACGGCGTAGTGCTCTTCGCCGATCACCAGCGGGTCGAGGATCCGCGAGGTGGAGTCGAGCGGGTCCACCGCCGGGAAGATGCCTTGCGCGGCGATGTCACGCGACAGAACGGTGGTTGCGTCGAGGTGCGCGAAGGAGGTCGCCGGCGCCGGGTCGGTCAGGTCGTCGGCAGGCACGTAGATGGCCTGCACCGAGGTGATCGAGCCCTTGTTGGTCGAGGTGATGCGCTCCTGCAGGTTGCCCATCTCGGTGGCCAGCGTCGGCTGATAGCCCACGGCGGAGGGGATGCGGCCGAGCAGCGCCGACACTTCCGAGCCGGCTTGCGTGAAGCGGAAGATGTTGTCGATGAACAGCAGCACGTCCTTGCCTTCCACGTCGCGGAAGTACTCGGCTTGGGTCAGGCCGGTCAGGGCGACGCGGGCGCGGGCGCCGGGAGGCTCGTTCATCTGGCCGTAGACCAGGGCGCACTTGGAGCCTTCGGTCGAGCCGCCGTGCTCCTTCGGGTCCACGTTGACGTTGGACTCGATCATCTCGTGGTAGAGGTCGTTACCCTCGCGGGTCCGCTCGCCGACGCCCGCCAGCACCGAGTAGCCGCCGTAGGCCTTGGCGATGTTGTTGATCAGCTCCTGCATCGTCACGGTCTTGCCGACGCCGGCGCCGCCGAACAGGCCGATCTTGCCGCCCTTGGTGTAGGGGCACATCAGGTCGATGACCTTGATGCCCGTGACCAGCACCTCGGCCGAGGTCGACTGGTCGGCGAAGGACGGGGCCTCCCGGTGGATGGTCTCGTAGGTGGTGGTGTTGATCGGCCCGGCCTCGTCGATCGGGTCGCCGATGACGTTCATGATCCGGCCAAGCGTGGCGGGGCCGACGGGCACGCGGATGCCCGCGCCCGTGTCGGTCACCGGCTGGCCGCGGGTCAGACCCTCGGTGGTGTCCATGGCGATGGTGCGCACGACGTTTTCGCCGAGGTGCTGGGCGACCTCTAGCACCAGGCGGAAGGGCTGGCCCGTCCGCTGGTCGGTGTTGGTCGTCTCCAGCGCGTTCAGGATCGCCGGCAGGTGGCCCTCGAACTCCACGTCGACGACGGCGCCGATGACCTGGGCGATGCGGCCGGTGGCGACGCCGGCGACGGGCGCGGGCGTGGCGTCGGCCTTCTTCGCGCGCGGGGCGCGGGGCTTGGCGGGAGCGGCGGCGGTGTCGGTGGCCATGTTCAGCTCTTTCGTACGGATCAGATGGCTTCGGCGCCGGAGATGATCTCGATCAGCTCCTTGGTGATCTGCGCCTGGCGGGAACGGTTATATTGAAGGGTGAGGCTGGCGATCATGTCGCCGGCGTTACGGGTGGCGTTGTCCATCGCGGTCATCTGGCTGGCGTAGAAGCCGGCCATGTTCTCGAGCAGGGCCGAGAGCACCTGGACGGTGATGTTGCGCGGCAGCAGCGTCTCCAGGATCGCCTCTTCCGAGGGCTCGTACTCATAGACCGCGCCGTTCAGGTCCGGACCCTTGCCGTCGGCGACCTGGGCCGGAATCTGCTGGCTGGCGGTCGGGGTCTGGGAGACCACCGACTTGAAGCGGCTGAAGAACAGGGTGACCACGTCGGCCTGCCCGCTCTCGAACATCTCCAGGATGCGGTCGGCGATGGGCTGGGCGACGGAGAGGGTGAGGTTGCGCTCGGCCGAGAGGTCATAGGTCTCGATCAGCCGGTCGCCGAACATGCGGCGCAGCGGATCGCGCGACTTCTTGCCGACGCCGATGATCTGGACGTCCTTGCCCTCGTCGAGCAGCTTGTTGATGTGGTCCCGCGCCGCCCGGATGATCGAGGACGAGAAGCCGCCCGCCAGACCCCGGTCGGCGACAGCGACCACCACCAGCTGCTTCTGGTCCGAGCCCGTGCCGGCCAGCAGGCGCGGCGCGCCGTCGCCCGACACGCCCGCGGCCAGGTTGGAGATGACCGCCGCCATCCGCTGGGCATAGGGCCGGGCGTTCTGGGCGGCGTCCTGCGAGCGGCGAAGCTTCGCCGCCGCCACCATCTGCATCGCCTTCGTAATCTTCTGCGTGGCTTTCACGCTTCCGATCCGATTGCGCATGTCTTTCAAGCTAGCCATGCGGCGTCAGGCTCCGAACTCGCGAACATTTTTCCCGCGTCATCGTCGGACTTGTTCCGACGACCCATGAACACCTCGTTCTCCGGTGTGTATGGGTCCTCGGGACGAGCCCGAGGATGACGATGGCAGGGGCTTCGATCATCAGGCGAACGTGGAGCTGAACGAATCCAGCGCGGCCTTCAGCTTGCCTTCCAGCTCGTCGTCCAGCGCCTTCTTGGTGCGGATGCCGTCCAGCAGGTCCTTATGCTGGCTGTGCAGCCGCGACAGGAACTCCTGCTCGAACCGGCCGACGGACGCGGTCGGGATCTTGTCGAGGTAGCCGCGGGTGCCGGCGTAGATCACGCAGACCTGCTCTTCGACGGCCAGCGGACTGTACTGCGGCTGCTTCAGCAGCTCGGTCAGCCGCTCGCCGCGCGCCAGCATCCGCTGGGTCGAGGCGTCGAGGTCGGAGCCGAACTTCGCGAAGGCGGCCATTTCCCGGTACTGGGCGAGCTCGCCCTTGATGGGGCCGGCCACCTGCTTCATCGCCTTGATCTGGGCCGAGGAACCCACGCGCGACACGCTGATGCCGACGTTCACGGCCGGGCGGATGCCCTGGTAGAAGAGGTCGGTTTCCAGGAAGATCTGGCCGTCGGTGATCGAGATCACGTTGGTCGGGATGTAGGCCGACACGTCGTTCGCCTGGGTCTCGATCAGCGGCAGGGCCGTCAGCGAACCCGAACCGTTGTCCTCGTTCAGCTTGGCCGCGCGCTCGAGCAGGCGCGAGTGCAGGTAGAAGACGTCGCCCGGATAGGCTTCACGGCCGGGCGGGCGGCGCAGCAGCAGCGACATCTGGCGATAGGCGACGGCCTGCTTGGACAGGTCGTCGTAGATGATCAGCGCGTGCATGCCGTTGTCGCGGAACCACTCGCCCATGGCGCAGCCGGCGAAGGGCGCCAGGAACTGCAGCGGGGCCGGCTCCGACGCGGTCGCGGAGACCACGATGGTGTAGTCCAGCGCGCCGTGCTCCTCGAGCGTCTTGACGATCTGCGCGACGGTCGAGCGCTTCTGGCCGATGGCGACGTAGATGCAGTAGAGCTTGGCGCTCTCATCCGTGCCGGCGTTGACGGCCTTCTGGTTGAGGATGGTGTCGATGGCGACGGCGGTCTTGCCGGTCTGGCGGTCGCCGATGATCAGCTCGCGCTGGCCGCGGCCCACCGGGATCAGGGTGTCGATGGCCTTAAGGCCCGTCTGCACCGGCTCGTGCACGCTCTTCCTAGGGATGATGCCCGGAGCCTTCACGTCCACGCGGCGGCGTTCGGCGGCGCCGGTGATCGGGCCCTTGCCGTCGATGGGCTCGCCCAGCGGGTTGACGACGCGGCCGAGCAGCGCCTTGCCCACCGGCACGTCCACGATCTCGCCAAGCCGGCGGACTTCGTCGCCTTCGCTGATGGCGCGGTCTTCGCCGAAGATCACGACGCCGACGTTGTCGCGTTCCAGGTTCAGGGCCATGCCCTTCACCCCGGCGGAGGGGAACTCCACCATCTCGCCGGCCTGGACCTTGTCGAGACCGTAGACGCGGGCGATGCCGTCGCCGACGCTGAGCACGCGGCCGACGTCCGAAACGTCCGCCTCTTCGCCGAAGCTGGCGATCTGGCTCTTGAGGATGGCCGAAATTTCGGCGGCGCGGATGTCCATGGGCTTTACGCTCTCTTGAGGGCGAATTTCAGGGAGTCGAGCTTCGACTTCAGCGAAGCGTCGAACAGGCGCGAGCCCACGCGGACCTTGATGCCGCCCAGGATGGACGGATCGACCCGCGTGGAGATTTCAGGGTCCTTGCCGAGCGCGGTGCGCAGGGCGGCGGCGACGCCCTTTTCCTGCGAGGCGCTCAGCGGAAGCGCCGTCACCACCTCGGCGGAAACCACGCCACGGTAGTCCGCGGACAGCTTCTCGAAGGCGGTGATGACGGAGCCAAGATGGGAGGCGCGGCGGTTCGCCGCCAGCAACCCAAGGAACTTTTTGGTGGTCGCGTTCAAGCGCGCCTTGTCGGCGATGGCGGCCAGGCCCTTGGCCTTGTCCTCGGCCGTGAAGCCTGGGTTGTCCAGCAGTCGGCGCAGGTCGGCGCTCTCGGCCAGAGCCTTCTTCAGCGCCTTCAGGTCGGCCTCGATCGGCGCCAGCGCCTTCTGCTCGATGGCCAGATCGAACAGGGCCTGTGCGTAGCGTTGGCCCGCGTCGGTCGCGTTGGAGTCGTCAGCCACTTAAATTTACCGCCCGGTGCGTTGTTCGCGCCGCCCGCCGGAGAAGGCCTCCGCGGCGGCTCAAAGGCTTGAAAGCGCTTGGGAAAGCACGTGGGCTGGGTAGCCGCTCACGGCCCCCTGGCCCGAAGCCGCGCGCCTGATAGCACGCGATCTTTTGCACCGCAACGCCGCCTTCCCGGCGACGTTTTGGCCCGGTTCAACTCTGCGCGACCCTGAAGACCGCCGAGGCGTTCGCGGCGGTCTTCCCGTCAGGCAGAACCGCTTCCGCCGAAGCGAAGACGAGGCTCTTGGTCGCTCGGTCCACGCGGGCTGAAACTGAAGGGCCGGCGCCATTCGTCGGCGCGCCATAGTCGATGGTGAAGGAGACGGGCTCGACCGAACGCCCCTCGCCCGCCACGGCGGCGAGAGCGGCTTCGAGCTGGTTGGAAAGCTGGCTCATGGCCGGGCTGCTTAGCGGGCGGGCGGCAAAAGAAAAGGGGCGATGTCGCCACCGCCCCTAAGTTGGGATGCTCGAGGAAAAGCCGGACCAATACGCGTCCGGGTACAGGGAAATCAGTGCGCGGCCGCGTCGGCCTGCGCGAGAAGGTTGCAGCGCGCGACGTCGGCGGCGCTCAGTTCGCGCCCGCGACCTTCGATCGCGGCGACCGGCCCGGCTTCCTTCGCGAGCGTCTCGCAGGCGAAGGTGGAGACGGCGGCTTCCGGCGCGCCCCAGGCGATGCAGGTCTCGCCCTCGCAGGCGAAGACGGCGCCGAGCGCCACGATCTTCGTCTTCGCGGGCACGGGCGCGCACAGGGAAACGGTGACCTTGCCGTCGGCGGCAAAGGCGGGGGCGGCTATCGCCAGCGCCAGGGCGCAGGCCGTCAGCATGCGGAACGTCACGCAGACTCTCCGGGTCGGGGAGTGGAAACAGATAAGCTCGGATCGGTACTGCGCCGTTCCGCTCATGAGGAGTTGGCCGCAGGTATCCCCTCCCGCGACCGAAGCGAAACTAAGCAATGTTCAGATAGCTGGACTGCGAAGCTGTCGCAAGTGGTTTTTGCGCGGCGACGCTAAATCTTTCCCCGCCGGGGGCCCCTTCGCCCGTCATTCTCGGGCTTGTCCCGAGGACCCAGAAGCACCGCCGACGCAGGCAGGGCTCAAGCTGAACAGCTTCGACAGTGCTTGGACCGTCTGCGTGTCTGGGTCCTGGGCACAAGGCCCAGGATGACGAGAATGGCGCCCGAGGATGACGAAAGTTGGAAGAACTTACGCCGCGTCACGGTCGCCAGCGCGAAAAAGCCGGCTCATAGTCCCCTCAAAACGAGAGAGGGCACGACCCATGGACTTCGCTCTTCCCCCGGAGCTGACCGCCTACCTCGCCGAGCTGGACCAGTTCATCGAGGACAAGATCAAGCCGCTGCAGGCCAAGGACGACAACGAGCGCTTCTTCGACCACCGCCGCGAATACGCCCGCACGGACTTCGAGAACAACGGCCTTCCCCGCCATGAGTGGGAGGACCTGTTGGCGCAGGCCCGGAAGCTCGCCGACGATGCCGGCCACTACCGCTTCGCCTGGCCGAAGAGCATGGGCGGCAAGGACGGCTCGCACCTTTGGATGGCCGTCATCCGCGAGCACCTGGCCGCCAAGGGGCTTGGCCTGCACAACGACCTGCAGAACGAGCACTCCATCGTCGGCAACAACCCCTTCGTTCTCCTCTTCAAGGAGTTCGCCACGCCCGAGCAGTACGCCCGCGACGGCGAGGCCCTGCTGAACGGGACGATGCGCGCGGCGTTCGGCCTGACCGAGCCCAACCACGGATCCGACGCGACCTTCATGGAGACCCGAGCGGTTCGACAGGAACGCGATGGCAAGCCCGGCTGGCTGATCAACGGCGAGAAGATGTGGACGACCGGCATGCACGTGGTCAGCCACGTGATGGTCTTCGCACGCACCTCCGGAAACGACGGCGACGCCCACGGCATCACCTGCTTCATCGTCCCTAAGGAGCAGATCAAGATCGAGGAGTGGCTGTGGACCTTCAACATGCCGACCGACCACCCGCGCATCTCGCTGACCGACGTGTGGGCGCCTGAGGACAGCTACTGGGGCGAGGTCGACCGGGGCTTAGGCATCGGCCAGAGCTTCGTCCACCAGAACCGCATCCGCCAGGCGGCGAGTTCGCTGGGCGCGGCGGTCTACTGCATAGAAGAGAGTGTGAAGTACGCCAGGCAGCGCAAACCCTTCGGCAAGGCGCTGGCCGAGAACCAGGCCATCCAGTGGCCGCTCGTCGAACTGGCCACCCAGGCCGAGATGCTGCGCCTCCTGATCCGCAAGACGGCCTGGGAGATGGACCGCATGGAGCACAAACAGATCGAGAAGGAACTCTCCGACAAGGTCTCCATGTGCAACTACTGGGCTAACCGGCTGTGCTGCGAGGCCGCCGACCGGGCCATGCAGGTCCACGGCGGCATCGGCTATTCGAGGCACAAGCCCTTCGAACACATCTACCGCCATCACCGCAGATACCGGATCACCGAGGGCTCGGAGGAGATCCAGATGAGGAAGGTCGCGGCGTTCCTGTTCGGGTACCTCGGGCCGAGGCGGAAGCAGTTCGCGGAGGTGGGGCTGTAGAACCCTTCTCCCCTTGCGGGAGAAGGTGGCCTGCGAAGCAGGTCGGATGAGGGGTTTCTCAGAACCTTCAGCTTCCGTGCAGCGGCTCAGCTTTTGCGGCGGATGAGGTGGTGCGACCCCTCATCCGGCCCTTCGGGCCACCTTCTCCCGCAAGGGGAGAAGGGCGATTTGACCGCTGACCCGGCGTTCGCGACGCCTTATGTTCAGCGCATGACCGACACCCTCGAGCCGCCCGCCCTTGACCGTCCGCTGACGCAGGACGGGCCGGCTGTACGACTCTATCTGATCGACGGCTCGGGCTACCTGTTCCGCGCCTACCACGCGCTGCCGCCGCTGACGCGGAAGACCGACGGCCTGCCCGTCGGCGCGGTGGCGGGCTTCTGCAACATGCTGTGGAAGCTGCTGCGCGACATGCAGGCCGATGCGCCGACGCACCTGGCCGTGGTCTTCGACCATTCGGAGAAGACGTTCCGCAACCAGATGTACGCCGAGTACAAGGCCCACCGCCCGCCGCCGCCGGACGACCTGATCCCGCAGTTTCCGCTGGTGCGCGAGGCCACCCGCGCGTTCGGCGTGCCCTGCCTGGAGCTCCCCGGCTACGAGGCCGACGACATCATCGCCGCCTACGCCTGCCACGTGCGCGACCTCGGCGGCGAGGTGACCATCGTCTCCTCCGACAAGGACCTGATGCAGCTGGTCGATGAGCGGGTGTCGATGTTCGACGCCATGAAGAACGTCCGCATCGGGCCCGAACAGGTGGTCGAGAAGTTCGGCGTGCTACCCGACAAGGTCGTCGACGTGCAGGCGCTCTGCGGCGACTCCGTCGACAATGTGCCAGGCGCCCCTGGGATCGGCATCAAGACCGCCGCCCTGTTGATCAACGAGTTCGGCGACCTCGAAACGCTGCTCTCCCGCGCCGGCGAGATCAAACAGCAGAAGCGTCGTGAGACCCTGATCGAATACGCCGACCAGATCCGGCTCTCCCGCGCGCTCGTCCAGCTCGACTGCGACACGCCGCTGCCGGAGCCGCTGGAGGACCTCGCCGTCCGCGACCCCGACCCGGCGGTGCTGGCCGAATTCCTGGAGCGGATGGAGTTCAGGGGCCTGGCCCGCCGCGTGGGCGACGGCCGCGCCGGCGAGGCCGCCAAGGCCGACATCAGCCGCCGCGCCTACCAGCAGCCGGCGCCGGAAGAGCCGCGCGCGGTCGAGCCCTGCGAGATCAAGGTCGAGGACTACGTCTGCGTCCGCGACGTGGAGACGCTCGATAAGTGGGTCGCGCGGGCCTACGAGGTCGGCGTCGTCGCCTTCGACACCGAGACAGACGCGCTCTCCTCGGCCACCGCCGAACTCTGCGGCGTGTCGCTTGCGGTCGCGCCCGGCGAGGCCTGCTACATCCCGGTCGGCCACTGCGAGAAGGACGGCCTGGCGCTGGAGGAAGCCGCCGACCTCGAACAGATTCCGCTGGAAGAGGCGCTGGCGCGGCTCAAACCCATGCTGGAGGACCCCTGCGTCCTCAAGGTCGCGCAGAACGCCAAGTACGATATCGCCGTCCTCTCGCGCCACGGGATCGACGTGGCGCCCATCGAGGACACCATGCTGATCAGCTACGTGCTGGAGGCTGGGCTGCACGGCCACGGCATGGATGAGCTGTCGGAACTGTGGCTCGGCCACAAGCCGATCGCCTTCAAGCAGGTGGCCGGGAGCGGCAAGAACGGGATCAGCTTCAAGCACGTCGCCCTGCCCGAGGCGACCTGCTACGCGGCCGAGGACGCCGACGTCACGCTGCGCCTCTACCAGCGCCTACGCCCAAGGCTCAGCCGCGAAGGTCTGCTCACCGTCTATGAGACCCTGGAGCGCGGGCTGCCGCCGGTGCTGGCGCAGATGGAGAACCACGGGATCAAGGTCGATCCCCACTTCCTGCGCCAGCTCAGCCACGAGTTCTCGATGCGGATGAGCGAGTTGGAAGCGAAAGCGCACCAGCTGGCCGGCCGGCCCTTCAACCTCGGCAGCCCCAAACAGATCGGCGACGTGCTGTTCGGCGAGATGTCGCTGACCGGCGGCAAGAAGACCGCCACGGGCCAGTGGGCGACGGACGTGGACGTGCTGGAAGGCCTCGCGGGCGAAGGCCACGAGCTGCCGCGCGTGCTGCTCGACTGGCGCCAGCTGTCGAAGCTGAAGGGCACCTACACCGACAACCTGGTCGCCGCCGTCAGCGAGAAGACCGGCCGGGTGCACACCTCCTTCGCGCTGGCCTCCACCACCACGGGGCGGCTGTCGTCGAACGACCCGAACCTGCAGAACATCCCGGTCCGCACTGAGGAAGGCCGCAAGATTCGCCGCGCCTTTATCGCCGAGCCCGGCAACGTGCTGATCTCAGCCGACTACAGCCAGATCGAGCTGCGGCTGCTTGCCCACATCGGCGACATCCCGCAGCTGAAGCGCGCCTTCCAGCAGAACCTCGACATCCACGCCATGACGGCGTCCGAGATGTTCGGCGTGCCGATCGAGGGGATGCCGTCGGACGTGCGCCGCCGGGCCAAGGCGATCAACTTCGGCATCGTCTACGGCATCAGCGCCTTTGGGCTGTCGAACCAGCTCGGCATCGACCAGGGCGAGGCCGGCGCCTACATCAAGACCTACTTCGAGCGCTTCCCCGGCATCCGCGCCTACATGGACCGGATGCGGGCGCTGGTGCGCGAGCAGGCTTACGTTACCACCCTCTTCGGGCGGAAGGTCAACATCCCCGACATCCGCGCCAAGGCCGTCGGCCACCGCCAGTTCGCCGAGCGCGCGGCGATCAACGCGCCGATCCAGGGCGCCGCGGCCGACATCATCCGGCGCGCGATGGTGCGAATGCCCTCAGCGCTTCAGGAGGCGGGCCTGTCCGCCCGCATGCTGCTGCAGGTTCACGACGAACTGGTCTTCGAAGCCCCGGAAGCCGAGGCCGAGGAAACCTGCCGCGTGGCAAAAAGGGTCATGGAACGCGCGGCGGAGCCCGCCGTCGCCCTGTCCGTCCCCTTGGTTGTCGAGGCTCGGGCCGCCCCCAATTGGGAGGAGGCCCACTAGCCGTCGATTACCAGGTGACGTTGCCGCTCGCTGTGAGCAGGCCGATGACCATGGCCAGCCCAAGAGCGATGATGAGGCCCACCGTCATCAGGTCGGTGGCGCTTTCGAAGCCGACAAGTCTGTTCTTGTGTTTCACAACACTACCCTCTCCAACCGCCCGTTCGTCGGGTGGTTCGGTCGAGGGTCGGGCTCGCCGCAATCGGGCGGATCGGGTCCGGCCAGTCGACCGAAACTCGGCCACGGGCCTCACAATGTGGCAAGAATGCGCCCGATGTGACGTTGGGTCAACGACATGGGCGCCACAGTGGACGCGAATTGTTCTCGTGAATTTTCGTGACCCTGCCGAGAGCGAGCGGGCGCTCCGCTTGACACCCCAAAGGGCCGCGCCTTATGTGCCGCGCTTCCCTCGCCTGGGAGGGGGCCGTAGCTCAGTTGGTAGAGCGCCTCGTTCGCAATGAGGAGGTCAGGGGTTCGACTCCCCTCGGCTCCACCAGGAAGCTCCCGGGTTAACGAGCGTAGCCCGCAGCTTGTCAGCGGTGGCGGCTCATCCCATACAAAGGTCGCCTCAAGTCGACGGGAGCGCCTATGGAGAGCTTTGCCTATATCGCGGTGGACAACCTGCTGCGGCTGATCAGCGTCGTGCTCCAGCTCGTGGTCTGGGCGATCATCATCAACGCCATCCTGAGCTGGCTGGTCGCGTTCGACGTGGTGAACCTCAGGAATCGGTTCGTGGCTTCGGTCGCGCATTTCCTGGACGCGGTGACCGCGCCGATCCTGGCGCCGATCCAGCGGGTGATCCCCTCGCTCGGCGGCGTCGACATCAGCCCGATCATCGCCATCCTGCTGATCCAGTTCGTGATCCAGGGCATCCTGATCGACGGCGCCAGGGCCACGCTGCTGCCCCTGCTGGGCTGATGCGGCTGGCCGTCAGGCTGACGCCTCGCGGCGGCAAGGACCGTATCGAGGGCTGGGGCGAGGACGAGGCTGGACGCGCCTATCTCAAAGTCAGGGTCAGCGCGCCGCCCGTCGACGGCGAGGCGAACGCCGCGCTGGAGGCGCTGCTCGCCAAGGCGCTGAAGATTCCCCGCTCGCGGGTGCGGGTGGCGGCCGGCCAGACGGCGCGGCTCAAGCAGGTGGAGCTGGACGGAATCGAGGCGCAGGACATCGCCCGCGCCTTCGACCCGCCCACTGTTCCTTGATGGAACGCTACTCGCAGTAGGCCTCCAGCCGGGCCGCCGAGCGCACGGTGATGTGGCGGCGGTCCGGCAGGCCGATGACGGAGTCCGATTCCAGTTGGCTCAGGGTCCGGGAAACCGTCTCGATGGTCAGGCCGAGGTAGTCGGCGATGTCCTGGCGCGACATCGGAAGCGCGATGGAGCCCGCCGCGCTCGTGCGCTTGGCGAAGTCCAGCAGGAAGGCCGAGACCCGCTCGCAGGCGCCTTTGCGGCCCAGCATGATGACGTGGTCCTGCGTGCGGCGCAGGCCCTTCATGGTCAGGTCGAGCAGCCGGCTCGCAACCGTCAGGTCGCGCGAGGCAAGGTCCGCGAGCGTGGAGCGGCGGATCAACAGCACGGTCGCGGCGCCCACCGCTTCGGCGGTGGAGGTGTGGTCGGCGCCCGTCTCCAGGCCGAAGTACTCGCCGGCAAGGTGAAACTCTTCGATCTGGCGGCGACCGTCGCCCTGGAAGCGGCAGGTGCGCACCACGCCTTCCAGCACCTGGTAGATGTACTCGGCGCGTTCGCCCTCGCCGAAGATCTCTTCGTCGCGGCCGAAGCTCGTGCGGGGACCGATGGCGGGCAGCAGGTCGCTGCTGACCGGTGACGCGGCGGGGGGAGTTTGCGTCGCAGCGGATCCCGGATGCCAGGCCTGGGGGGTGGCCGTTGCAATCATCGAGGTAGGCATAGCCTTCGCTCCATCGGTTGACGGTGCAATGGTTAAGCGCCGAGCCGTGCGTCGAAAATTCCGGTCGATCCCCTAGGGGATTCTACGTAGCTTCTGCGGAGCGCTGCGGATGGGCCGCCGGCGGAGCGAGGCTGGCCCTCCGAAGATGACCTTGCCGACAGAGCCCAAGATACGGACGCCGGGTCTGTTCCTGAGGGAGCGGCGGCTCGAAATCGCGGTCGCCTGGCTGCTGGCCGCGCTGACGGCGCCGGCGACCCTGCTGCTGCGGGGACCGCTCTCGACGCTGGCCGACACTCCCTACCTGCTCGTCGCGCCCCTGACGCTGGCGGCGGGTACGCTGGGCGGCTGGGCGCCGGCGCTGGTGGCCACGCTGCTCGGCCTGTTCCTGCGTTTCGAGGGGATCGGCTTCAGTCAGACGGACTACAGCGAGGCGGTCGCTTTCGCCGCCATCGGCGTCGCCGGCGGCATGTTCGGCGAGTGGACGAAGACGACCCGGCGCAGGCTCGCCCGCACCCTTGCCGAGCTGCACGGCCGCGAGGCGCACCTGGCCTCCATCCTCGAGACGGTGCCCGAGGCGATGATCCTCATCGACAAGGCGGGCATCATCCAGTCCTTCAGCCGCACCGCCGAGCGCGCGTTCGGGTACGAAGCCTCCGAGGTGATCGGCAAGAACGTCTCGATGCTGATGCCCTCCCCCTACCAGGAGCAGCATGATGGCTACCTCGAACGCTATCTGACCACGGGCGAGCGGCGGATCATCGGCATCGGCCGCATCGTGGTCGCCATGCGCAAGGACGGCTCGACCTTCCCGATCGAGCTGGCGGTGGGCGAAGTCGTCTCCGAGGAGGGCCGCTTCTTCACCGGCTTCATCCGCGACCTGACCGACCGGCAGGAACGGGAGGCGCGGATGCAGGAGATCCAGTCCGAGCTTGTCCACATGTCCCGCGTCACGGCGCTCGGCGAAATGGCCTCGGCGCTGGCGCACGAGCTGAACCAGCCGCTGTCGGCCATCGGCAACTACCTGAACGGCCTGCGCCGCATGTTCGCGGCCGGCGTGCCGGAGGATGCCGCTCTGGTGCGAAAGGCGCTGGACCGCGCCGCCGAGCAGTCGCTGCGGGCGGGCGAGATCATCCGCCGCCTGCGCGACTTCGTCTCCCGCGGCGAGACCGAGCGGCGGGTCGAAAGCCTGCACAAGATGGTCTCCGAGGCCAATGCGCTGGCGCTGGTCGGCGCCAAGGAACAGGGCGTCCGGGTTGTCATGAAGCTCGACCGGAAGAATGACGCCGTCCTGACCGACCGCGTGCAGTTCCAGCAGGTGCTGCTGAACCTGATCCGCAACGCCATCGAGGCCATGGCCGAAGCGGGCGGGCCGAAGCGCGAACTCACCATCGCCAGCTCGCCCGAGCCCAACGGCTTCGTCTGCGTCAGCGTCACCGACACCGGCCCCGGCATCACGCCCGAGATCGCCGCGCGCCTGTTCCAGCCCTTCAACACCAGCAAAGCCTCGGGTATGGGCGTTGGGCTATCGATTTGCCGCACGATCGTGGAGTCTCACGGCGGGCGGATCTGGGCCGAGCCGAACCCCACAGGCGGCGCGGTCTTTCATTTCACGGTGCCCGGAGCGTCGAGCGAAGAGCTGGCCGATGACGACTGAGACGCAAGTCCATGTGATCGACGACGACGAAGGCGTGCGCGAGTCGCTCGCCTTCCTCTTCGAGATGTCCGGGGTGGCGGCGAAGACCTACGCCAATCCCGTCGAGTTCCTGGCTGTCGCGCGTGGCCTTACGTCGGGCTGCATCGTCACCGACGTGCGCATGCCGCAGATGAACGGGCTGGAGCTGGTCCGCAAGCTGCGCGAACAGGGCGTGGGGCTGCCCATCATCGTCATCACCGGCCACGGCGACGTGCCGCTTGCCGTCGAGGCGATGAAGGCCGGCGCGGCCGACTTCCTCGAAAAGCCCTTCAAGGACGAGGTGCTGCTCGACGCCGTGCGCCATGCGCTGGAGAGCGCGCCCAGCGTCGACGGCGAACTGAAGGAGAAGATCGCGGGCCTGTCCATGCGCGAGCGCCAGGTGCTGGAACGGCTGGTTCAGGGCGCGGCCAACAAGGTCATCGCCCGCGACCTCGGCATCAGCGACCGGACGGTGGAAATCTACCGCGCCAAGGTGATGACCAAGATGGGCGCCGACAGCTTCGCCGAACTCATTCGCATGGCGATGCTGGCCGGGATCAAGGTCGAAAACCCTTGAGCGGAACCGGACCCCTTAAGGGAGCGTGGAAACCGGCGTTTTGATCAGGATCAAAGATCGAAACGAAACGGACTCGCACAAGAACCATCAAAGGTTCGAGTGTCAGATGTCCAAACTAAACGGCCACAGTCTCCAGCAGGTCTCCGTCGTGGAGGACGATGTCGATCTCCTGGAGGCGATCCGCTTTTCCCTGCTCGCCGAGGGCTATGAAGTCCGCGGCCATCAGACCGCGCGCGGAATGCTGGCCGACCCCGCTCTGGGCGCAACCAGCTGCTTCGTCGTGGACCAGAAGCTGCCGGACGGCGACGGCATCGACCTGATCGAGACGCTGCGCAGCCGCGGCTTGGCCAGCGCCGCGATCATGATCACCACCAACCCCGACGCGAGGTCACGGGCGGCATGCCGGGCGCTGGGCGTTCCCATTGTTGAAAAGCCGCTGCTCGGCGAGAGCCTGAACGCCTGTATCCGGGGCATCCTGGCCCGCCCTGTCCACTGACCCCACCGAGCCCCGTTCGCGCAACGGCTTGGAATTCCACCGGAACCCCACGCTTGCGCTGCCGTTTGCATGGTGAGGCTGCGCGTGGTGCGGCGGCCCTTGATCCCCCTCAAGGCGCCTCCGTCCTTGCCGCCTAGCGTGGCGGTCTGAAAACAAACGGAGCAGTCCTTTCGGTGCATAAGAACCCGGGTTTCAACAAGCGGATCGCCGTAATCGCGGGCGCGTGCCTGCTGGCCTTCGGCGCGCCGGCCGCCGCGCAGGACTTCCTGCTGACCAGCGCCTCGACCGCCGTACTGCAAAAGCCGCTGAACCGCGGCGAGCGTCAGGCGATCCTCGCGGCGTTGGCGCAAGCGCCCTCGCACGGCCTGCCGGTCTATCCCGTCGACGAGGAGTCCAGCGACACCGACCTGTCGCGGGCGATCATCGACTATGCCGGCGCCCTGCACGGCGCGCGGATGACGGCCAAGTTCCCGTCCGACTGGCACCTTCACCCCGACCCCTTCGACGCGGCCGGCTCCTTCCAGCAGGCGGTGCAGCACAACAAGTTGAAGCGCTGGCTTTCCAGCCTCGCGCCGCGCGCGGAGAACTATGAAAACCTCCGCGCCGCCCTCGCCCGCTACCGCGAGATCGAGATGAACGGCGGCTGGCAGGCGCTGGACCAGGGCCCCACGCTGAAAGTGGGCTCCAAAGGTCCGCGCGTGGTGGCGCTGCGCGAGCGCCTGAACGCCGAATACCAGGGACCCGCCCCAGAAGGCGACCCGGCGACCTTTGACCCGAGCCTGTCGGAATATCTGAAGACCGAACAGGCGCGGCTCGGCCTTCCCGAAACCGGCGCGCTCGACAAGGCGACGCTGGCGGCGCTGAACGTCCCGGTCGGCGACCGGATCGACACCCTCGTCGCCAATCTGGAGCGCGAGCGCTGGCTGCCCGGGAAAATGCCGGACTACCGGATCGAGGTGAACCTCCCGGCCTTCTGGCTCGACGTATGGCGCAACGGCGAGCGGCCCCTTTCGATGAAGATCATCGACGGCCGCCCTCACGATCCGACGCCGATGTTCTCGGACGTAATGGACGCCGTCGTCCTCAACCCTCCCTGGAACGTGCCGGACAACATCGCGCGCAACGAAATCTGGCCCAAGGCGAAGAAGGACAAGGCCTACCTGGCCCGCAACGACTACGTGGTCACGAGCGACGGCGGGTTGATGCAGAAGGCCGGCCCGAAGAGCGCGCTCGGCAAGATCAAGTTCGACCTGACCAACCCCTTTGCCATCTACCTGCACGACACGCCCTCGCGGTCGCTGTTCCAGAAGGACATGCGCGCCTTCAGCCACGGCTGCATGCGGGTGGAAAAACCGCGCGACCTCGCCGGGCTCATCCTGGCCGACGACCGCCACTACACGCCGCAAGTGATCGACGAGACCATCGCCTCGGGCGACACGGTGCGGGTGGACATCGCCCGGCCGGTGCCGGTGTTCGTGCTCTACCGCACCGCCTTCCTGGGCGACGACGGTCGGGTGCAGTTCCGCAACGACCTCTACGGGTGGGATGCAAAGCTTAATGACATCTTGACGCGCTAGGGCCCGAATTATGGCCTAAATCAGGTACTTAGCCCCCTTGGGCGCGACATTTCGCGTCTTGCGGCCGCGTTCATGGCGCCGTTATCCTCGCGCCCATGCACCTGTCCAGGCGTTCACTGATCCGCCTGGGCGCAGGGGGGGCCGCCTTGAGCGCGACGGGCGCTTTGGTTCCTGCCTGGGCCCAGTCCGCGCTTCCCGGAGCCGCTCCGCGGTCCATCGACGACCTGCTGGCCGCACCATCTGCCGTGCAGCCGGCGGTGGCTCAGCCCGCGGTCGCGACGGTGGCCAGGCCCGCGCGCAAGGTCTCCTTCTACAATCTTCACACCTCCGAGAAGTGCACCATCGTGTACAAGGAGTGCGGCCAGTGCATCCCCGACGCGCTGGCCGAGGTGAACCACGTGCTGCGCGACTGGCGCAACGACGAGATTCACCCGATCGACACGCGGCTCCTCGACCTGCTGGCCGACCTGCACGACCAACTCGGGACCAGCGATCCCTTCAACGTGATCTCCGGCTACCGCTCTCCGCAGACCAACGCGATCCTGCATGAGCGCAGCTCCGGCGTGGCGTCGAAGAGCCTGCACATGCAGGGCATGGCCATCGACATCCGCCTGCCGGACACCCAGCTCCGCCGCGTCCGCGACACCGCCCGCGCCATGGGCCGGGGCGGCGTCGGCTATTACGAGAGCTCGAACTTCGTCCATGTCGACGTAGGGCGCGTCCGCCAGTGGACCGGCGCCTGATCGTTTCTTTAGAAACATGATACACTGGCGTCCTGTTCGGAGGACGCCATCATGCGCGCAGTCCTCGTATCTGCCGCCCTGGCCGCGCTGATCTGGCCCGGCCCCGCAAGAGCCGCCACGACCGTGCTCGGAAACGGCCTCGCCCACATCTGTTCCGAAACCGCCAAGGCCGGCTCCGACGATCCGAGAGCCATCGACGTCTGCACCATGGCCATCGAGAGCGAGGGCCTGAACCGCCGCGATCTCGCCGGCACCTATGTGAACCGGGGCGTGCTGAAGATGCGCCGCAAGGCCTATCGGGACGCCCGCGGCGACTTCAACATCGCGGTGAAACTCGCGCCCACCATGGGCGAGGCCTTCGTCAACCGAGGCGGCGCCTTCGTCGGCGAGCGGCGCTACGAACAGGCGCTGGCCGACATCGACCACGGCCTGGAGTTGACGCCCGAAGAGCCCGAAAAGGCCTACTACAACCGCGGCCTCGCCCACGAAGGGCTGAACCAGATCGTGAAAGCCTACTTCGACTACAAGCGCGCCGCCGACCTGAAGCCCGACTGGGAGCCGCCCCGGCACGAGCTCCTGCGGTTCACGGTGCAAGGCGCGGATTAGCACATTCAAAATCCGATCACCCCGGCGAAGGCCGGGGCCCAGATGGAACCACGCTGAAGCGGCTTCCAGAGGCTCGGAGCGTATCCAGTCAGCCTCTGCGGCTCGGGCTGGGCCCCGGCCTTCGCCGGGGAAACGGTGACCCTAGCTCGAGAACCGGTCACCCAGGTAGACCCGCCGCACCTCGGGGTTGGCGAGCACCTCGTCTGGGGCGCCTTCGAAGAGCATCTGGCCTGAGTGGATGATGGCCGCGCGGTCGATGATCTCCAGCGTCTCGCGGACATTGTGGTCGGTGATCAGGATGCCGATCCCCCGCCCCTTCAGGTAGCCGATCACCTCGCGGATGTCGGCGATGGCCAATGGGTCGATGCCGGCGAAGGGCTCGTCGAGCAGCATGAAGGAGGGCTCGGACGCCAGCGCCCGGGCGATCTCCACGCGCCGCCGCTCGCCGCCGGACAGCGACACGGCCGGCGCGTTGCGCAGGTGGTCGATGCGCAGCTCTTCGAGCAGGCCCGTCGTCACCTCGCGCACCTTGGCGGCGCTGCGATGGTGCATCTCGGCGACCGCCATCACGTTCTGCTCGACGTTCATGCCCCGGAAGATCGAGGCCTCCTGCGGCAGGTAGCCGACGCCCATGCGGGCGCGCTGGAACATGGGCTGGCGCGTGATGTCCTGGCCATCGAGCAGGATGCGGCCGTAGTCCACCGGGATGAGCCCGGTGATCATGTAGAAGCAGGTGGTCTTGCCAGCGCCGTTGGGGCCCAGCAGCCCGGCGACCTCACCGCGCCGGAGCCGCAGCGAGACGTTCTTGACCACCGGCCGTCCCCGGAAGGACTTGCCGATGGAGTCCACCACCAGCCCCTCCGTCACGCTGGAGGACGTATCGACCAGGGGCGCGTTCACGGGCGGCCTATTGCCCGCCCGCCGGCGCTCCGCCGGATGGGAAGAAGACGCCGCGCACGCGGTTGGGGCTGTTGCGGCCCGTGGCGTTGGAGGTCATGTCCGCCTGGCCGGTCTTGACATTCAGCACCAGCTTGTCGCCGTGGGCGACGTTCTTGTCCTGCACGATGATGACGTTGCCGGTGAGCGTGATGGTGTCGCTGGAGGCGGTGTAGACGGCGTTGTCCGCCCGCGCCGCCCGGTCGGTCGTCACGTAGTAGACGTTGCCCTCCGCCTCCAGCCGGTCGGTCGAGCCGCAGCTGGAGCCCTTCTTGGCCGAATAGACGCGGATCGTGTCCGCCCGCATGCGGGTGCGGTCCTGCAGGGCTTCGGCCGCGCCGCGCCAGATGGCGAGGCACTGGCTGTTGACCACCTCGGCCTCGTCGGCGGTGACGTCAATGGGGGCGCTGGAGTTCGGCGCCAGCTGCGCGTGGGCGGCGCCGGCGACAAGAACCGCCGCGGCCGCTGTGATCGTCGCCCAAAGCTTCATCGCCGTCCCCTCAGTGCCCTTCGATGCGCGCATGGACGCCGCCCTTGAAGACCAGCCGATCGCCCTTGTCCTGAACGGAATAGGACTTTGCGTTCAACTGTCCAAGGGGGCCGTCGCCCTGGACCTGGCTTTGGCCGACCACATTGCCCGTGCGGGTGTCGATGATCGCCTCCTGCGAGGCGAAGCTGTGGCCCTTGCCGTCGACGATGCGCACGCCCCCGCGCAGCCGCAGCAGCTTGTCGCGTTCGTTGTAGGCCCCGATCCGCGCCGACATCCGCGCCTCGTTCGGCAGCCCCTCGCCGATGACCAGCACCGGCTCCATCAGGCTGATGGACTGGTAGTCGTTCTCGTCGCGGATGGCCTGCCGCGCGCCGATCTCGAAGCTGCGGCCGTCCTTCACCCGGCCGACGAGGTGGGCGTTGAGCAGGCGGATGGCCGTGCGGGCCTCCTTCTGCGGGGTCGGCAGCTCGACGATGTTGCGCCAGACGACCTCGCCCACCAGCGCCGCCGCAATCAGGGCGATGACCGCCGGCAGGACGATGCGGAGCGACCGGACCGCGCGCGAGCGCCGCCGCCAGCGGGCAATCTCGGCCCGTCGGTCGCTGACCGAACGGACTTCGAATGCGGCGGCTTCGGGCATCGGCTTACGCGTGTGAAAAGATGTCGACGTCCTCCCAACCGGCGAGGTCGAGAAGAGCGCGGTGGGGGACGAAGTCGAAACAGGCGGTCGCCAGATCCATCCGCTCCTCGCGGACGAGGATGTCCTCCAGCTTGGCCTTCAGCGCATGGAGGTGGAGGACGTCGGAGGCGGCATAGGCGACCTGGTCGGAGCTCAGCGAGGCGGCGCCCCAGTCGGAGCTCTGCTGCTGCTTCGACAGCTCCACGCCCAGCAGCTCACGGGTCACGTCCTTCAGGCCGTGGCGGTCGGTGTAGGTGCGGGCCAGCTTCGACGCGATCTTGGTGCAGAAGATCGGCGCTGTCGTCACGCCCAGATGCAGCGCGAACATCGCCACGTCGAAGCGGGCGAAGTGCAGGATCTTCAGGACGCCCGGGTCTTCCAGCAGGCGCTTGAGGTTCGGCGCGTCGTAGGTCTCGCGGTTCAGCCGCACCACATGCGCATCGCCGTCGCCGGCCGAGAGCTGCACCACGCAGAGCGGGTCGCGGCCGAAGCGCAGGCCCATGGCCTCGGAGTCGACGGCGACGGCGCTGACGCCCTCGAACAGGCCGTCGGGAAGGTCGCCTTCATGCAGATGATTGGCCAAGCGCGGCTCCGGCGGGTGAGTCTTTCTCTTCTCTATATAGCAAACAGAAGAGAGGGGGTGGTGCCCAGGAGAGGACTCGAACCTCCACGGCCGTTAAGCCACTGGCACCTGAAGCCAGCGCGTCTACCAATTCCGCCACCTGGGCTCAGCACCGATCCGCCGGATCGGCGCGAGGGGGCTGACATAGGGCAGCGGGCAAAAGCGGTCAATGGCGGCCGTTGCGTGAGGGACGGCCCTCGTCTATCCCCGGCTCTCCTTTGGTTTGCGGGCATGGCGATGCAGGGACTGGTCACGGTCTTCGGCGGAACGGGCTTTATCGGCCGGCAGGTGGTTCGGGCGCTGGCCAGGCGCGGCTATCGCGTCCGGGTCGCGGCACGCAACGAGGGCGCAGGCTACCGGCTGCGCATGCTGGGCGATGTCGGCCAGATCGAGGTCGTGCAGGCCAACATCCGCAACCGCGCCTCCGTCGAGCGCGCGCTGGACGGAGCCGTGGCCTGCGTGAACCTGGTCGGCCTGCTCTACGAAGCCGGCCGCCAGGGCTTCCAGGCGACGCACGTGATGGGCGCGAAGACCGTCGCCGAATGCGCGGCGGCCCAGGGGATCGTCCGGTTCGTGCAGATGTCGGCCCTGGGCGCCGATCCGGACTCGCCGTCCAAGTACGCCCGCACCAAGGCGCAGGGCGAAGCCGCCGTGCGCGCGGTCATTCCGTCGGCTGTGGTGATCCGGCCCTCCATCGTGTTCGGGCAAGAGGACCACTTCTTCAACCGCTTCGGCCAGATGGCGGCGATCAGCCCCGTCCTGCCGCTGGTGGGCGAGAACACCCGCTTCCAGCCGGTGTTCGTCGGCGACGTGGCCGCCGCTATCGCGAACGCGGTCGAGAACCCCGCCGTCGCGGGTCAGACCTTCGAGCTGGCCGGCCCGACCGTCTACACCTTCCGCGAGCTGATGGAGCTGGTCCGCCGCGAGACCGGCCGCCACCCGGCGCTGGTGCCCGTGCCCTGGCCCATCGCCAGGCTCATCGGCATCGGCGGCGACATCCAGGCGAAGTTGATGGCGCCCTCGCTGACCTCCGACCAGGTCGAGCTGCTTCGCCGCGACAACGTCCCGGCCGAAGGCTCGGCGGGCCTGGCGGCGCTGGGCGTGACCGACCCCACCCCCGTCGAGGCGGTGATCCCGACCTACCTCTACCGCTACCGCAAGGGTGGCCAGTACGCCGAGCTTCCGGCGGCGATCTGATCCCTGACACCGCTTCCCCGGCGAAGGCCGGGGCCCAGCCTGACGCGCAGAGGCTGATTGGATGGGCTCTGAGCGGGTAGAACCCACGTCAGCGCCGGCCCGATCTAGAAGAGCATTGCCCGGCTGGCCGCGAGCCGGCCGAAGGCCAGCGTCAGCGCCTTCCTGCGCGCGCTGGCCAGCGCAAACACCGGGGCATCGCGCAGCACCGCCCCGCCGAACCCGTCCGCCACGATCAGACCCGGCTCGTCCGGCAGCAACTCGCGCGGAAATTCCGGCGCTACGGCGAAATAGAAGGCGTCGCAGTAGGGCAGGTACTCACCCCACTTCAGGTCGGTCAGGTAGTCCTCGCGGCTCGACTTCACCTCGGCGATGACCAGCTCGCCCTTGGGTCCCAGCGCCATCAGGTCGGCGCGCCTGCCGTTCGGCAGGACGACCTCCGCCAGCGGCGCATAGCCCAGCGCCGCAAGCAGCCGCGCGGCGCCGCGGGTGACCGCCTGGGTGGTCTCGGGCCGGCTGACGGTGACGATGGAAAGGGCGACGTCCATCGCCCCGACTCTGTTCCGTTTTCGTTCGGCGTCAAGCGCCCTTGGGCCTGCGCGTGCGGCGTTTGCGGCCGGTGTCCACCGGACGGCGCGTCGCCTGCGCTTCCCGCCAGGCGCGGCTCATGCGGCGGCGATGGTCGCGCCGCTCGATCCAGGTCTTCAAGGGCGGATAGAGCAGGACAGGCAGCACGACCAGGATCGCCAGCCCGAACAGGCCGATCCCGATGCCGTCGGCGGTGTCCATGGCGCAGCCCGACAACGGCAGGCTCGCCGCTATGATCCGCTTCACCGCCACCCACACCCTCTCTCAACTCGGCTTCTAGTTGTAGCGTTTACTCTACTTTCGGCCAATACGAAAACGCCCCGCCGCGGGGGGATGCGGCGGGGCGTTCAGTATCGCCAGGAGTGCGGGGGGAGCTACTCCGCGGCGATACTGATCGGTTGCGCGGGGCGATCCTTGAAGTTGATCGCCTGCAGGTACCGAATACCGTCCTCGGCGATGTCGTCGCCGACCATACGGTCGCCTTCCGCTTTCAACTCGTCGAGGTCGACGTACATGGCATAGAAGGCGCGGGTGCGCTCGGTGATGATACCCGCATTGAGGAGCGTTTTGACCAGCACCCGGAAGATGTTGGTCTGCTCCTTCATGTTCTCGCGGCGCAGGTCGTCGGTCATGATGGCCGCGAACTCCGCGATGACCTTGTCCGGGTCGAGGCCGAACTCCTCATAGAGGTCGCGCTGCTGCGAGGGGCCCACGAGGTTGAACAGCAGGGCCTGGAAGCAGTGGGCCGCCCAGTCCTCGACGATGGCGTGCTCGTCCGGCGTCAGTTTCGGGATTGTCCGGTCGGCCCAGATCTTCCCGAACTTGTGGTGGAAGGCCTCGTCGGTCATGACGAGCTGCAGCAGCTTCTTGCCCAGCGGGTCGTACATCTGGGTGTAGAAGGTGGCGAAGGCGCCCATGGCCAGGCCCTCGACCAGCATCTGCATGCCGATGATCTTCTTGTAGACCTCCGGCGCGCCGATGATCTCGACGAGCAGCTCCTTCAGCATCGGGCCGCATTCGACCGGCCGGCCCCAGCGGGCCTTGATGTACTTGGCGAAGGCGGTGACGTGGCGCGCTTCCTCGCGCGTCTGGTTGGCGGCGTATTCCTGCGCGCCCTGGTCCTTCAGCACGTGGCAGAGGCTGGCCGACAGGTTCAACGCCCCCTGCTCGCCGTGCAGGATCGAGGAGAAGGCTCGAAGGACCGACTGGTTGATGAACCGGGTGCGGGTCTGCGGATCGGACAGGTGGTTGGAGACGTAGTCCGTCGACAGCGCGACGACCAGGTCCTCAGGGACCAGCGGGTCGTTGTCCATGTCCCAGGGTTCGCTGAAGTCGATGTACTCGGTCTTCAGCGGATCCCAGAAGTGGTCGTGGGTCGCCGAGATGATCTTGTCGAACGCCGGGGAGCGGTTGTTGTAGCGGTCGAGCTCGAGCATCGACTCGAAGTCGTCCGGCGCCACCGCATCGTACATGGCGTCCTTGGTGATGTTGTTGTCCGTCACTGTCACTTTCCTCCGACCGGGGGCATGCGGGCCCGTTGCGCCGGACCTCTCGCGATCCCGACATGGAGCCACGCGCGGCGACGTTGGTCAAGCAAAAATGACGGGGGCGTCACCTTTACTGAAGCGTTATCAGACGCGGGCCTCAATCTCGGCGATGGCGTCGTCGGAGAGGCCGAAGTGGTGGCCGATCTCGTGGATCAGGACGTGGGTGACCAGCTCCTCCAGCGACACGTCCTCCAGCTCCATCCACTCGTCGAGGATCGGGCGGCGGTAGAGGAAGACCATCGGCGGCATCCGCTGCGGGTCCATGACCGAGCGGCGGGAGAGATCGACGCCCTGATAGAGGCCGGTCAGCTCGTAGGGATTGTCGATGCCGAGCGCCTCCAGCGTCTCCTCGTCGGCGAAGTCCGTGATCTGGAAGATCACCTCGCCGGCGAGCGCGCGCAGGTGCGGCGGCAGGGTGTTGAAGGCGGCGTCCGCGATCTCGGCGATGTCGTCGAGCGTCGGCGGCGTCTGGCGGCTCCAGCGGTTGGTCATTCGTCGGGGATCACGATGTCTGGCGCCTCGGGCAGGCGGTATTCGAAGAGGCCGACGTCCAGCGGCTGCTGCGGCTTGACGGGCTGAAGCGGTTGGCGGGCCAGCGCGCGAAGGGCTTCGGCTCCCAGCTGCTCGCCGACGACGGTCTTGCGGGCCTTGCGCGCCTGCTCCAGCTCGGCGAAGCGCGCCGGGTCGACGATGCGCCAGTAGGAAACCGACAGCCGCCACACCGTCCTGGCCAGCGGCTGTTCGACCTTCGGCCAGCGGTGGCCGCCTTCATAGACCGGCCGCACCGGTGCGATCACGGGCGTGCGGCCCTTCACCTTGGCGACCACTTCGCGCAGCCGCACCGCGCCGCCTTCCAGGTACTTGCCGAGCGCCGCCTCGGCCGCTTCCGCCGTCTCGAAGGCCGGACCGACGTCCTCCGAGACGAACTCCACGTCTCGGCCGGCGAGCGCCTTTGCTTCCCGCTCACGCATCGCCTTGCCCACCGGCGCGGAAAGCGCGGCGTCGGCATTGGCGGCCACGGGATAGAGAATGGCGTTCATCGGCTGTCATATAGGCCTTCCGCCGCCGCGTTCGCCAGCGGCGCGGACGAGGCCTATCCTGCGCTCATGCTGATTCGGCGCGTCGCCTGATGGACTCGGAGAACCTGATCCTCGCCGCCTCGGCGGGCGCGATCAGCCTCGCCATCTGCGCGACGCTCTGGGCGCTGATCCAGCGCCGCCGCACCGACGAGCGGGTGGCCGCCCTGCAGCGGCGGATCGCCGAACTCAGCGGCGAGTCCGACATCGCCCAGGCTTCCGTGGAGGCCTTCGACAGCGCGCTCCTGGTGGTAGAGGATGGCGCCGCCCGCCTGGCATCCGGCGCCGACAGCCTGGCCGCCTGCGCGGCCGTCTTCGAGATCGAGCTGCCCGAGCCGCAGGCGCTGCTCAACGCCCTCATGCGGGCCGATCCCGATCACGCCCGGCGCCTCAAGGCCCTCTTCGACCGGGGCGAGCCCTGCGCTTTCGAGGCGCGCGGACCCAACGGCGTCGTTTCGGTCGAAGGGCGCACGGCCGGCGCGCTCGCCTGGCTCAGGCTGTCCGCGGCCGAGGGCGCGGGGGCGGCCCTGCCGACCGCCGCCCGGTTCGCGGCCTTCCTCGACACCCGCTCCGAGCCCGCCTGGATCGCGGCGGCGGATGGGACGCTGCAGTGGGCGAACAAGGCTTGGCTCGCGGAGGTGGACGCCTCCGACGTGGCCGACGCCATGGCGCGCAATCTCTCCTTCGACCGCGCGGCGGACGCCCTGGTGAGCGAGGCCGCCAACCTCGGCGAGCGGCGCCAGACAGTGCGCTGGGCCAGCGCCGGTGGACGCCGCCGGGCCTTCCGCTTCACCGCCGAGCCTCTGGAAGGCGGGGGAGTCGGGGTCTGGGCCCAGGACGCCACGGAAGTCGAGGAGATGCGCGAGACGCTGAAGCGCCACGTCGAGGCGCACGACGAAACGCTGAACCACATCGACGAGGCTGTCGCCATCTTCAGCCCGACGCGCAAGCTCTCCTTCTACAACGCCGCCTTCGCCGAGCTATGGGGGCTGGAGCCCGCCTGGCTGACCGAGCGTCCCAGTCACGGCGAGATCCTCGACCGCCTGCGCCAGCGGCGGCGCCTGCCCGAGACCGCCGACTACGCCAAATGGAAGGCCGACGAGCTCGCCCACTACGAAGCGCTCGGGCCGCAGCCGGACGATCTCTGGACGCTGCCGGACGGGCGCACGCTCAAGGTAGTCCGCCAGCCGCACCCGCTCGGCGGCCTCCTCGTCCTCTTCTCCGACATCACCGACGAGCTGAAGCTGAAGGCGCAGTACAACGCCCTGATCCAGGTTCAGCAGGCGACGCTCGACAAGCTGTCCGATGCGGTCGCCGTGTTCGGCTCGGACGGGCGCCTGCGCCTGCACAACGAAGCCTTCGCCGAGTTCTGGAACGTGACCCCCATCGAGCTGTCGGCCGCCGGCGACTTCGAAGGCGTGGTCGAGCTCTGCATCCCGCGCCTGCACGACCAGGCCTTCTGGCGCGAGCTGAAAGGCCGCGTCGCCGACCCCGACCCCGTGGCCCGCGCGCCGATGACCGGCGAGGTGAAGACCTCCGACGGCCGCATCGTCGCCTACCAGTCGCGGCCGCTGCCGGACGGCGCGACCCTGATCGCCTTCGCCGACGTCACCGACACCCGCCAGCTGGAAAGCGCGCTTGCCGCCCGGGAGGCCGCGCTAGCCGAAGCCGAGCGGCTGAAGCGGGAGTTCGTGGGCAACGTCTCCTACGAACTGCGCACCCCGCTCACCACCATCATTGGCTACTCCGAGCTTCTGGAGCACGGCGGGGAGAAGCTGACCGACCGTGCGCGAGGCTATGTCGGCTCGGTGCGCTCGGCGGCGACCCAGCTCGCCCGCTCCATCAACGACGTCCTCGACATCGCCCAGATCGACGCCGGCGAAATGGGGCTCGAGATCACCGATGTGGACGTCTCCGAGCTGCTGGCCGACGTCGCGGCGCGCTGGCAGGACGAGGCGGAGGCGTCCGGCGTGAAGGTGCTCGTCGAGGACAGCCGCGAAGTCGGCCACATGCGCGGCGACGCCCATCGGCTCGCCCAGATCCTCGACCACCTCGTCGAAAACGGCCTGCGCCAGACGCCGAAGGGCGGGACGGTCGCGCTGTCCGCCAAGCGGGCGCTCGGCGAAGTCCAGCTGCACGTCGCCGACACCGGCCGCGGCATCCCGTTCCACGTCCAGGCCCACATCTTCGACCGCTTCGTCGGCCGCGACCGTGGCGGGCCGGGCCTTGGGCTGGCGCTGGTGAAGGCGCTGGTGGAATTGCACGGCGGCTGGGTCGCCCTGGAAAGCGAACCGGGCGCGGGGGCGCTGTTCACCTGCCACCTTCCGGAGACGGTGCAGGTCGAAGCCGCCCAGCCGGAGCTGAGTTTCTAGCTCTTCCCCCACGCATGTGGGGGAAGTGGCCTGAGGCCCGCAGGGACGAAGGTCGATGGGGGAGTTGTCCGTTTGAGGCTCCGCGACCTTCACCGATGCTGCTTTAAGACTCCCCCAACGAGCCTCGCCTTCGGCTTCGGCCCACTTCCCCCAGACAAGCTGGGGGAAGAGCTTAATGCTGGCTCTCCGGCATGCGCACCACAAGCCCCTCAAGCTCGTCCGAAACCTTGATCTGGCACGACAGCCGGCTGTTCGGCTCGACGTTCTCGGCGAAGTCGAGCATCGACTCCTCCATGGCCGACGGCGTGCCGGTCTTCCCGCGCCAGGCCTCGTCCACATAGACGTGGCAGGTCGCACACGCGCAGGCGCCGCCGCAGTCGGCGTCGATGCCCGGGATGTTGTTCTTGATGGCCCCTTCCATCACCGACATGCCCGGCTTCACGTCCACGACGTGCTCGGTTCCGTCGTGCTCGATGTAGGTGATCTTGGCCATTGAATCTCTGACGCCCTCTCGCGGCCGCTCTCAGGCGGCGACCTCTTTCATGGAAATGGATGGATCGGCAAGCTTGTCGCGCGCGATGGGGCGACGCGCCGCAATCAGTTGCTTGCCCATCATGAACTCCGGCGGGGCGTTGACCGCCTCGACCGCCTGCACCTGGTCGCCCTTCAGGTGGAAGATGGCGAACTTCGCCGCATCGGGGTCGCCACGGATGACGATGCTGTCGGCGTCGAAGGGCAGGCCGGCGATCTGCAGCTTCAGGTCATACTGGTCCGACCAGAACCACGGGACCTCCGGCTTCGGCTGCGCGTGACCGGCGATGACGGCGGCCGCTTGCTTGGCCTGCTCCAGCGCGTTCGGCACGCTCTCCAGCCGGAATCTCCGGTCATAGAGCGGCAGCGGCCGCCAGGTCACGTCGCCGATTGCGAAGATGGCTGGGTCCGCGGTCCGCGCCTCGAGGTCCACGACGATGCCGTTCTCGCAGGGCAGCCCAGCTTCCCGCGCCATCTCGTCGTTCGCGATCGCGCCGATGCCGACCAGCGCCGCATCGCAAGGTATGACCCGGCCGTCCGACAGCTGAACGCCCGTGACCTGCCCGTCCTTGCCTTCGAAGCTGTCGACCCCTGCGGCGAGTTCGAACACCACCCCATGCTTGCGATGGTAGTCCTGGAAGAAACTCGACAGCGGCTCACAGGCGACGCGGGCGAGGCACCGCGCCTCCTTCTCGACAATCACCACATCCGAGCCGAGCTTGCGCGCCGAAGCCGCAGCCTCCAGCCCCACATAGCCGCCGCCCACAACGGCCAGCCGCTTGCCGGGCCCGAGCGCCTGCTTCAACTGCTCGGCGTCGGCGGTCGTGCGAAGCTCCAGCACGCCCCCCAGCTCCACGCCCGGGATCGGCAGCTTCCGCGCCCGCGAGCCCGTGGCGATGATCAGGTAGTCGTAGGCGACGGTCTCACCGTTGGAGAGGCTGACCGTCTTCGCGGCCCGGTCGATCTTCTCGCCCCGCACCCCCAGCAGCAGCCGGCAGTTGTTCTCGGCATACCAGCTCGGGTCCTTGAGGATCAGCTCCTCCTCGCCCGCCTCGCCCTTCAGCCATGCCTTCGACAGCGGCGGCCGCTGGTAGGGCGCCACCGGCTCCTCACCCACGAGCGTGATCGGCCCCGCAAACCCATACTGCCGCAAAAACGCAGCCGCCGAGCCCCCGGCATGGCCGGCGCCCAGGATCACGACGCGGGGTTCAGCTTCGCTCATTGGCCACCTTGTCTGACAAAAGTGACGCCCCCGTCAACTTTCTACCTGTTCTCATCAGACGGGACGGCGGGCCCGAAGGTTCCCACGCGGCGCCGCACGAGCGCTAGACGACCCGCTCGACCATCATCTTCTTGATTTCGGCGATGGCCTTGGCGGGGTTCAGGCCCTTGGGGCAGACCTGGGCGCAGTTCATGATGGTGTGGCAGCGGTAGAGCTTGAAGGGGTCTTCCAGCGCATCCAGCCGCTCGCCCGTCGACTCGTCGCGGCTGTCGATCAGCCAGCGGTAGGCGTGCAAGAGCGCCGCCGGCCCCAGGTACTTCTCGCCGTTCCACCAGTAGCTCGGGCAGCTCGTCGAGCAGCAGGCGCAGAGGATGCACTCGTAGAGGCCGTCGAGCTTCTCGCGGTCCTCCGGCGTCTGGCGCCACTCCTTCTGCGGCTCGGGCGTCTCGGTGTGCAGCCAGGGCTCGATGGAGGCGTACTGGGCGTAGAACAGGGTCAGGTCCGGCACCAGGTCCTTGACCACCGGCATGTGCGGCAGCGGGCTGATCTGGACGTCCTTGCCCGGCACTTCTTCCCAGCCGGTCGTACAGGCGAGCCCGTTGCGGCCGCCCATGTTCATCGCGCACGACCCGCAGACGCCTTCACGACACGACCGCCGGAAGGTCAGCGTCGGGTCGATGGTGTTCTTGATGTGGATGAGCGCGTCCAGGACCATCGGACCGCAGGCGCCCACGTCCACATCATAGGTGTCCCAGCGCGGATTGCCGCCGGCTTCCGGGTCATACCGGTAGATCCGGAAGGTCCGGGTCTTCTTCGCGCCAGCCGCCGCCGGGAAGTGGCGGCCCTTGCCGACACGGGAATTCTTCGGGAGCACAAGCTCGACCATCGTACGCGCTCCCTCTAGTAGACCCGCGCCTTTGGCGGGATATAGGCGATGTCGTTGCTCATCGTGTAGCTGTGCACCGGCCGGTAATCGATCTTGACCTTGCCGGACTTGGCGTCGAGCCAGGCCAGCGTGTGCTTCATCCAGTTATCGTCGTCGCGCTCGGGGTAGTCCTCCCGAGCATGCGCCCCGCGGCTTTCGGTGCGGTTCAGCGCGCCGTTGGCGGTGACGATGGCCTGGCCGATCAGGTTGTCGAACTCCAGCGTCTCCATCAGGTCGGTGTTCCAGACGAGACCCCGGTCGGTGACCGCGATGTCCTTGGCGCCGGCCCACACGTCAGCCAGCCGCTTGACGCCAGAGGACAGGCTCTCGCCGGTGCGGAAGACGGCGGCGTCCTCCTGCATCGCCTTCTGCATGGAAAGCCGCAGCTGCGCCGTCGGCGTCGCGCCGTTGGCGTTCCGGAAGCGGTCGAACCTCGCGAGGTGAGCGTCGGTCAGGTCGGCGCGGAGCTCGGTCTGCTTGGCGCCGGGTTTCAGCGTCTCCGCGCAGCGCAGGCCCGCCGCGCGGCCGAACACCACTAGGTCGATCAGGCTGTTGGAGCCCAGGCGGTTGGCGCCATGCACGCTGACGCAGGCCGCTTCGCCCACGGCCATCAGGCCCGGCACCACCTTGTCGGGATCCTTGCCGGCCTTGGTGACGACCTCGCCGTGGTAGTTCGTCGGGATGCCGCCCATGTTGTAGTGGACGGTCGGCAGCACCGGGATCGGCTCCTTGGTGACATCGACGCCGGCGAATATCTTCGCCGTCTCGGAGATGCCCGGCAGCCGCTCGGCCAGGATCTTCGGGTCGAGGTGGTCGAGGTGCAGGAAGATGTGGTCCTTGTTCGGGCCGACGCCGCGCCCCTCGCGAATCTCGATGGTCATGGCCCGGCTGACCATGTCGCGGGGCGCGAGGTCCTTCACGGACGGCGCATAGCGCTCCATGAACCGCTCGCCCTCGGAGTTGGTCAGGTAGCCGCCCTCGCCGCGCGCGCCCTCGGTGATCAGGCAGCCGGCGCCGTAGATGCCGGTCGGGTGGAACTGGACGAACTCCATGTCCTGCAGCGGCAGGCCCGCGCGCAGCACCATGGCGTTGCCGTCGCCGGTGCAGGTATGCGCCGAGGTCGCCGAGAAGTAGGCCCGGCCATACCCGCCGGTCGCCAGGATGGTGGTCTGGGCCTGGAAGCGGTGCAGCGTGCCGTCGTCCAGCTTCCACGCCGTCACGCCCTTGCAGGCGCCTTCGTCCATGATCAGGTCGAGCGCGAAGAACTCGATGAAGAACTCCACCGCGTTGTTCAGGCTCTGGCCGTACATGGTGTGGAGCATCGCATGCCCCGTCCGGTCGGCCGCCGCGCAGGTGCGCTGGATCGGGGCCTCGCCGTAGTTCTTGGTCATGCCGCCAAAGGCGCGCTGGTAGATCTTGCCGTCGGCCGTGCGGCTGAAGGGAACGCCCCAGTGCTCCAGCTCATAGACGGCGGCCGGCGCATTGCGGGTCAGGTACTCGATGGCGTCCTGGTCGCCCAGCCAGTCCGAGCCCTTGACGGTGTCGTACATGTGCCAGCGCCAGTCGTCGGGGCTCATGTTGCCCAGGCTGGCCGAGATGCCGCCCTGCGCCGCCACCGTATGCGAGCGGGTCGGGAAGACCTTGGTGACGCAAGCCGTCTTCAGGCCCGCTTGCGCGCAGCCGAGCGCCGCGCGAAGGCCCGAGCCGCCCGCGCCGACCACGACGACGTCGAACCGGTGGTCGATGAATTCGTAAGCCGCCATCAAAGGGCTCCGCTCAAGGCGACCTTCAGCACGCTGAAGACCGCCAGCGCGCCGAACAGCACGCAGACAAAGAGGTTGAGGACGAGCAGCGCGGCCTTGGTCGTGGTCTTGTGGATGTAGTCCTCCACGATGACCCGCATGCCCGCGTGCATGTGCTGGAAGCTTATCGCCAGCAGCAGCACCAGCAGCACCGCATTCAGCGGGTGCTGGACCCAGGCCAGCGCGCCGGCATAGCCCGCGCCCGCCACCTGCAGCGCCGCGTAGGAAATCCACAGCACCAGCGGCACGAGCGCCAGCGAGGAGACGCGCTCGGAAATCCAGTGGCCGACCCCGTGGCCGGCGGCGCCCAGGCCGCGAGCGCGGCCGAGCGGTGTGCGATATCCGCCTTCCATCACAGCAGCCCCCTCATGGCGGCCACCGCCCAGACCCCGATCGAGGCGACGATGGCGAAGGCGATGACCAGCACGCCGCTCGCATCCGCGGTGCGAATCCGGAAGCCGTAGCCGAAGTCCCAGACCAGGTGCCGGATGCCGTTGGCCAGGTGGTAGAAGAGCGCCAGCGTGATCGCGAAGAGCACCAGCTTGCCGAGCACCGAGCCCAGCAGGGCGACGTAGGCGCCGTACACGTCCGGCCCGCTCGCCAGCGAAATGGCCCAGCCCGCGGCGATCAGGGCCGCAAGGTAGAGCCCTACGCCCGAGGCCCGGTGGGCGATGGAGGTGAACATCGTCACGTGCCATCGCCAGACCGAAAGGTGCGGCGACAGCGGGCGCGGCGGCAAACCGGAAGTCTCGGTCATCTGGCGTCCCAGCGTATGGATATAGGCAAAGCCGGTGCCGCTTTTAAGCCGCAAGGGCGGGGTGTCAACGAAGCCCCTACGTCAGGGGGTCTCTTCCAGCCATGCCTGCGAGCGCATCTCGTGGAGGCGCGAGGCGGTGCGCTCGAATTCGAAGGCGCCGTCGCCTTCCGGATAGAGGTGGTCGGGCTCGGCGGCGGCGAGCGTCACCAGCTTCACCTTGGCCTCATAGAGCGCGTCGATCAGCGTCACGAACCGGCGGGCCACGTCGCGCCGCGCGGGCGTGAGCTTAGGGATGTCCTCAAGGAAGATGGTGTCGAAACGCCCGGCGATCGCGAGGTAGTCCTGCGGCCCGAGCGCCTCGGCGCAGAGGCCCGCGAAGGAGGCGCGGAGCAGGCCGTTCATCGAGCGCGGGAAGTGCAGCTTGCGGCCCAGCACCTCCAGCGTCGCGCCGGTCTCGGCCGCATCGCCCAGCACGTCGGCCCACAGGCTGTCGAACGCGCGCTCGTTGTCGGGGTCGATGGGCGAGAACCAGACCTTGCCCGCCCGCAGGCGCTCCAGCCGGAAGTCGGTCGGGCCCTTCACGGCGACCAGCTCCAGCCGCTCCTTCAGCATGTCGATGAAGGGGACGAAGAGCTGGCGGTTGATGCCGTTCTTGTAGAGGTCGTCCGGATGGCGGTTGGAGGTCGCCACCAGCACTACGCCCCGCGCGAACAGCGCCTCGAACAGCCGCCCCAGGATCATGGCGTCGGCGATGTCGGTGACCTGCAGCTCATCGAAGCACAGCAGGCGCGCGTCCTCCGCGATCAGCTCGGCGGTGGGGACGATGGGATCGTCGCCCTTGGCTTGTCCGAACTTGGCCTTGCGCGCGGCCGCGTCGCCCTTGCGCCAGGCGTCGATCAGCGCGTGGACCTCGGCCATGAAGGCGTGGAAGTGGGCGCGGCGCTTCTTCTCCACCGGCGCGGAGGCGAAGAACAGGTCCATCAACATGGACTTCCCCCGCCCGACCGGCCCGTACAGGTAGACGCCCTGGATCGGCTTTGGCTTGCGGAAGAAGGATCGGAAGGTCGGCTCGGCCGCGTCGTTCAGGTCACCTTCGAGCCGCGACAGCGCCTCCAGCGCCGCCTCCTGCGCCGCGTCGGGCTTGATCTCGCCGGCTGACAGGCGCTCGCGATAGGCGGTGCGGACGGAGGTGGGCATGGGCGCCTCCGCTTATCGGCGGGAACGGCATCCGCCAAGGGGCGGTTGACTCGTGAACCCCAAAGGAGAGTCCGATGCCCCGCAACGACAGCAGCTTTTCGCCGACGCCGACCGAAGTGAACCGCGCCCGGATGCAGGGGACGGGCGTCGGTCAGCGCGAGATGGACGAGCAGCGCGACCCGACCCGCGCCTACAGCGCCGAGCAGTACGGCGATGTCCCTGAAGAAGAACGCACCGTGGCGCAGGGAGACCTGAACCCGCCCCGCGATCCCAACCGACCGGAGGGCGCCGACCAGTACGACTTCGAGGGCGACGACAACCCGCAGGAGGACGGCGGCGACCCGGCCGGCGCGGCGCAGATGGGCCGCGACCACACCCGCCGCCCCGAGCGCACCGAAGCCATGATGGGCCAGGGCCCCAAGACGCGCGCCGCCAACAAGGCCCAGATCAACCGCAAGCCGGGGTTCGGGCCTAAAGGAGGGTAGCGCGTCCTTCGACACGCCCGTTGCGCGGGCTGCTCAGGATGACGAACTCTGTGCTGAGTTGGTCATGGTGAGCAGCGGCGAAGCCGCGTGCCCAACCACGCACTCAGCGGGCCCCCAGCTCCTTCTCCACGAACCGGTACGTCTGCCGCTTCTCGCAGGCGCAGGCGCGCATCTCGCCCTCGGCGTTCCACCAGATCAGCGTCGGGTAGGCGAAGCGGACGCCGTTGTCCTTCAGCAGCGGCACGAGCTTGTCGACGAGGTTTCGGCCGGCCTCGATCACAGCCGTCCGCGCCGTGTCGCCGTCGGCGGGCGGGATGCCCTGGGCGGTCCAGGCGTCTATCGGCGTCTGGTCCCACTGCTCGGCCAGCGCCCAGCTGCGGTTGGTCCAGAGCTCGGCGACCGTGGCGCGCTCGGCGGGGGTGGACCTGGCGATGCCGTTCTTGTCGCGCCGCGCGATCTCGACGATGCGGGTGTCGACGCCGGCCTTGAGTAGCTTCGGGACCTCCTCGGCCTTGAAGCGCACGCAGTCCTCGCAGGAGCGGTAGCCGATCACGTAGAGAACCGGCCCCTTGTTCCCCGGCGAGACCCAGCCGGCCTGCTGCAGCGCCTGGGCGATCTCGGCCTGGTGCTTGGTGATCGTCTTCGGCCGCCAGCGCAGGTCATAGTTCCAGAGCGCCCAGTACGCCGCTCCCGCGAGCACCAGGATCAGCAGCAGCCAGAGCGCAACCCGCCGGGCCATGGGGCTACCTCATGGTCGGGATGACGAAGGACGAGTCTTCCTGCATCCCTTCGGGCCAGCGGGCCGTGACGGTCTTGACCTTGGTGTAGAACTTCACGCCTTCCATCCCGTGCTGGTTGGTGTCGCCGAATGCCGACCGCTTCCAGCCGCCGAAGGTGTGGTAGGCGACCGGCACCGGGATCGGCACGTTGATCCCCACCATGCCGACGTTCACGCGGCTCGCAAACTCCCGCGCCACGCGGCCGTTGCGGGTGAAGATGGCGACGCCGTTGCCGTACTGGTGGTTGGAGGGGAGGCTGAGCGCCTCCTCGAAGCTGTCGGCGCGGACCATCTGCAGCACCGGCCCGAAGATCTCGTCCTGGTAGGACTTCATCGTCGGCTTCACCCGGTCGAACAGCGTCGGTCCGATGAAGAAGCCCTTCTCGTAGCCCTGCAGCGCATAGCCCCGCCCATCGACGACCAGCTCGGCGCCCTCGTCGGCGCCCAGCTGGATGTAGTCGCTGATCCGCTGCTTGTGGGCGGCCGAGACCACCGGGCCGTACTGGGCGGCCACGTCGGTGGAGACCCCGACCTTCAGCGTCTCCATCTCGGCGACCAGCCGCTCGCGCAGCTCATCGGCGGTCTTCTTGCCCACCGGCACGGCGACCGGCAGCGCCATGCACCGCTCTCCCGCCGAGCCGAAGGCGGCGCCGACCAGGTCCTTCACCGTCTGGGCCATGTCGGCGTCGGGCATGACGATCCCGTGGTTCTTCGCCCCGCCCATCGCCTGCACCCGCTTCCCGTGCGCCGTGCCGGTCGCATAGACGTACTGGGCGATGTCGGACGAGCCGACGAAGCTGACCGCCTTGATGTCCGGGTGGGTCAGGATGGCGTCCACGGCGACCTTGTCGCCATGCACCACGTTCAGCACGCCCGCCGGCGCGCCAGCCTCCATGAAGAGTTCGCCCAGCCTCACCGGCAGCGACGGATCGCGCTCCGACGGCTTCAGGATAAAGGTGTTGCCGACCGCAATCGCGATGCCGAACATCCACATCGGGATCATGGCGGGGAAGTTGAACGGCGTGATGCCCGCCACCACGCCCAGCGGCTGGCGCATCGAATAGACGTCGATCCCCGGCCCCGCGCCCTCGGTGTATTCGCCTTTCAGCGCATGCGGGATGCCGCAGGCGAACTCGATCACCTCCAGCCCGCGCTGCACGTCGCCGCGCGAGTCCGCGATGACCTTGCCGTGCTCGGAGGAGAGCAGCTCGGCGAGCTCGTCCATGCGGGCCTCAACCAGCCGCTTGAACTCGAACATCACCCGCGCGCGCCGCTGCGGATTGGTCGCCGCCCACCCGGGGAAGGCGGCGGCGGCGGCCTGCACGGCCTTGTCCATCTCGGCTTCGGAGGCCAGCGCGACCCGCGCCTGCACCTCGCCGGTGTTGGGATTGAAGACATCGCCGAAGCGCCCGGAGGCCCCCTGCAGGGCCGAGCCGTTCACGAAGTGGGGGATATCGCGCATGGCGTACTCCTGAACTGACGTTTGAGCGGAGGTTCTATGCCTTCGCAGGCTCCGCGCCTAGCGCCCGGCGCCCTTCATTCTCTAAGTTGCACCGATGCAGGAGATCGACCTTCCCGACGAGACCGCCACCGCCCGGCTGGGCGCGGCGCTGGCCACGGGCTTGAGACCCGGCGACCTCGTCTGCCTGTCGGGGCCACTGGGCGCCGGGAAGTCGTCGCTCGCCCGCGCCCTGATCCGCGCGCTGACCACGCCTCACGAGGACGTGCCCAGCCCCACCTTCACGCTGGTCCAGTTCTACGAGGGCGCCCTGCCGCTCGCCCACTTCGACCTCTATCGGCTGACCTCGCCGGAGGAGGCGTTCGAGCTTGGCCTGGACGAGGCGTTGGACGAGGGCGCGGCCGTGGTCGAATGGCCGCAGCGATTGGGGTCTCGCCTGCCCGAAGATCGACTCGATATAGAGCTTTCCTTCGACGATAAGAGCGAAGGGCGACGCGCGCGGCTGACGCCCCACGGCGCATGGGAAGGTCGGGGAATTGAGTTCAAAGCGTGAGGCGCTGAAGGCCGAGTTCCTGGCCTGCCATGACCTTGCCGACGCGAGCCGCTTCGCGCTGGCGGGCGACGCTTCAACGCGCGCCTACGAGCGGCTGCACACGCCGTCGGGCAAGACGCTGATCTTCATGGACCAGCCGCCCCACGCCGAGACAGAGCCCTGCCGCGCCGAGTTCACCCCCGAGCAGCGGGCGGCTAGCGGCTACAACGCCATGGCCCGCTTGGCCGCGGGCCGTGTCGAAGCCTTCGTCACCACCGCCACCCACCTGAAGTCGCTCGGCCTCTCGGCGCCGGAGGTGATCGCCTTCGATGCGCCGAACGGGCTGGCGGTGTTGGAGGACCTCGGCGACGCACTCTACGCCCGCCTGATCGGCGACGGCGCGGCCGAGGACGAGCTCTACAACGCCGCCGTCGATGCGCTGGCCGTGATGCATGCGCAGACGCCGCCCAGCGAGATGGTCTGCGGAGACGTCACCTGGCCGCTGCTGGCCTACGACGACGTGGCGCTGAAGACGGCCGGCGACCTCTTCATCGAGTGGCTGCCGCAGTTCAACACGTCGCTCTCCTTCAGCGAGGATGCCGCCGCCCGCTGGGAAGCGATCTGGGCGCCGATCCGCAAGCAGGGCGAGGCTGACGCCGACGTCTTCTGCCATCGCGACTACCACGCCGAGAACCTGATCTGGCTGCCCGAGCGCGAGGGTCCGGCCCGCGTCGGCCTGCTCGACTTCCAGGACGCGGTGCGCGCGCACAAGGTGTGGGACTTCTCCATGCTGCTGCACGATGCGCGGCGCGATGTCTCGGCCGAGCGCGAGGCCGCCTCGCTCGCGCACTATTTCGCGCTGCGGCCCGAGCTCGACCGCGAAGAATTCATGGCCGCCTACAATGCGCTCGGCACGCTGAACGTCTCGCGCATCCTCGGCATCTTCTCGCGGCTGGTGGTGCGCGACGGCAAGCCGAGGTACGCCGCCTTCATGCCGCGCCTGTGGGGCTACCTCGACCGCACCCTGAACGCGCCCGGCATGGAGGCCGTGAAGGCCTGGTTCGACGACTATGTGCCGCTGGAGGCGCGGGCATGAGCGCGCCGAAGACCGCGCTCGTGCTCGCCGCGGGCCTTGGCACCCGCATGCGCCCGCTCACCAACGACCGGCCAAAGGCGCTGGTCGAGGTCGGCGGCCGCGCGCTGATCGACCATGTGCTGGACCGCCTCGCCGACGCGGGCGTGGAGAAGGCGGTCGTCAACGTCCACGCCTTCGCCGACCGGCTGGAGGGGCACCTCTCCGCCCGCCGCACGCCCCAGATCGTCATCTCCGACGAGCGCGCCTGCCTGCTGGAAACCGGCGGCGGGCTGAAGCAGGCGCGGCCGCTGATCGGCGACGAACCGGTGCTGGTCGCCAACATCGACTCCGTCTGGCTGGAGGACGGCGTCTCGGCCGTCGAGACCCTATGCAAGGCCTGGGACCCGCAGCGCATGGACGCCTGCCTGCTGCTGGCCGAACTCGACCGCTCCATCGGCTTCGAAGGCGCCGGCGACTTCTTTCTCGCCGATGACGGCCGCCTCACCTTCCGGGGCGAGGCGCCCCACGCACCCTACGCCTACATGGGCCTGCACATCACCAAGCCGCAGATCGTCGACGCCGAGGGCGACGGCGCCTTTTCGCTGGCCCCCATCTGGCGCGCGCTGGCCGACCAGGGCCGCCTGTACGGCGCGGTGATGAAGGGCTTCTGGATGCACGTCGGCGACCCGGCCGCCCGCGAGGCGGCGGAGGCCATTCTTCCCCCTATGGGGGAAGTCCCCGCGAAGCGGGGGTAGGGGGCAAGTATGGAGATTATTCTCCGCACTCGCCCCCTCAGCCCCTTCGGGGCAGCTCCCCCAGAGGGGGAGCACCCGGTGCCGCGCTGGTTCTCGATTCCCGCGCAGCGGCCGTTCGTCGAAGACCTGGCGGTGGGCCTTCTGCAGGCGCTGGGCTCCGATCCCGAGACCCTCGCCGACGCCGTCGTCCTGACCCCAACCCGCCGCGGCGCTCGCGCGCTGGCCGAAGCCTTCGTGAAGGCCAACGGCGGCAAGGCCGTGCTGCTGCCGCAGATCCGCGCGCTCGGCGATCTCGACGAGGGCGAGCCGCCGTTCGAGCCGGGCGACGTGGCGCTCGACCTCCCGCCCGCGATCACCCCTAGCCGCCGCCGCTTCGAACTGGCCCGCCTCGTCGCCGACAACGCCGACCGCTTCGGCCGCAGCTTCGACGCCGCGGGCGCCATGGAGATGGCCGATGCGTTCGGCGGGTTCCTCGACAGCTGCCAGATCGAGGAGACCGACGCGCTCGCCCGCCTGCCGAAGCTGGTCGACGGCGAGATGGCGAAGCACTTCGAGCAATCCGCCGATGTTCTGCGCATCGCGCTGGAGGAATGGCCGAAACGCCTCGCGGAACTTGGCCTGATCGACGTCTCCGAACGCCGCGTCGCCCTGCTCCGAGGTCTCGCCGCCAAGTGGCGCGAGACCCCGCCCGCGCACCCGCTGGTCGCCGCCGGTTCGACCGGCACCGCCCCCGCCACGGCCGACCTGCTGGCCGTGATCGCCTCGGCCCCGCAGGGCGCCGTCGTCCTGCCCGGCCTCGACGAGGGCCTCGCCGACGACGCCTGGACGCAGGTCGGCGAGCAGCATCCGCAAGGCGCCATGAAGCGCCTGCTCGAACGCGCGGGCGTGGATCGCGCGCAGGTCCGCCCGTGGCTTCAAGACGCCGACGTGAGCGGCCGCTGGCGCAGGCGGGTGATCAACGAGGCGCTCCGCCCCGCCGAAGCCACCAAGGACTGGCGCGACGTCATCGGCCGCCTGCGCGACGAAAACCCCGACGCCCTTCAGCACGGTCTCGACGGCCTCACCGTCACCGCCGCCCGCCACGAGGAAGAAGCCGCCGCCATCTGCGCCCTCCTCCTGCGCGAGACGCTTGAGACGCCGGACAAGACCGCCGCGCTGGTCACCCCCGACCGCGCACTCGCCCGCCGGGTCGCCGCGCGGCTCTCGCGCTGGGGCATTGTGCCGGACTCATCCGCGGGCGCGCCGCTGGCGGGCTTCCCGGTCGGGACGCTCGTGTCGCTGGTGGCCAAAACGGCCGCCGATCCGCTCGACCCCGTCGCGCTGCTCGCGATCCTCAAGCATCCGCTCAGCCGCATCGGCGACGAGGCCGCGCGGCGGCGCCTCGAATACAAGGGCCTGAGAGGCCCCCGCCCACGCAGCTGGGAAGCGCTGTTCGCGCGGCTGGAGGACCCGACCCTTGCATCCGAGCTGCAAGCCGTCCTCGCACCCGTCGCCGACGCCTTCAACCCGACCGCCGACGTCGCGGCCGCCGCAGAGGCGCTCGCCCGCACCGTCGAAGCCATCGCCGGCCAACGCGCCTGGTCCGGCCCCGACGGCGAGGCGGCCGCCCAACTGCTGGCCGGCCTGATCGCCGACGCGGAAGAGCTGCCGCCCGTCACAGCCACTCAGTTCGCCGAGCTGATCGCCACGCTGCTGGGCTCCGAGACCGTCCGCACCGGCGGCGCGACCCATCCGCGCCTGCGCATCCTGGGCGCCATCGAGGCCCGCCTCGTCCGCGCCGACCGGTTGATCCTGGCGGGCCTGGAGGACGGCGTCTGGCCGCCCGCCGCGCCCGTCGACCCGTTCCTGTCGCGGCCCATGCGCGAAAAGCTCGGCCTGCCGCCGCCCGAGCGGCGTCTCGGCCTAACCGCCCACGACTTCGCCCAGGCGGCCTGCGCGCCGGAGGTCTTCCTCATCCACTCCGAACGCCGGGATAACGCTCCCGCTGTCGAGTCCCGCTGGCTCTGGCGGCTGAAGACGCTCGCCAAGGGCGCGGGGGTGGAGCTGCCCACCCGCCCCGAACTCCTCGACTGGGCCCGAGCTCTGGATGCGCCGCTGGAGCCCGCGCCAGCTACGCTGCGCACCGCGCCGCGACCGCGGCCGACGCCGCCGCTCGAAGTGCGTCCGCGCAAGCTGCCGGTGACCGGCGTTGAGCGCTGGGTGCGCGACCCCTACGCCGTCTATGCGCGCTACATCCTGCGCCTGCGCCCGCTTGAGCGCCCTGACGAGCCCATCGAAGCCCGCGCGCGCGGCACCGCCATCCACGCCGCCTTCGAGCGCTTCGCCGCCGAGCACCCGGAGCTCCCCGAAGACGCCGAAACCCGCTTCGCCGAAATCCTCGTCGAGTGCCTGATCGAGGCCGGCATGGACGAGCCCCGCATGGCGCGCGAGCGGGCGCTGGCGGCCAATGTCGCGCCTTGGGTCACCGAGTTCGAACGCCGCCGCCGCGCCGGCGCGCGGCTGATCGTCGAGCAGCAGGGCGAACTCAAGCTCGCCGCGCCTGGCGGCGACTTCGTTGTCACCGCCAAGGCCGACCGGATCGAGCAGCGCGAGACCGCGGCCGACATCCTCGACTTCAAGACCGGCGCGCCGCCGACGAAGAAGCAGGTCGAAAGCGGCCTTTCGCCTCAGCTGACCCTGACCGCCGCCATCCTGCGCGGCGGCGGGTTCGGTGAGGCGGCAGCGCCCGGCGAGCTCGTCTATGTGCGCGTCAGCGGCGGGCGCACGCCGGGCGAAGACAAGACCATCTGCGCCGACGCCGAAAGCCACGCGTTGGCCGAGGCCGCCATCGAGGGCCTGCGCCGCCGGATCGAGCGGTTCGACGATCCTTCGACACCGTACGTTTCGTGGGCCGCGCCGCAGTTCATCCACCAGTTCGAGGGCGACTACGACCACCTGGCGCGGCTGTGGGAGTGGCACGTCATCGGCGAAGGCGAGGCGGAGGCATGAATCCGCAGCTCCTCGCCGCCGACCCTTCGGCCTCGGTCTTCGTCACCGCCAACGCCGGGTCCGGCAAGACCTCGACGCTGGTCGACCGCGTCGCGCGCCTGCTGCTGCGGGGCGCGGCGCCGCAGGCGATCCTCTGCGTCACCTACACCAAGGCCGCGGCCGCCGAGATGCAGCGGCGCCTGTTCGCCAAGCTGGGCGACTGGGCGGTGATGGAGGACGCCGCGCTCACCGCCGAGCTCGCCCGTATCGACGAGGCGCCCACGGACCTGTCGGCCGCCCGCGCCCTCTTCGCCCGAGCGCTGGAAACCCCCGGCGGCCTGAAGATCCAGACCATCCACGCCTTCTGCGAAAAGCTCCTGCGGCGCTTCCCCGTCGAGGCCGGCGTGTCGCCAAACTTCACCGTGCTGGAGGACTCCGCCGCCGCCGAAGTCTCCGCCGAAGCCCGGGACGACGTGGCCCGCCTGGCGCTCGCCGACCCCGACGGCGCCGTCGGCCGCGCCTACGCCCACCTCTCCGTCGAGGTCGATTTCCGCAGCTTCGAATTGATGTTCGGCGCCTTCGAGGCCCGCCGCGAGGCCATAGCCGCCTACGTGGACGCCTGCGACGGGGACGTGGAAGGCGATGTCTGGCAGCGCCTCGGCTTCGATGCGCCGACCGGGCCCGACGCCGTCCGCGACCAGGCGCTGGCCGCACTGAACCGCCCGACCTGGCGCGCCGCCGCACAGGCGCTCTACGCCAGCGGCAAATACCTCGATTGCGCGGAAGTCCTCGCCACCATCGCCGAGGGCGCGGGCGACTTCGACACCGCGCTGTCGGCCTTCTGCACAAAGGCCGGCGAGCCCGCGACCTGGGTGGACAAGGCCGCCGCCATCAAGAGCGACCCCGGCCTTCAATCGCGCCTGCTGGGCGAACGCGACAAGCTGTTCGAAGCCCGAGAGCGCTGCCGGGCGGCCGTGATCGCTCGCGACACGGTCCACGTCCTGACGCTCGCCTACGCCTACCGCGAGGTCTACGAGGGCGCGAAGGCGCGGACGAACGGGCTCGACTTCGCCGACCTGATCGCCCGCGTCCACGAGCTGCTGACCGTCCGGGCCGACGCCGCCTGGGTGCTCTTCAAGCTGGACGGCGGCATCGACCACCTGCTGCTGGATGAGGCGCAGGACACCGCGCCCGACCAGTGGGACATCCTGCGCGCGTTGACCGCCGAGTTCTTCTCCGGCTCCGGCGCCAATCCCCGCCCCCGCAGCGTCTTCGCGGTCGGCGACGAGAAGCAGTCGATCTACTCCTTCCAGGGCGCCGCGCCCGAACGCTTCCTGAACGAGGCGCAGGGGCACCAGTCGCTGATCGAGGGGTTGGGCGGCCTGTTCCGCCAGGTTCCTCTGGAGACCAGCTACCGCTCGACGCCGCAGGTGCTGGAGTTCGTCGACGCCGTCTTCGCCCCGCCCGAGGTGCTGGCCGCGCTGCGCCCGCTAGGCCCCGCCGAGAGCGACATCGTCACCCACAAAGCCTTCCGCGAGGACGCCGGATGCGTCGACCTCTGGCCGCTGGAGGAGGGTGACGTCGCCGAGGAGACCGACCCCTGGGCGCCCGTCGACATCGAACCGCCGGAGGGCGCCAACAAGCGGCTGGCCCGCCGCATCGCCTCGCAGGTCAAGGCGATGATCGACCGGCGGGAAGCCGTGATCGACAAGAAGACCCGCCAGCCCCGCCCTATGACCCCCGGCGACGTGCTGATCCTGGTTCGCCGCCGCAAGGCGCTGTTCCACGAGATCATCCGCGCGCTGAAGAAGGCCGGAGTGCCGGTCGGCGGGCAGGACCGGCTGACGCTGTCGGAGCACATCGTCTTCAAGGACCTGCTGGCGCTCGCCCGCTTCGCGCTGTTCCAGACCGACGACCTGACGCTGGCCGCCCTCCTGCGCAGCCCCTTCTGCGACCTCGACGAGCAGTCCCTCTACGACCTCGCCCAGCCGCGCGAGGCCTCCCTGTGGGGCGAACTCGCCCGTCGATCCGGTGAGCGGCCGGAATGGGAGGCGGCGCATGCCTTCCTCAGCTGGGCGCGCGAGGCCGCCGCGCTTGGCCCCTTCGACTTCTACGGCCGCGTGCTGAGCCGCCTCGACCCACAGGGGCGCAGCATGCGTGCGCGGCTGCTGACGCGGCTCGGCCGCGAGGCGGAGGACGCGCTCGACGCCTTCCTCGCCGAGTGCCTCGCCGCCGAGCAGCGGGGCGAGCGCGACCTCGAAACCTTCGCCGCCGCCATGGCCTCGACCGAGATCGAGGTGAAGCGCGAGCAGGAGGACGCCGACGGCCGCGGCCCCGGCGAGGTGCGGGTGATGACCGTCCACGGCGCCAAGGGGCTGGAGGCGCCCGTCGTCATCCTCCCGGACACCACAAGTGCGGCGAAGGCGCAGGGCTCGCCGCTGTTCCGCACCCTCGATGGCGGCTTCCTCTGGGCGCCCCGCAAGGCCGACGACTGTGAGCTCTCCGGCGAGGTGCGGCAGGCGCGTGATCTGGCCACCGCACACGAGTCCCTGCGCCTGCTCTACGTCGCCCTGACCCGCGCCCGCGACCGGCTGATCCTCTGTGGTGTGAAGCGGTCGGACCGAAAGTCCGGTTACGAGACCGGCTGCTGGCACGAGACGATCCTGCAAGCGCTAGGCCGTCCGGACATCGCAAACGCTCTGCGCACCATCGACGTCGACGGTCTGGAAATCACCCGCTTCGGGCCCGATCCGGAGGCCGCGCCCGCTTCAGCCGTTGTGCAGATGACCGCCTCTGCGCTGCCATCCTGGGCGCACGCCGAAGCCCCGGAAGACCCGGCCGCCCTGAAGTATTCCTCGCCCTCTCAGATGGCGGAGACCATCCGGGGCCCGGCGCCCTCACCGCTGGCGCAGGCGGGCGGGCTCGGGCGCTTCCGGCGCGGCGACATCATCCACCGGCTGCTCCAATTGCTGCCCGACCTGGCGCCCGCTGAGCGTCCGGCCGCCGCCGAACGGCTGCTGGCCAAGGAGCCGGGGCTCACCGACGAACAGCGCGCCGAGATGGCGGCCGCCGCCTTCGCCGTGCTGGACGACCCGCAGTTCGCGGAGGTGTTCGGGCCCGGCTCGCGCGCCGAGGCCGCCATTGCAGGCACGGCGAAGGCGTTGCCGAGCGGCCTCGCGGTCTCCGGCCGGGTCGACCGGCTGCTGGTGACGCCCACCCGCGTGCTGGTCGTCGACTACAAGACCAACCGCCCCGCGCCCTCCTCCATCGAGGAGGCCGACGAGGCCTATCGCATCCAGATGGCCGTCTATGTGGCGGTGCTGCGCGAGGTCTTCCCCGGCCGGGCGGTCGAGGCGGCGCTCGTCTGGACCGATGGACCCAAGCTGATGCCGGTTCCAGAAAACGTCGTGGCGCAAACGCTGGCGCGACTCGGATGAGCCGTTGATGCTCTCTGCGCCGCCGCCTACATGGCTGGCGAGCAAGGGAGTGCATTGATGAGCACCGTTACCGTCACCGACGAATCTTTCGAGCGCGACGTGCTGCAGGCCGACGGGCCCGTGCTGGTCGACTTCTGGGCCGAGTGGTGCGGCCCCTGCAAGCAGATCGCGCCTGCGCTGGAGCAGATCTCCGACGAGCTGGCCGGCAAGGTCACCGTCGCCAAGGTCAACATCGAGGACAGCCCGACCACGCCCTCCCGCTACGGCGTGCGCGGCATCCCGACCATGATGCTGTTCCGCGGCGGCCAGATGGCCTCCATGAAGGTCGGCGCCATGCCCAAGCAGAAGATCCTGGAGTGGCTGAGCGAGGCGGGCGCTGCCTGATTTTCTCCCTTCCCCCTGGAGGGGGGAAGGGTCGGGGATGGGGGAGGGATCCTCTCCGCAACCACTCCCCTAAGCAGCACATCCTGAACCGCTTCCACCCCCAGCCCAACCCTTCCCCCCTCCAGGGGGAAGGGCTTTACTGGGGCCACGTCTCCTCGCTAAGCGAGAGCACCTCGCCGGCGAGATAGAGCGACCCGCAAATCAGGACATGCGGCGGCCCGGGTGTTTCCAGCGCGCGGGCCGTCGCTTTTTCGAGGCTCGGCGCGGTCTCTGCTGAGAGGCCAATGGCGCGGGCGGCCTCGACGATGCGGTCGGAGGGCGAGGCGGTTTCGGCTTCGAACGGGATGGCGATCACCGTTGGGTGCAGGCGAGCAAAGGCGCGCAGGAACCCTTCGGCGTCCTTGTTGGCCAGCATGCCGACGAGCAGCACCACCGGGCGGCCGTCCTTCGCCGTCATGGCCGAGAGCGTCCGCGCCACCGCCCCGGCTGCGTGCGGGTTGTGGCCGCCGTCGAGCCACAGGTCAGCGCCCGCCGCCTGCGCCATCTCGCCGAGCGGCCCCTTGGTAAGGAGCTGGAAGCGCGCGGGCCAGACGGCGGAGGCGATGCCCTCGGCGATGGCGGTTTCGTCGATGCGGGCTTCCTTGAGCGTCAGCGCCGCCACCGCCGACAAGCCCGCGTTGTCGATCTGGTGAGGACCGGGCAGCGCGGGAAGCGGCATGTCGAGCAGACGCTCCTGGGTCTGGACCAGCAGCCGCCCCGCCTCGCTCCACGCGTCGAAGTCGGTCCCCATGACTTGCATCTGGGCGCCGAGCGCGGCGGCGCGGGACTCGATCACCGCCATCGCCGCCTCGGGCTGACGAGCGACGACGACGTGGGCGCCGGGCTTGATGATGCCGGCCTTTTCGCCCGCGATGGCCTCCAGGGTCTCGCCGAGGAATTCGCGGTGGTCGTAGTCGACGGGCGCGATGACGCTGACGGCGGGCCGTTCGATCACGTTGGTGGCGTCGAGCGCGCCGCCCAGCCCCACTTCCAGCAGACAGAGATCGGCGTCGACTTCCGAGAAGGCCTGGAAGGCGGCGGCCGTGGTGATCTCGAAGAAGGTGATCGGCTCGCCGGCATTTGCCTGCTCGACCCGCTCCAGCACGGCGGCCAAGTGCTCGTCGGTGATCAGCGTCCCGGCCAGCCGGATGCGCTCGGCAAAGCGCACGAGGTGGGGCGAGGTGAAGACGTGGACGCGAAGGCCCGCCGCCTCACCGATGGCGCGCAGGTAGGCGACGGTCGAGCCCTTGCCGTTGGTGCCGGCCACGTGGACCACCGGCGGCAGCTTGCGCTGCGGGTCGTCGAGCGCGGCGCACAGCCGGCGCATGCGGCCCAGCGACAGGTCGATCTTCTGCGGATGCAGCGCGCGCAGCCGCTCCAGCGCGGCGTCGTGCGGGCGCAGGAGATCGGTCATGGCCTCGTCCTCCCCTGTTGGGGGAGGGGGACCACGAAGTGGTGGAGGGGGCTCATGGGCGCAGGCATGTGGGCTTGAGCCCCTTCAGTCGCTCCGCGACAGCTTCCCCAGAGGGGAAGCACGAACTAGGCCGCCGCCAGGCGGCCGCGCCCCATCATCAGGGTCTTCAGGATCGAGCCCAGCACTTCGGGCAGCTCCGAACGGGCGACGACGCGGTCGACCATGCCCTTCTCGACCAGGAACTCCGAACGCTGGAAGCCGGGCGGCAGGGTCTCGCGGATGGTCTGCTCGATCACGCGGGGACCCGCGAAGCCGATCAGGGCGCCGGGCTCGGCCAGGTGGATGTCGCCCAGCATGGCGTAGGAGGCGGTCACCCCGCCCGTGGTCGGGTCGGTCAGCACCACGATGTAGGGGAGGTGGGCGGCCTTCAGCTCCTGGATGGCCAGCGTCGTGCGCGCCATCTGCATCAGGGACAGCGCCCCTTCCTGCATCCGCGCCCCGCCGGCGGCGGTGAAGATCACCAGCGGGCAGTCGCGCTCGATCGCGGCCCGCGCCGCGGCGATGAAGGCCTCGCCCGCGGCCATGCCGAGCGATCCGCCCATGAAGGCGAAGTCCTGCACCAGCACCACGGCCGGCGCGCCCTGGATGGGGCCGGTGGCAAGCGCCATGGCGTCGGGCTCGCCGGTCGCCTTGCGCGCGGCGGCCAGGCGCTCGCGATAGGGCTTGCCGTCGGAGAAGCGCAGCGGGTCTTCCAGCACTGAGGGCGTCGGCAACGTCTCGTACTGCCCGTCGTCGAAGGTGTAGCGGAAGCGGAGCTCAGGGCCGATCCGCATGTGGCGCCCGGCCGGGGTGACCCACAGGGCCCCCTCCAGGTCGGGACGATAGATCATCTCGCCGGTGTCCGGGCATTTGACCCAGAGGTTCTCCGGCGTCTCGCGCTTGCGCGCGAAACCGCGCACGCCGGGCGCGATCTTCGACAGCCAGCCGCCGCGTTGCCGGGGGGAGCCCTTGCCGGGCCGGTCGTTCCTGGAGTCAGCCATCGCCATGCTTTCAGGCCTCAAGCGTCGCCGTTCCGAGCCGCGCGCACAGCCTTAGCAAGCGCAGCGGCCTTTGAAAGAACCGCTTCGGTAACATTTTCGTTCGCAGCCAAGCTGTCCGCAATCTGGTCAACGAGCGCCGAACCCACCACAACTCCGTCCGCCACACGCGCAACCTGCGCCGCGCGCTCGGGCGTCTTGATGCCGAATCCCACCGCCACCGGCAGGCCGGACGCTCTCTTAACGCGCGAGACCGCAGGAGCGACCGATTCGGCGTCTGCTTCCTTAACACCGGTTACACCTGCAACCGAAACGTAATAGACGAAGCCGGAGGTGCGGCGCACCACCGTGGGCAGGCGCGCGTCGTCGGTCGTGGGGGTGGCGAGCCGGATCAGCGCTATGCCCACGCCGTCCAGCGCATCGGCCAGAGGGTCGGCCTCCTCCGGCGGGCAGTCGACGACGATCAGGCCGTCCACGCCCGCATCCGCCGCCTGCTTCGCGAACACGTCGCAGCCGCGATAGACGATGGGGTTCAGGTAGCCCATCAGCACGATCGGCGTGTCCTTGTCGCCTTCGCGGAAGGCGCGGATCAGGCCAAAGACGTCGTTGAGCTTCGTGCCGTTCTTCAGCGCCCGCTGCGCCGCGCGCTGGATCGGCGGGCCCTCGGCCATGGGGTCGGAGAAGGGAAAGCCGACCTCGATGATGTCCGCGCCCGCGCCGGGCAGGCCGCGCACGATCTCAAGCGAGGTCGCGAGGTCGGGATCGCCCGCCATCACATAGGCCACGAAGGCCGCGCGCCCTTCGGTCCGAAGAGCTGCAAAGCGTCGGTCGATGCGATTAGCCAAGGCCGCCTCCAAAGCCCTCCCCCTCGAGGGGGGAGGGTTGGGTGGGGGTGTGGTTACTGAGTTGGGGCGACGGGTTCAGGGTGGCGCAGAGCCGAGCTGCGCTCTTCGCCCAACTCCCTGCACTCACCCCCATCCCCGGCCCTTCCCCCCTCGAGGGGGAAGGGAGATTGATTGCCGTCATCAAATCTTCCGCCCCAGGGCCTCGGCCACGGTGAAGATGTCCTTGTCGCCCCGGCCCGACAGCGTCAGCACCACGACGCCGTCCTTGCCCGCATCCTTGGCCACATCCGGCAGGCGCGCGATCGCGTGGGCGGACTCCAGGGCCGGGATGATGCCCTCGACCTCGGCGCAGAGCTTGAAGGCCTCCAGCGCCTCGTCGTCGGTGCAGGTCAGGTAGTCGGCCCGGCCGACGTCGTGCAGCCAGCTGTGCTCCGGCCCGATGCCCGGATAGTCGAGGCCGGCCGAGATCGAGTGGGCGTCGAGGATCTGGCCGTCCTCGTCCTGCAGCAGGTAGGTGCGGTTGCCGTGCAGCACGCCCGGCCTCCCGCCGGTCAGCGAGGCCGCGTGCTTGTCGGTGGCCATGCCGTGGCCGGACGCCTCGACGCCGACCAGCCGCACGCCCTCGTCGGCCAGGAACGGGTGGAAGGTCCCGATGGCGTTCGAGCCGCCGCCGACGCAGGCCATCACCGCGTCCGGCAGGCGCCCTTCGGCCTCGATGATCTGGGTGCGGATTTCCTCGCCGATCACCGACTGGAAGTCGCGGACCATGCCGGGATACGGGTGAGGTCCCGCCGCCGTGCCGATCAGGTAGTAGGTGTCGTGGACGTTGGTGACCCAATCCCGCAGAGCTTCGTTCATGGCGTCCTTGAGCGTCGCCGCCCCCGACGAAACCGGCCGCACCTCCGCGCCCAGCAGGTTCATGCGGAAGACGTTGGGCTTTTGCCGCTCCACGTCCACCGCGCCCATGTAGACGACGCAGGGCAGGTCGAAGCGCGCGCAGACCGTCGCCGTCGCCACGCCGTGCTGGCCCGCGCCCGTCTCGGCGATGATGCGGGTCTTGCCCATCCGCTTGGCCAGCAGAATCTGGCCCATGCAGTTGTTGATCTTGTGGGAGCCGGTGTGGTTCAGCTCCTCGCGCTTGAAGTAGATCTTCGCCCCGCCGATGTGGGCCGTAAGCCGCTCTGCGAAATAGAGCGGGCTCGGCCGGCCGACGTAGTGGGTCAGGTAGCCGTTCAGCTCTTCCCGGAACTGCGGGTCCTCCTTCGCCTCGCGATAGGCGCGGTCGAGGTCGAGGACGAGCGGCATCAGCGTCTCGGCCACATAGCGTCCGCCGAACTCGCCGAATCGCCCGTTGGCGTCGGGATAGGCCGACCAGTCGTTGGGTTTGACGGAAGCGTTCAAGGTAGGCTCAGGCGCGGCGGACCGCATCGAGGAAGGCCGAAATGAGGCCGGGGTCCTTTAGCCCCGCTCCGCGCTCCACGCCAGAGGAAACGTCCACCATCGGCGCGCCCGAGGCCCGCACGGCCTCCGCCACGTTCCACGGATCGAGCCCGCCGGCGAGGAACCACGGCCGCGCGAACCGGCGGCCCGACAGCATCGTCCAGTCGAAGCGCACGCCCATGCCGCCGGGCAGGGCCGCGTCCTTCGGCGTCTTGGCGTCGAACATCAGGTGCTCGGTCACGGCCTCGTACTGCGCCGCCTGGTCGAAGTCGGCCGATGACGACACCGAGATCGCCTTGATCGCCCCGGCGTTCGCCTTCAGCGCCGCCTCCCACACCCGCGACGGCGTCTCCTTGCCGTGCAGCTGGATCAGGTCGGGCTTGAGCACCTCGCGCAGGGTGTCGAGCAGCGCGTCTGACGGATCGACAGTCACGGCCACGATCTTCACGCCGCGCGCCCGCGCCGGCTCCGCCAGCTTCGCCGCGGCCTCGGGCGTCACGTACCGTGGGCTCTTCGGGAAGAAGTTGAAGCCGATGTAGCCCGCCCCGCCGTCCAGCGCGGCGCGCACCGCCTCGGGCGTGGAGACCCCACAGATTTTCGCGACGACGGGCAAAGCGTAACCCTAGACGGTGACCTGGGCGCCCAGTTCTACCACGCGTCCGGGCGGGATCTTGAAGAAGTCCGTCGGGTTGGCGCTGTTCTTGGTCAGGAAGATGTAGAGCTTGTCCTGCCACAGCGGCATGCCGCTCTGCGCCGAGGCCACGATCGAGCGGCGCCCGAGGAAGAAGCTCGTCGACATGATGTCGAACTTCAGCCCCTTCTTGCGGCAGAGCTGCAGGGCCTTGGGCACGTTCGGGCTTTCCATGAAGCCATAGGTGATGAAGACCTTTTTGAAGTCGTCGTTGATCGTCTCGATCTTCACGCGGTCCTCGTCCTTCACCCGCGGCGTCTCGCCGGTGCGGACGGTGACGATGATGTTCTTCTCGTGCAGCACCTTGTTGTGCTTGAGGTTGTGCATCAGCGCGACCGGCGTGGTGTCGGGGTCCGAGGTCAGGAAGATGGCCGTGCCCGGCGCCCGGTGAGGCGCCCGCGCGCGCAGGATTTCCATCAGGTCCGACAGCGGCACGGAATCGCGTCGCGTCTTCTCCGACAGGATTCGCGTGCCGGTCGTCCAGGTCCACATGATGATGACCAGCCCCGCCCCGAACACCAGCGGCAGCCAGGCGCCGTCGGGGATCTTCAGCAGGTTCGACGAGATGAAGGTCATGTCGAGCAGGCCAAGCGGCAGGATCAGCGCGAGCGTCGCCGGCATGCTCCAGTTCCACAGCCTGCGCAGGATCACGAAGCCCAGCAGGGTGTCGACGAACATCGCGCCCGTGACCGCGATGCCGTAGGCCGAGGCCAGCTTGCTGGAGGTCTGGAACATCAGCAGCAGCACCAGCACCCCGATCATCAGGAAGGTGTTCACCTGCGGCACGAAAATCTGCCCGGCCTGCGTCTCGGACGTGCGGCGGATGTCGATGCGCGGCAGCAGGCCCAGCTGCACCGCCTGCTGCGTCATGGAGAAGGCGCCGGTGATCACGGCTTGCGAGGCGATCACGGTCGCGGCCGTCGCCAGCACCAGGATCGGCCAGTAGGCGAAGTCCGGGACCATCTCCCAGAACGGGTTATGGCGCGCGGCCGGATGGCTCAGGATCAGCGATCCCTGCCCGAGGTAGTTCAACGCCAGGCATGGGAAGACCAGCCCGAGCCACGCCATGCGGATCGGGTTCTTCCCGAAGTGACCCATGTCGGCGTAGAGCGCCTCGGCCCCGGTCACCGCCAGGAAGACGCTGCCCAGGATGACGAAGCCCAGGAAGCCGTTGGTGATCAGGAAGTGCACCCCGTACCAGGGATTGAAGGCGCGGAAGATCGACCAGTCGTCGCTGAGGTGGTGCAGGCCGAGAAAGCCCAGCACCAGGAACCACACCGCCGTGATCGGCCCGAAGAAGCTCGCCACCTTCTGGGTGCCGCGCGACTGGACCATGAAGAGACCGATCAGGATGCCCGCCGAGATCGGCAGGATGTAGGGATGGAAGAACCGCCCAACCGCGGGCGCGTCCTTCAGGCCCTCGACCGCCGAGAGCACCGAGATCGCCGGCGTGATGATGCCGTCGCCGTAGAAGAGCGAGGCGCCGACCATCCCCGCCGCGAAGAGCAGGCCCGTTCGCACGCCCACCGACTTCTGCGCCAGCGCCATAAGCGCCAGCGTGCCGCCCTCACCCTTGTTGTCGGCGCGCATCAGGAAGATGACGTACTTGACCGTCACGATCAGCGTCAGCGCCCAGAGCACCAGCGAGACGACCCCCAGCACTGAAAGCTCGGTCGTCCCGCCGCTGCGTGAGTGCGAAAGCGCCTCGCGCATGGCGTAGAGCGGGCTCGTCCCGATGTCGCCGAAGACGACCCCGATGGAGCCGAGCGTCATCGACCAGAAGCCATGACCCTTGTGGGCATGGTGCATGGTGGCGTCGGACGGATGGGGTTTCGCTGCGGCCGCATCAGCGCTTGCAGCGTCCTGGGCTTCGACAGCCATTCGATCCCTCCGGGACGCCGGCTGGGCGGAACGTTCCGCGCCGGTCCCTCGTCGAGTGCGGCGGGCGCGATACACGCTTTCCCGCGCGCCATCAACGCCGCCGTCGGCCTGCGGCTCCGACAATTTCCATTGAACCGGGACCTGGGCTGCTTACCTTCCCTTGCGAGATGTCCGACAGCCAGAAATTCCCGGTCGCCGCCCACGCCCTTGCGTATCTCGCGCACAAGGGTGCGTTTTCGGCCGGCTCGGCTGTCTCCTCGACGGCGCTTGCGGCCTCGATGCCGACCAATCCCGTCGTGGTGCGGCGGGTCACCGCCATGCTCGCCAAGGCCGGCCTGATCGACACGCGTGCAGGCGCGGGCGGCGGCGCCTGGCTCCTGAAGGCGCCCAAGGACATCCGGCTCGACGAGGTGCTCCGCGCGGTCGACGGCTGCGCCCATCTCGGCGTGCCCCCACCGGGCGCCAAGGGCTGCCCCGTTGGCGAGAAGATCCCCGACGCCGTACGCGGCGCCATCGCCGCGGCCGATGAAGCCGCCGCCGAGCGGCTGTCGCAGATCTCCGTGGCGGACTTGCTCAGCGAAGCTGTTCCGAGCAAGGCTGCCTGATCTTATTCCGCTCACCGGAGCAATCATGGCCCGCCGCCTCGCCCTCATTACCGGCGCCTCCGCCGGCATCGGTTCGGCCTTCGCCCGCGTCTATGCCGACCACGGCTATGACGTGGCGCTGACCGCCCGCCGCGCCGATCGGCTGGAGAAGCTGGCGCAGGAGATTTCGCTGCGCTCGGGCGTCGAGACGCTGACCATCTCCGCCGACCTGTCGCAGCAGGGCGCCGTCGACGACATCCTGGCCGAGATCGCCAACAACGGCCGCGAGGTCGATGCGGTGGTCAACAACGCGGGCTATGGCCTGCCCGGGACTTACGCCGGCACGACCTGGGCCGAGCAGCAGGCCTTCCTGCAGGTGCTGCTGATGAGCGTCTGCGAGATGAGCCACAAGGTCCTGCCCGGCATGATCGAGCGCCGCTTCGGCCGGATCGTGAACGTCGCCTCTTTGGCGGGCCTGATCCCCGGCAGCATGGGCCACACCCTCTACGGGGCGACCAAGAGCTTCCTGATCAAGTTTTCCCAGAGCCTGCACCTGGAGAACCTCTCGACCGGCGTGCACGTCAGCGCGCTTTGCCCCGGCTTCACCTGGTCGGAGTTCCACGACGTCAACGACACCCGCGAGCAGCTCAGCCAGTCGACGCCCGATTGGCTGTGGATGGGCGCCGACGAGGTCGCCGCCATCGGCTATGAAGCCGCTGAAGCCAATCGCCCGGTCTGCGTGACCGGGGCCCCCAACAAGGCCATCGCCGCCTTCGCCAAGATCGTCCCCGACGACTGGGCCCTGGCGCTGATGGCGGGGCAGTCGGGAAGATTCCGCAAGGTCTAGCCCTTCCCCCACGCATGTGGGGGAAGTGGCCTGAGAGGCCGAAGGCCGCGAAGGTCGATGGGGGAGTTGTCCCTCTTTGTTTGAGTACTCCCCCATCGAGCCTCCAGCTATCGCTGTCGGCCCACTTCCCCCAGACAAGCTGGGGGAAGAGCCTTGACGCCGCGGTTCACGGGGAGCATCCAACCCGCTTAGCCCACAACCCGACCTCGCCGAAGGAGCCTCCCCATGGACGCCGCCCCTGCGCCCGCGCGCGCCGACCCCCGCCTGATCGTCGCTCTCGACCTGCCGACCGTAGGCGAGGCGCGGGACCTGACCGAGCAGATCGGCGACGCGGTCAGCTTCTACAAGATCGGGCTGCAGCTGCTGGCCGGGCACGGCATGTCGCTGGCGGGCGAGCTTCGCGACCTCGGCAAGCAGATCTTCCTCGACTGGAAGCTGCACGACATCGGCGCGACGGTTGAAAAGGCCACGGCCGCCATCGCCGCCCGCGAAGCCGGCGACTTCCTGACCGTCCACGCCGAGCCGCAGGTCTTGAAGGCCGCCGTGAAGGGCAGAGGCTCCTCGCCGATGAAGATCCTGGGCGTCACCGTGATGACCAGCCTGAGCGACGACGACCTGAAGGAGATGGGCTACGGCCTCAACGTCGAGCAGCTGGTCGAGCGCCGCATCCGCCAGGTGATCGAGGCGGGCGCCGACGGGGTGATCGCAAGCCCCCAGGAAGCCGCCCTCGCCCGACGGATCGGCGGCCCCGACTTTCTCGTCGTCACCCCCGGCGTGCGCCCGGCCGGCGCGTCGATGGACGACCAGGCCCGCGCCGCGACGCCTGCCGACGCGCTGAAGAACGGCGCCAGCCACCTCGTCGTCGGCCGCCCGATCTCAGGCGCAAAAGACCCCCGCCAAGCCGCCCTCGCCATCGCAAACGAGATGCGCGCCTAAGGTCTTCCCCCTCTGGGGGAAGTACGGCCGAAGGCCGGGATGGGGCCTGCTGACTCGCCCCCTCAGTCCGCTGCGCGGACAGCTCCCCCAGAGGGGGGAGCACCCATCAAAAGTCGACCGCGATTCCCTTGCGCTCCCAGTCGCCGAAGCGGGTGGGTTCGGGGCCGGCGGGACCGCCCTCCTCGACGGGTTTTTCGGCCCGCGATTCGGCGGCCTTACGGGCGGCGGCTTCCTCCAGCGCGCGCCTGGCGGCGGGGGTCAGGGGCTTGCCGGGAGCGGCTCCAGGTATGTGATCAGCCATAAGTTACCGAAGATGAGGCAAAATCGCGTGAAAGCCTACCCCGCGCGCTTGTCGAAGCCGCAAAACGCTGTTCTCGTTCGCCTCAGAGGCCCGTTTCGGGGACGGGCGCAACATTGGGGGCATGACATGCCTAAGGTATCTCTCGCTTTCTTCGGCGCCGGCGTCCTTTGCGTGCTGACCGGCATGGGCTGGGGCATGTGGATGGGCGCGCACCAGGACTTCACGATGGCTCCGGCCCACGCCCACCTGAACCTGCTGGGCTTCGTGGTTCCCTCGATCATGGGGACCTTCTACGCGCTCGCGGGCGACCGTGCGCCGGCGCGCCTGCCCTGGGTCAACTTCGCGCTGTCGTTCGGCGGCGTCGTCATCATGGTCCCGATGCTGGCCAAGCTGCTCGGCGGTGACGCCTCCATCGGGCCGCTGATGGTCATTCCGGAGCTGACGGTGATCGCGGGGATGGTGACCTTCCTGATCTCCATCGTCATGGTCGCCCGCGCCGGCGCGGGTTCCACGCTTCGGGGCGCCGCCGCGGCTCCGGCCGAATAAGGAGTTGCCTCCCGCCGCCGATCCGGGCAGGCGGGAGGCGTGACCATCGAAGCACCTTCAGACGGCCTCGCTTCGCGTGAGGCCGCCCTTCATCTCCTCGACGCCACGCTGGCCAGACGCGGCGGCCTCGAGGAGGCGCTGTCGTCCGGCGCCCTTTCCCGCCTCGAGCCCCGCGACCGCGCCTTCGCTCGCGCGCTGGCCATGGCGGCGCTGCGGCACCTGGGACCCATCGACCGGGCTCTGGATGCGAGGCTCCAGAAGGAGCCGCCGGCCCGGGTGCGCCACATCCTGAGGCTCGGCGCGGCGCAAGCCTTCTGGCTGGACGTCCCGGATTTCGCGGCCGTCTCCACCAGCGTCGAGCTCGCCCAGGCCGACAAGGGCTCGCGCCCCTTCAAGGGCCTCGTCAACGCGGTGCTGCGCCGCCTGATCGCCGAGGGCCCGCCGCCCGCCGATCCCGAGGCGCTGGCCCCCGCCTGGCTCTACGCCCGCTGGCGCGCGGCCTACGGCGACGACGCGGCCGCCATCGCCGCGAAGATCGCCGAGGAGCCCGCCACCGACCTCACGCCGCGCGATCCCGGCGAGGCCGAAGAGCTGGCGACAGCGCTGGACGCCGAAGTCCTCCCCGGCGGTTCTCTCCGAACGCGCCGCCGCGGCGACCTCACCGGCTGGCCCGGTTATCCGCAGGGCTCCTGGTGGGTGCAGGATGCGGCCGCGGCGGTTCCCGCCCGGCTGCTCAACGTGCAGCCCGGCGAGACCGCGCTGGACCTCTGCGCTGCCCCCGGCGGCAAGACGCTCCAGCTCGCCGCAGCCGGCGCATCGGTCACCGCGGTCGACCGCTCGGCCGCCCGCCTGCGCCGCGTGAAGGAGAACCTCGACCGCACGACCCTGACCGCCGAAGTCATCGCCGCCGACGCCGAAACCTGGGACGACGACCGCACCTTCGACGCCGTCCTGCTCGACGCCCCCTGTACGTCCACCGGCACCTTCCGCCGCAACCCCGACGTGCTGTGGGCAATCCGCCCGCCGGACATCGCCAAGCTGGCGCAGGTGCAGGCCAGCCTGCTGGACAGCGCGGCCAAGCGCGTGAAGCCCGGCGGCCGACTCGTCTACTGCGTCTGCTCGCTGGAGCCGGAGGAGGGCGAGGCTCAGGTCCCGGCCTTCCTAAAGCGCCACCCGGACTTTCGCCTGGAGCCCGTCCAGCCGGGCGAAGGCGGCGCGCCGGTAGCCAGTGTCACGCCCGACGGATTGCTCCGTATTCTGCCGCATCACCTGCCCGGCGGCCTCGACGGCTTCTTCGCCGCCCGGTTCGTGCGCTTGTAGCTTCACCCCGACGCACGGTATCTCCGGCCCATGACCATCATCGCGCCCTCGATCCTCGCCTCCGACTTCTCGAAGCTCGGCGAGGAGTGCCGCGCGGTCGAGGCCGCCGGCGCCGACTGGCTGCACGTCGACGTCATGGACGGCCACTTCGTCCCCAACATCACCATCGGGCCGGATGTGGTGAAGGCGCTGAAGCCCCACGTCTCCATCCCCTTCGACGTCCACCTGATGATCGCGCCCGTGGACCCCTACATCGAGGCCTTCCGCGCGGCCGGCGCCGACTACATCAGCGTGCACCCCGAAAGCGGCCCGCACCTGAACCGCACGCTGAAGCTGATCCGGCAGGTCGGTGCGAAGGCGGGCGTCGTCTTCAACCCGAGCACCCAGCCCGAGGTCATCCAGTACATGATGGACGAGGTCGACCTGATCCTGGTGATGTCGATCAACCCGGGCTTCGGCGGCCAGAAATTCATGACCAGCCAGCTCAAGAAGATCGAGCGCCTACGCGCCATGATCGACGAGACCGGCGGCGACATCCCGCTGGAGGTCGACGGCGGGGTGACGCCCGAGACCGCTCCGCTCTGCATTTCGGCCGGCGCCACCGCGCTGGTCGCCGGCACGGCCGTCTTCAAGGGCGGGCCGGAGAAGTACGCCGCCAACATCCGCGCCCTGAGGGGCGGCTGAGGGCGCGCCGGTGGACCCCCTGCTTCTGGCGAGGGGCGCGGCCGCGGCGGCTTACCGGCGCATCGAGCAGGAGTGGTTCGGCACGCCGCTGCATCTGGCGACCTTGGGTGGCAAGCGCGGCCACGGCCTTGTTGCCCATCCGCACGACCTGAGACCCGCCAGTCCCGAGACGGGCCGTCAGATTCTGGAAGGAATCTTCCAGTTCGGCGGCTCGCCCATGCGGATCGGGCCCGACGGCGACCCCTTCGACCGTCCCAGCCCTAGCCGCGCGTTCGCGACGGAGCTGCACGGCTTCGGCTGGCTGCGCGACCTGCTGGTGCTGGGTGAGCAGGGGGTCCGGCCGGGCGTACGCCTCTTCATGGACTGGCGGCGACTGTTCGGCGCCTGGAACGCCTTCTCCTGGAGCCCGGAGGTTCTGGAGCGGCGGGTCTTCAACCTCGCCTGCGCGGCGAAGACGCTGGCGATGGAAGCCTCCGACGCCGAGATCGCGGCGCTGGAGGACGACCTCGCCCGTCAGGCGCGGCATCTGCTGGCGGTGTCGGAGGACCCCGGCCGCGCGGTGGAGCGGGCCATCGCCGCCGGCGTGGCCGGCTGCGCGCTCGGCGGTCCGGCGGGCGAGCGGCTGATCAACCAGGCGCTCGGACGGCTGCGGCGCAGGCTGCCGAAAGCGGTGCTGGCCGACGGCGGCCATGCGTCCCGCTCGCCGCAACGTGGGCTGGAGCTGCTGCTCGACCTGCTGACGCTGGAGGATGCGCTTTCCCAGCGGGGCCGCGAGCCGCCCCCAGAGATGACGCGCGCCATTGACCGTTTGGGTGCGGCGGTGCGGTTCTTCACGCTTCCAGACGGCAGGCTTGCAGACCTGCAGGGCGGTGAAGCGGTGGATGGCGCGACCATCGCCGCGGCGCTGGCGCACGAGGAGGCCCGCAAGGCGCCGCAACGGCTGGCAGTCAGCGGCTATCACCGGCTGCGCGGCGGCCAGATCGAGGTGCTGGTCGACGCGGGCGCTCCGGCGAAGGGCGCCTGGAGCCTGACCGCCTGCGCCCAGCCGCTCGGGTTGGAGCTCGTCTTCGGCCGCGAGCGGCTGATCGTCGGTTCCGGCTGGACGCCGGGCTTTCCGGCGCAGCTCAGGCTGACGGGGGCGGGGTCGTGCGCGGTTGTGGGCGACCTACCTTGCGGCGAGGTGCTGGAAGGCGCCGCGGCGGAGGGTCTCGGGCCGCGGCTGGTGGATGGCCCTGGCAAGGTGGGCGCCCGCCGGGAGGATGGCGACGGCGCGGCGCTGCTGATGGCTTCCCACGATGGCTGGCTGAGGCGGCTGGGCCTGATGCACCACCGCACCTTCTTCATGAACACCCAGACCGGCGAGCTGCGCGGGGAAGACCGTTTCGAGCCGCCGAAACCGAAGGAGGCCGACGGTCCGCGCCGTTATGTGCCCTTCTCCATCCACTTCCAGCTGGCGCCGGAGGTCCGCGCCTCGCTTGCGCAGGACGGCAAGACGGTGATCCTCCGCGGACCGACGAAGGCGCTGTGGCTGCGCAACGACGCCGCCGAGGTGACCATTGAGCCGTCGCAGCACGTCAGCGGCGGCGAGCTGAAGCGCTCCTCGCAGGTCGTCCTGCGCGGCCAGGTGCGCCACGACAAGGGTGGGCGGGTGCGCTGGAAGCTGTCGGCGTCGGAGACTTAGGTTCTTCCCCCAGTTCATCTGGGGGAAGTGGCCCGACAGCGGTAGCTGGAGGGTCGATGGGGGAGTTTTTGAGTCACTTCCCCCAACGAGCCTCGGCTTCGCCATCGGCCCACTTCCCCCGCACGCGGGGGAAGGGCATACGTCGCGCCAAATGCCTGACCCGGAGTGAATCGTGCCCGCAGCCCCCGATTTCCCGCCCGCCCCCGACCGCGTCGCCGTCAAGCGCGCGCTCTTGTCCGTCTCCGACAAAACCGGCCTGATCGAAACCGCCAAGGCGCTGGCCGAACTGGGCGTCGAGCTGGTTTCCACCGGCGGCACCAAGGCGGCCATCGCCAATGCGGGCCTGCCGGTGAAGGACGTCTCCGATCTCACCGGCTTTCCCGAGATGATGGACGGGCGGGTGAAGACCCTGCATCCCATCGTCCACGGCGGTCTGCTGGGGGTACGCGACGCTCCGGCCCACGCCCAGGCGATGAGTGAGCACGGCATCGGCGGCATCGACCTGCTCTATGTGAATCTCTACCCGTTCGAGGCCACGGTCGCGGCGGGCGGCGACTTCGCGACCTGCGTCGAGAACATCGACATCGGCGGCCCGGCGATGATCCGCTCGGCGGCCAAGAACCACGGCTATGTGGCCGTCTGCACCGAGCCGACCGACATGGCCGAGGTGCTGGAAGCGCTGAAGTCTGACGGCGCGACCTCGCTGGAGCTGCGCAAGACGCTGGCCGCGCACGCCTACGCCCGGACCGCGGCTTACGACGCGGCGATCTCGGGCTGGTTCGCAAAGCAGCTTGGCCAGGAATACCCGGCGCGGAAATCCATCGCCGGTTCGCTCCGCCAGACGATGCGCTACGGCGAAAACCCGCACCAATCGGCGGCTTTCTATACCTTCGAGAACCCACGCCCCGGCGTCGCGACCGCGCGCCAACTGCAGGGTAAGGAGCTCAGCTACAACAACATCGCCGACACCGACGCTGCCTACGAGCTGGTCGCCGAGTTCGCCGAACCCGCCTGCGCCATCATCAAGCACGCCAACCCCTGCGGCGTGGCGATGGGATCGAATCTGAAGGCCGCCTACGCGCGGGCGCTGGAGTGCGACCCAGTCTCGGCCTTTGGCGGCATCGTCGCGGTGAACCGCCCGCTGGATGCGGCCGCTGCCGAGGAGATCGTCAAGATCTTCACCGAGGTCGTCATCGCGCCCGGCGCCGACGAGGACGCCATCGCGGTGTTCGCCGGCAAAAGGAATCTGCGCCTGCTACTCACCGACGCCCTGCCCGATCCGCTGTCTGAGGGCGAGGTGTTCCGCTCGGTGGCCGGCGGCTTCCTCGTCCAGAGCCGCGACCGCTCGCGGATCACGCCCGCCGACCTGAAGATCGTCACGAAGCGCCAGCCGACCGAGGCCGAGGTGCGCGACATGCTGTTCGCCTTCACCGTCGCCAAGCACGTGAAGTCGAACGCCATCGTCTTCGCCAAGAACGGCCAGACCGCCGGCATAGGCGCGGGGCAGATGAACCGCCGCGACTCCGCCCGCATCGCCGCCATCCGCGCCGCCGAGGCGGCCGAACAGGCGGGCTATCCGGAGAGCCTGGCGAAGGGTTCGGCCTGCGCGTCGGAAGCCTTCTTCCCCTTCGCCGACGGCCTGCTGCAGGCGGCGGAGGCGGGGGCTACGGCCATCATCCAGCCCGGCGGCTCGATCCGGGACGACGAGGTGATCGCCGCGGCCGACGAGGCCGGCGTGACCATGGCCTTCACGGGCGTGCGGGTGTTCCGGCACTGACCAAAAGGTCTTCCCCCTCTGAGGGAAGTACCGGCGAAGCCGGGGATGGGGGCTTGCTGACTCGCCCCCTCAGTCGGCTTCGCCGACAGCTCCCCCAGAGGGGGAGCACCTAGTTCGCGGCGCTGACCAATTCCCGCAGGGCCGCGTTGACGATAGTCAGCTTGGCGAAGGTCCAGTCGCCGCCGGCTTTTTCGATGTCCTCGACCGCGTGCTTGACGGCCTGAACGGGCTCGGCGTGGCGGGCGGACCAGTCGGCGACAGCGGCCTTGGGCTCCGCGCCGTTGGCCGCCTTCAGCACCGCGCCCGTGAGTGCGGTCTGTTCGGACAGCATGTCCTCGATCAGGCGCCGCGTGGCCAGCCGCTCGAAGCTGTCGCCGCCCCGGAAGGCGCCCGCCGCCGCGCGCAGCCGGTCGAAGGCGAATGCGGAACCAACCTGGTGGTACAGGCGGGTGACGTCGGCCAGCGGCCGCTTTGAGGCGCCCGCGAGGTCGACGAGGTCGGCGGCGGTGGTCAGCCACTGGAGCGCCGCGATCTGCTGCGCCAGGTCCTCCGGCGCTCCGGCCTTCACAAACCCATGCGCCCGCCTGGCGACGCTCTTCTGTTCGTATGGCGAAAGAACGCTCGGGATCAGGGTCTTCAGCTCGTCGACGGCTGGGCGGAATTCGTCGATCAGGCTCTGGACTGTGACGCCATCGGTCTTGGCGCGGCGGGCGAGCCAGAAGGTCTGGGCGCGCTGCGCGGCGGCGAGCGCCTGGAAGAGGGCGAGTTGGGCCTGGGCGGGGACCTTGTTGTCGAGCGCGGCGACGGCGTCCCACGCTTCGTCGATCCGCAGCACCCGTCGCGCGGCCTCGAAAGCGATGACGAGGGCGGCGGTGTCGCATGCGGCGGCGGCCCGCAGGCGCGAAGGGAAGGTCGGTCCGCAGAGGTTGACGATCTCGTTGCCTACGACGGTGGCGATGATTTCGCGCCGCAGGCGGTGGCGGGTCATGGCGTCCTCGAACCGCCACAGCGGCTTGGGGAAATAAGCCTTCAGGGTCTCGAAGAAATACGGATCGTCCGGCGCGCGGCTCTCGACCGTGTCGTGGAAGAGGTCGAGCTTGCCGTAGGCCAGCAGGACCGCCAACTCAGGCCGGGTCAGGCCCTTGCCGGCGTTGGCGAGTTCCGTCATCGCGGCGGGCCCCGGTAGGCCCTCCACCTTGCGGTCGAGGCGACCCTTCTCGACGAGCTCGGACATGAACTGGGCGTGCGAGCCGACCTCCGCGGCGGCGTCCTGCTCCAGCAGCGAGAGCGCCAGCGTCTGGTCGTAGTTGTGGGCCAGGACGTGGGCGGCGACCTCGTCGGTCATCGACGCCAGCAGCGCATCGCGGTCCGGGCGGGTGAGGCGCCCGGCGGCCTCCTCCATCCCAGTCAGGATCTTGATATTCACCTCATGGTCGGAGGTGTCGACGCCGGCGGAATTGTCGATGGCGTCGGTGTTGATCCGGCCGCCGCCCCGCGCGAACTCGATCCGCGCGGCCTGGGTGAAGCCGAGGTTGGCGCCTTCGCCGACCACCTTGCAGCGCAGGTCCGAGCCGTTGACCCGCACCGAGTCGTTGGCCTTGTCGCCCGCGTCGGCGTTGGTCTCGGCGGACGCCTTCACATAGGTGCCGATGCCGCCCAGGTAGAGAAGCTCGACCGGCGCCTTGAGGATGGCCGTGATGACTTCGGCGGGCGTCATCGGCGCGGGCTTCACGCCGATGGCGGCGGCGGCCTCCGGCGACAGGGTGATCGACTTCAGCGACCGCGCATAAACCTCACCGCCCTTCGACAGCTTCGACCGGTCATAGTCGTCCCAGCTTGAGCGCGGCAGCTCGAACAGGCGCTTCCTCTCGGCGAACGACACGGCCGCATCGGGATCGGGGTCGATGAAGATGTGGCGGTGGTCGAAGGCGGCGACCGGGCGCGTCTTGTCCGACAGCAGCATCCCGTTGCCGAACACATCGCCGCTCATGTCGCCGACGCCGACGCAGGTGAAGGGCTCGGACTGGATGTCCTTGCCGAGCTCGCGGAAGTGGCGCTTCACCGCCTCCCAGGCGCCGCGCGCGGTGATGCCCATGGCCTTGTGGTCGTAGCCGGCCGACCCGCCCGACGCGAAGGCGTCGCCGAGCCAGAAGCCGTAGTCCTCCGCCAGCGCATTGGCGATGTCGGAGAAGGTGGCCGTGCCCTTGTCGGCGGCGACGACGAGGTAGGGGTCGTCGGCGTCATGGCAGATCACGCCCGCCGGGTGCACGACCTTCCCCGCCGCATCGATGTTGTCGGTGAGGTCGAGCAGGCCCGACAGGAAGGTGCGGTAGGCGCGGATCGCCTCCTCGCGCACGGCGTCGGGCGCGCCGCCCTTGGGCAACTGCTTCGGATAGAAGCCGCCCTTTGAGCCGACCGGCACGATGACGGCGTTCTTCACCTGCTGGGCCTTCACCAGCCCGAGCACCTCTGTTCGGAAGTCGTCGCGCCGGTCCGACCAGCGGATGCCGCCGCGCGCGACCGGGCCGAAGCGCAGGTGCACGCCCTCGACGTGCGGCGCCCAGACGAAAATCTCGCGGAAGGGCTTGGGCGCCGGCAGCTCCTCCAGTTCGCCCGACGCGACCTTGAAGCTGATGTAGGGCTTGGCCTGGTAGAAGTTGGTCCGCTTGGTCGCGCCCACCAGCACCGCCAAACGCCGCAAGACCCGGTCGGCGTCGAGGCTGTCGACCTGCTGCAGGGCTTCGACGATCTCCAGCATGACGCCGTGGGCCTGCTCTTCGCGGGCCTTCAGGTCGGCGCCGGTCGCGGGGTTGAACTTGATCGCGAACAGCCTCAGGATCAGGCGGGCGACCTCGGGGTGGTCGGCGAGCGCCGCCTCCTGCACCGCCTGCGAGGGATCGAGGCCCGTCTGCTGGCGGAAGCGGGCTAGCGCGCGGATGAGCGCCGCCTCGCGCCAGCCGATGCCGAGCTCCAGCACCAGCCGGTTGAAGCCGTCGCTCTCGGTCCGGCCGGTCCAGACGGCGACGAAGGCCTCCTCGAAGGCGCTCTTCACGTCAGTCAGCCGCAGGTTCGCCCCCTCGGGGTCCTCGATCAGGAACTCGTGCACCCAGACCGGGTCGCGGCCGACCGGGCAGATCGGAAAACCCTCCTCGATCACGGCCTTGAGGCCCATGTGCTCGAGGATCGGCAGCACGTCGGCCAGCGGCGCGGCGCCGCCCGGCCGATAGAGCTTGAAGCGGAAGTAGATCGGCTCGTCGGTGGCCAGTCGGTACGCGCGCACCCGCACCGGCTCGTCCTTCATCGCGTCCACCACGCCGATGTCGGTCAGCGCCTCGGCGGCGTCGTAGCGGTCGCGGTAGCCCGGCGAGAAGGCGCGAACGTAGCGCGCCAGCGTCTCGGCCACCTGCCCGGCCGGAACGCCGCCTTCGCGCACGGCAGCCTCGAAGCGGTCCTCCCAGGTTCGCGCGGTCTCGGCGAGCTGCGCTTCGAGCTCGGCGATATCGGGCTCCGCATGGTGGCCGGGCCGAACGCCGATGATGAAGTGCACCCGCGCCAGCGGGGCGTCTGAGAAGTTCGGGTAGTACGCCGAGACGTGGCCGCCGAACGCATGCGCCAGAATCTCGCCGGCCCGGAGCCGCACATCGGAATTGTAGCGCTCGCGGGGGACGAAGAAGAGCACCGAGACGAACCGGTCGAAGGGGTCGCGCCGCATGAACAGCCGCACGCGCGGGCGGTCGTAGAGGTGCAGGATGCCCGTCGCGATGGCCAGCAGCTCGTCCTCGCTCGTCTGGAAGAGCTCGTCGCGCGGGTAGGTCTCGACGATGTTGCGCAGCCGCTTCTCGTTGTGACCGCCGGGGACGGTGTTGGCGCGCGCCA
>JBLNCT010000093.1:0-35724 GCA_050260915.1 Parcubacteria group bacterium
GACAGCTACAACCTCATCCGACCCCACGCAGGCATCGGCGGCGCTTCACCCTGGCTCAGAGTGAACAACCTTCTTGGAAACGACACTTAGGGCCTGATGCGGAAGCCGACGTAGACCGTCCGCCCGGGCTCTCCATAGCCCAGCACCTGCTGGTAGCGGCGGTCCGCGAGGTTCTCGACCCGCGCTGTCAGTTCCAGCCCCTCCTGCACCGCGTAGGAGACCGCCGCGTCGGCCACGACGTAGCCCTTGCGCGATGTCGGCATGAAGGTGTCGGGATCGACATCGGCCTGCTTGCCCTGTGCCCGAACGGTAAGGTCACCCCGCAGCCGCTCGCCATGCCAGTCGAGGCTCGCTGAGCCGGCGTGCTCGGGAACCCGCACCAGCCGCGCCCCCGTCGAGCGGTCCACCGCGTCGGCGTAGGCATACTCGGCCCGCACGCTCAGCTGGTCGGTGACCTGGACGCTGGCCTCCGTCTCCACGCCCGTGGTCAGCGTACGGCTGATGTTGACGTAGGTCCCGCCGACGTAGGCGATCTGGTCGCCCACTGCGAGGCGATAGCCCGTGACGTCGGCCTTGAGCCGGCCGTCCGGCGACCGCCAGGCAAGGCTCGCGTCATAGCCCTCCGCCTTCTCCGGCTTCAGCGGAACGGCGGGCATCCAGCAGAAGTCGCAGACGCTCTGTGAGATCGTGGGGACCTTGTAGCCCTGTCCGAACGAAGCGGAGGCCGTCAGCCCCCAGCCGATCTCGTACGAGCCGGCGATCCGGCCGGTGGTGTCGCTGGCGTACTTGTCGGGGTCGTCGTAGCGGACGCTCGCCGTCAAGGAGGCGCGTGCGATTGGCCGCCACCGTACGACCGCGAAGGCCGAGGTCTCCCCGAGGTTGGCGACATCGCCCGTGCTGACCGTGGCGCGGGTTTCGTCCCGCTCGGCGCCGACCAGGAAGGCGAACGCATCGGCAGCGGCGCCTTTGCCCGCGGTCCAGCGCCAGTCGTTGCGGCGGGCCTTGTAGGCGCCGAAGTTCTCCCGCTCGGTCCGATAGCCGCTGTAGAGCAGCGCGTGCTCCAGCCCGAGCGCCTCGGCTTTCGCGCGACCGTAGCCTGACCAGGTGAGGTTGCTCGCGCGGTCCTGGGTGTCGCCGAACGTCCAGAGCGGCGGCGCATAGCCGTCGAGGTTCACATCGCCTTCGGTGTAGCGGAGCTTGCCGTCCAGCGTGAGGTTCTGAACCGGCGTGACGCGCCCGTTCACGCCCGCCGTCCAGCTGGTAAAGCCGTCGGGCTCGGTCCCGTTCGCGGCCGCCGATATGCCGTCGGTGCTGAAGCCTGAAGCGGAGACGCCGAAAGCCCGCGTCTCATTTGCCAACCCGGCCGCCAGCGTGGCCCGCGTCGTGTTCAGCGAGCCGGCTTCGAAGCTGCCGGACAGGCCGTTCAGCTCGCGGGTGGAAAAGGCGATCACGCCGCCTATGGCATCCGAGCCCCAGATGGAGCCCTGCGGGCCGGACAGGATCTCGATCCGGTCCACGTCGGCGAGGTCGAGGCCGGAGAAGTCGTAGGTCCCGGCCGGCGTCGAGGGGTCGTTCACCGGCACGCCGTCGATCAGCACCAGCGTCTTGTCGGTCGAGGCTCCGCGGATGCTCACGCTCGCGGGCCCGCCGAATGCGCCGTTCCGAAAGACCGACAGGCCGGGCACGGTGTCGAGGATGTCGGGCGCGAAGACCGCCTGCCGGTTCTCGATCTCCTCGCGGCCGATCACGTGGACCGACGGCGTTTCCTCGACGAAGGCGGGCAGGCGGGTGGCGGTGACGATGACCTCGTTCACCTGCGTCTGGGCGAGGGCGAAGGTCGGAAAGGCCAGGCAACTGGCGGCGATCAAAAGTCTGCGCATGGCGCGGTTCTCCAAAAGGAGCCCGCGCGGCGCCGCGAGGCGGTGGGTTCATAAGCGACCACACCGGCGCGCCGGCCGGCGGTCGCTGCTACGGAAGGATCAAGCCTCCCCGCGCCGATGGTCTGAACCCGGACCCCGGACGAGCGACGGCGGCGGCAGGTCTCCTGGCTCGCGGGTCATTGGGCGTTGCGCCTGGCCTTCCCGGTTTCCCAGTGGCTCGGATCGGCGCGGCCCTCGCCGCTTACAGTTGCGGGCACAGCCGGGGCGTCACACCCCTGTTCCCTCTTGGCCCCGAAATGGGGACCGCCTGCGCGCCTAATGCTGCAAGGCCGCGCGTGGATCAACCCCACACGTGGTAGGGATCGACGAACGGCTTGCCGAGCGCCTCGGCCACGGCGGGGTGCGTGACTTCGCCCTTCAGGACGTTGAGGCCCTTGGCGAGATGGGGGTCTTTGGCCAGCGCATCCAGCCCGTTCTTCGCCAGCGCCAGCCCGAACGGCAGGGTCGCGTGCACCAGCGCTTCGGAGGAGGTGCGGGGCGCGGCGCCGGGCATGTTGGCGACACAATAGTGGACGACGCCGTCGACGGTGTAGGTCGGATCGGCGTGGGTGGTCGGGTGGCTGGTTTCGAAGCAGCCGCCCTGGTCGATGGAGACGTCCACCAGGACCGAACCGCGCTTCATCTCCTTCAGGTGCTCACGTTTGACGAGCTTGGGCGCCGCGGCCCCGGCGGTCAGCACCGCCCCGATTACCACGTCGGCCTTGAGGATCTCCTCCTCGATGGCGTCGAGCGTCGAGTAGCGGGTCAGCACGCGGCCGAGGAACATGTCGTCCAGCTCACGCATGCGCGGGATCGAGCGCTCAAGCACCACGACTTCGGCGTTCAGGCCGACCGCCATCCGCGCGGCGTTGGTCCCCACCACCCCGCCGCCCAGCACCACGACCCGCGCCGGGGGCACGCCCGGCACGCCACAGAGCAGCAGGCCCATGCCGCCGTTGTGCTTCAGCAGGGTCTCGGCGGCGGAGAAGACGGCGATCCGGCCGGCGACCTCGGACATCGGCGCCAGCAGCGGCAGGCCCCCGCGCGCATCGGTCACCGTCTCATAGGCGATGGCCGCGCAGCCGCTCTTCAGCAGGCCCTCGGCCTGGGCGGGGTCGGGCGCCAAGTGCAGGTAGGTGAAGAGGATGTGGGCCGGCGTGAGCCGCTTCCACTCGACCTCCTGCGGCTCCTTGACCTTCACGATCAGCTCGGCGGCGGAGAAGACCTCGTCGGCGTCGGCGGCGATCTTGGCGCCCGCGCGGCGGTAGGCCTCGTCGGGGTAGCCGGCGCCCAGCCCCGCGCCCTTCTCGACGAAGACCTCATGGCCCTGGTGGGCGTATTCGCGCACGGCGGTAGGGGTAAGGCCCACCCGGTGCTCGCCCGGTTTGATCTCCTTCGGGACGCCGACGCGCATTATCGTTTCTCCTGAAACCGGTTAGCGGGGAGGAATGAACCCCGTTGCGGCTCAGGTCAAGAACGCGCGTGCCTCAGGCTTGGCTCAGATGCGCCGTCAGCTTCTCGTAGTCTTCGGGCCCGCCGATGGTGACGCCAAGGTCGTTCACCAGCCCGGTACCGAGGCGGTAGACCCAGCCGTGAACGCACAGGCTCTGGCCCCGCGCCCAGGCGTCCTGGACGAAGATGTCGGAGGCGACGTTCTTCACCTGGTGGATGACGTTAAGCTCGCAAAGCCGATCCAGCCGGTCGTGCATGTCGGGGATGGCCTCCAGCTCCTCGCGGTGGGCCTCATAGACGTCGCGGATCGGGTGCAGCCAGTGGTCGATCAGGCCCCGGCGATGTCCGTCTACGGCCGCCGCGATGCCGCCGCAGCCATAGTGGCCGACCACGATGACGTGCTTGATTTTCAGCACGTCGACCGAGAACTGCAGCACGCTCAGATAGTTGGCGTCCTGCGGCGGGGCGAGATTGGCCACGTTGCGGTGGACGAACAACTCGCCCGGGTCCAGGCCGACGATCTCGTTGGCCGGGACCCGGCTGTCGGAGCAGCCGATCCACAGGTATTCGGGGCTCTGCTGGGCTTCGAGCCGCTTGAAAAAGTTGGGGTCGACCTCGGTCTTCTGGTTCGACCAGGCGCGGTTGTTGGCCTTGAGTTCGTCAAGCATTCACGGCGTCCGGTTGCTGGTTCGGGTGGGCTGCGGCAAACGCAGGATGCTGCGCCGCAGCATTGACCACCGCTGTTATCGCAGGCCAGGGGCTCAGGTCCACCCCGAACCGCTGGGCGTTATAGACCTGCGGGATCAGGCAGCAGTCGGCGATGGTGGGCGAGGCGCCGAAGGCCCAGCCCTTGCCGTGCCCGGCCACCATCGGCTCCAGCGCGTCGAAGCCGTCGCCGATCCAGCGCGCGACCCACGCGTTTCGCGCCGCCTCGTCGTGGCCGAGCGCAGAGAGGGCCTTGAGGATGCGCAGGTTGTTCACCGGGTGGATGTCGCAGGCGACGATGTCGGCCATCGCGCGCACGGCCGCCCGGTCGAACGGGTCGGCGGGCAGCAGCGGCGGGTTCGGATGGGTCTCCTCCAGCCACTCCATGATGGCGAGGCTCTGGGTGAGGATGCGGCCGTCCACCTCCAGCGCGGGCACGAGGCTCTGGCGGTTCACCGCGCGATAGGCCTCGCCCTTCTGCTGACCCGCCGCGAGATCGACGGGCGAGTAGGCATAGGCCAGCCCTTTCAGGTTCAGCGCGATCCGCACCCGGTACGGGGCCGAGGCGCGCCAGGCGGAATGGAGGATCATCTCGCTCATCAGACGATCCTGAAGGAGAGGGAGCCGACGCCTTCGACCTCGCCCTCGACGAGGTCGCCGCGCTGGAGCGGGCCCACGCCCTCCGGTGTGCCGGTAAAGATCAGGTCGCCCGGCTCCAGCTTCCAGAGCTTGCCGGCTTCGGCCACGATCTCCTCCACGTTCCAGATCATGTCGGAGACCTTCGCGTCTTGCCGGACCTGCCCGTTCACCGACAGCCGGATTTGCCCCTCCGGCGACGAGCCGTCGGCGCGGCGGATGGCGGAGATCGGGGCGCTCGCGTCGAAGCCCTTGGCGGCGTCCCACGGCTGGCCCTTGTCCTTGGCCTTCGCCTGCAGGTCGCGGCGCGTCAGGTCTACGCCCGCGGCATAGCCGAAGATCGAGCCACCTTCGCCGATGGCCACCACCAGCTCGATCTCGTGGTGCAGGTTCTCCGTCGCGGGCGGATAGGGGACGTCCCGGCCGGGCGGAACCACCGCGTCGGCGGGCTTGGAGAAGAAGAACGGCGGGTCGCGGTTGTCGCCGCCCATCTCGGCCCGGTGGGCGGCGTAGTTGCGGCCCACGCAGTAGATGCGGCGAACCGGAAAGACGGCGGAGGAGCCTTCGACGGGCACGACGGCGCGTTCGGCTGGGGGGATGGCGAACTCGGTCATGGGATCAGGTGCTACTCCAAACCGCCGTCTTGCTGAACTTTCTTTCACTTGGCGCGGGTCCATGGACCGGGCATGACGAACGAGGGCGCATAAAGGCCGGGACCCCCATGCTGATCATCGAGAGCCTCACCCACGTCTATCCGAACGGCGTGAAAGCGCTCGACGACGTGAACCTCACCATTCCTGCGGGAATGTACGGGCTGCTCGGGCCGAACGGCGCCGGGAAGTCGACCCTGATGCGGACCGTCGCCACGCTGCAGGCGCCGACCGCCGGCTACGTCCGCTTCGACGACATCGACGTGCTCAAGGAACCGGAGAAGTTGCGCCGCACCCTGGGCTACCTGCCGCAGGACTTCGGCGTCTATCCGCGGGTATCGGCCTACGACATGCTCGACCACATGGCGGTGCTGAAGGGCATCGCCGACCGCAAGGCGCGGAAGGACACGGTTGAGGCGCTGCTAAACCAGGTGAACCTCTGGGCCGTGCGCAACAAGGCGCTGGCCGGCTTCTCCGGCGGCATGCGCCAGCGGTTCGGCATCGCCCAGGCGCTGATCGGCGACCCCCGGCTCATAATCGTCGACGAGCCCACCGCCGGCCTCGACCCGGAGGAGCGCAACCGCTTCCTGAACCTGCTGGCCGAGATCGGCGAGAACGTGGTGGTGATCCTGTCCACCCACATCGTCGAGGACGTCTCCGACCTCTGCCCGGCCATGGCGATCATCTCCGGCGGCCGCATCGTGCGCGAAGGCGCGCCGGGCGAACTCGTCCGCCAGCTGAACGGCCGGGTCTGGATGAAGACCATCGACAAGGCCGACCTCGAGGCTCACCGGCAGCAGTACGACGTGATCTCCACGCGCCTGTTCGCGGGCCGCACCGTCATCCACGTGGTCAGCGACGCCGATCCGGGCGACGGGTTCTCGGCCGTCCAGGGCGGGCTGGAGGACGTCTACTTCTCGACGCTGAGCGGCGTGCGGCGGGCGGCCTGATGTTCCGCAAGATCGCGGCCTTCGAGTTCCGCTATCAGCTGCGCCAGCCGGTCTTCTGGGTGGTGGCGGTCGTCTTCTTCCTGCTGACCTTCGGCGCGACCACAGTGGAGCAGATTCGCGTCGGCGGGATCGGTCCCAACGATTATCGCAACGGCCCTTACGCGCTGGCGATGATCCACCTGACCTTCACTCTCTTCTACATGTTCGTGACGACGGCCTTCGTGGCGAACGTGATCGTGAGGGATGACGAGACCGGCTACGGCCCCATCGTCCGCACGACCCGTATCAGCAAGTTCGACTACCTCTACGGCCGGTTCGCAGGCGCGTTCGCGGCGGCGGCGGTGTCGTTCCTGTTCGTGCCGCTGGCTGTGTTCCTGGGCTCGCTGATGCCCTGGCTGGACCAGGAGCTGCTCGGGCCGGTGAACCTTAAGGCCTACCTCTACGCCTACTTCGTGCTCGCGCTCCCCGGCATCCTGTTCAGCGCGGCGCTGTTCTTCGCGGTCGCGACCGTCACCCGCTCGATGGTGATGACCTATGTGGCGGTGGTCGCCCTGATGGTCGTCTGGGTGATCGGCGGGATCACGCTGAGCAAGCCCGAGTTCCAGCACTTCTCGGCCTTCGATCCGCTGGGCATCCTCGCCTACGGGGTGCTGACCAAGTACTGGACGGCGGCCGAGCGGAACTCGCTGGTTCCGGCGCTGGAAGGCGCGCTGCTGTGGAACCGCATCGGCGTCGTGGCCGTCTCCGCCGGCTTCCTGGCGCTCGCCTACGGCCTCTTCCGTTTCCAGTCCGGAGAGCTGTCCGGCAAGCGGCGCAAGAAGGCGAAGCTGGAGGCCGCCGCCGCGCCCGAAGCCGCGCCGCCTCCGCTCTCCGACCTGCCGAAGCCGCGCTTCGACGGGCAGGCGGCGCGCGCCCAACTGGTCGCCCGCACGCGGCTCGACTTCGCCCAGGTGTTCAAGAGCCCGGCCTACTTCGTCCTGCTGGCGGTGGGGCTGTTCAACGCCTTCGGGTCGCTGTGGTTTGCGACCGACGACACCGGCTACGGCGGCTCGATCTATCCGGTGACGCGGGTGCTGATCCCGGTGCTGAACGGCAGCTTCGGGCTGATCCCCATCATCATCGCCGCCTACTACGCGGGCGAGCTCGTCTGGCGCGAACGCGAGCGCAAGACGCACGAGATCGTCGACGCCTCGCCTGTCCCCGACCGGGCCTTCGTGCTGCCGAAGACGCTGGCGATCGCGCTGGTGCTGCTCTCGACCCTGCTGGTCAGCGTGCTGGCGGCCATCATCAGCCAGGCGCTGCACGGCTACATGCACTTCGAGCTTGGCAAGTACCTGCTCTGGTACGTGCTACCCCAGGGCGTGGACATGGTGCTGCTGGCGGTGCTGGCCGTCCTCTTCCAGGTGCTGACGCCGCACAAGTTCCTCGGGTGGGGCCTGATGGTGGTCTACCTGGTCACCACCATCACGTTCAGAAACCTCGGGTTCGAGCACAACCTCTACAACTACGGCGGCGCGCCGGACGTGCCGCTCTCCGACATGAACGGGCAGGGGAGGTTCTGGATCGGCGCCTGGTGGTTCCGGCTCTACTGGAGCGCCTTTGCGACCATCCTGCTGGTGCTGGCCTATGCGCTGTGGCGGCGCGGGACGGAGAGCCGGCTAAGGCCGCGCCTGCGCAGGCTCCCCAAGCGGCTTTGGGGCAAGGCGGGGCTGATCGTGCTGGCGGCGCTGGCGGTCTTCGCGGCTTCGGGCGCCTTCATCTACGTCAACACCAACGTCTGGAATGAGTACCGGACCCAACAGGGCGACGAGCGCTGGCAGGCCGACTTCGAAAAGGCGCTGCTCCGCTATGAGAAGGTCCCACAGCCGAAGGTCGTCTCGCTGCAGATGGCGGTCGACATCTACCCGCACGAGCCCAGGGTCGACACGCGCGGGACCTACGTCTTCGAGAACAGGACGAACGGGCCGCTGCGGGAGATCCACCTCCTCTTCAATCGCGACCTGAAGGTGATGGGCCTGTCCATCCAGGGCGCGCGACCCAAGCAGTCCTACGACCGCTTCAACTACCGCATCTTCGCCTTCGACACGCCGATGCAGCCGGGCGAGCGGCGCACGCTGACCTTCACGACCGAGCTCGCGCAGCGCGGCTTTCGCAACAGCGGCAACATGAGCCGGGTGGTCGACAACGGGACCTTCATCGACAATTCCGAAATCGCGCCGGAGATCGGTTTCTCGCGCGAGGGACTGCTGAAGGACCGCGCCAAGCGCCGCAAGTACGGCCTCCCACCCGAGCTGCGGATGCCGAAGCTGGGCGACGCGCCGTCACGCCAGGTGAACTACTTCACCCACTCCGCCGACTGGGTGACCGGCGACATCACCGTCAGCACCGTCGCCGACCAGACGCCCATCGCGCCGGGCTACAAGGTCTCCGACGAGGTCGCGGACGGACGCCGCACAGCGCGCTTCGTCACCGACGCGCCGATCCTGCCCGGATTCTCGCTGCAGTCCGCCCGCTACGCCGAGAAGCACGAGCGCTACAAGGGCGTGGACCTGACCGTCTATTACGACGCGCAGCACGCCTGGAACGTGGATCGGATGATGCGGTCGATGAAGCTGGCTCTGGACTACGACCAGGCCAACTTCAGCCCCTACCAGTTCAAGCAGCTGCGCTACCTGGAATTCCCGGACTACGCCCAGTTCGCGCAGTCCTTCGCCAACACCATCCCCTGGTCCGAGGGGCTCGGCTTCATCGCCGACTATCACGACCCGTCGAAGATCGACCTCGTCACCTACGTCGGCGCGCACGAGGTCGGCCACCAGTGGTGGGCGCACCAGGTGGTCGGCGCCGACCAGCAAGGTTCGACCATGCTGTCGGAGACGCTGGCGCAGTACTCGGCCCTGATGGTGATGAAACACCTCTACGGGCCGGACATGATCCGCAAGTTCCTGAAGTACGAGCTCGACCGCTACCTGAGTTCACGTGGTGGCGAAGTCGTCGAGGAAGAGCCGCTCGCCCGCGTCGAGAACCAGCCCTACATCCATTACCGGAAGGGCTCGCTGGTCATGTACCGGCTGCAGGACGAGATCGGCGAGGACGCGGTCAACCGCGCGCTGCGGCGGTTCCTGGCCGACCACGCCTTCAAGGCCGCGCCCTATCCGACCTCCGAGGACCTGATCGCCGACTTCCGCGCGGAAGCTCCGGCCGACAAGCAGCAGCTGATCACCGACCTCTTCGAGAAGATCACCCTCTATGACGTCAAGACCACGGGTCTGACCGTCAAGAAGCGCCCCGACGGCCGGTTCGACGTCACGATGACGGTGGAGGCCCGGAAGCTCTACGCCGACGGCCACGGCAAGGAGACGCAGGCGCCGCTCAACGAGACGATGGACGTCGGCCTCTTTACCGCCATGCCCGGCGAGAAGGGCTTTGCGCACAAGAGCGTGGTGGCCTTCCAGCGGATGCCGATCCACTCGGGCCGCCAGACGATCCGCTTTGTGACGACGGTCGCGCCGAAGTTCGGCGGCGCGGACCCCTACAACAAGCTGATCGACCGCAACTCCGACGACAACGTCGTGCGGGCCGACTAGCGATCTCCCTTCCCCCTCGAGGGGGGAAGGGTCGGGGATGGGGGTGTAAGCAGTGAGGTGAGGCGAAAGGCCGTGTTGGCTCAGAGCCCAATTGCGCACGTCCCCCGAACTCTGCGGCCACACCCCACCCCAACCCCCTCCCCCTCGAGGGGAGGGGCGTCCGAACATGGCGGGTATAGGTTGAATCTAAAGCAGACCCAGTCGGACTAGCTCCGGCCGCAGCGCGGCCGGGTCGGTGAAGTGGTGGACGTGGAAGCCGAGCGCGTCGGCCGCCTCGATGTTGGGCCGGAAGTCGTCGACGAACAGCAGCTCGCCGGGCCTCATCCCCGCCCGTTCGCACGCAATCTCGAAGGCGCGGGCGTCCGGCTTGGTGACGCCGATGTCGCCCGAGACGACCACGTCGCGCAGGTGGCCGAAGGCAGGCGTCATGGCGCGGATCTGCGGCCACTTCGAAGACGGCATGTTGGTAAGCCCGAACATGGGCACGTCCCGAGCCGCCAGTTCGTCCATGACGGCTTCGGTCTCGGCGATCACCGGTCCGACCATCTCCAGGAAGCGCGCGTCCCAGGCGCGGATGGCGTTCTCGTGGTGCGGGTGCTCGGCGATCAGCGCTGCGGCGTTGTCGTCGAACGGCACGCCCATGTCATGGCGATGATGCCAGGCAGGCGAGCAGACGCGCGCGAGGAACTCGTCGCACGCGGCGGCCTCGGGAAAGAGTTGGGAATAGAGCCGGCGCGGATTCCAGCCGACGATCACATTGCCGACGTCGAAGAGAACGCCCCGTGGGGACGCCCGCACGCTTCTCTTAGCCCTGCTTGGCCTTGAAGCGCGGGTCGGTCTTGTTGATCACGTAGATCCGGCCCTTGCGGCGCACGAGCTTGCAGTCGCGGTGGCGGCTCTTCAGCGACTTCAGCGAGCTTCTGACCTTCATGACCCTGACTCAAACGAAATGGGCGGCGCGCGGCCGGTTGTTCTGGAGCGCGGTCGTATATGGGGGAGGGACCTCGAAGTCAATTGCGCCGCCCGCGGCCACTTAACGCGACAGAAAGGCCAATTGACCCACAAAGCTCCACCTGCGCCTAGATTGCAGTTCTTTTCAGGCGGGGGCTCCGCGTTTGTCGATTGTCGAGAAGGCCAGAGCGAGGCTTCGCCGGCTGCCCAACTGGGCGGTGGACGGCCTGATCGGCCTTGCCTCGGCGCTGACCGCCATCACCGTCGCCGAAGCCGCCCTGCCCAAGCCGCACCCGGCTCCGCAGCCGGTCGCTGAGGAAGCCCAGTTCGCCCCGCTTCCCGTGCAGCCCGCCACCGAGGCGCAGGCCCAGCCGCAGAACGCGGCGGCGCCCGAGGACGCCGCGCCGGTCGCCATAGCCTTCGGCCGACCTGTCGACCGTTACCCGGTGGTCTCGCCGTTCGGGGTGCGCCAGCTGCCCTGGGAGGGCGCCGGCCGCCTGCATGCGGGCGTCGACATCGCCGCCCCGTACGGCTCGCCGGTGTTCGCCGCCGCTGACGGGATCGTTGTCGCCGCGGGCGTGAACGGCGGCTACGGCCGCTTCGTCCAGCTGCGTCATGCGGGCGGCCTGACGACGCTCTACGCCCACCTGTCGACCTGGTCGGCACGGCTGACGCCGGGCGCCATGGTCTCGGCGGGCGAGCAGATCGCGCAGGTCGGCAGCACCGGCTCCTCCACCGGCGCGCACCTGCACTTCGAAATCCGCGACGGCGGCGGCCGCCCGCTGAACCCCGAGTTCTTCATGAACCGGCAGTTCGCGAGCCTCGCCGACCTGCCGATCGCGCAGGCCGCCCAGGTCTCCGGGCGCGTCCGGATCGCCTACGTCTCCTACATTCCCGCCAGCAAGCGGGGCCGGATGGGCGGCGGGCGGGCGGCGGCCGGCCCCGACGCCAACGGCGTGACCCGCCATGTCCTGCCCTCCGGCGCCGAGGTGGTGCATCTCGCGCCATCCAGCGAAGAGGCGTCGGCGAGCTGGAGCAGCGGCTCCAGCGGTCTCGACAGCCTGCCCGGCTGGCCCTCGCGCGGTGGCTGAGAAGCGCAACCACACATCACGCAAGCCGTTGCGTAGATGTGATTGAAGCTTTCGCCCGACGCTCATTAGCCTTGCGGTCATGCCTGTTCGTTCCCGCATAGACCGCCGCACCTTCATCGCGCTCGTCCTCGCCGGCTGCGCGGATTCGACCCGCCAGATGCCGCCGGTGATCACGACGCCGACGCCCGCGCCCCCGGCCGCACCGCTGCCTCCCGCTCCGCCGCCGGTGGCGGACAACGGCTTCGATGCGTGGCTCGCGAGCTATCGATCCAAGGCGCTGGCGGCCGGGCTCGCGCCGGGACTGCTGGATCGGGAGCTTTCCGGCCTGACGCCCAACCCGAAGATCGCCTCGCTGGATTCAAAGCAGCCGGAGTTCTCAAAGCCCGTCAGCGACTACATCAAGGGCGTCATCTCCACCGACCGCGTGGCGAAGGGCCAGGCCTTCTACAGCCAGCTCAGCTTCCTGCCCGCGATGGAGCAGCGCTACGGCGTGCCGCGCGAGATCGTGCTGGGCGTCTGGGCGATGGAGTCCGCCTTCGGACAGATGCAGGGCGACATGGATGTGGTCCGCTCGCTCGCCACGCTGGCGTGGGCCGGCCGTCGGCGCGACTGGGCGGAGGGCGAGCTGACCTCGGCGCTGCGCATCATCAGTCGGGGCGAGGCGGTCCGGGACGTGATGAAGGGCTCGTGGGCGGGCGCGATGGGCCAGACGCAGTTCATGCCGAGCGTTTTCCTGACCACCGCCGTGGACGGAGACGGCGACCGCCGCCGCGACATCTGGGGCTCGACCCAGGACGCGCTCTTCTCGACCGCCAACTACCTGGCCAGGGCCGGCTGGACGCCGGGCCAGGACTGGGCGCGGGAAGTCACGCTGCCGGCTGGCTTCGACTATTCGGTCACCGAGGGCCCGAAGAACCCGCCGTCATGGTGGGAAGCGCTCGGCGTCAGGCCGGCCGACGGTCGGCCGTGGACCGCGGCCGACCAGAACGCGCCGGCCCAGCTGCTGCTGCCCTCGGGCGCGAGCGGCCCGGCTTTCCTCGCCTTCCCGAACCACTTTGTGATCCGCAAGTACAACAACTCGCTGAGCTACGCGCTCGGCATCGGGCTGCTCGCGGACGCGTTCGCGGGCCGGCCGGGGCTGGTGAGGCCGTGGCCCTATGAGCCCGCGCTGTCGCTCGGCGACCGGATGACGGCGCAAAAGGCGCTGGCGAAGCTCGGGTTCGATCCGGGCGCGCCGGACGGTCTGATCGGCGCGAATACCCGGGCGCAGCTGCGGCTGTGGCAGAAGTCGCGCGGACTGACGGCGGACGGCTATCTCACGCTCGGCAACATCCAGCAGCTGGCGCGGGAAGCGGGGCTCAGCGTCTCCTAGAAGCCGCCCTCGTCGCTGCGCTCCAGCATGGAGGTCGCCGCCTCCCGGTCCGTCGCGGCCTTCTCGCCCGCGTCGCGCAGGATGCTGTTCTTCAGCGCATAGACGAACAGCCCCGCCAGGATCGCGGTGTTCAGCAGGAATGGCGCGGGGTGGATGGCCTCGTAAAGCCAGACGAACAGGGGCGCCACGATCACGTTCAGCCCGTTCAGCGCCCCGATGGCGCCTGCCGCCGCGGCCTGCTCGTGCATCTCCACCGACAGCGAGGCGCCCGCCGTGAACCCTGGCCGCGCAAAGCCGTAGCCAAGGCTCGAAATCGCAAAGCCGATCACCACCGTCCAGTAGCTCGGCGCGAAGGCCACCAGCAGGTTCGCCCCGGCCGCCAGCGCCACGCCCCAGCGGATGAGGTCGCGCGGCCCCATCCGGAACATCCGGATCAGGCCCCATTGCGCCAGCAGGCCCGCGACCGCGCCCGCCATCATGGCGACGGCCGTGAAGCCCTGCGCCTCCAGCGGTGGGACCTTCAGCTTGTCGATGATGAGGAAGCCGAGCGTCTGGGTCTGCACCGTCTGGCAGGTGGCGACCAGGAAGCCGTACATCAGGAAGGGCGCCAGCCGCGGGTCCCGCCACAGCGCCAGACCCTTCTCCTTCTTCCGCTTCGGCTCATCGCGCGGCTTCGGCTTCGTGTCTCCGGGCAGCATCCGTATCGTCAGCACCAGCACGACCATCGCGGTCAGCGAGAAACCGTAGAGCGGCCCGGCCAGCGTCACCACCGGCAGCACGAACAGCGGTGCGATGGCCGGTCCGATCACGGTGCCGAGCCCAAAGGCGCTCGCCAGCAGGGCCATATAGCCTGTGCGCTCCGCCCGGCTGGTTCGCTCCGCCACATAGGCCTGGCTTGCGGGGTTAGATGCCGACCCGATCAGGCCGAAGATCGCGCGGGCGAACAGGAAGAAGACGAAGATCACCATCGGCGCGGCGAGCTTCGCCAGCCCCGCGCTGACCACGAAGCCGCACAGCAGCATGGAGATGGCGAAACCCGCCAAGCCCATCATGATCATCGGCTTGCGGCCCCGCACGTCCGACTGCCGCGCCCAGAACGGTGAGCCGATGGCCCACAGCAGCGCCGACAGCGAGAAGATCGCCGCCACCATCGGGTCGGGGATGCCGATCTGCCGGCCGATGGCGGGCAGCACCGACAGCAGGCCGGTGTTGCCGATGGCCACCACGATCGAGACGGCGAACAACAGGCCGAACGAGGTGCGGCTGAGCTTTTCGGTCGGGTCGGCTTCGGTCATCGGCGGCAGCAGTTACGGCTGAAACGGTTCGTCCGCAACGCTTCGCGAGCGATCACGGGTCGGTGAAAAAGTGATCACGGACGCGTGAACTCTTTGCTTGCGCTTCGTTGGAATGGCTGCATATTCCCGTGCAGCGGTCGGGGATTCCCGGGCGCCAACTCCATCCTCACAGGGGACCAGGGATCATGATCCGTAAGCTGCTCATCGCCGGCGTTGCTATCGCCGCTCTCTCCGTCGCCGCCTGCCAAAAGAAGGCCGAAGAGAACGCCGCCGCCGACAACACCGCGGCCGCTGAAGCGACCACCAACACCGACGTGAACGCGACCGCCGCGAACACCACGGCTGCCGACGCCGCCGCGGACGCTTCGGCGACCAACGCCACGAACGCCGCCGACACGAACGCCGCCGCTCCGGCGACGAACGCTCCGGCGACCAACGCTCAATAAGCGTCGGTTTAGCAACCGTTCGGGAAGGGCCGTCCCTCGGGGCGGCCCTTCTGCTTTATAGGTGACGCCATGACCGGCGCGCCCAAGGACCCGACCGCTTCCCCGCTCGAGTGGGACGAAAGCGGCCTGCCGAGGTCCAGCCTTTACGGCGACGTCTACTTCTCCTCCGAGGACGGCCTGGCCGAAAGCCGCGCGGTCTTCCTGCAAGGCTGCGGCCTGGCCGAGGCCTGGATCGGGCGCGACCGGTTCGTGGTCGGCGAGCTCGGCTTCGGCACGGGCCTAAATATCGCGGCGCTGCTCGACCTCTGGCGGCGTACGAGCGAGCCGGACGCGCGGCTGCACATCTTCTCCATCGAAGCCCACCCCATCGGCCGCGACGAAGCCGCACGGGCGCTCTCCCGTTGGGCGGAGATCGCGGAGGCGGCGCAAGCGCTGGCCAGCCGCTGGCCGGGGCGGGCGAGGGGCATTCATCGCGTCGAGCTGCCGACCTTCCGGGCGGTGCTCGATTTGGCGGTGATGGACGCCACCGAGGCGCTGAGCCAATGGGACGGCCGCGCCGACGCCTGGTTCCTCGACGGCTTCTCACCCGCCGTGAACCCGGGCATGTGGACGGACGAGCTGTTGGCGCTGGTCGCGCACCGCTCGGCGCCGGGCGCGCGAGCCGCCACCTTCACGGTCGCGGGCGCGGTGCGGCGTGGGCTGCAGGCGGCCGGCTTCGAGGTTGCGAAGCGCCCTGGGTTCGGCCGCAAGCGCGAGCGCCTCGAGGCGCGGCTGCCGGGCGAACCCGAACCCGCCCCGCCAAAGCCCCGCGTCGCCATCGTCGGCGCCGGTATCGCCGGAGCCTCTCTCGCCCGCGCCTTCCGCTCCCTCGGGATTGAGCCGCTGGTGTTCGAGGCGGAGGAGGGGGCATCGGGCAACCCCGCCGCCCTGGTGACGCCCCGGCTTGATGCGGGGCTCGGCCCACCCGCGCGCCTCTACGCCGACAGCTTCCGGCGCGCGTCGGCGCTCTATCGGGAACACCCGGAGGCTGTCATCGCCACGGGCGCGCGCCAGTTGGCGGTCGGAGACAGGGACGTGGCGCGGTTCGCGACCATCGCCGGCAGCGATCTCTTCGAGCCGGGCTCAATGGCGCTGGCCGAGGGTGCGCTTACGATGGCCGAGGCCCTTGTCATCGAACCGGCGCCGGTGCTGGCCGCCTGGGCGCCGAAGCGCATTCGCGAGCGTGTCGAGACGATCGAGCGCTCCGGCGGCCGCTGGCTTCTCGGCACGATCTCCGAAACCTTCGAAGCCGATGTGGTCTGCCTCGCGGCCGGCCATGCCTGCAGGGCCTTCGCGCCCGAGCTGCCACTGCAGCCCATCCGCGGACAGGCGAGCTGGGCCGACGGCTTCAGCGTGGAGCCTGTCGCCTTCGGTGGCTACGCCATCCCGACACGCACCGGCGTCCTCTTCGGCGCAACCCACGACCGAGACGTCGAGGCGGTCGAGGTCCGGCCGGAGGACAACACCCGCAACCTCGCCCTGCTGGCCAAGAGGCTTCCCGATTTGGCCGAGCGCCTTGCCGCCGCGCCCCTCCACGCCCGCGCGTCCATCCGCGCCGCCACCCCGGACAAGCTGCCGCTGGCGGGCCAGATCGGGGAGGGCCTCTATGTTCTTTCAGGCCTGGGATCGCGCGGCTTCTGCACGGCGCCGCTGCTGGCGGAGCACATCGCGGCCAAGTCGCTCGGCGCCCCTTCGCCCTTGTCCAGCGACCTTGCCGCGCTCGTCGAACCGGGACGTTTCGCCGCGCGTGTCGCACGCAAATCGCGACAATCGGCGACTTAGCTTTAACCGCACCTGGTGTTTACGGTCCCGCTGTTCGTCGGGCATTCTCCCGGCGGGCTGGGTGGGAGATCGTCAGGGTTGGACGGCAGCGTCGACATTCTGCAGGCCTTTCGGCCGGAGCAGTTCTTCCTTGGCCGGACGCGCGGCTGGGGCGTGCTGCGCCAGGTCGACGGCCGCCGTCGCCGGTGCGAGGTCCTCACGGACGGTCGTATGGACGAGACCTACCAGGCCCTCCATTTCGACGAGACCTTCAGCTTCGATGACGGCGAGGTGCAGGAGTGGCGCTGGGCGATGACCCGCCAGCGCGACGGCCGCTATGTCGCTGCGGAGGCCCTGGCCGGAGCCGGCATCCTCGGCCGGTACCATCAGGGCGACTACGTGCTGTCCTTCAACCGGCCGCTGCGCCCGGAAGGCGGCTTTCCGACGCCGCGCTACCACACCCGCTTTACGCTGGTGAATCCGCGGGTCGCGCTGAAGCGCACGCGGGTGACCATCCTTGGGATTCCGGTCGGCTCGCTCACGGCCTTCCACGAGCGGATCGACTGATCCGCTCGCTTCCGGTGGTTTCTAGCTGACCCGCTTCCAGTGCTGGGTCCGGCAGATGGGGCCGAGGCACCCCTTCACTTCGAGCGCGTTCGGGGCGGTCAGTTTGATCTTGCCCGAGCGGCCGGTGTCGCCGGTCTTCGGGTCATAGATCTCGCCGCCTTTCCACTCGTTCGGGCCGCCGATATAGCCGGCGAAGAGCACGAGGCCCCTCACCTTGCGGCCGCGCTTGGCGCGGTCCTTGTTGTAGTAGTCCGTCTGCTCGGGGTTGGCGCGGATCTGGTCGGCGTCGACCAGCTTGCCGCAGATGCCGTCGCCGCAGCGGTAGATCTGCACCCGCCCGTTGTCGGATTCGGTGGCCCAGACACCCGTGGCGTCCGCGGCGAAAGCTGCGGTGGCGGAAAACAGGGCCGAGGCGGCGAAGAGGGCGGGTAGCAGTCTCATGCGGGAACTCCAACGGGGGTACGAACAATTTCTTTTTCGGCCTGCGCCAGCAGGTGCCGGTCGTCTTCCTCCCAGGGGTGGAAGCCCGGGCGGTAGTAGGTGAAGTAGCTCTTGAGGACGGCGCGAAGCAGGCCCGGCGACACGAACAGGTAGTAGCCGAGGTGACGCCAGCTCTTGCCGTTGTCGATGCCGTCCTGACGCAGCAGCTCCTTGGTGTTGCGCACGCAGGCGTAGATGAACAGCACGGTGGCGTAGATCATCGCCCCGGCGCGCAGGCCGTAGCGCAGGACGCCCGGCCACTTCTTCGTCGCGACCACATAGGTGTCGAAGGCGACGGCCTTGTGCTCGATCTCCTCCATGGCGTGCCAGCGCCACATGTCGCGGGCTTCCGGGGGGGTGTTAGCCAGGTGGACCGGGTTGCGGAGCGCTTCATGGGCCAGCATGGCGGTGAAGTGCTCGAGCGCGCAGGTCGCGGCCAGCTGCATGATCGGCTGCTTGGTGCGCGCCCAGCCGAGAATGCGGGCGGCGCGCTCTTCCAGCGGCTTCATGTTGTAGCCGGCGTCCGTGGCCATCTTGTTGAAGAAGACGTGCTCACGGGTGTGCATGGCCTCCTGGTAGAGGAAGTCGGCCACCTGCTCCTTCAGCTGGCCTTCGGTGTGGTGGCGGAAGGCCTTCACGGAATCCATGAAGAAGCGCTCGCCCAGCGGGAAGAGCGAGGACAGGGCGTTGAAGAAAGCCGTGGCGACGGGGTCGCCCGCCTGCCACCACTTCGGGTGGGGCTCGTTGCGGCCGAACTGGTAATCGCGGCGCGCGATCGCCAGCTCGGCGGGTGTTTTCGTCTTTGAAGTCACGGGGAGGTTTCCTTCATTACGCTACGATGTGCGTACTGACATGAATGTAAACTGAACGTGAAACACACAGAGGTCGGACACACACACGAGGTTGTGGAAGCCGGCCGGCGCCGAGGAAGCCGCCAGGGCCGGGAGTTGATGCGGAATGCGCGCTTCGCCTGCGGTTGCGGCGATCGGGCGTTGAAAAGGGGCCGCAGAACATCAGTTCCTTGACTCCACTCTCGAATTCCGCGCGAAAGTGCTGCGTGCGGCTCGTGTTTCGAGCCGAGCTTCGCCGTTGGTGGCCATTGACGACCGTGCCATCGGCTGATGGTTAGATAGGCAAGACTTACACTGATGTCAATACATCAACCGGTCGCGTCGAAAAAAAGGCGCAAGCGCAGTCCGGAGGAGGCGAGGCAGGAAGCGCTCGCAGCCGCCCGCGAGCTGCTGATGACCGGGGGGCCGAAGGCGGTCACGCTGACCAACGTGGGCAAGGCGGTCGGCATGACCCACGCCAACGTCATCCACCATTTCGGCTCGGCCGCCGAATTGCAGTCGGCGCTGATGGGCATGATGGTCGCCGACCTGACCCAGTCCATCGACGAAGCCGTCGCCCACGTCCGCTCCGACGAAGCGGCGCCGAGGCAGCTGGTCGATATCGTCTTTGACGCCTTCGAGAAGGGCGGGGCCGGCATGCTGGCCGCCTGGATGGCGCTGTCGCAGGACGTCTCGCACCTGGAGCCGGTGGCCGAGGCCGTGAAGCTGCTTGTCCGCGCCATCGAGGAACGGGCGGGCGTGGCGGGCGATGAGGTCGCCCACCGGCGGGTGACTTCGGCTGTCCTGCTGATTGCGCTTACGGCGTTCGGCGACTCGGTGATCGGACCGCAGCTGCGCGACATGCTCGGACGGGACCGGGAGGCGGCGCGCCGCGTTACGGCCCGCTTGTTGCCCACCTTCTTCCAGGACGCGGACTAGGCGCCCTCTCAGAAGAACGTCGGCAGCATCCGCGCGGCGATGCGCCGGACCGACTCGCGCTCGCGGCCCAGCATGTCGCAGAGCGCCTCGCCGATTACCGAGTCCCCGAACGCGCAGAGGGTGATGAAGAGCAGGGCGGAGGGGATGTGCTTGGGCGGCTCGCCGCCCACGGCGGTGACCTTCTCCCGGATCGCCTCGACGAGCTCGATGACCGCCTCGCGCACGGCGTCCAGCTGGCCGAGGTCGTGAGAGAGGCCGATCCAGGCGGCGAGGTGCCCCGCGCCGCCGCCGTCGAACGCCTCGAACACCGTATCGACCAGCTCGCGCGGGCCTGAGTCCTCCGACCGCACCTTGAGGACCGCCTCTTCCATGGCGCGCGTGAGGTCGCGGACCATGTCGCCCATCAGGGCCGACTGAAGACCGGCCGCCGATCCGAAGTGGTGGATCAGGTTTCCGTGGGACATGCCGATGTCGTCCGCGACGGACTTCAGCGTCACGCCGTCGGGGCCGCGCTCGAGCAGCAGCCTCTTGGCCGAAGCCAGAGCCTCTTCCCGCGCCTCCTCCGGAGAGCGCCGCCGCCTGTGGCGTGTCGGCCCGGACTCGGTCGTCATAGACATGAGTGTAAGTCCCCCCGCGCGGGAAGATACGCGGAGTGGTGACGAATGCAATTAGTTCGAAGGTTCGGAATCCACCTTTGCCCGGCGAATGGGCAGGTTCGTCGCACTGTCGGCTCGGTGAAGTTTCAACCTGCGGAATTGGTTCGCAATTCCCGCCGCCCGCCTGCGTCGTAAACGCTGACTTAACCCTGTTCATTCAACATATCGCAACGCGGGAAGGCGACTGTCGGCGGTCTGGAATGGGGATCATCCCCGTAAAGTTCGCCTCCAGCTCAGGGGTCATGTCATGCGTGTCGGCACCATCGTAAGTCTCGGCGCTTCGGCCGTTCTCGGCCTGGGAGCGCTGGTCGTGGCCAAGGTGTGGCTGCCGTCCACCGGGAAGCACGAGAAGCCGGTGGAGACCGTACCCGTCGTCGCCGCGGCCAAGCCGCTCGCGTTCGGGACCAAGCTCGACGAGAAGAGCCTCGTCGTCCTGCAACTGCCCGCCAGCGCCGCCCCGGTGGGCGCCTATCGCTCGATCAAGGACGTCATCAAGCTCGACGCCGGCGGCGCGCCGGTCGCACTCGTCCCGATCGCCGCGCGCGAGGTGCTGCTGCCGGCGAAGCTCAGCGGCGCCGGCGCCCGTCCGTCGGTCGCTGCGATGATCACGCCGGGCATGCGCGCCTACACCATCACGGTCAGCGACCAGGCCGGCGGCGGCGGCCACGTGCTCCCCGGCGACCGGGTGGACATCGTTCTCACCCGCCAGATCCCAGGCGGCGGCGACCAGAACGTGGAGTCGGACGTGGTGCTGCAGGATGTCCGCATCCTCGGTATGAACATGAACTCCGACCAGCAGTCGACCGACAAGGCTTCGCCGCACACGGCCACGCTGGAAGTTTCGCCGGATGACGCCGCCAGGCTCGCCCTGGCCGCCAAGGTCGGCGACCTGTCGCTGGCGCTGCGCCGCACCGGCGCCGTCGAAGTCGCCCCGGCTCGCGTCCTGCGGGTCAGCGACCTTGGGCCGTTCAGCGCCGCCCGCGTCCAGAATTCCACGGCCGGCTACCAGCCCGCCGCCGTACCCCCGCCGCCCGCGCCGCCGACCACCACGCAGGCCTCGGCTCGCAAGCGGCCGAGCGGGGGCGGCCTGATCGTCGTCAACGGTAACGAGCGTTCCGACGCCAATTCGGGAGCCGGCGCATGAGCCGCCTAGTCACCGCCCTTTTTGCTGCGTGCCTGCTCGGCCTCTCGCAGGTTCCGGCGCACGCCCAGGCCATCGCGGACGATCTCGCGCCCACCCGGGCCATCAGCGTCCCGAAAGACAAGTCCGTGGCCTTCCGGCTCTCGCCGGCGGCGGCCGAGGTGGTCGTCGCCCAGCCAAAGATCGCCCAGATCGTCGCCAACAATAACAACAGCATCTACGTCCGTGGCCAGGACATGGGTTCGACCAACATCCTGGTCTACGACAAGGCCCACCACCTGCTCGAAGTCGTCGACGTCAACGTCGGCTTCGACGCCTCGGCGGCCCAGGCGGCGATCAATCGCGAGCTGCCGAACGACCACATCATCGTGACCGGCCTCGGCACGGGCCTCCTGCTCAGCGGCGAGGTGCCCAACACCCACGACGCCGCCCGCGCCCAGACCATCGCCGAGCGCTATGCGCCGAAGCAGGTGACGTCCGAACTCATGATCGCCGCCTCGCAGCAGATCATGCTCGAGGTCCGCATCCTGGAAGCCAACCGGCTGGCTATGAAGGAGTTCGGCATCAGCCTCGATATCGCGGGCAGCCGGGCCGGACTGCTGACCAACGCCCATGTGCCCGTGAAAACCGGCCCGGGCCTGATCAGCGGCCTTTATGACAAGCAGACCTCCTACGGCCGAACGGGATTGAGCACCAACATCGGCAACACGACCATCGACCTGGTGCTCGACGTCATGGAGGAAAAGGGCCTTGTCCGCACGCTGGCTCGTCCGAACCTGGCGGCGATCTCGGGCGAGGAAGCGAGCTTCCTGGCCGGGGGCGAGTTCCCCTACAAGGTCAGCACCGGCCTCGGCACCGAGTCGGTGGAGTTCAAGCCCTTCGGCGTCCAGCTGAAGTTCACGCCCGTCGTCGAGCCCAACGGGCAGATTCGCCTGAAGGTCGCCCCGGAAGTGAGCGCGCTCGACTTCAACACCGGCACCAACGTGCCGGGCCTGACCGTGCGCCGGACCTCGACCACCGTGGAGCTGCGCGACGGCGAGACCTTCGCCATCGCAGGGCTGTTCCAGCAGGAATACCTCAACAACGCCAGGCAGGTGCCGGGCCTTGGCGACATTCCGGTGCTGGGCGCCCTCTTTAAGTCGACGCGCTGGCAGCGCAAGGAAACCGAACTCGTGGTGCTCGTCACCCCGATGCTGGTGACCTCGCCGGAAAGCCTTGGGGTCGCGCCCGATCCGCTGAGGGTGAGCAACGAGCCCTCCGCGATCGACATGATCCTGCAGGCCAAGGACTTCGATCAGCCTCTGAAGGCGCCGGTCGAGGGCCCGACGGGAGGCCTGCGCGGTCCGCTCAAGTAATCGCCTCGTATTTTGAGAGTAACCAATGGGTATCACGACCTTTGCTGGGCGACGCGTCCTCGCGATCGGTGACGGCTTGTCCGACATCGCGCGACAGGCGCTGTCCGGTGTCCAGCTGGAGGTCGCGGGCCCGGAGCGCCTTCAGGGTCGCTGGACGTTCGGGGACATCCCGGACCTTGTCCTGATCGATGCCGACTGCGCCTCGACCGAGGTGCTGATCGCGGCCATCGACACCCTGTCGCGCGCCCCGGGCCAGCCCGCCGCGATCCTGGCGGGCGCGAAGCTTCCGGCCGGCCTGGTGCGCGCCCTGCTGCGCCTGCCGAAGTCGGATGTGCTCGAGGCGCCCTTTGCGCCGGTGGACCTGGCGCTCGCCGCCGCGTCGCTGATGACGCCGGAGCCTGCGGCCCAGGCCGCCACGGCCAACTCGCGATGCTGGACGATCATGGGCGCGGTCGGCGGAGCCGGCGCGACCACCATCGCCATCGAGATGGCTTGCGCGCTCGCCCAGCGGCAACGGCGCGACAAGCGGGTGGCGCTCGTCGACCTGAACATCGCCGACGGGGCGGCGGCGGCCTATCTCGGCGCGACGTCGAACATGCTGCTCAGCCGCGCCTCGACGGCCCCTGAGCGCATCGACGCGGCCCTGCTCGACGTCTTCTCCGCGCCGGCGCCGGGCAACTTCGATCTTCTGGCGTCGGCCCGCGACCCGCACGCCTTCGAGAACACCACGCCCGAGGCGGTGATCCGGCTGCTGGAAGTCGCCTGCGCGGTCTACGACTTCGTCATCGTCGACCTGCCGCGCCACAGGCAGGCCTGGACGCTCGACGTGCTGTCCGGGTCGGACGAGATCGTGCTGGTCTCGGAACTGACCGTCCCGGCCCTGCTCGCGGCCCGATCTCTGGCGACCGAGATCGAGGCGGATGTCCAGGGCGGCGCGCCGGCGCGGATCGTCCTCAACCGCCTTTCGAAGCGCGTCCTCGGCCCTGCCCCCTCCGTCCCGGAGGCGGAGAAGGCTCTGGGCCGCAAGACCGAAGGCGCCGTCACCTCCGACTGGGAGGCCGCGGCTGCGTCAGTAAATCTCGGGGGACCCATCAGTCAGCACCGCCCGAAGTCACGGATCGTCAAGGACGTCAGCGATATCGTCGACGCCATGCTGAAAAACCCCAGCCGTGACGACGCGAACACGAGAGCTGCCTGATGAGCCGATTTTCACTCCGTAAGGCCGAATCCGCCCCCGCGCCCGCGCCTGAACCCGTAGCCGCGCCGGTCGCCTCCATCGCTTCCGCCTCGCCCATCTTCCAGCCGCCGCAGGTCGACACGCCTTCGGTCAAGCCGGTCGCGCAGCACGACGACATGCTGGACATGCGGCTGAAGCTGCACGCCCGGCTGATCGACGAACTCGACCTGTCCAAGCTGGAAAAGCTCGACGAGGGCGAGATGCGCCGCCAGGTGCGAAACCTGGTGGCCGACTTCGTGCGCGTCGAGCGCATGGCGCTGAACGCCCACGAGGTCGATCGCCTGGGCGAAGAGGTCTACGACGAAATGGTGGGGCTTGGGCCCATCGAGCCGCTGCTGAAGGACGAGTCGATCAACGACATCCTGATCAACGGCCCCTACCAGGTTTACGTCGAACGCCGCGGCGAGCTGGAGCTCACGCCCGTCCGCTTCTACGACAACAACCACCTGCTGCGGATCATCAACCGCATCGTCGCCGGCGTCGGGCGGCGGATCGACGAAAGCTCGCCGATGGTGGACGCCCGTCTCGCCGACGGCTCCCGCGTGAACGCGGCCATCTACCCGATCGCCATCGACGGCGCGGCGGTCTCGATCCGGAAGTTCTCCAAGAAGCCGCTCAGCTTCGCCAAGCTCGTGGAAGTGGGCGCCATGCCCGCCTGCATGGCCGAGTTCCTGTGGGGCGCGGTCCGGGCGCGCGTCTCGACCGTGATCTCCGGCGGCACGGGCTCCGGTAAGACGACCCTGCTCAACGCCTGCTCGGCCGCGATCTCCGAGGGCGAGCGCCTGATCACCATCGAAGACGCCGCCGAACTGCAGCTGCAGCAGCCGCACGTGGTGCGGATGGAAACCCGTCCGCCGAACATCGAAGGCAAGGGCGAGATCAAGCAGCGCGACCTCGTGAAGAACGCACTGCGGATGCGTCCCGACCGGGTGATCCTGGGGGAAGTCCGGGGCGAGGAAGCCTTCGACATGCTCCAGGCCATGAACACCGGCCACGAAGGCTCGATGGCGACCATCCACGCCAACAACCCGCGCGAAGCCATCACCCGTCTGGAGCAGATGGTCGCCATGGGCGGCGTCAAGATCAGCCCGGAAGCCGTGCGCGGCCAGATCGCCTCCGCCGTCGGCCTGATCGTGCAGGCCTCCCGTCTGTCCGACGGTAAGCGCAAGGTGATGAGCATCACCGAGATCACCGGCATGGAAGGCAACGTCGTCCAGATGCAGGAGATCTTCTACTTCAACCGCACCGGCACCGGGGAAGACGGCACCGTCTACGGCGAACACCGCGCCACCGGCCTGCGTCCCAAGTGCCTCGACGAGATGCAGCGCCGGGGCATCCCCTACGACACCAACAACTTCGACCCGAACAAGGTGCTGTGATGGGCGACAATATCCCCCGCTTAATCATCCTCATCCTGATCTTCGCGGCGGCCTTCACTCTGGTGCAGGCCATGTCCGGCTTGCTGACGCGCGCCTCCTCCCGCCGGAAGGTGAACAAGCGGCTGAAGGTCGCGGAGAAGACGGCCTCTCTGGCCGACCTGGTGGTCGAGCTTCGCAAGCAGCGCGGCCTTACCGCCGAGGGCGAGCGCCAGGGCCTGGCCTGGTTCACCGACCTGGTCGTGCGCTCGGGCCTCAAGTTCGAGCCGCAGCGCTGGGCCCTGATGGCCGCCGGCGCGGCGGCGGGCGCCTGGGTCGCCGTCTTCGCGCTGACCCACAGCCTGGTCATGGGCGTCGTGCCCGCGCTTCTGTTCGGCGTCGCCGGCCCGCTGCTGATCCTCAACGTGGCCGCCACCAAGCGCGCCAAGCAACTCGGCGAGCAGCTGCCCGGCGCCCTCGAAATCATCGTGCGCAGCCTGGAAGCCGGCCACCCGGTGCCGACCGCGGTCGCGCTCGTGGGTCGGGAGATGCCCGATCCGGTGGGCACCGAGTTCGGCATGGCCGGGGACGAGATCGCCTACGGCTCGACGCTGGAGCAGGCGGTGGCGCGGATGGCTGACCGCTGCCGCCAGCCGGACGTGGACCTCTTCGCCGCCACGATCCGACTGCAGGAACGCTGCGGCGGCAACCTGACCGGCCTTCTGAAGATGAACGCCAAGGCCGTGCGCGAGCGCCACAAGATGCGCCTGAAGATCAAGGCGGCGGCGTCAGAAGGCCGCGCCTCGGCCATCATCCTGACCTCCGCGCCCTTCGGCGTGCTGCTGATCCTGACGGTGATGTCGCCGCACTTCTACGGCGACGTGATCGGCGAGAAGCCGGTGCAGATCGCGCTGGGCGTCTTCGGGGTCTGGATGTTCATCGGCAACATGGTCATGCGCCGCATGATCGACATGAGGATTTGAGGTCATGGACGCCGCAACCCTCGAAACAATCCTGACGGTCACCGCGACCATCTGCCTGTCGCTCGCCATTGGCGGCGGCGGCTACGTCGCGCTGCGCGAGGCGAACGCCCGCTCCAAGCGCGAGGAGCGCCTGTCCGGCCAGACCTCCGCGGCCCCTCAGGCCTCGGCCGAGCCGAAGGGCAAGACGACCGACCGTGCGATGAAGAGCATCAAGCAGCTCGGTGAGCGCATGGCCCTGCAGGATCCGGCCCAGCTGTCGGTCCTTCGCACCAAGCTGATGCACGCCGGCTACTTCAACAAGGAAGCGGTGCTCATCTACCTTGGCGCGCGGGCCGTGTGCTTGGGCGCGGCGGTGCTGATGGGCATCCTGCTGGTGCCCGTCGCCATCAGCGGCAAGGCCGGGTCCGGCGCGATTCTCGCGGTCGGCGCGGTCGCCGTGGCGGGCATGATGGGTCCGGACAAGTTCCTCGAGGGCAAGAAGCGCAAGCTGCAACTCGAGTACAATGAAGGCTTCCCGGACCTCCTCGACCTGCTGGTCGCCTCGGTGGAGGCGGGCCTGTCGCTCGACGCCGCCGTCAGCCGCGTGGGCGACGAGCTGGTGCGCCGCTATCCGAACCTCGCCGAGCAGGTGAACATCCTGACGCTGGAACTGCGCGCCGGCCGTGGACGGAAGGAGTGCTGGCAGGCCTTCGCCGACCGCCTCGGCACCGATGAATCCCGCCAGCTCGCCACCATGCTGCGTCAGGCCGAAGAGATGGGCACGAGCCTCGGCGAGACGCTCTCGATTTTCGCCGACGATATGCGGGTCAAGCGCATGCTGCGGGCGGAAGAAAAGGCGATGGCGCTGCCGGCCAAGCTGATGGTGCCGCTGATCCTGTTCATCTTCCCGTGCCTGATGGGCGTGCTGATCCTGCCGGCGGCGTTCCGCGTCAGCCACTCGATGATCGGCGGGGGCGGCTAAGACCGTCACAGGCGCGAGGTTGGAAGGCGCGGCGACGCGCCCTATAGGACGGCTAGTTTCCGGAGCAGCCGTCCGACCGCATGCGCATCCTTCTCGCCACCGACGCCTGGGAGCCTCAGGTCAACGGCGTCGTGCGCACGCTGACGCGCACCCTCGCCGAACTCCGGGCCATGGGCCATGAGATCGAAGTCGTCAGTCCCGACCAGTTCAGGACGGTGCCGCTTCCGACCTACTCGGAGATCAAGCTGGCGCTGGGCGCCTACGGGCCGACGAAGGAGAAGTTCAAGTCCTTCGAACCCGAGGCCATCCACATCGCCACCGAAGGGCCCATAGGCCTGGCCGCGCGGCGCATCTGCCTTGAGTGGAAGCTGCCGTTCACGACGAGCTATCACACCCGCTTTCCCGAGTATGTCTCGGCCCGCGTGCCGGTGCCGCTGGCGGCGGGCTACGCCTACATGCGCTGGTTCCACGGGGCGTCCGGCCGGATCATGGTGGCCACGCCCACCATGCGCCGCGAGCTGGAGGAGCACGGGTTCCGCAACATCTCCTTCTGGTCGCGCGGCGTCGACCTGGAGCTGTTCCGCCCACGCCAGCCGGGCGAACCCGACATCTTCGAGGGCCTGCCGCGCCCCATCTTCGTCAATGTCGGCCGCGTGGCGGTGGAGAAGAACATCGAGGCCTTCGCCAAACTCGACCTGCCGGGGACGAAGGTCGTCGTCGGCGACGGGCCGCAGCGCGAAGAGCTGATGAAGAAGTACCCGGGCGTGGTCTTCACCGGCGCCAAGTTCGGCGCGGAGCTGGCGGCGGCCTACGCCTGCGCCGACGTCTTCGTCTTTCCCTCCCTCACCGACACCTTCGGCCTGGTAATCCTGGAGGCGATGGCGAGCGGGACGCCGGTGGCGGGCTTCTCGGTTCCCGGTCCGGTGGACATCATTCCGGGCTCCGGCGCGGGGTTCGTCGCGCCGGACATGAAGAACGGCCTCGCCGACGCGGCCATCGCCTGCCTCGACATCGACCGCAAGCACGTCCGCGCCTTCGCCGAGCGCCATTCCTGGCGCGCCTGCAGCGAGGAGTTCCTGCGCAACCTCCAGCCCTATCCGGAGCCCGAAAAGACCCGCTTCTGGCGCCGCCTGCGCAGGCTCGGCCGCCTGCGCCGCAAGCCCCGCGCGGCCTAGATCAGGCGCTTCCGGATCGTCTGCGACAGCAGGTCGATGCAGGACACCGCGATCACGATAACCACCGCGATCGCGGCCACCTGCGAGTAGGCGAAGCTGTTGAGCGCGTCGAACAGCACCTGGCCGATGCCGCCCGCGCCGATGAGGCCGAGCACGGTCGCGGCCCGCGCGTTGGACTCGAAGCGGTAGAGGCCGAACGAGGTCCAAAGCGGCGCGACCTGCGGGATCACGCCCCAGACGATCTGCTGCAACCGGCCCGCCCCGGTCGCCCGCACCCCTTCCACGGGTCCCGGATCGACCGCCTCGACGGCCTCCGAGAACAGCTTTCCGAGCACCCCGCCGGTGTTCAAGGCCAATGCGAGCGCCCCGGCGAACGGGCCAAGACCCACCGCGACGAGGAACAGGGTCCCGATCACCAGGTCCGGCACAGCCCGCAGCACGTCCATGATCCAGCGGGCGGGCCGTCTCACCCACTCGGGCGCGATATTGCGCGAGCCCGCCAGCGCCAGCGGCACGGCAATGACGAGCGCCAGGACGGTCCCCCAAAGCGCGATCTGGACCGTCAGCCACATCTGCACGGCGTAGAGGCGCCAGTCGCCGAAGTCCGGATGGAGGAACTGCCGTCCGAACTCCTGCATGTTCGCCGAATTCGAGAACAGCATCGGAAAGCGCCAGATCTCGACCGGCTGGAAGCTGGCGATCAGGGCGACGGCGATGCCGCCCCAGAGCAGCAGGCCGAACAGCCGCTGCGACAGGGGCGGGGCAGGGGGCGTGAGCGGCGCCTCGGCCATGGCGCGCGCTACGGGTTGGTCAGAGGAATGCCAGCCTTGCCGGCGAGGTCCATCCGCGCCTGGCGGATCGCGGCCAGCGTCTTCTCCGCCTTCTCCAGCGCCTTTTTGTCCCCGTGGTTGCGCGCCTCGATCACTTGTTCAGTTGCCTCCATCTCGCGGACCGGCAGGAGGTGGGTGTTGTCGGCCGGCACGAAGCCGCCGATGGACAGCGCCACGAGGTTCGCATGCTGGCGCTTCGCCTCCGGCGTGTCGCCCTGGCCATAGGTCAGGAAGAACTGGCGCAGCTTCTCCTTCACCGCCGGGTCGAGGTCCTTGCGGTAGATGATCGGGTCCTCCGGAATGGTCGGCGAGACCCAAATCACCTTCACCTGCCGCGCCGCCGTCCCGCCGCGCTCCAGGTCGAGCCTGAGCGAGGTGGTGTTGTTGGTCGCCACGTCCAGCACGCCCTTGGCCACCGAGAACAGGTTGGTCTGGTGGTTCGCGGCCCGGACCGTCTTGAAGCACGTCTGCGGGTCGATATTTCGCGGCGCAAACAGGTAGGTCATCGGGGCCAGCGTGCCCGACGTCGACTTCGCATCCCCGATCCCGAAGGTCAGCTTGCGGTCGCACTTCAGCACGTCGTCGAGCGTGAGCTTGCTCTTTGCATTGACGATCAGCACCGACTGATAGCCGTCCACGCCCGAGGGATCGGTGGTTCGCGCGAAGACCTCGCCGCCGGCGCGCCGCACGGCCTCAAGCCCGGACTGATTGGAGAACCAGCCCACGTCCGTCTGCTTGAACCGCATCGCCTCGATCAGCGAGGTGTAGTTCGACTGGTAGTAGGGCCGCACCTTGAGGCCGGTCGCCTTCTCCATGTCCTGGAGGACCGGGGTCCAGTACTTCTGGTTGGTCTGGGTGTTCTCCGCCGACAGGATCGAGAAGCGGATTTCGTCGGGCGCATTGCCCCGGTTCAATCCCTGACCACAGCCGGCGAGCGTGATCGCGGCGGCAATGAGCGCAAGGGCGCGGCGGATCATCGAGGCTCCCCGAGGACGTCGGCGAATTCGGGCCCATAGATACCGATCAACCGCTCGCGGTCGAGCCCTGAAGCTGGGCCGTCGTACGCCACCTTCCCATCCTTCAGCGCCACCACCCTGTCGCAATAGCGCAGCGCGATGTCGACCTGGTGAAGGGTGACGATGACGGTCAGCCCGTCGGTTCGGTTCAGCTCGCGCAGGATTTCCATCACGCGGCGCGCCGACACAGGGTCGAGCGAGGCGACCGGTTCGTCGGCCAGAATGATCTTCGCCTTCTGCACCAGCGCCCGGGCGATGGCCGCCCGCTGCTGCTGGCCGCCCGACAGAGTGCCCGCCCGCTGGCCCGCGTAGTCCGCGACGCCGACGCGGGAGAGGGCCTGCATGGCCGCCGCCCTCGTCTCGGCGGGCCACAGACCCAGCAGCCCGCGCCAGAACCCGATCCGCCCGAGCGACCCCAGCGCCGCATTGGTGAAGAGCGTGAGCCGCTCGACAAGATTGAACTGCTGGAAGATGAAGCCGATGCGGATGCGGGCCTTTCGGACAGCGTCCGTGACCCGCCCCTTCTCCTGCACCGTCTCGCCAAACGCCTCGATGCGGCCGGCCCCGGGATCGATCGCCGTCAGCCCGCTGATCGACCGCAACAGCGTCGACTTTCCCGACCCCGAAGGCCCGATCAGCGCCACCATCTCGCCGCGCGCGACCGCCAGATCCACCCCCTCCAGCGCCCGCCTGGCGCCGAAGCTCCGCGAAACCTTCTCAAGCTTGAGCACCGCGTCGGTCATCGGGGGCATTGGTCGTGAAAGCGCGAAGTTGCGCAAGCCTCGTGCTTCCCCTCTGGGGAAGCTGTCGGCGAAGCCGACTGAAGGGGCTCACACCCGCTGACTCAGTGCGGTGAGCCCCCATCCCCGGCTTCGCCGGTACTTCCCCCAGAGGGGGAAGACGTGGTTTAGCTCAACCATGCAGGCGCCGCAGATCACCCTTGACCGTGCGAAGCGGCTCCGCCGCACGATGACCCGTCCGGAGATCAAGCTGTGGCTATGCCTGCGCCGCCAGCAGCTCGACGGCCTGAAGTTCCGGCGGCAGCATCCGCTCGGCCCGTGGATCCTCGATTTCTACTGCGACGAGGCCAAGCTGGCGGTCGAGGTGGACGGGGAGGGCCACATCAATGACGCGCGATACGCCCAGGATCAGCGGCGTACTGCCTGGCTGGCTGACAAGGGCGTCCGCGTGGTTCGCTTCTCCGCCCGGGTCGTCATGACGGACATGGAAGCGGTGCTGAGCCGCATTAAGTGGGCGGCGAGGGCTTCGGCGGAAGAGTTCAATCGCTAATCACGATCATCGGCGCTCTATGAGCCCCTTCAGTCGCTCCGCGACAGCTTCCCCAAGGGGGAAGCACGGGGGAAATGTCGCACCGTTTTTGGCTTTACATGGGGGGGTATAGCCCCTATTTGCCACGGCTCCGGCGGACCCGATGTCCTCAAAAGCGCTGCTAACGCCGGCCTGGGTTCAACAATCCGTTGGGGGTTGCGTGAGGTGGAGAAGCACCATACGCCCCTGGACCTGGTCCGTGAGCGGTCCCCGGAACGTCCTGTCGCCCTCGTGCGACCGGGCGCGGTGGCCCTAGCGGCGCGCTGGTTCCAGGACAATTTCAAAGGCGACGTATTCTACGCGGTGAAGGCGAACCCTTCGCCGTGGGTGATCCGCACGCTCGCGGATAACGGCGTCAATTCCTTCGACGTGGCCTCGATCCCCGAGATCGAGCTGGTGGCCGAACATGCGCCCGGCGCCCGCATGGCCTTCATGCACCCGGTCAAGAGCCGCAGCGCGATCGCCTGCGCCTACTTCGATCATGGCGTCCGCACCTTCGCCTTCGACACGCACGAGGAACTGGCGAAGCTGCTGGACGCCACGGGCGGCGCGAAGGACCTGAACCTGATTGTGCGCCTGGCCGTCGAGGCCGAGGGCGCGGCCTACTCGCTGTCCGGCAAGTTCGGCGTCGGCCAGCGCGAAGCGCCGGCCCTGCTGCTGGCCGCCCGCCAGGCGACTCAGGAGCTGATGGGCGTCTCCTTCCACGTGGGATCGCAGTGCATGCGCCCGACCGCCTTCCAGGCGGCGATGGCGCAGGCCGGACGCGCCCTGGTGCGCGCGGGCGTGTTCGCTGATGTCGTCGACGTGGGCGGCGGCTTCCCGTCCGTCTATCCGGGCATGATCCCGCCCGACATGGGCGACTACCTTGCGGCCATCGAGCGTGGCTTCAACGAAATGCCCGTCGCCGAGACGACCGAGCTGTGGTGCGAACCCGGCCGGGCGCTGGTGGCCGAGTCCTCATCGATCCTGACCAAGGTCGAGCTGAAGAAGGGCGACGCGCTTTATCTGAACGACGGCTCCTACGGGTCGCTGTTCGACGCCGCGCACACCAAGTGGCCCTTTCCGGTGAAGCTCTACCGGGGCGAGGCCGGCGAGGCGTGCGACGTGGAAGGCAACCTGAAGCCCTTTCGCTTCTACGGCCCGACCTGCGACTCCCTCGACCACATGCCGGGGCCTTTCTGGCTTCCGGAGGATGTCCGCGAGGGCGACTACGTCGAGATCGGCATGCTGGGCGCCTATGGCGTGGCCATGAACACCCGCTTCAACGGCTTCGGCGACGTTGAGACCGTCGTGGTGGACGACGCGCCAATGGCGTCGATGTTCGGGCTCGCGCGCCGGTCGATCCCGACCCCCCAGGTCCCGAACACCAACGTCGTTCGGCTGAAGGCCCGCGGCGGCAAGAAGAGGCGTCGCAGATAGGTGCGTGGTTCGACACGTGGCTTCGCCACTGCTCACCATGACGAACTTTGTGGAGCTCCCCTAGTTTCGTCATCCTGAGCAGGCCGCGCAGCGGCCGTGTCGAAGGACGCACGACATCGCTCCCGTCCGTCGCTCCGTCCGGGCGGGAGAGCAGTTGAACGACGGGCGCTCACCTGAAAAGGGAAACCTCTGAGATGAACGCTCCCGTTCCGACCGACAACCGCAAGGCCGAACTGCTCGCCAACGTCGTCGAGCACGTCGATATCGCGAGCTTCGACGCCCGGCCGATCATCGACGCCATGCGCAAGATGAGCTTCTCCTCGCGCGACACCGCGCGGGCGGCGGACATCTTCAACATGGCCGTGTCCGACGAGAAGTGCTCGCCGTGGCTGATCCTGGCCGGCTCGACCAGCGCGGGCGGCTGCATGCACGTCTACCGCGACATGGTGAAGTTCGGCATGATCGACGTTGTGGTCGCCACCGGGGCCTCCATCGTCGACATGGACTTCCTGGAGGCGCTTGGCTTCAAGCACTACCAGGCCGACTCCACCGTGGACGACCGCGAGCTGCGGGCGATGTACATCGACCGCATCTACGACACCTACATCGACGAGGAAGAGCTCCAGACCGTCGACATGACGATCAAGGATATCTGCGACAGCCTCGAACCGCGCGCCTACTCGTCCCGCGAGTTCATCCAGGAGATGGGCAAGTGGCTGGCGGCCGGCAACGCCAAGAAGCCGGGGTCGCTGGTGCAGGTCGCCTACGAGGAAGGCGTGCCGATCTTCTGCCCGGCCTTCGTCGACAGCTCCGCGGGCTTTGGGCTGGTCAAGCACCAGGTCGAGCGCATCAAGGCGGGCAAGCCCTACGTGATGATCGACGCGGTCGCCGACTTCCGCGAACTGACGCAGATCAAGATCGAGGCGGGCGATACGGGCCTGTTCATGGTCGGCGGCGGCGTGCCGAAGAACTTCGCCCAGGACACGGTGGTGTGCGCGGAAATCCTCGGGATCGAGGCGGATATGCACAAGTACGCGGTCCAGATCACCGTGGCCGACGTGCGCGACGGCGCCTGCTCCTCCTCGACCCTGAAGGAGGCCTGCTCCTGGGGCAAGGTGGACGTGACCTGGGAGCAGATGGTCTTCGCGGAGGCCACCACGGTGGTCCCGCTGATCGGCTCCGACGCCTACTGGCGCGGCGCCTGGAAGACCCGCCAAAAGCCCCGCTGGGCCAAGCTGTTCGACAAGAAGGCCGCCTGAAGCGCGGTGAGGGGGCCGGAACGATCCGGCCCCCTTCTTCTTATCCTCCCCACAAGGAGGACCGCGATGTCAGAGCTCAATCAGCAAGGCCGCAAGGACAACGCCGCCCAGCCGCTTGGCGACATGAAGGGCATCGAGTCCGAAAAGGCCGAGAAGAAGACCGCCGAGCGCGAACGCCGCTCCGCCGGGCCGGACGGTCCGCGTGCGACCGAGGTCACGGGCCAGCGCAAGCGCCGCTAGCTTGCGCCCGCCCGGCCGCACCTTTACCTCAGGTGCATGGCCGACTGCGGACATGAGCATCACCACGCGCACCTGAGCGGCGAAGCCCTCGCGGCCGAGCTCGCGGGGGCAGCGGGGCGCTGCGAGACGGCCGGCCAGAAGCTAACCCCGCCACGCCGTCGCGTGCTCGAGCTCCTGCTCCGGGCCGGCCAGCCGGTGAAGGCCTACGACCTCATCGCCGCCTTCGGGGAAGACGGCGCGCCCGCCAAGCCGCCCACCGTCTATCGCGCGCTGGAGTTCCTGACCCAGCAGGGCTTCGCCCACCGCATCGAAAGCCTGAACGCCTACGTCGCCTGCCGCCGAGGCGAGGATGGCCATGCCGCGGCCTTCCTGATCTGCGACTGCTGCGGCGCGACCCGAGAGATCGCCTCGCACGGCGCCTCGCCGATCCTGGCGCTGGGCGACGCGGCGGGCTACGCGCTCAACAGTGTAACCATAGAGGCGCACGGACTGTGCGGTGACTGCCGGGGATGACTGAAAATCGGGGGGGGCTGCCGCTGGTGCTGATGGTGTGCCGCGGCATTGGAGACGTCATCTGGCACTTGCCGACGTTCCGGGCGATCGCGGCCCATTCGCCTCAGGGAAAGGTGGCGCTCGCCATGCGGCCGTCGACGCGGGCCCGCGACCTGCTCCGGATGGACCCGGCCATCTCTCACGTGGTCGACCTGCCGCAGGCGCAGCCGGGCCTGAAGCAGGTGCCGGCCTATGTCTCCATCTTCCGGCGGGAAAAGCCCTCCAGCATCTGGGTCATGGAGCGGCAGCCGCACATCAGCTTCGCGGCCTTCCTGGCGGGCATCCCCGAGCGCCACGGCTACGGCATGGAATCGCGCTGGCAGGAGATCTGGCTGAACGCCCATCCCCGAATGCCGCGCAACACCCGCAAGCTGCACCGCATCGACAAGCTCAACGCCTTCGACGAGCTCCACGGCTTCGACACGAACCGGGAAGTGGACCTGATCCTCGATCCGGAGGTGACCGCCAGGGTGGCGGCCGGGCTCGCCGGTCTGCCCAGGCCCTGGGTCGTGTTCGGCGTCGGCGCGAGCGAGCTCTGCCGGGAAT